>DASSIT010000092.1:0-15303 GCA_035691545.1 Pseudolabrys sp. | reverse complement strand
GACCGCTTCCCCGGTTTTGCCCTGGTGGTATCGCCAAAACATTCCGCCGAGATCAATTCGGTCAAGGATCTCGCCAACAAGAAGGTCGGGGTCAGCGCGCCCGGCTCCTCCACCGATTTCTTTTTGAAATATATCCTCAAGAAAAATGGCATTGATCCGAATTCCGTCGCTGTCATCGGCGTCGGGCTCGGTGCAACCGCTGTTGCAGCCATGCAGCAGGGCACGGTCGACGCGGCGATCATGCTCGATCCGGCGGTGACCATCCTCCAGGGCGCCGACAAGAACCTGAAGATCCTGAGAGACACGCGCTCGCAGAAGGACACGCTGTCCGTCTTCGGTGGCGAATATCCGGGCGGCGCGCTTTACACCAAGGCAGAGTGGGTCGCGGCACATCCGAAGGAAGTGCAGGGCATGACGAACGCCATCGTCAATACGCTCAAATGGATCCGCACGCACACGCCAGAGGAGATCGCCGACAAGATGCCGGCCAATCTCGTCGGCAAGGACAAGGCCCTCTATGTCGCCGCGCTGAAGAATACGCTGGCGATGTATTCGCAGGACGGCCGGATGGATCCTAAAGGCGCAGCGGCGGTGCTGGCGGTGTTCAGCCAGTCTTCGCCCGACGTGGCCAAGGCGAATATCGATCTCTCGAAGACCTACACGAACAGCTTTGTCGAAGCCGCCAACAAGAAAATGGGCATGAAGTAGGCGGACGCGGCTTCCCTGGAGTACCGTTTCCGCGGGGACGAGCGATGCATGCGAAGGCGTCGCTGCATACTCTGTGTCATGGCCGGGCTGCCGCTCGAAGGACGGCGTGCTTCGCACGCCTATGTCCGGGGCATTGACGCCATTGGGTTGAGGTAGTGTTAACATTTGATGCCCGGTACAGGGCGGGCGCAACGAGGTAAGGGGCACACGCCCAAGCATTTGCACGGCGGCGAATCTCCCGCCGTGCTATTGTTTGATCATGAATATCCTTTCCATCCAGTCGCACGTGGCGTACGGCCATGTCGGCAATGCCGCCGCGACATTTCCGCTGCAGCGGATGGGCGTGGAGGTCTGGCCGATCCACACGGTGCAGTTCTCCAATCACACAGGCTACGGCAGCTGGAAGGGGCGCGTTTTTGACGCCGGTATCATCGGCGAAGTGATGGCCGGTATTGCCGCACGCGACGTCCTTGCCGAATGCGATGGCGTTCTTTCCGGATACATGGGATCGGCCGAAACCGGTGCGGCCATCCTCGATGCGGTTGCGACCGTCAGGCGCGCCAATCCGGGCGCAAAATATTGCTGCGACCCGGTGATCGGCGATATCGGGCGCGGCATTTTCGTGCGCGAAGGTATCCCGGAATTCATGCGTAACAAGGCCGTGGCCGCGGCCGATGTCGTCACGCCCAATCAGTTCGAACTTGATTACCTCGGCGGCCGCGAGACCAGGACGCTGCGCGGCGCGCGCGAAGCGGTCAAATCGGTCCATGACCTCGGCCCGCGCGCGATTCTGGTCACCTCGCTTCACACTGACGAGACCCCGTTGGATTGCATTGACATGCTCGCTTCCGATGAGACCGGTTGCTTCCTGGTGCGTACCCCGAAACTGCCGCTCGCCATCAACGGCGCGGGCGATGCTGTGGCCGCGATGTTCTTTGCTCACTATCTGCGGCACGGAAATATCGGCAAGGCGCTGTCGCGCGCGGCCTCTAGCATCTTCGGCATCCTGGCGATTACCGCGGAAAGCGGCGCACGAGAGATCCAGCTGATCGCGGCGCAGGAGGAGATCGTTGCGCCGAGCCGCGTCTTCGAGGCGGATGAGCTTGGCCCCATGGATGCGCCGTCGATTATCCACGACGAGGAAGTCCAGGCCGCGGCCGATGAGACGCGCGTGTCGCACGCGGCGGAACCAGCGGCCCCTACGACTGTGCCGTCGGTGTTTCATATCGACCGGCTGGCGCTGTCTTTCGCCCCGAAGCCATGGCGTTATGCCAGCGACCACCGCGCCGAGATCGACGCCTGGTTCGAGGCTCTCCGGCGCGAGAAGCCATCGCTTTGGAATGGACGCGTGCTGCTGATGCATCAACACACGGTCGAACGCGGGACCCTGCGTGGCAAATATCTTGAAACGGATTACGCAAGCTTTGCTGCCTGGCGGCATTGGGGGCGCCCGCCGGCAGCCGTGCGCGACTGCTTCAGCGCTGCGGCGATCGAGACGTCCGATGAAGGCTTTCTTCTCGGCGTCATGGGCCCGCACACGTTCAACGCAGGACGGATCTATTTTCCCTGCGGCACGCCGGATCCGGACGACGTCGTCGGAGACGAGGTTGATCTCGAAGCGAGCGTCCGGCGTGAACTCAAGGAAGAGACGGGGCTTGATGCGGCCACGTTCAAGGCCGAACCGGGCTGGACCATGGTTGTCGACGGCCCGCAGATCGCGCAGCTAAAGGTTCTGCGTGCGCAGGAAAATGCCGCGACCTTGCGCAAGCGAATTCTTGCCCATCTCGCGCGCGAGAAGAAACCGGAACTTTCCGATATCCGAATTGTCTTCGGCCCAGGCGATTTCGATCCGGCCATGCCGCGGTTCGTGACAGCGTTTCTCGCCTCGCGCTTTGCCGCAAAGGCGTTAAAACCGGCGAGGGCATAGCCGCGCTTGCGGTGACGACCACCTGCCGGTTTGACAATGGGTCGATTCGGACGCAACAGGCGTGCGAGAACTTGAAACATGACTCTGGGCAGCATCGCCAGACGCTTTCGTGTCGATACGCCGGCAAAGTTCCGCCTGGCGGACTGCGACGCGGCAGAATGTTCGGGCTTGACCGCAGACAAGACGGAAGCAAAAGCGATGCTCGAACAGGGGGTCTCGCTGCTCACGGGACTGCAGGAGAAACTCTACGCGACCGACCGCTGGTCGGTGCTGATCGTCCTTCAGGCCATGGACGCCGCCGGCAAGGACAGCCTGATCAAGCACGTAATGGTGGGGCTCAATCCGCAAGGCGTTGAGGTGCATTCGTTCAAGCGGCCGAGCGTGGAAGAGCTCGACCATAATTTCCTCTGGCGTGCGGCACGGCATCTGCCCCAGCGGGGACGCATCGGTATTTTCAATCGTTCCTACTATGAGGAAGTCCTCGTGGTACGCGTGCACCCGGAATTGCTTGAACGCCAGAAATTGCCCGCGCTGCGCGCCGGCAAGGAAATCTGGCAGCAGCGTTTCGACGACATCTGCGCGTTCGAGCGCCATCTCGCGCGCAATGGAACGCTGGTCCTGAAATTCTTTCTGCATGTCTCGAAAGAGGAACAGCGCAAGCGATTTCTCGATCGCATCGAGGAGCCAGCAAAGCGCTGGAAGTTTTCGATGGGCGACGTCGATGAGCGCAAGCTCTGGGACAAATACCAGCACGCCTATGAGGAGATGATCCGGGAAACCAGCCGGCCGGAGGCTCCCTGGTTCGTGGTACCCGCAGACCACAAGTGGTTCACGCGCATGGTCGTCGCGGGCGTGCTAGTCCAGGAGCTGCAAGCCCTCGGACTCGATTTTCCCAAGATCGAAGGCAAGGCGCTCAAGGCGCTGGAAGATGCCGGCAAGGCGCTCAAGGCGGAATAGGCGAATTTCCACTGTTACCAGATCCCAGGAACGAGCCGTGTGACGAAAAAGACGATTCCGTACACCCAGGCCTGCCAGTAATTCAACGACCAGGCCGGCGCGAGCAGCAGCGCGAAGAATACCGGCACGAAGATGGTCTGGCGCAGCCAGACGCTTTTGATTTGATTGCCGCACATTTTCGCGACGCTGAAATAGTGCTCGCGATCGCTGCAGACCAGACAGCCAAATTGACCTATTCCGGTCCTTGATCTGACTGGCCCGTTTCCGGTAGACAAGGCCCTCACCGAGCGGTTAACGCGGGCTTTACCGGGCTCCGCCAGATTAACCGGCGGGACGAAGGGAAGAGCCAAGAAGCCATGTCGACGCTGCAGACCAACTGCGCGATCGAGCGGACGGCAGGAAACGCCGGCGCCGCAGCCTCCCTAATTCTGGGCACGCTCCTTCTCCTTATCCGCCCCTGAGGGCCGGCTGGGCAGTTTGCGCCTGGGCACTCGGGGGATCTGGCGGAGAACCCTTAAGAGCGCCCGTCGGCGGCGCAATCGACGAGAAGGATCGCATTACATGGCTACCCAGACCAAGTCCGAGAAGGACCGCGTCGTTATCTTCGACACTACCTTGCGCGACGGCGAACAGTGCCCCGGCGCGACCATGACGCATGAGGAAAAGCTCGAAGTCGCCGAACTCCTCGACGTGATGGGCGTGGACATCATCGAAGCCGGTTTTCCGATCGCGTCCGAAGGTGATTTCGCCGCCGTGCACGAGATCGCACAGCGTTCGAAGAACGCGGTGATCTGCGGTCTCTCGCGCGCCGCCTTCAAAGACATCGATCGTTGTGCCGAGGCGATCAGGCCGGCCAGGCGCAAGCGCATCCATACCTTCCTCTCCACTTCGCCGGTGCACATGAAATACAAGCTCCAGAAGGAGCCGCACGAAGTCTACGAGATGGTGATCGCGCAGGTCACGCGCGCGCGCGGGCATACCGACGACGTGGAATGGTCGAGCGAGGATGGGACCCGTACCGAGCATGATTTCCTCTGCCGCTGCGTCGAGGCCGCGATCAATGCCGGTGCCACCACCATCAATATTCCCGATACCGTCGGCTACTCGACGCCCGAGGAATATTTTGACCTGTTCAAGATGGTGCGCGAACGCGTGCCTAACTCAGATAAGGCGCGTTTTTCCACCCATTGCCACAATGACCTCGGCATGGCGGTGGCGAACTCGCTGTCTGGCGTTAAGGCGGGCGCGCGCCAGATCGAATGCACCATCAACGGCATCGGAGAGCGCGCCGGCAACGCCGCACTGGAAGAAGTTGTGATGGCTATGCACGTGCGGAACGATGTGCTGCCGTTCTGGACCGGTATCGAGACGACGATGTTGACGCGCGCTTCCAAGCTTGTTGCGGCAGCGACATCGTTCCCGGTGCAGTACAACAAGGCAATCGTCGGGCGGAATGCCTTCGCGCATGAGAGCGGAATCCACCAGGACGGCATGCTCAAGAACGCACAGACCTACGAGATCATGACGCCCGAATCGGTAGGCGTGAAACAGACCTCGCTGGTGATGGGCAAGCATTCCGGCCGGCACGCCTTCGTCCACAAGCTCGAAGAGCTCGGCTATGAGTTGGCCGGCAACCAGCTTGAAGATGCCTTCGTTCGGTTCAAGGCGCTGGCGGACAAGAAGAAGCAAATCTACGACGAGGACATCGAGGCGCTGGTAGACGAGGAAATTGCCACCGCTCATGATCGCATCAAGGTGCTCTCGCTCACCGTGATCGCCGGCACGATGGGTCCGCAGACGGCTACGCTCACTCTCGACATCGCGGGCGAGCATGTCACCACGCAATCGATCGGCAACGGTCCGGTGGATGCAATTTTCAAGGCCATCCGCACGTTGGTCCCGCACGAGGCTGCGCTTGAACTCTATCAGGTGCACGCGGTGACGGGCGGCACCGACGCGCAGGCGGAAGTGTCTGTGCGATTGTCGGAGAACGGGCGTTCATTCACCGCCAAGGGCGCCGATCCCGACACGCTCGTTGCATCGGCGAAAGCGTATCTGGGAGCGCTCAACAAGCTCACCTTGAAGCGCAACAAGACGTCCGCGGCCGAACCACGGATTCATTCCACCGACGTGGGATAGGCCGGTCTGCTGTGCGTCCAGTACGCTTGCATCCGGGACGCACAGCCTTCCAAATTACAGCGCTCGCGCGGCACGGCGGAACCCGCAAAAAACGACGGTTAAGCGGGCCTTAAATGTCCGTATTAAAGTTAAAACGACGTTTGGCTCGGATCTCGCGCGTAGACCCGGTAAATCGTTCCATCCGGAACCCATAAATCACATTTTGTCCGCATTTCGCACGCTTTGACGGCAAATTCTACCGGTACTCCGTGCCCATCACGCACGCAGCGTTGGGGATAAATCAGGATGAAGATGAGTGTATGCGCGGGCGCCGTCGCGCTCGCGATGACCGGTTTGTTGCTGAACGCGCCAGGCGCACAGGCCCGCGATGTCACAGTGAATTCCGATCAGGTGCCGGCGTCGGCATCGATCGACGTTGCACGCATCAAGAGCGCGCTGCACCTGACCCCTGCGCAGGAACCCTATTGGATGCCGGTCGAAGCGGCGCTGCGCGAACTGTCGCGCCGGCATGCTCACAGCGACGAGAATGGCGGCCTGGTGCACCGCATCAGTCACCGCGTGGTGTCGATCGTGCTCGACAGCGCCACGATCCGTCGCTTGGCACTTGCCGCGCGGCCGCTCATTGAAAAGCTCGACTACCAGCAGATGCAGACCGCGAATGGCCTTGCCCAGGAGATGGGTCTGGGGCCCGTAGTCGCGGCACTCAGGTAATAACTCGGATTCTGGATTCCCGCTTTCGCGGGTAATGAGCGGAGTGTGCAGCTCCGCCTGTGCTTCATTCCGTCTGCCGAATGAGCTGAGCCTCTTGGCCGGCTCGCCTTGGCCGCGAGTTGCCACGGCCATTTCTGCCTCCGACAGTCCGTGACATCCGCCTTAAGTCGATGTCCCGCCTTAACTAATGCCGACAAGGTCCACTTGCCGGGAAAGCGGTTTAGTGCCAACTTCGCCGTCGGAAAAACGAGACAAAAGCCGGATTTGAGCGGCCAATACGCCCGGTCTTGAGCGACATCAAAAAACCGGGTGGCGTTTTGGACGATCAAGAACCGGGTTCGGGCACCCAACGGAGGAAATACGTCCATGCGCAATTGGATTCTCGCGGCGGCTGCGGCCGCCATTTTCGTAGCCCCAGGCGTCGCAAGCGCCCAGGCGCCGATCGTCATCAAGTTCAGTCACGTCGTCGCCAACGACACGCCGAAGGGCAAAGGCGCGCTCAAGTTCAAGGAACTGGCCGAGAAGTACACCAACGGCAAGGTCAAGGTTGAGGTGTATCCGAACTCGCAGCTGTTCAAGGACAAGGAAGAGATCGAAGCCCTGCAACTCGGCTCGGTGCAGATGCTGGCGCCGTCAACCGCGAAATTCGCGCCGCTCGGCGCCAAGGAATTCGAGGCGCTCGATCTGCCGTGGCTGTTCAAGGATGATGCGGCCTATGACAAGGCCATGAAGGGTCCGGTCGGCAAGTGGCTGTTCAAGAAGCTCGAAGCTAAAGGCATCACCGGCCTTGCATATTGGGACAACGGCTTCCACATGGCGTCCGCCAACCGGCCGTTGATCAATCCGTCGGACTTCCAGGGGCTGAAGATCCGTATCTCCGGTTCGAAGATCGCCGACCAGTATTTCCGCAATCTCGGCTCGATCCCGCAGATCATGGCCTTCTCGGAAGTCTACCAGGCGCTGCAAACGGGCGTCGTGGACGGCTGCGAGAACACGCCCTCGAACTATCTGACGCAGAAATTCCACGAGGTGCAGAAGCACATCACCGTCTCCAACCACGCGCACCTGCAATACGCGGTGATCGTGAACTCGAAGTTCTGGAGCGGGCTGCCCGCCGACGTCCGTACCCAGCTGGACAAGGCCATGGCCGAGGCGACCGACTACACCAACTCGATCGCCACGAAAGAGAATGAGGACGCGCTTGCCGAGATCAAGAAGTCGGGCAAGACCACGCTGCATTACCTGACGCCCGAGCAAAAGGCCGCCTGGCAGAAGGCGATGGCGCCGACCTACAAGTGGGCCAAGGGCCGCGTCGGCCAAGAGGTGCTTGACCTGATCGCCAAGGAGCTCGACGTCAAGATGAACTGACGGCCGGCTGGCGGCGCAAACAACAATAAAAAAAGGCCGGGAGTGCAACGACTCCCGGCCAATTTCGTCGGGGAGGGGATTTCACGTGATCTTGCGCGCGCTCGATCATCTTGAGGAGTGGCTGATCGCCACTCTGATTGCACTGGCGACAGCGCTGATCTTCGTCGCGGTGATGCATCGTTACGGTACCGGTGCTTCCATCGACATCGCCAAATGGGCGACCGCGCACGGCGTGCCGATACTGCCGTCGATACTGACTCCAATTTATTTCTGGCTTGCTTCAATCGATCTCTCCTGGGCGCAGGAGCTCTGCATCTACATGTTCATCTGGATGGCGAAGTTCGGCGCCGCCTACGGCGTGCGTACCGGCATCCATGTCGGCGTGGACGTGCTCGTCAATATGCTGCCGCCGGCATCCCGCAAGAAGGTGATCGTATTCAGTTTGTTGTGCGGCGCGCTGTTCACCGGCGTCGTCGCGGTGTTCGGCGGCGCGTTCGTCGACCAGATGTACCAGACCGGCCAGCAATCGAACGATCTCGAATGGCCGATGTGGATGATCTACCTGACGCTGCCGCTCGGCTCGGGGCTGATGTGCTTCCGGTTCCTGCAGGTGGCGTGGTGGTTCTATTGGACCGGCCAATTGCCGCATCACGACGTCGCCCATGTGGAGGGTCTTGAGGATCCGCTGCATCTGGCCGCCACGGGCCCGGTGATCGCGGAAAAGAGCGGCATGAGCCCGCTCGGCCTGATCATGATCATGGCGCCGTTGCTGATCGTTGCGATCTGCGTCGCGCACGCGACCGGCTTCATCGTGCTGCCGCAGGGTATGCGCGCGGTCATCATGTTTGTGCTGCTGATCGCGCTGATGCTGACCGGCATGCCGGTGTCGATCTCGCTCGGCCTTACCGTGCTCACCTTCATGTTCACGCTGACCGATGTGCGTACGGAATCGGTCGCGCTCAAGCTGTTCACCGGCCTGGAAAGCTTCGAGATCATGGCGATCCCGTTCTTCATCCTGGCCGGCAATTTCCTTACCCATGGTGGCGTGGCCCGCCGCATGATCAGTTTCGCCACCGCCATGGTCGGGCATTGGTATGGTGGCCTGGCGTTGGCCGGGGTTCTCGCCTGCGCGCTGTTTGCGGCGGTGTCCGGGTCGTCGCCCGCGACGGTGGTCGCCATCGGCTCCGTGATCCTGCCGGCGATGGTGGCGCAGGGCTTCCCCAAGCGCTTCGGGGCCGGCGTCATCACCACAAGCGGCTCGCTCGGAATTTTGATTCCGCCGTCTATCCCGATGGTGCTCTATGCGGTCGCGACCAATACGTCGGTCGGCAAGCTGTTCATTGCGGGTATCGTCCCCGGCATCGTGCTGGCAACCATGCTTGGCGGGACGACTTTCTATCGCGCCTGGCGCAACAATTATCCGCGCATGCCGAAGGCATCCCTCGCCGAACGCGTGCGTACGTTCCGCGAGTCGATCTGGGGCCTTTTCCTGATCGTCATCGTCATCGGCGGCATCTATTCGGGCGTGTTTACGCCGACGGAAGCAGCCGCCATGAGCGCGGTCTACGCCTTCGTCGTTGCCGTGTTTGTTTACAAGGACCTCAAGCTTTCCGACGTGCCGCGAGTCCTTCTGTCATCCGCCAATCTGAGCGCGATGCTGCTCTACATCATCACCAACGCGGTGCTGTTCTCGTTCCTGCTGACTTACGAGAATATCCCGCAGCAATTGGCGCAGTGGATGATCGAGCAGGGCTTTGGGTGGGTCGCGTTTCTTCTGGTCGTCAACGTGCTGTTGCTGATAGCCGGCAACGTGATGGAGCCGTCATCGATCATCCTTATCATGGCGCCGATCCTGTTTCCGGTTGCCATCAAGCTCGGAATCGACCCGATCCATTTCGGCATTTTGATCACGGTCAACATGGAAGTGGGCCTGTGTCATCCGCCGGTGGGATTGAATCTCTACGTCGCATCCGGCATCGCCAAGATGGGCATCACCGAACTTACCGTAGCGGTGTGGCCATGGCTGCTCACCATGCTGGTGTTCCTGGTGGTCGTGACCTATTGGCCCGAGCTCACGCTGTTCCTGCCGCGATTGCTCGGAATGATGTGAGGCTTAAATGGCCTGTGCAACGCACTCGGGCAATATCCCTGCATTGATTGATGCTGAACGCTCATACATCAACATTGCCGCCACGTAATCTCTGTCCAAACTTTAACTTGATAAGGCAGAGCCCGGCCCCTCTATTTGAAGGCATCACGAGTTGCCATTGGAGGTGGCCATGATGAAAACCTTTGTCGCCGGAACCGCTGCATTGGCGATAGCCGGCGCTACCTTTGCCATCGCTCAGCCGGATTCGTTCGCGGCCCAGGGCGGCGGCGAATTCCAGCGTGTCCAACACTGGCGCCCGAGCGCCGAAGATATCGCCGCCTTCGGCGATGCGCGGATCGCGGCGCTGCATGCCGGTCTCAAGCTGACGGCCGAGCAGGATAAGAACTGGCCGGCGGTTGAAGACGCGTTGCGCGATCTCGCCAAGCAGCGTTCCGAGCGTTTCGCCGCGCGCGCCAGCGCCGATCGCCCGAAGGATCCGATCGAGCGCCTCAACCTGCGTGCTGACGTGATGGGCAAGCGCGCGGCCTCGCTCAAGAAGCTCGCCGACGCGGCCGCACCGCTCTACAAGAGCCTCGATGACAGCCAGAAGCATCGCTTCGTGATGCTTGCGCGCCTGGAGCATCGGCGCGGCGGGGCAATGCGCGGCCACGGCGGCCTCCGTAACTGGATGATGAATCGCGGCGGTCCGCGCGGCATGATGCAGGATGGCGGCGGCCAGCAATAGCGCAGGAATGAGTAGCGGGCGCCGGCCAATGCGATCTCCCCGACGCGTGCCGCCGTCCAAGAAGCCGCCGGACAACCGGCGGCTTTTTCTTTGGCGGGTCCGGCTTGCGGCCCCAGCCCGCGCGCCGGGGCGCTAAGCTGGACTCACCCCGGAGCCTTTGCTAAGCCACGCGCGCTCGGCGGGGTCCGCCGCGGCAATCCGGGCGCATAGCTCAGTTGGTAGAGCAGCTGACTCTTAATCAGCGGGTCCAAGGTTCGAGTCCTTGTGCGCCCACCACTTTCCTCAATAGCTAAGGTAGTTTCTCGCAGGTTGCATCTTCATGCGGTTTATAAAATATTTTTATAAAGAGTTATAAAGCGGCTCGCTTGCCATTGGGCAGCTTTTCCACGCCGACAAATTCTTCACCGTGCGCATGACTGGGAATCTTTGAGATATGCTCCGCGCGGGTAGGCACCGAATTGCTGTGGGTCACCTGAACAGTATTGGGTCTCGCTAAAGTGCAACGATGTCCGCTAGCGGCAAGTGCAAAGCCTCATCAATGCCGTGCTGGCGGTCGTGCCTCTTGACTAAAACATTGCCGTCCAAGCCCATGCGCCTCAAAGATCGAGCTAAAGCGGGTGGCCATCGTGTTTGTCGAGGTATCGAACTCGGCGCACAGTTCATATGAGAATGCGTCCTTGACCGCATACTCGTATGGTCGCCCAATTGGGTCTTCGAGGCTGTAATTCATAATCTGTTGTGATTGTTTTAGCTCAGTGAGTTTTGCAGGAAGGCTTTCGTGAGTAATCCGATACGTTCTGATCGCACCGGATATTGATGCAAGGTCGTTTGCGCGCCTCTGATCGAGGCGGCGCATACGAAACTCGCTTGGCGAGCCGATCACAACTAATCCGATAACGATTGCCCCGAACATCGCCATCACGGAGAGCGCAGCGAACAACGTCGCCGGCCGAAGCTTCATGTTTTTTCCTCTTGTCGCATGTCCTCAATGAAATACGCGAATATACCGCCAGCAATAACCGCAATTGTTGCAACCTTTAGAAGAAAGCGGATAGTCAGTTCTCCGCCGAGCAAGTTGTAGATAAGAACTGCCGTATCACCGACCAATAACACACCCACAACAAAGAGCGTCAGGTATGTCAGCCATTTACGCGGTCGAGAGCTGCGTTTTGTTGGATCGGTCGCAAGTCCACGCGTTACCGCGCGAAAGGTAAAAAAGAAAACTGGAAACGCGACGATTATCATTGATATGTCCCACCGAATGCGATCATCCGAGAAGCGAAGAAAATTAGACGATTGGACTTCAAGAGGATCGGGGAAAGTTCGACCGATCAATTCGAAAACTAGCGCGCCAAGACTCAAGGCCGCCGTATAAAGTGCTGCAAAGAGAATGAGATATACAAACACCTCGCGAGCTGAGAGGTATGGTTTTGGGCGCGGCACTGGTATGGGAAATGTTACGTCGGCAAAAGCGTCTATAGCGGCCTTAATGTCGGGTTCGGCCCAGCCCGCGCGTCGAAGAATAACTGAAATCTCCTGGCGTTCGGTGCCGGCCGCAAGGGCTCTTCGTGTGAACTCGATAAGCTCGGCATTCATGTCGTGCCCTCAGTAGAAAAGCCTGGGGAGGGGTCAGCCAAACACTCCCACCATAGTGTAAGGCAGCGTCAAAGGCATTTGCCAAAAAATTTTGGGATGGGCTTGTTTATGTCCGCTTCTCTAATCGGCCGGCTTGGGTCAATCGCTTTCAGACGATCCGTGATCGCGCTCAGGCGTGACCTCCCGCTGCGCCCCTCACGGCGGAAACAACGCCTCCGCGCTGCCAGTGGCGAGGACATTGCCCGCAGCATCGAGCGCTTGCACCGTCCATCGGTAATTGTGACGCTCGCCGGGCGGCGGACACGGACCCGTATAGGTGATTGCGCCCCGATCCACCTTATTTCCGATATAGGGGATGGTTGAGCCGCCGTGGTGGAACGACGGCAGATTGAGATCGGTCATCATAAAGCTCAGTTGCATCGTGTCGGCAGGCACCCCGTCCACTTCGAACGCAGGCGACGTCGAGGCGCACGCGGGAATACCGGCCCACGAGAAGTGCAGTGACAAGGACGGTTTTTGAGCTTCCGATAACGAACTGGAAATTTCGAAATACAGGCCGACAATGCAAAATACTGTCAGCAAACTCACCGTGAACCAATAGGTGATTTTCCTCTCCATACGATACTTTAGATCACGCCGGCTCGCCAAAACAGAGGCATAGCTCCGCCAATGGAGACTTAAGTCATTGCGGGACATAGAGGTTCGCCTCTATGCTCGAATGCGCGGCGATTTGGGCTCTAACTTGGGGACGTCGCGCCAGTTGACCATTCGCTGAACATCCCTAGGCCCGTTTTGTGATTATGCATGGCGCTTCAAGCACCTGCGGTCGTTGACACCCGTTTATCACGGACGAATGCCGCGAACCTTGCGGCGTGGACACGCGGCATTGGCGTTCGCCAGGTGCGACTCGCCTGCGGCTTGGTGATGTTCTCCTATATTTTTTCGCATTTCTTCAATCACGCGCTCGGCAACATTTCTCTCGCGGCTATGCAATGGTGGCTGGACGTCGTCCACCTTTGGTGGTGGCGGAACCCGGTTGTCAACGCCACGCTTTATACCGCCGCTGTCATCCATCTTTCGCTCGGCTTGTGGGCGCTCTATCAGCGGCGACACTTTCGCTACACGGCAGCCGAGGTCTCGCAGCTTGTGCTGGGTTTAAGTATTCCGCTCCTGCTCTCAATCCATTTCGGCGCTGTACGTGTCAGCACCATGTTCGGGCTTCCGTTGCCGAATTATGCGACGCCGCTGTTCGCCTATTGGTACGTGAGGCCGTACATGATCGCGGTGCAATTCATATTGCTGACGGTCGCGTGGACGCACGGCTGTATCGGACTTTATTTCTGGCTGCGTTTGAAGCCATTTTTCAAATGGGCGTGGCCATTTCTGTTTGCGGTCGCAGTGCTGCTGCCGCCACTGGCGATGCTCGGAGCGCATCACGGCGCCCAAGAAGTCGGCCAGTTCATCAAGCAACAGCCCGCCTGGCGCGAGCGCAATGTGCGGCCGATCCCGCCATCATCGCGCAAGGCGATCGACGAGATCACAGAAATTTATTTTCCTTCCACCTACCTGGGCGCGATCCTGCTCGTGTTCGTGGCGCGCGGCGCGCGCAGCCTGCGTGAACGCCGGCGCGGCATGTTCACAGTTACCTATCCGCATCGCCAGGTACGGGTTCCGAAGGGCATGAGCGTGCTTGAAGCGAGTCTGCGCCATAACATTCCGCACGCCAGTGTCTGTGGCGGGCGCGCGCGTTGCTCGACCTGCCGCGTCCGCGTTGTGAGCGACCGCTTTGCGTTGCCGCCACCTTCCAGCCGCGAGGCCTATGTTCTTACGCGCGTGGGCGCCAGCGCCGACCCTTCAATCCGGCTTGCCTGCCAGCTCCGGCCGCAATCCGATGTGGCCGTCATCCCGGTGCTGCCGCCACATGTCGGCAGCGATTTTGTGCGCAACCGCCATCGCATAAACGTCGGCGAAGAGAGATACGTCGTCAGCATGTTTGTGGACATGCGCGGTTCAACCAGCCTTTCGCAGAAACGGCTGCCATTCGACATCGTGTTTCTGATCAATCGATTTGTCGACGCGGTCTCGCGCGGGATATCGGAAGCGGGCGGGCAACCTAACCAATTTGCCGGGGATGGCGTGCTTGCGCTGTTCGGCCTTAAAACCGAGCCCGAGATGGCATGCCGGCAGGCGTTGCGGGCAGCCGCCCTGGTCGCATCGAACGTTGCGCAATTAAATCACCAGTTCGCGACTGAAGTGCGCGAGTCGATCCAATATGGCATCGGCATCCATGGCGGCGATGTCATCGTCGGGGACATCGGATTCCGCGGCCACACGGTGTTCACGGCACTCGGGGATTCGGTCAATGCCGCGGCGCGGCTGCAAGACATGACGAAGACGCTCAATTGCAAGGTTGTCGTGTCAGAAGAAGTTTGTAAATCCGCTGGGATTCCGGATAATGCGCTCACGCGCACACAGGTCATGATCCGTGGGCACGACGAGTCGATGTGGGTGCGTACTGAAGCAGATCCGACCGTGTTGACAAGCCTGCTGGCGTCTTCGTTTGCAGCTTAGGCGATAGGCTCGCCTTTGGCCGAAAAGCGGCGCGTGGTTCGGATATAGTTCGAGCTTGAGTGAATTCGAATTGATGCAAATCAAGGCGCTGAAGGGTGCACGTTCAATACTCAATTTTTTTCGGTGTGCGCCAAAAGCACAAAAAGGGATTCGCATTATGGAAACGGGCACCTCCAGGCCGCTCACAATTGCCAGCCTGATCATCGCGTTTAGTACGTGCGCGTCGGCTCAAGGCATCGATGTGGGAAAAGCTGAATATGAATCCAACTGTGCCGCCTGTCACGGCATTGATGCAAAAGGCAATGGACCGGTCAGTAAAGAGTTAAAGACGCACCCGGCTGACCTGACAGTTCTCGCTAAAAAGAATAATGGCGTGTTTCCCCTGAATGCGGTGAACGAAGCAATTGACGGACGAGCGTCGATTGGAAGCCACGGCACTCGTGAAATGCCAATTTGGGGATATCGACTGGTGCCACCAGGACACTATATTTT
>DASSIT010000091.1:0-5526 GCA_035691545.1 Pseudolabrys sp. | reverse complement strand
TTTTGGCATCGCCTGACCTGCTATTTTCGCCGCGTGCAGGCGTCGCGAGCGGGAGGCCGGCGCTAGTTAGCGCTGCTTTCATTGCCTCGGAAAGTGGAACGCCGTTTTTTCCGCCGGTCGCATCATCGACCACGATCGAATGTTGGCCGTTGGCACCAAGCTTGTCGGTGTGGTCGAAAATCAGGGTCGGGCCGACCTTGCCGATTGCCGCCGTGCTGAAACCCTTGGCGCGGCCCATCTTCAGCACGGTTTCCGCGTTCAGATAATCGCCGCCGAAATGCTCGTCGGCGTCGAGGATCACCGGGTTGATTTCCAGAAACGGTGTGACCGTGCCGTCCAAAGGGCCAACGGGATAACCGGTATAGATGGTGTTCGAGAAATCGCCGGTATCGCCGAGATAGTGGCCGGTCGCCATGGCGGAAGCGTTGGCCGTGGTGAAGGTCGGAAACAACGAGTGGGAATTTTTGAAATTGACGCCCTTGTCGCGGACCGCGGCCATTGCGGGCGCGGTGTCGCTCGTCACGATCCGCGCGCGCAACCCGTCGGGCACGAACAGGATGACGTTATGCGGCGTGCTGTTTTGCGCCGACGCCGTGCCGGTGCCCAACAAGACAATGCCGAGCATCAACATTGGAAGGCGCATTGACAATCCTCCAAGAAGAATCGAGCGGTTTGCAGCTATTCTATGTCGGCTCATGCGCTCCGCTGAACGATTGATTTGAGGCGTCGTTGAGACCAATTCAACCAAACGTCTTGTTGGTTTTTTGCAACCGTTCGGCCAAAACGCGCATTACCTTGAGGGCAAAAAGAGGGGTTTGGCTCACCAGAAACAAGAACTGCTTTTCTGATACGGGCACCAGCTCGGTGTCGGTTACCCCGATCGCGCTGGCGCTGCGCGGCTCGTTGTCGATCAGGGCCATCTCGCCGAAAATACTCTCCAGTCCAAGCTCCGTGACCGTCCGGTTGCCGGTTTGAATGCGCACTTGACCGCTCTTGATCACGAAAAGCTCGCGCGCCTCGTCGTCTTCGCAGAAGGTGACACTTCCTGCCTTGAAGGGTAGCGCGTCGATATGATCGCCCGTCAATAAGCTAAAACTCGCATCCGGCCTTTTCGTCGCCATGCCGGCCCGCTTTTTGCAAACTCTTTAGATGCGCGGCCGCGCGACGGGCCGGCAGTTATAGGCCTTGCGGAATCCGGCGGCCTTGGCATCTTCCTCCGAACAGAACCAGCGATCGGGACGGGTCAGCGCAGGATAGCTGCGGCACGCTTGCAAGTGATAGATCCCTACATTGCCGGTCACCCGCGCGCGCAAGGCATATTTGCCCTTTACGCTGCAACCCGACGGCATCGCAGGTTCGTAGGGGAAGAGCACGTCACGTATTTCGCGCTCCTTATCGGGGCGGCAAGCGCCACCCAGCAAGGCTGCGTCCTTCTGCCAGGCGCGGAATTCGCTCGGCGCGACAAAACAACCCTTCCAAAGGCCAAGGCGCTTGTCCTTCGCGCCGGCTTCATCATCCTTGAAACGGCTTGCGGCCGGGGGCGCAAGATTCAAGGCGAAACCCTCTCGGACGAGCAGTTGGTTCAAGCTCGTGGTTTCGCCTTCGACCGTGCAAACCCCGACATGCCATTTCTTGTACGTGGCATCCGGACCGAGATCCTGGCAGCGGACTCCGCGGCCGCCGATCAGATGCGCAAGCTGATCGCGTGCATCAATCCCGCAAGCCCAGGAGTCGGCATGGTCGTCGATGCAGATTTGGTCGAAGGCCGGCGCGTCGATGCCGTCGAGCCGATAGGTGATATCGCCGAGATCAATGGTACCGCCGTCCCTTGCGACGGGGCTCTCGGCGAAGCTCTGGCTCGCCGCAAAAACGGACAGTATTAGGATGAACCAACGCATCGACGCTCAGGCCTCGGAACGAGGTGAAATGATAACCGCATTTTATGGCGGTGGTGAAGGCCGCCCCGAGCTCCCTGACAGGACTTCGTGCGGCCAGCCCCGGTTAAGGCTTTCCGCCGTTGCCTCCGGTCGCTTTTGCTGTACGACGGAATTGTTAGGTTCGCCGCCGCGTGCCAGATTGGGACAGGGTCGCCGCACGGGGAGGTTGCAAGCAAGCTGGTGGAGTGGATTTAACATTCGCTACCCGCCTGGCCGTAAGCTCGTAAAGCGAATGTCAAATCCTAAAGTCCACTAGAATCCTGCAGTTACTAGTGGTCCTTTGATTCGAACATTCGCTAAAGTGCCTGCTGAGACGGGAAGCGAATGTAAGAATCGGACCACTAGCAAATGTTCAAACGAATTCTGATCGCAAATCGCGGCGAGATCGCCTGCCGCGTCATCAAGACGGCTCGCCGAATGGGGATAGAGACGGTTGCCGTCTATTCCGAGGCCGATCGCGACGCCCTCCACGTGGAGATGGCCGATCACGCCGTCCCGATTGGACCGCCGGCTGCCGCCGAAAGCTACCTCGTGATCGAAAAAATCATCGAGGCGTGCCGCAAAACTGGCGCGCAGGCCGTCCATCCCGGTTACGGTTTCCTATCCGAGCGCGAGGCTTTTCCACGGGCGCTCGCAAAGGCCGGCATCGTCTTCATCGGCCCCAATCCGGACGCCATCGCCGCGATGGGCGACAAGATCGAATCCAAGAAGGCAGCCGCAAAGGCCGACGTCTCGACCGTGCCCGGCTTTCTCGGCGTCATCGAGGACGGCAAACACGCCGTGAAGATTGCGGACGCGATCGGCTATCCCGTGATGATCAAGGCCTCCGCCGGCGGCGGTGGCAAGGGAATGCGGATCGCACATTCGACCAAGGAAGTCGCCGAAGGGTTTGCTCTGGCCAAGGCCGAGGCCAAGGCGTCGTTCGGGGACGACCGGGTATTCATCGAAAAATTCATTGTCGATCCTCGCCACATCGAGATTCAGGTACTCGGCGACAAGCATGGCAACGTGATTCATCTCGGCGAACGCGAATGCTCAATCCAGCGACGTAACCAGAAGGTCATCGAAGAAGCGCCATCCCCGCTGCTTGACGAGACCACGCGCCGCAAAATGGGCCAGCAGGCGGTCGCGCTCGCCAAGGCCGTCAAATACGATTCCGCCGGCACCGTCGAATTCGTCGCCGGCCAGGACAAGAGTTTCTATTTTCTGGAGATGAATACCCGTTTGCAGGTCGAGCATCCCGTGACCGAACTGGTCACCGGCATCGATCTTGTCGAGCAGATGATCCGCGTTGCCGCTGGCGAGAAGCTCAATATCTCGCAAAAGGACGTGACGCTGACCGGATGGGCGGTCGAGTCACGCGTCTATGCGGAAGATCCGTTCCGCAATTTCCTGCCGTCGATCGGACGCTTGGTCAAATACCGGCCGCCGGCCGAGAGCCGCCTCGACGGTACCACCGTGCGCAACGATACCGGGGTGCAGGAGGGTGGCGAGATCTCGATCTATTACGATCCGATGATCGCCAAGCTCATAACCCATGCGCCATCGCGCGCTGCCGCAATCGGGGCGCAGTCAACCGCGCTCGACTCGTTTTACATCGATGGCATTCGCCACAACATTCCGTTCCTGTCGGCGCTGATGAACCACCCGCGCTGGCGTGAAGGCAGGCTTTCGACCGGCTTCATACCGGAAGAGTTTCCGCGCGGCTTTGCCGCGCGTGCGCCGGAAGGTGAAGTCGCGCGGCGCATCGCGGCGGTCGCCGCGGCCATCGATCATGTGCTCGGCGAACGCAAGCGGCAGATTTCCGGCCAGTTGGCCCATCGTCCCGTCTATCGAGAACGCCGCCGTGCTGTGTGGCTGGATCGCGACGAAATCGCGCTTGAGATCGTTCGCGAAGCCGGCGGCCTTGCGGTGCGCTTCATCGGGACCGACGGGTTGCTGGGGCCCGCGCGCCATCTGGTCTCGCTTTGGAAGGCGGGCGACCCGGTCTGGCAGGGCACGATCGATGGTCAGTTTATCGCGGTGCAGGTGCGCTCCATTCTCAACGGTTTTCGTCTTGCGCATCAAGGGTTCGAGGTTTCGGTCCAGGTTTTCACCGAAGCCGAAGCGACCGCGGCACGCCTGATGCCGGTGATGGCTGCGTCCGATGCCGGCAAGAAGCTGTTGTGCCCGATGCCTGGATTGGTCGTGTCGATTGCGGTGAGCGAGGGCCAGGAAGTCAAGGCGGGCGAGACGCTGGCAGTGGTAGAAGCGATGAAGATGCAGAACGTGCTGCGCGCAGAGCGCGACGGCACGGTGAAGAAGATTCACGCAAGCCCCGGCGCCACCTTGGCCGTCGACGCGCTCATATTGGAGTTTGCCTAGTTCACAAGTCATTTCGGGATGCGTATAGCGCGGACCCGGAATCTCGAGATTCTATGATGTGCATTGCACATCATAGTTCGATGCGGAGCCTGTCATCGGGCCGCGCTTCGCGCGGAGCCGTTGGTATCGCCCCCGAATCACGAATGGAGACCGGGATGGCCTATCGTCAGCGCCGCGAAGCGTTGCGTTCGATCCTGTCGGGATCGGCCTGTGTGCGGCCGGGCTCGGTCTACGACGCGATCTCGATCCGCCTTGCCGAAGATCTCGGCTTCGAAGTCGGCATGTTCGGCGGCTCGGTCGCCTCTCTCGCCGTGCTCGGCGACCCCGATGTTGCGTTGATCACGCTCACCGAACTCGCCGAGCAGATGCGAAGGATGTCGCGTGCCTCCGCACTTCCGGTGCTGGTCGATGCCGACCACGGCTACGGCAATGCGCTCAATGTACGCCGCACGGTTGAGGAACTGGAAGCGGCCGGCGCTGCCGGTCTCACCATCGAGGACACGCTGTTGCCGCAGGCCTATGGCGAGGCGGCAACCCAACTGATCGCACTCGAGGAAGGCGTCGGCAAGATGAAGGCGGCCCTCGATGCGCGCGGCGATTCTTCGCTTGTGATCGTCGGCCGTACCGGTGCTGCGTCGATTACCTCGCTCGATGATGCGATCGCACGCGCGCAAGCCTATGAGGCGACAGGGGTCGATGCCTTGTTCTTCACCGGCATCAAGAGCAGGGCAGAACTCGAAGCAATCGCGAACGCGACAAGTTTGCCGATCGTGCTCGGCGGTGCGCCCGATTCCCTGTCTGATTTGGCCTATCTCAGGGAGCAAAGGGTGCGGATCGCGTTGCAGGGCCATGCGCCCATCGCAGCAGCGACTCTGGCCGTTTGCGAGACCCTTAAAGCGCTTCGTGAGGGAATTACCCCAAAAGCCTTGAAGAGCGTTGCATCGGCGGAATTGATGGCGCGGCTGACGCGGGAGGCGGAGGTCAAGGCGCGCAGCCGCGAATTTCTGGGGCTTGTGAAATAGATGAGCGATGCGATCCGTCAGGTCACGATCAAGGGCAGGGTACAGGGCGTCGGCTACCGCGCCTGGGTCGAGCATCAGGCGATAGCGCGAGGCCTCGAGGGCTGGGTGCGCAATCGAAGAGACGGCAGCGTCGAGGCGCTGTTTGCCGGACCTGAAGATGTGGTGGCCGACATGATCGCCTCTTGCGAACGTGGACCATTTTC
>DASSIT010000090.1:0-15233 GCA_035691545.1 Pseudolabrys sp. | reverse complement strand
GGTCCCCGCATAGGCGTGCGAAAGCACGCCGTCCTTCGGACGGCTTTGCGCGGGGACGAGCGGACCACTGTGTTTCGTTGTCGGTAGGTTGGGTTGAGCGCAGCGAAACCCATCGCCTCGGATAGTGGGTCAGGCCTTCGGTTAAGCCACCCTGCGAATATCGGAAGGTGCATCCAACTATAGCCCCATCGTTCCCCGACCCGCATTGACACCCCTGCCTCTGTGCATACATTAATCCCTATTCCGAGGGGTGCCCTTTTTGGGCTGAGAAAAACCCTTTGAACCTGATCCGGGTCATGCCGGCGAAGGGACAGGACGCTTCGATGCAGAAATCGCTGATCATCGCGAGGCTGGTCGGACCGGTGCTTTGCGCGATCGGCATCGGCATGCTGGCGAACCAGGCCGCTTATCGCGAGATGGCCGTGCAGTTCTTCACCGGACTGCCGTTCATCTATTTTTCCGGAATCCTGGCGCTCGTCGCCGGTCTCTACATCCTCAATGTGCACAATATCTGGGCGCGCGACTGGCGCAGCACGCTCACGGCGACCGGCTGGGTCCTCATGTCGGTTGGCGCGTTCCGGATCATCGCGCCGCAGTTCGCGAATTTCATCGGCACCGGAATTATCGCCAGCGCCGGCTTTTTCACCGGCCTTGGCATTTTCCTGGTCGCCGTCGGCGGGTTCATCACTTTCAAGGGTTACGCGGCGTGAGTGCACTTTCCAGATGGGGGAACTAACCATGGAACGGTCGCATTTTCTGGCCAAGCTCATTGGCCCTGTTTTCATCGCCGGCGGTCTCGGCATGCTGTTCAACGCCACGGTCTACCGCGCCATGTTCGAGCGTGCGCTGCACGACCACATGCTCATTTATCTCTCCGGCGTCATCGCACTGCCGGTCGGGCTCGCTATCGTCGCTGCGCACAATGACTGGAAGTGGCATTGGCCGCTGATCATCACCATCATCGGCTGGCTCGCGATCATAGGTGGCATTGTCCGCATGGTGGCGCCGCAGTTGATCGAACAGATCGGCCTGTCGGTGCTCGCTTATCGGAGTTTCTTCATCATTGACGGCGGGATTGCCGTGCTGCTCGGCGTGATGCTGAGCTATTTCGGTTATCTCGATCCGCCGCAACTGTTCCCCGAGCGTGCGCCGGCCCGGCGCAGATCGCGGCTACGGAGGAGAAGGTAAAATGAACATCCACGATCCGAAGGTCACCCTCCCGAAAGTCACGACAGGCGCGCTACCCGCTTCGCGCAAGGTCTATTCGCAGCCTGAAGCCGCGCCCGACCTGCGCGTGCCGCTGCGCGAGATCGCGCTCGACGCTTCGTCTGGCGAGCCGCCGCTGCCGGTCTACGACACGACGGGTCCCTACACCGATCCGGCGGTGACGATCGACGTCGAGAAGGGACTGCCCCGCACCCGCATCGAATGGGTGAAGGAACGCGGCGGCGTGGAGCAATATGAAGGCCGTCCGATCCAGCCTGTCGACAATGGCAATGTCACCGGCAAGCACCTGGCGCGCAACTTCCCCAACACGCCGAAGCCCTGGCGCGCCACCGCCTTCGCTCATTCCCGCGAAAGCGTGAACCCAGGAGCCGAGGGTTCGGAGTCTGCCGCTCTGGGTCCCCGCTTGCGCGGGGGCGAACGGGGTGAAAGTCAGCACCCCCTCACCCAACTTGAATGGGCCCGCGCCGGCATCATCACCAAGGAAATGATCTATGTCGCCGAGCGCGAGAACCTCGGCCGACAGAAACAGCTGGAACGCGCCGAAGCGGCGCTGAAAGACGGCGAGAGCTTCGGCGCCTCGGTGCCGGCCTTCATCACGCCGGAATTCGTGCGCAGCGAAATCGCGCGCGGCCGCGCCATCATCCCCTCCAACATCAACCACGCCGAACTCGAGCCGATGATCATCGGCCGCAATTTCCTGGTAAAGATCAACGCCAATATCGGCAACTCCGCCGTCACTTCTTCCGTTGAAGAAGAAGTCGAGAAGATGGTTTGGGCGATCCGCTGGGGCGCCGACACGGTGATGGACCTCTCCACCGGCCGCAACATCCACAACACGCGCGAGTGGATCCTGCGCAATTCGCCCGTGCCGATCGGAACCGTGCCGATCTACCAGGCGCTGGAGAAGGTGGACGGGGATCCCGTCAAGCTCGACTGGGAATGCTACAAGGACACGCTGATCGAGCAGTGCGAACAGGGCGTCGATTATTTCACCATCCACGCCGGCGTGCGCCTGGCTTACGTGCCGCTGACCGCCGACCGCGTCACCGGCATCGTCTCCCGCGGCGGCTCGATCATGGCCAAGTGGTGCCTGTCGCGGCACAAGGAATCGTTCCTCTATGAGCGCTTCGACGAAATCTGCGACATCATGCGCAAATACGACGTGTCGTTCTCGCTCGGCGACGGCCTGCGGCCCGGCTCGATCGCCGACGCCAATGACCGCGCGCAGTTCGCCGAGCTGGAAACGCTGGGCGAGCTCACGCAGATTGCCTGGAAGAAGGGCTGCCAGGTGATGATCGAAGGCCCCGGCCACGTGCCGATGCACAAGATCAAGATCAACATGGACAAGCAGCTGAAAGAGTGCGGCGAGGCGCCGTTCTACACGCTGGGGCCGCTCACCACCGACATCGCGCCCGGATACGACCACATCACATCCGGCATTGGCGCGGCCATGATCGGCTGGTTCGGCTGCGCCATGCTCTGCTACGTGACTCCGAAGGAGCATCTCGGCCTGCCCGACCGCGATGACGTCAAGGACGGCGTCATCACCTACAAGATCGCGGCACACGCGGCCGACCTCGCCAAGGGCCACCCGGCGGCGCAGCTGCGCGACGACGCGTTAAGCCGCGCGCGTTTCGACTTCCGGTGGCAGGACCAGTTCAACCTCGGGCTCGATCCGGACACTGCGCGTGAATATCACGACGAGACGCTGCCGAAGGAAGCGCACAAGGTGGCGCATTTCTGCTCCATGTGCGGGCCGAAGTTCTGCTCGATGAAGATCACGCAGGACGTGCGCGATTACGCGGCGACGCTCAATGATAAAGAAGCAGGCATGGCGGCGATGAGCGAGAAATTCAAGTCGCTCGGCGAACAGGTCTATGTCGATGCGGACAAGGTGAAGGAAAGCAACAAGGCAATTTAAGGTGCCGCGTCATGCCCGGCCTTGTGCCGGGCATCCACGCCTTGCTTGCCTCGCCCGGTCGAGAAAGACGTGGACGGCCGGAACGAGTCCGGCAATGACGAGATAGCGAATTCCGGGGGAAAGATGAAAAAATCTTCATTCGCTGGCATCGCAGCCATTCTCGTTGTTGCGCTCCCCGCAGGCGGCGCGGCCGCGCAGACGCCCTCGGCCGCCGCAAAACTCAACGCTTACGTCGGGTGCATCAACCGGCTTTCGGCAAGATCTTACGATTCACGCTCGCGCTATTTCAGCTGGGTCGGCAAAGACGGGCCAACCGGCCGGGAGCGCGTCATCTACGGCACCTACACCATCTACGACACGTCCGACTGCAAGAAGAATGTCGAGAAGGCCAACGCCCTCGAGCCGCACGACGCCGCGCTCGAAGCCGCCGCCACCGCCTATGCGGAGGCCGTGGGCAAGCTTGAGCCGCTGCTCAAGGAGGCCGACGATTATTACACCCAGCAGGACTACAAGGATGACAAGATGGCCAAGGGCCGCGCCTTGCATCCCCGTCTCGTGGCTGCGTGGGCTGCATTCGAGCGCGCCGACAAAACGCTGCGCAGCGGCGTCGATGCCATTAACGACAAACGCGCGCTCGAGAAGCTTGCCGAAATCGAGCGCAGCGAAGGCCGCAACGCGCGCTACCATGTCGAAGCCCTGATGATCCAGGCCAAGCGCGTGCTGCGCGCCGAGGACGCGCCGAAACCCGACGTCGCCGAGATCACGCAGGCGCTGAACGATTACGAAAGCATGGTCAAAGGCGCCGAACAATTTTCAGGCTCCGGCAGCGAGGCCAAGATCGGCTCGTTTTTCATGGGCAATGCCAAATCGTTTCTGGTCACGGCGAAGTCCCTGATGCGCCGCATCCGCGATCACGTGCCCTACAGCGCCGGCGACAAGATGATGCTCGGCAATGCCGGCAGCGGCTGGATGGTCGAGGGCTCGCCGCCACGGCTGCTGCGCGACTACAATCAGCTGGTCGACAGCTACAATCGCGGCGCCCGGATCTAGCGCTTTTGTGCGAGTGCGCGACGACGTCAAGCACTGGGCGCCTGTTGTCAAACAGTCCGGCGCAAGGCCAGACTGAGTGTAACGAGACGGCTTTAGTAATAATCCGCTCATCCCCGCGAAAGCGGGGATCCAGTCAAACAAGAAAGACCTGGGTCCCCGCTTTCGCGGGGACGAGCGGAGTAAAGGCTATTGCACTATAAAAAATCCGGAGCATTCATGAATAAATCTTCGCTCACCGCCGCCGCAATATTGGGAGTGCTTATGCTGTCACCTGCTTACGCCGCCGAACTCAAGGTGCTGGCCGGCGGGTCGATGACCGCGAGCCTGAAGGAACTGGGGCCGCGCTTCGAGAAGACGACCGGCCACAAGCTCGACATGACATTCGCGGCGACGCCGGAACTGATCAAGATGGCGACATCCGGTCCGTTCGACCTCGGCGTGGTGCCCATCGACCTCATGAAGAATGACGCCGCCAAGGCCAGGTTCGCAGGCACGCCGGCCAATATCGCGCACATCGGCTATGGCGTGGCGGTGAAGGCGGGCGCGCCGAAACCGGATGTCAGCACGCCCGCGGCGCTGAAGGCGACGCTGCTAAAGGCCCAATCGATTGCCGTGTTTCCGGGAAGCGCGGCCGGCGCGTTCGTGCAGAAGACATTCGAGCGGCTCGGCATTGCCGACGAGATCAAAGCCAAAAGCAAGGGGCAGGGCGCGCCCGGGGCTATCCCGCAGGCGGTCGCCAGGGGCGACGCCGAGCTCGGCGTATTCCTGACAAATGTATTGAATGCGCCCGGCGTCGAGCTCGCCGGCCCCTTCCCCGGCGACCTGCAGCAGGAGCTGGTGTTCGTCGGCGCGGTCGCGGCGGAAAGCAAAAATGCGGACGCTGCCAAGGCGTTCCTCGATTATCTCAAGACGCCGGAGGCTGTGGACGTGTTCAAGGCGAAGGGTGTGACGGCGGGGTGAAGAGGGTAAAATTTGTAGCGATTGTCATTTACGAACACTCTTTTCCAGATTCAGCACATCGCCCGTTTTAATTAAGACATTTTCGGGTTCTTCGATCGGCCAATTTAGATATTTTTCGCTCGCCATTTTTTCGATGATCGAGCGATTGTCTAAAAATTTTTGTAGTCGTTCCTCTTTAGTGGTTGCACCAAAATGGTCGTCGAGCGCCTCTCGAGATATTGCGCAATTTACGCGTCCGCCAAACGCCTCTCCTGCAAATGTGATGATGTCGCGACTAGAATCGTAGCGCGGCGCAGGACTGGTAAACGTCAAATCACTTCCCGGCAACAATCGACGTCTCTCTCCGACAGTCTTTAATGTGAGATCACGTGTTCTCGCGGGTAATTGTGTCAGCCCCTCACCGATTAATTTTTGCCAGGTTGCGCCACGCGCATAGGCTTCGTCCCAAACCGCTTTCAGTTCGTGGGGTCTTTTATCAATCAGGATATTAAGTAGCGCTTCGGCTTGCTCGGCATCCTTATCTCGTTTTGCCTCACCTTCTTTCCTGCGACGCGATACAATCAGTTTATGCACTGCATACCGTTCCGGTGCGGGTACAAGCACATAGACACCAGCGTCGTATAAAATTACAGCTGGTTCAGGATCATGAATAAGGAAGTCTAGAAATCTAAGTGGCTGTGCATCGGTATGAAATGCAGAAAGTCGTTTAGGTGCGTCTGTGTCCGCTCCTTCATTGGGAGTGAGAAAATCAACTCGAAGCCCTCCCTTTGCAAGATAGCTTGTAACATTCTTTTCACCCCGTACGTGCGGAATGGGCCGAAATGTATTGTCGACATTTTTTAGAACATCGAGCACTGGTGGGGTTCTGTCCGCGACCGCCACTGATATATTCGTGAACTGTGCTATGTCCACATCGCCCGTTTGGAGCGCGCTCATTGGAAGTCTAGCACCAACCATGGCCGGGTACGTTTGATACGCGACCGTTCCAACTAGAACTCCACGTAGACGAAAAACGCCTGCTTCCGCCAAAGCAGCTACAATTTTTCCAATTTCGGGAATGGGTCGCGGCAGCGCGAACGAACGAACGAGTGTAGATACCAGGGCACGGCGTTCCCGCTCGTCGTCACGGACCTGCTTGTGTCGCGCTATCCGCTCAAGCAGCTCCGGCGTTTCAGGTCCGACGTATTTCTGGGCCCGTCCGGCATCTGAGGATTGCTGAAAGTACCAATACCTGCGTTTTTTCACGGTTTTCGAAATAAACGTGCCGTCTTCCGGGAAGGCGTCGTGAAAAGCGGTAACGGCACAACGGTCTAGCAATTCCGCATATGTAGTTTGTAGGACAAGTCTTGGGGGTGGCATCAGGTGCTCATTGGTTATACGCATTCCGCAGCTTGCGTATAACATATCTAATCGGGCAAATCAAGAAATTATACGCATCTTGCAATTTGCGTATAAACAATAACATACTGAATTATATTATGATTTCCTTAGCAACAAGGCTGACCGGCGCCGGATCGATCTGGTCAGGCGTATGCATCGCCGACAGTAAGAACGTGGTCGCGGCGAAGGACTTTCTCGATTATCGCAAGATGCAATGAATGATGTGCGACTTAACAAGGCTTGATCGAGAGTCTTCGCTCTCTGCCTTCCAGGAAAGTCTCGATGCGGGGTCTGTCTAAGGCCGAAGGCAGTCTTCACATGCGACAAACGACGATAATGCTGCCCTCGAAAGGGGCGTAGGTATCGAGAGTCGTGCCTTCTCGCACGCCGTAAGCGTCGTGTAGCGCGGACAGCATCAACGTCGCGATTGCATCGAAGTCCGGCGTACCGTTTAAGTCGCGTTTATATGGATAGTTTTTTCCTCCCGTCCCGATCGCAAAGCCAAGACGGCCGAGGGCAGCGACAGACTCCTGTGACAGGCAACTCATGCACGGCTTCGATTCACGTTCGACGTAATCGCCTGACGATGCTTCGCAATAGAGCTTCTTGCGGTTATCCGCGAACATGCATTGTACGTATGCTTGCGGCCGGCCCTTCACGCTCATGACTAAGAAGGGACCGCGTTCCTTAACCGCACTCGGCCGCTCGTAGACAGCTTTCAAGGATGCGGCGAGAGCACAGCGCTCTTTATCGACCAACCCCTTGCGCGAGTCTGTTGTTTCCGCCGCCACATTTAGCTGGAGCCCGGGAAGCATAAGAACTACAGCCAACAAAATAGCCCTTGCTCTGTTTGTCCTTATGGCAGCGAGGCCCATGAAGCGCTCCCGAGATGGAACAATACGACCGCACAAGCCCGACGCGGCCGCGAATATCTCCATAGTCCCGAAGCAACCGTTGAACATCTCAGTGAGGCATTCGAGACGTGGCGAAAAGTTTCTTGCCGAAGTGATGGGCACCGTCGCGCGCCTTGTTTCTTCTATTTCCGCGGAGACGCTAGGGCTTTTCCAAAAGCCGGCGCATGATTTCGTCCGTCAGTGCTTTCGTCTTCGGTCTATCGTCTATGAAATTTGCTACGAGGGCACGGCTCTCTTGAACCGTAAACACCTTTCCTTCCTCATGATCGAAAATGATCCCGTCCGTGGCGGCACCATAGGCGGTTGCAGCCATCCAAGCCGCCTCCAAAGTTGAAAAGCCCGCGCCCCAGCGAAAACCCAGCGCGTATTTCCAGAAATGAGTGAAATTGCTGACGCCCAGGAAACGCATCGTTTCCATGGGATCGTCGTGATAACACTCAAACCCGGCCTGCTCACCCTCGAGCGTTGCCGGCAGCATGCCGCTCGCGTCGGCAAAATGGACATCGCCGGCCAGGCGCAGCTGATATTTTTCCGCGTCGATGGCGCGCTGCCACTCGGCAATTGTATTCAGACGGCGGTCCGAGAACACATGCAATTCCATCGCCATGCTAGGCCTCCCCTATGGCTTGAACAAAAAGTGTCTTCCTGAAGTGCGTATCCTTGCGTGATATGCCGTCATTGAAACTCATCTGGATGATCGGGACTTCGTTGCCGACTCCGACCTTGATCCGAAGATAGGCGGCGCGCGCAGGCTCGATGCCCTTTTCACCCGTCTTGACGTCGTAGATTGCGATGACGTCGCCGACATCGTTGCGCAGGACGACGTCCGTCCGAACGCTCCCTTTTGCCCCGTAGTAGTCGCCACCGAAGGTCGTCTCCACGTCGGAGGGAGCAATACCGCGCAGTCCAAGGGCCCTCACCGTCGCGGCGAATTTGACGTGAACTGCAGAACCATATTTTTGCGGGGTGAATGTCGGCAGGTATTCAACGACATCTTTGACGCGCGCGAGAGTATTCGCGAGCTGCTTGGTCGTGTCGTCGATTGTGGAAATTCCCGTGAACGCGCTCGTCTGGAAATTTATCGGCGTTTGTGCGTATTGAGCGCCCGGGACTATCGGATCCGGGGTAGCGTCGCTCATGACCGGTGAGGGAAAAGCGCTGCTCCCGCCGGCAAGCCTCGCGCCTGAATTGGGTTCGCGGCCACCAGACGCGCCGCTTTCGCCGCCGGCCCATTGCCCGCCTTCCCGGCTGCCGGCAGGAATACGCGGCTGACCGGGATTGAACCCGGCCTTGCGGCAAACATCGGCGTATCCGGTCAGCGCCTTTTCGAAGCGCAGCGCGGCGAGCTGGCATTTGATGTCCTGCTCCGCCCTTTCGCGCCGGCGTATCGCGAAAAGCCGCTTAATTCCGTCGAGTTCGCCGCGGATTTCGCGAAACCCGCGTTTTGCCAGATCAATTTGGAAGCCAATCAAAGTTTGCACCCTAGCTGCGGTTCTACATTAGGTATTTGTTCCTAGCAACCGTTGGACGGCCCTGTCAAGCTTTTATTCCTATACACTCATAGATTGTATCTATATAGTATTACACGCACAGGTCAAGCCGGCAGGCACAAGGGCCAAAGCGCGACGGCGCCAGGCCCGACGGGATAAATTGAAAGCCTTCAGGTGGGCTCGCTTTGCTTAGCCCACCCTACGGATCGCGGAGCAACACATGCCAAAACGGGTAGCGGTCATCGGCGCAGACACCATCGACGCCAGCTGGGCGGCGCGCTTTCGCCTTACGTCTTTGCCCTCAGATTTTTATAGTTCGTTCAAAGCTGGCCCGCGCCTGCTCCCCTCATACTTGAAATCTCGATATTCTTTGGGAAAATACTGCCTTTGCAAATCATCGATAATTTCGTGAGCACGGATGATTAGAGGCGTCAGGTCTTCGGAGCCGCCAAGAAGCAGACCGATCAACGCAATGTTACCTCTCGTTCAATACCGGCCCTGGTCTACTCGCCTGATATTTGAGGTTTTGATATTCCTTCGGAAAATATTGTCGCTGCAAGCCGTCGATAATTTCATGTGCCTTGATAATTAATCCCATTTTTGGCCACAACTCGCGTGCGCTTTCTATGTCGACGGCAACGATGATTTCCCAATCGGGAAATCCGGTCAGGTCGTTCTGCAAAACTTTCACAATATGTGGCGAGAGCATTTTGAGATTAGAGATGTATAACTTGTGTTGGCGGCAACCCCAGTTGTCGTCGACTAGATAATAGTCGGCCTCTCCGAAAGCCCCGTGCCTACCAAATTGGGACAAACTTTTCCCGAGCAAAGCATACAGCTGCGCCCACTCGAGCTCTTGCCTAGACACATCATCAGGATTTTCCATTTCTCCCTACCCAGCCCCACGCCCGCGGCGGATATAAAAGCGCAATACTCGCAAAATAATTCTCATATTGAATTGTCTCCACTGCCTTTCGGCCATCGTGGCTGGTCGCGTCTGAAGTCGGCCTTTTCGGATATGTACGCGTATCCGACCAGCGCCGTTTCGAAGCGCAATGCAGCAAGCTGACGTTTGATGTTCTGCTGCGCCCTTTCGCGCCGGCGTATCGCGAAAAGCCGCTTAATTCCGTCGAGTTCCCCGCGGATTTCGCGAAACCCGCGTTTTGCCGGATCAATTCGGAAGCCAATCAAAGTTTGCGCCCTCGCTTGCGGTTCTGCGTTAGGTCTTTATTCCTATCAATCGTTGGTCGGCCCTGGCAAACTTTTATTCCTATACATGTATAAGTTGTTTTTATATAGCACTACACGCACAGCCAAGCCAGCATGCACTCGGGCCAAGGCGCGACAGCGCCAAGCCCGACGGGATAAGTTGAAAGCCTGCCGGTGGGCTCGCTTCGCTTAGCCCACCCTACAGATCGCGGAGTAATCCATGGCAAAACGCGTAGCGGTCATCGGCGCAGGCACCATCGGCGCAAGCTGGGCGGCGTGCTTTCTTGCGCGCGGATTTGAGGTCAGCGCCTACGACCCCTCGCCCAACGGCGAAGCTTTCGCGCGGCGCTTCATCGACAATGCCTGGCCGACGCTGGAAAAACTGGGGACCGTGCAGCCCGGCGCCGACCGCAAGCGCATCGCATTCTTCAATAACCCGGCCGACGCCGCCAAGGGCGCTGACTTCGTGCAGGAAAGCGGGCCCGAGCGCGAGGACATCAAGATCGAGCTGTTCGTCGCGATCGACGCGGCGGCGCCTCCGGAGACGGTCATTGCCACCAGCTCATCCGGGCTGCTCGTCAGCCGCGTGAGCACGAAATGCAAACACCCCGAGCGCTGCGTGATCGGCCACCCGTTCAATCCGCCGCATCTCATTCCGCTGGTCGAGGTGGTGGGCGGCCCGAAGACTTCCGCCGAGGCGATCGTCAAGGCGATGGATTTCTATCTCACGGCCGGCAAGAAGCCGATCCACATCAGGAAGGAAGTGGCGGGGCATGTCGCCAACCGCCTGCAGGCGGCGCTGTGGCGCGAGGTAATTCATCTCGTGGCGGAAGGCGTGGTGTCGGTTTCGGATGCCGATGCGGCGATTGCCTATGGCCCCGGCCTGCGCTGGGCGCTGATGGGGCCGTCGCTGATATTTCATCTGGCCGGCGGCGAAGGCGGCATGCCGCACTTCATGTCCCATATCGGCCCGGCGATACAGAGCTGGATGGACGATCTCGGAGACACGCGGCTGACGCCGCAGGTTCAGAAAATGATCATCGACGGCGTCGCCGATGAAGCAGGCCAGCGGACCATCGCGGATCTGCAACGCTGGCGCGACCGCAAGCTGATCGACATTCTGAAGGTGGCGGGTGAATCTTGAGACCTCAGTTCCGCTCGTCCCCGCGCGCCAACATCGGGTATACCGGATGTTGGCCGTTTCAGTGCGCAAGTCGGCTAAAGCCGACTTGCGATGGGAACCCAGTTCTTCTGGATTCCCGCATAGGCAAATCTGGTGAGTTGAGCGTAGCCCTGCCCAAACGCGCCGCCGATGCTGGATGAATCCGGCATCGGCGCTTTAAACCCGCGCCTATTTCATCGACAGCGCCAGACCGCTGAGGTCGGCACTGACGATGAGGCCGGTCTGGCCACCCGTGAGCGCGAGAACCGCGCCGTTCTGATTGGTCAGCACGACCGCCTGCGCGCCGCGCACGACGGCGGCGCCGGCGCCTGCCTGGCCATAGACGCCCGCGACATCGGAGGGCCGACGGATGTGGCTGACGGTGCCGTGGAAACGCGTTTCCGATGCGCCGAAGGTGAAACCGTAGCTCAGGCCACCAACCGACAGCGGATAATTACGGCCGTGGAAATGCAGCACGCCGCTGCCGGCCGAGCCGCCGATCACGAAGCCCGCCTTGAAGATCCGGATGCTGATGGTGCCGCTGTCGGCGTAGGCAGCGGACGAAGAAGCAACGCCCGCAATGGCAGCAAACGCGACAAGCGCGGCACGAAACGATCGACCGATTTTCATGTTGTTACCTCCTGGAACGCCGTATGGGTTGGCGGCGTCAATCCCTCACCACTACGCCAGATTGCCCGTCATTGCTACGGACTCTCGAACGAACACACGTGAAAACAATGCGCCGCTACCTCGCTCTTGCCATCTTCGTCGCCCTCGTCCTCGGCGGCGGGACGGTCATCGGCCTGATGACACTGCCGGGCGGATGGTATGCGGGGCTGGCCAAGCCGCCGTTCAATCCGCCCAACTGGATCTTCGCGCCGGTCTGGACCGTGCTCTACCTCATGGTCGCGGTCGCCGGTTGGCGGACATGGCAACGTGTGCCGCGCAGCGCGGCGATGATGGCGTGGTTCGTCCAGCTCACCCTCAATTTCATCTGGTCGCCGGTATTCTTTGGCGCGCATCGCCCCGGCGCCGCACTGGTAATTGTGACGGCCCTGCTGGCGGCGATCCTCGCTTTCATCGTGGCGAGCTGGCCGCGCGATCGTGCCGCCGCCTTGCTGTTCGTGCCCTATGCAGCCTGGGTGGCGTTCGCCACGGTGCTCAACGGCGCGATCTGGTATCTCAATTGAGGCGGCGGCTAATTGACCCGGCAGTCGTTATAGAATTTCACGAGGACGCCGTGGCTCTTGTGGGTCAAGGTGGTGAACGTCTTGAGCGAATAAAACTCGAAATCCTTGTTGCGATAGCTGTCCGCCTCGGGCGCGGCATCGGGATCGGCGATGAGGGTTTGCGGTGACTCATTGTCGATGCGGAGAATGACCGGCTGGCTCTTGCTCCAGCGCTCGGCCCCCCGGGAGTTGGTCACCACCGCGCCGATGGTGAACCCGCCGCCCCGGCAGGCGTAGCTGAAAGGCTTCTGTTCGGCAGCCGAAGCCGCGGCGGCCAGCGTCGCCAGCGACAAGGCAGCAACGCATTTGATCGCAACTGCAATGAGTCCTCGTGACATGCGCCCCTTTATCATGCCGCAGCTCCCGGCACGAATCAGCTAGCATTGCCGGCGATCGAGGCGATTCCAGCACAGCACATGAACTCCTCAATTAAGCCGGGCGGGGCCGATCCGCGCTATTCCAAGCGGCTCGCCATTGTCGTCCCCTATCGCGACCGCGCCGAACACCTGGCGCGGTTCGTCCCGCATCTCGTCACGTATTTCCAGCGCGACAAGCTCGACAAGCAGATCGCCGTCACCGTGAACATCATCGAGCAGTGGGGCAAGGCACCGTTTAGCCGCGGCCGTCTGGGCAATTGCGGCTTCTTGCTCACCCGCGAGACGTCGGACTATGTGTGCATCCACGATGTCGACTACCTGCTGATGTGGGCCGACTACTCGTGGACCAAAAATCCGGCGCGGCTGATCTGGCATGGGCTTTCGATGCAGGAGAACTGGGAAACGTTTTTCGGCGCCGTCAGCCTGCTCGACAATTCCGTCTTCACCGCGGTGAACGGATTTCCGAACTGCTACTGGGGCTGGGGCCCCGAAGACCTGGAGCTCAGTCACCGCCTGCGCCTGCGCGGCTTCGAAATGGAACGTCGCGACGGGACATTCATTCCGCTGCCGCATAAGCACGCGGGGTTTTCTGCACCGCAGGTGTGGACCGAGGAAGGCCGCCGCACCAACGCATTATTCGCGAAGCGCCAGCGCGAATTTGATGCGCTCATCGAGCGGGACGGGCTGAGCACGCTGAAATTCCGCGTGCTTGAGAAGAAGCCGCTGGCACTGACAGGCGTGCCGGCGCTGGCGAACGTCTTTCATTACCTTGTCGATCTGGGCGAGCCAGAGCCAAGTGCGGTCTGAAACGCAGTTCGCCGCAGGATGGTGCTTCCTTTTTGAATGGAATCCGATTGCATTTATTTTCCCGCGGCCTTGCGCAGCGCCGCATTGATGCGGTCCTGCCAGCCGGGGCCTTCTTCCTGAAAGTAGTCGAGCACGTCGCGATCGATGCGCAGCGATACCGTTTCCCTGGCACCGGGAATTGCGGGCGCGGCCGGCGGCAGATCAGCGGGCCTGGTGGTGGCGGCCTTGAAAGCCTTCTCGGCGAGGCTGCGGGTATCGGGCGGATTTCGGGCCATGCAGTCTTGTAGCACGCCGAGAGGCAAAAAAGTCGGTATTTACAGCTTTTCGCGGCGGCAGCGCGTCAGCGATGCGGACATGCTGCCGAATGAAAGCGAGCGGCTGATTTGCGCGTGAATAGAAAATCGCAACGCCCGCGCTTGACGGCACGCGAAACACCGATCAGATGATCGGAGGCTTGTATTCGCCACCGTGCCTGGCCCGCCATTTCGGGCCGCGACCACGCATGTAGTGGCGCTCGGGCCGGTAGGGATCGAATACGGTGCCCACGAAACCTTGCCAGGCAACGGTCAGCGCGCGGATCCGGATGTGGGCGAGCGGGACGGTGACGAATTTCGACACTTGATTCACGCGCCTCAATGGACTTTGCCCAGCACCGATGAAAACGGCACGCGGACGAGCTCATCGCCAAGGTCATCGCTGACGTGCACCGACCAGTCGCGCCAGTCCTCTGGCCCGCCTGTCGCCATCAGCGAACTGGCGACCATGGCCGCGTGTTCGCGTGCTTCGTTCAAATTCTCGACCTCGGCCACTCCGCAATGCCCGAGCAGCAGTTCGGCGTTGGAACAGAAGAAATAGACTTTTTGCACGTGGACCTCCTCAACTGGAAGCAGCCCACCGCGTCATTAGAGCAGCAGAAAGCGGAACGAAATTCAGATGTTGTCCCTAAGGAAATTCACGGATCACCCGGCATGGGGATACCGCTGACGTTTCTGCCTCTGGCATTGGTTGTCTGAAGCTGGCTGTTTGAAAATGAATCAGAAAGGCGAGACGGTGCCGCGATCTCAACCGTCGTCACCGGGCATGTCCCGGTGATCCCGCTTAGCGGGGGATGCGGTGCCGCATGAAGCGAGATGGTACCGGAAGTCGGACTTGCCCGACTTCCGCGTCAATATGTGGCGCAATTCGGGTAAACCTGACTTGCGCCGACAAGTCCGGCCATGACGCTCGGAGAGGGATGCCCTTCTCCAATTCCGCTCATCCCCGCGCAAGCAGGATAGAATCTCCGCTCGTCCCCGCGAAAGCAGGATAGAATCTCCGCTCATCCCCGCGAACGCGGGGATCCAGGGCGACACGCGAGGCAGTGCAATTTGTTCTGGACCCCCGCTTTCGCGGGGGTGAGCGGAGTTTTCGTGTCCGGCTATGCAATCATCATGTCCGCCCATGGTGGCACCATGTCCGCCCATGGTGGCGCGGTGAAAAGTCAGGCCATGACGGCGGAAGAACCGTG
>DASSIT010000089.1:0-15188 GCA_035691545.1 Pseudolabrys sp. | reverse complement strand
ATCCTCGATTCGCTGCGCGGCTCAATCCCCTGCGTCGTACTCGACATTCCGCATCAATGGGCCGGGTGGACCAAGCGGCTGCTCATCAGCGCTGACGAAATACTCGTGGTCGCGGGACCCGACCTTGCCAACCTGCGAAATACAAAAAACCTGATCGACTTGTTGCGCGCGTCGCGGCCGAACGATCATCATCCACGCTATTGCCTCAATCAGGTCGGCGTTCCCAAGCGTCCGGAAATTACGCCGGCGGACTTTGCCAAGGCCATCGAAGCCGACCCCCTCTGCGTCATCCCGTTCGAACCCCAGCTTTTCGGCCCGGCCGCCAACAATGGCCAGATGATCGCCGAGGTCTCCGCCAGCCACAAGACGGCCGAGATGTTCCGCCAGATGGCGCAGACGCTTACGGGACGGACGGAGATCAAGCGCGGCCGCAGCGGATTGCTGTCACCATTGCTTTCCAAACTGATGAAGCGAGCGGGCTAACAATCGTTGGGAGTGTGTCGACTTGTTCGGGAAGCGTAGTGCGACTTCAGAAGCGCTGGCTCCGGTGCCCGTGCCGCAACTGCCTGCGGCCGCGGCGCCGTCGTTACAGCCGCCAAACGAACAGCCGAATTCCAGTCCAAGCGCGCCGGTGGAAACCGGGCGCACCCCATTTCCCTCCGACGGTCTCGGGGCGCCTCTCGTGGCGGCTCCCGCCGCACCCCGCCACGCCGCGCCCGCCGCAGCCGTTCCGACATCGGTCGATAGCCGGCGGTCCGAAGACTATTACGAAACCAAGAGTACGATCTTCGGCGCGTTGATCGAGGCAATCGACCTTGCGCAGCTTGCGCGCCTCGATGTCGATTCGGCGCGCGAGGAAATCCGCGACATCGTCAACGAAATCATTGCGATCAAGAACATCGTAATGTCGATCTCGGAGCAGGAGGATCTGCTCGACGATATCTGCAATGACGTCCTCGGCTTTGGTCCGCTCGAGCCTCTGCTTTCGCGCGACGATATCGCGGACATCATGGTCAACGGCTCTGGCACGGTATATATCGAAGTCCAAGGCAAGATTCAGAAGACCGGAATCCGTTTCCGCGACAATCAGCAGCTGCTGAATATCTGTCAACGCATCGTCAGCCAGATCGGCCGCCGGGTCGACGAAGCCTCACCGATCTGCGACGCGCGCTTGCCAGATGGCTCTCGTGTCAACGCCATCGTGCCGCCGCTTGCAATTGACGGTCCGGCTCTCACCATTCGCAAGTTCAAAAAGGATAAGCTGACGCTCGATCAACTCGTCAAGTATGGCACCATCACGCAGCAGGGTGCTGAAATACTGCGTATTCTCGGCCGCAGCCGCGTCAACACGCTGATTTCCGGCGGCACCGGTTCAGGAAAAACCACGCTGCTCAACTGCCTTACGCAGTTTATCGATCACGACGAGCGAATCATCACCTGCGAAGACGCCGCCGAACTTCAGCTGCAGCAGCCGCACGTCGTGCGCCTGGAGACGCGTCCTCCCAACCTCGAAGGCGAGGGTCAGGTTACGATGCGTGATCTGGTGCGCAACTGCCTGCGTATGCGACCGGAACGCATCATCGTCGGTGAAGTGCGCGGACCCGAAGCATTCGATCTGCTGCAGGCGATGAATACGGGCCATGACGGCTCGATGGGTACGTTGCACGCCAACAACCCCAGAGAAGCGCTGTCGCGCCTCGAATCAATGATCACGATGGGCGGTTTCTCCCTGCCGTCCCGTACCATTCGCGAAATGATATGCGCCTCGGTCGACGTCGTCATTCAGTCCGCGCGCTTGCGCGACGGTTCGCGCAAAATCACGCACGTCTCGGAAGTCATGGGGATGGAAGGAGATGTCATCGTGATGCAGGATCTCTTCGTATACGAGTTAATCGGAGAGGATGCGAAAGGAAATATCATCGGCCGGCATCGTTCGACCGGCATCGGGCATCCGCGCTTCTGGGACCGGGCACGCTACTACGGCGAGGAAAAACGCCTGGCGGCGGCGCTAGATGCGGCCGAGGTCGCAAACGAATCCGTTCGCGCCTAAGCGAGGCAAACAATGCAGATCATCGCCGTGTTCTTTCTGGTTGCGGTCGCCATCGGCGGGGTGGTCTACGTATTTCTTTATCCTCTGCTTTCCGGCGAGCGAAAGATCGAGCAGCGCGTACAAAGCGTGGCGCGGGTTACGACGACGTCGCGGGCGGCACGCGGGCCTCAGAAGTCCCGCCGCGACCTGGTCGAGTCGTCGCTCAAGGACTTCGAGGAGCGTCACAAGAAGAGCAAGACGGTACCGCTGTCTGTCCGGATTGCGCGGGCGGGGCTGTCGTGGTCGAAGCGTCAGTTCGTGCTCATTTCGGCAGGTATAGGAATTGCCGCGCTTCTTGCAAGTTTGTTCGCGGGCGCCGGCCTTTTGGCGGCTGCAATCCTTGGTTTTGCGGGCGCGTTTGGCGTTCCGCGATGGCTTCTGGCGTTCCTTAAAAAACGCCGCGAGACGAAGTTTCTGGACGGATTTCCGGATGCGGTTGACATCATTGTCCGCGGCGTGAAGGCAGGGTTGCCGCTGCACGACTGCATCAAGATGATCACTCTCGAAGCGGCGGAACCGATCAAGTCGGAATTCCGCCTGATCATGGAAACACAGGCAATCGGGATGCCGCTGGGCGAAGCCTGCGCAAAGCTTTACGAGCGTACGCCGCTGCCGGAAGCGAATTTCTTCGGTATTGTCGTCGCGATCCAGCAGAAGGCGGGCGGCAATCTTTCGGAAGCGCTCGGCAACCTGTCGAAGGTGCTACGCGATCGAAAGAAGATGAAGGCGAAAATTCAGGCCATGTCGCAGGAAGCAAAGGCGTCAGCCGGGATCATCGGCGCTCTTCCTATTGCAGTGCTGACGCTCGTTTACCTCACGAGCCCGCAATACATCTCACTGCTTTTCACAAACTCTGTCGGTCACATCATGCTCGGCGGCTCCGCAATCTGGATGATGCTTGGCGTGCTGGTGATGAAAAAAATGATCAACTTTGACTTCTAGGCAGGTTCGATGATCGAGTCCCTGGTCGATGCTATCAATGTCAAAACATTGACGATGGTATTCGCCGCCATCGCCGCGGCGGCAACCGTGCTGACGCTTGCAATGCCGGTTGTGTTCGCGGATCCGCTCGGCAAGCGCATGCGGGCGGTGGCTCTCGAACGCGAAAAAATCCGCCAGCGCGAGCGCGAGCGCATGGCCCAAGAGGGCCAGAAGGTCAAGCTGCGACAATCTCCGAAACAATACGTGCAGATGATTGTCGATCGCTTCAATCTGACCAAATGGGTTGGCCAGGAAGAAGCAAGGCTCAAGCTTATCCAAGCCGGCTACCGCGGTCAGGCACCCTACGTCACCTATCTGTTCATCCGGATGATCTCGCCTGTAGCGTGTCTGGTGTTCGCGGTGCTCTATATGTTTGTCATCGTGAAGTTTCAACAACCGACGATGGTCAAGATTGGTATCTGCATTGCCGCCGCCTATGCCGGCATGCAGCTGCCGTTGATGCTCCTCAAGAGTAAAATCCAGCGTCGCCAACTGTCGATCAAGCGGGCGTTTCCTGACACCCTCGATCTGCTGCTGATCTGCGTCGAATCAGGCATGTCAATTGAAGCGGCGTTCAAGAAGGTCAGCGACGAGGTGGGAAGCCAATCGGTCGCGTTGGCTGAGGAGCTCACGCTGACTACCGCCGAACTCTCGTATCTTCCTGACCGTCGCCAGGCTTACGAAAATCTGGCGAAGCGCACGGATCTCGACGGCGTTAAATCAGTCTGCATGGCCCTGCAGCAGGCCGAGCGCTACGGCACGCCACTTGCCACCATGTTGCGGGTCATGGCGCAGGAAAACCGCGACATGCGCATGTCGGAGGCCGAGAAGAAAGCGGCAGGGCTGCCGCCGAAGCTCACGGTTCCGATGATTCTTTTCTTTCTGCCGGTGTTGTTCGTCGTCATTCTTGGGCCGGCGGCAATCAAAATAATGGCTTTGAAATAGCAGCGCTTCCGCGGAGCGGGCTTCGGGCTCAATTCAGCCGGCGATCTCAGGAACCCGCGTTGGCGACGGGTGCGTAGGCGCGCCCGATCTTTTTCCAGTCGCCTTTTTCCGCCAGCATCTGCCGCAGGTAGCTGACGTTCGCGGCGGCTTCGCTTTCCGGTAGGTCGGCGCTGGCAATTTTCTCGGCTTCCTCAAAGCGGCCACGCAGGCCGACGACCAGCGCAAGATTCTGCCGGACTTTCGGCCCGGCATTCGGTTGCGCGACTGCGCGTCTCAGCGTCGCTTCGGCGTTTTTCAAATCCTTGGTCAACAGGTAAGAGAGGCCAAGATTGGAAAGAACTGACGCTTCGTCGGGCACGATTTTCAGAGCAGCCGCGTAGTGCCGCTGGGCGTCGGCGTGACGGCCCATCTGATCAAGGACTGCGCCCTGGACGTTGAGAATGCGCCAATCCGGATTGTCGGGAGTATGGGCGCGATCAAGCGTGTCGAGGGCCTGCTTATACTGTCCAGCCTCGGCCAGGGCGCGCCCGTATTCGCCCAGCAATGGCATGCTGTGGGGATTGCGTATTGTCGCCTGCTCAAGCACGGCGACGGCCTGTGCGCGCTGATCGGTGGCACGCAGGGCCCGCGCGTAGGCAATGGCGGCATCAGCGTCGTTGGGATTGGCGCGGTAGCGGGCGCCCCAGGTTTCGAGCGAGCGCCGCCATTCGTCCTGTGTGGCCGGCGTATTGCTGGCGGCCGTCACGGATCCGGTCGTTTCGCGAGAGGTGATATTTGAACAACCGCCCGCGGAAATGGCCATGACGACCGCGAGGGCGGCCGAGGCGAGCAGACGGGCGGAGTGTGTTCTCGATGGCATAACCGAGCAATAAAAGGTTAACCCTAACGAGTGGTTAACTTGTAGACTGGCGCCCTCACGCACGGCTTTTGGAAGACCGGTACCGGCCTTTCGCCTCTGTCCGGTCTAGAGTTGCGGCAATGGAACTGGGCCTTTCGCGGGACGAAATTGAACTCCAGGCACGCGCGCGCGCGTTTGCCGCAGATGTTGCGCGTCCACGCGCGGCGGCCATTGACCGAGACGAGCAATATCCCTGGGACATCGTGAAGGCTCTCGCGCAGGCCGGCTTTTGCGGAATGACCGTCCCGACGGCGCTCGGCGGGCAGGGTCGGTCCTTTCTCGATGCGGTGCTTGTCATTGAGGAGATGGCGAAGGCATGCACCGTGACGTCGCGCATTGTCGTCGAGACGAACATGGGCGCGATATCGACGATAATGGCCTATGGCAGCGAGCTGCAACGAAGTCTCGCGGCCGAGCTGGTGCTGCAAGGCGACAAACCGGCAATCTGTATCACTGAACCGGAGGCCGGTTCGGACGCAACGAGCATGGCCACGCGCGCGGATAAACGCGGCGATGTCTACGTCATCAATGGAAGAAAGCACTGGATCACCGGCGCCGGCGTCTCGCGTCTGCATTTGATCTTCGCGCGTGTATTCGACGAGCGAGGCAAGGAGCTCGGGATCGGCGGCTTCCTTGCCGTGCGTGGTGAAGCCAAGGGATTGCGGGTCGGCAAACGCGAACAGACCATGGGGCTGCGCGGGATGCCCGAAGGCGAAATCATTTTCGAAGATCTGGAAATTCCGGCGAGCATGGTGTTGATGTCGCCGTCCGGTTTTGGCCGGGGGTTTGCCGATCTGATGAATGCGTACAACAGCCAACGTGTCGGAGCCGGCACCGTACCCATGGGCATTGCCGCCGGCGCGCTCGAACACGCCCTGGCGTGGGCCAGGACGCGCGAGCAGTTCGGCCGCCCGATCGGTGAATTCCAGGGCCTGCAATGGATGCTTTCAGATATGCAGACGCAACTAACGGCCGCGCGCCTCATGCTTTACCAGGCCGCGCGCTCGCGTGGTCCCGGCAACAGCGCTTTCCCTGACGCCATGCTGGCTGCACAGGCAAAAATCTTCGCGTCCGAGACCGCCATCAAGATCGTCAACGATGCGCTGCAATTTTTCGGCGCGCGCGGTTATTCCCGCGAGCTTCCGTTGGAGCGCATGGCGCGGGATGTCCGCATGTTCACAATCGGCGGTGGAACCGCACAAGTGCTGCGCACACTGGTCGCTTCGAAGATGCTTGGCTGGAAGCTGCCGCAGCGCCGCGACGGTTATGTCGGCACCGCATCGATGCGTGACGCTGCGGAGTAGCCATGCATCCCGTATTTGCGAGTGCCAGCGCGAGGCAGGCAATACCGATCTGGTTCGTCAATGCCGATAATTTCGGCACTATTCGCGAGAAGCTTGGCGCAGCCGAGCGGGCATTCATCGCGGCCGCCGGGTTCGAGCCGAAGCCCGGCCGCTCCCTGTTGCTGCCGGGCATCGAGGGACAGCTCGCCGGCGTGCTGTTCGGGATTGAAGGCTCGGATGACGCAGAAATCGACCGCTTCCGCCCCGGCCAATTGGCGAGTGTCTTGCCGTCGGGCACTTACCGTTTTGCCAACCCGTCGCACGACTCGCGGCTCGCCGCGCTGGCCTTTGTGCTTGGAAGCTACCAGTTTGCCCGCTACCGCAAGGCGGAGGCACGCAACCTGCGCCTCGTCGCACCCGAAGGCGTCGGCGCCGAAGATCTCACCCGCATTGTCGAAGGCGTGGCGCTCTGCCGGGATCTCACCAATACGCCTTCCAATGACATGGGCCCCGCTGAACTGGAGGCGGCAGCCCGCGCGCTCGCAAAACAGCATGGCGCGAAGGTGCAGGTGACAAGTGGCGAGGCACTCGCCCGAGGTTTCCCGCTTGTGTCCGCGGTTGGGGCGGGGTCGGTGCGCGCACCGCGATTGATCGACTTAACCTGGGGCAAGGCCGGCGATCCCAAGATCACGCTGGTTGGAAAGGGCGTGTGCTTCGATACCGGCGGCCTCGACATCAAGCCGGACAGCGGCATGCTGAATATGAAAAAGGACATGGGCGGGGCCGCTACGGCTCTCGGCCTCGCGCACATGATCATGGCGCGCGGTCTCAAGCTGCGGCTGCGTGTCATTATCCCGGCGGTAGAAAACGCCATTTCGGGTACCAGCTTTCGGCCGCGTGACGTCTACATCTCGCGCAAGGGCCTGTCCGTGGAGATCGGCAACACCGATGCGGAAGGCCGCCTGATCCTTGCCGACGCGCTAGCGCTCGCCGATGACGACAAGCCCTCGCTGATTGCCGATTTTGCAACGCTTACGGGCGCCGCCCGCGTGGCGCTCGGCCCCGAGATACCGCCGTTTTTTACCGATGACGATACGCTCGCCGGCGAACTCATGCGCGCTGGTGCCACCGAGGCGGATCCTGTTTGGCGAATGCCGCTGTGGCGACCCTACGATGCGCTGCTGGAGTCTAAAGTCGCCGATCTCAACAATGTCGCGACTGGTGGCCACGGCGGCGCCATCACCGCGGCATTGTTCCTGCGTCGCTTCGTGCATACGAAGTCCTGGGTGCATTTCGATATCTTTGCCTGGACGCCGGTCGCAAAGCCTGGACGGCCGGAGGGTGCTGAATGTCAGACCGCACGCGCGCTCTATGCGTTGCTCTGCAGCCGCTATTCATGACCCATGGTCGTACTCGATCCGCGCATCAACCCGTTTCGGCCCGAAATTGCGGCAAGCCATCTCCGTGGTCAGGTCGAGGCAAGACGTTTCGTCGACGGTACGCGCTATCAGGTGATTGACCCGGTCGTTGCGGTTCGCCGTGCGCCCATGCACGACGCGAGGCTCGAAACGGAGGCGCTGCTCGGCGAATCCGTGATGGTCTACGAGACTACGGATGAGGGGTGGGCTTGGGGACAGCTGGAAACAGATGGCTATGTCGGCTGGTTGTCAGCGAATGCGCTCGCACCGGGAGGCATCGCGCCGACCCATAAAGTTGCGGTGCCGCGCGCACTCGCATTTACGGGGCCGGATATCAAGTTTACGCCCGCCGCCGCCTTGCCGATGGGCGCGCGGGTTGCCGTCCTGCGACAGGACGAACGTTTTGCTGTCACCGATATCGGATGGTACGTGCCGGAAGTCTATCTCGCGCCGATCAAGTCGCGGCAGCCGGACTTTGTGGCGGTTGCGGAACGATTTCTCAATACGCCATACCTGTGGGGAGGCAAAACGTCCCTTGGACTCGACTGTTCGGGCCTCGTGCAGATATCTCTCCAGGCAGCAGGCATAGCCTGTCCGCGCGACAGCGATATGCAGGAGCTGACGCTCGGCAAGGTCTCGTCCCTGGCGAGCCTCCGGCGCGGCGATCTCGTGTGCTGGAAGGGCCATGTCGCGGTGGCGCGCGATCCGGAGGCGCTCATTCACGCGAACGCCCACCACATGATGGTGGCAGTCGAGCCGGTAAGCGAAGCAGTTGCGCGCATCAAGGCCGCAGGCAGCGAAATCACTGCCGTGAAGCGAATGCACTAGCTATCGAGCTTCCAACAGTGGAAGAGCCGTCGTCGATTTGATTCGTTCCATCGCGAAGCGTGAGGTCACGTTCTTCAGCGGTACGGTGGCGATCAGCCTCTTATAGAAAGCATCGTAGCCCGCCATATCGGTCACGACGACGCGAAGCATGTAGTCGACGTCGCCGGCCATCCGGTAAAATTCCATTACTTCCGGCATGGCGCTGACCAGCTCGGCGAAACGTTTGAGCCATTCCTGCGAGTGGTCGCCGGTTTCAATGGAGACGAAAACGGTGATGCCAAGCCCAACTTTTTCCTGGTCGACGATCGCAACCCGACGCGTGATGACGCCGTCGGCTTCCAATCGCTGAAGGCGCTTCCAGCACGGCGTCGATGACAGGCCAACACGATGGCCGATGTCGGCGACGGACAAAGACGCATCCTCCTGCACGACGGCGAGGATCTTGCGGTCGATGGCATCCATTCTTTGATCCTTTGAGAATTTAGATCAATATTCTACTTACTTCCATGTCCATAAAATAATATTCTTATTTGGTAGTCGTATCTGTCTTTATAGAGAAATATATTCTATTTCAATAGCAATCTCTCGGCCGCCTCTGGCGGCCAATCCAGAACCAAAAGTGAAAAGTGACACGACCATGAGAACGCTAAACCGGTTTCGTCCCTTGAATGCCATCCGCCGTCTCGGTGCGGCAATGCTGTTGAGCGCCGTGGTGGCCGTATCCGCCGCAGGCGCGCACGCAGAGCCTCTGGTGACCGCGCAGTGGCTCAACGATCATTTGGCAGATCAGGACCTCGTTATTCTCGATATACGCTCGGCGATCGACGGCGGTGGCACCGCGGCTTACGTAGCAGCGCATATCCCCAAAAGCATTCACAGCGACTACGACAAAGCCGGATGGCGTGTCACCCGCAACAATGTTCCGTTCATGGTGCCGACCGTTCCCGAGCTTGAAAAGCTGATCGGCGATCTCGGCATCGACGAAGACAGCCACGTCGTCGTGGTGCCCGCGGGCGTGAATGTGCTCGACTTTGGCTCGGCGACGCGAACCTACTGGACGTTGAAATACGCAGGCGTGAAGAATGTCTCCATCCTCAACGGCGGCATCGCCGCGTGGCGGCAGTCCGGCCTGCCGGTAGAGAAAGGGATGAAAGCACCGTCACCGAAGATTTTCACCGCCTCCGTCGACAACAGCATTCTTGCTCTCGCGAGCGACGTCGAAACAATTGAAGGCAAGGGTGGCGCAACGCTCGTGGATGCGCGGCCCGCGTCGTTCTTCCTCGGCAAGGAGAAGGTGCCGGCTGCGCAGGCCTATGGTCACATCCCTGGAGCGTTGAATATCGACAGCGCGGAGTTCTACGACCCGAAGACAAACCGGCTTAAGCCGACGGCCGAGCTCGCCGCCATCGTCAATGCGGTTCCCGCCGGCCCGGTCGTGAATTATTGCAACACCGGCCACTGGGCATCGACCGATTGGTTCGTGTTTCATGAATTGCTTGGCCGGACCAATGCCAGGCTTTATGCTGGTTCGATGGTGGAGTGGACCAGCAATGCAAACCGGCCGATTGAATCTTCGCGCACGAAATGGGACGATTTGAAAAAGGCCCTCGGCCTCGGATCCTGATCTGCGCTCGGAGAATTCATGTCTACGGTAAGTTTGGCCGCGTCCGATCGGGGCGCGGCCGTTCGCATGGACCGCCTTTTCCTCGGACTCGCGCTCGCCGCGACGGCGATACTCGTGGCACTGGTGCTGCTCGACCATCAGCCGGCTTCGGCCGTGCTCATCATCGGCGGCTTCGGCCTTGGTGTTGCATTCCTCAAGGCCGAATTTAGCTATACCGCGTCGTGGCGGCGGTTTCTGACTCGCGGCGAGGCGGGCGGATTGATCGGCGGTCTGATCGTGATCGCAATCTGCGCTCTGGTCGTTGTGCCCGTCGCCGCGATGGCGCCGAATTATGGGGGAGCGATTGCGCCCCTTGGGCTCTCGCTGATCGTCGGCGCCTTCGTCTTCGGGATTGGCATGCAGCTCGCCAACGGCTGCGGTTCCGGAACATTGTACACGGTCGGCGGCGGTTCAGGCCGCATGCTGGTCGCACTGCTGTTTTTCGTCATCGGCAGTGTCTTCGGCAGCTTGTCGCTGCCCGCGTTTCTGGCGTTCGGCGGCGTCGATCCTGTCCTCGCATCAGATTATTTCGGCGCCTGGGGCGGGCTGGCGGTGACCCTCGCCAGCATCGGAGTGGCTGCGGTGTTGATTGGGGCCGTCGCGCGAAAACGGGGCGCAAGCTTCATGCCGTCCCGCAACTATGTCATCGGCGGCATCAGCATTGGCATCCTGTGCATTGTCGTTTTCGCGGCTGGCGGTCATCCGTGGAGCGTGACCTTCGGTTACACGGTCTGGGGCGCCAAGGCGGCGACCGCGCTGGGCCTTGACCTTTCGCAGGCCGAATTCTGGCAATGGCCCGGGCCCAAGCACGCGCTGGCCGAATCGGTTCTTTCGGATACGTCCAGTCTCACGGATTTCGGCATGCTGTTCGGGGCGATGGCGGCGGCGGCGGCGGCAAAGCCATTCGCTGCAAATCCCTGGCCACCGGCGAAATCGCTTCTTGCGGCCGGCATTGGCGGATTGCTGATGGGCTGGGGCGCGCGTCTCGGTTTTGGCTGCAATATCGGCGCGTTTGTCGGCGGCGTAGCGTCAGGTTCACTGCACGGATGGATCTGGTTTTTCGCGGCGATGCCCGGTTGCCTGATCGGGATCCGGCTGCGGCCGCTGTTTGGCCTGTCGCGGGACTAGCCGGCATGCGCACCATCTACATCGTCGTGATACTGCTCGGCATTGGGGCAATTCTGCTCGATCATCTGTCGAGCCCGTCGAGCGGCCGCGCAGTTTCGCCTGAAGACTTCGCCGGCGCCTGCGCGCCCTGTGGCGCGCCCTGTCCCTCGAAGAAATAGCGGCGTCAGCCGGGGTTCTGTTTCAGGAAATCGTCGACTTCGCCGCGCGTGGCGGCCCCCATCAAGCCGCCAAAACGTGTGCACTTGATCGCAGCGGCAGCTGCGGCAAATCGCATTGCGTCGATGAGGTCGCCGGTTTCGACAAGGCGGAATGCAAATGCTCCGTGGAAGACGTCGCCGGCGCCGAGCGTATCGATCGCCTTCACCTTGAACGCGTTCATGTGCCTGACCTTGCCGCGATCCAACCAATAAACGCCATCGGGACCGTCGGTGTAGGCCAGGAATCCGCCGAAACTTTCTCCGAGTTTTGCGAGCGCGTCGCGCAGATCATCAATCCCGGTAGTGCCGCGCAGGGCTTCAGCGGACGCGATCACGTGGCTGCAGGCGAGCAAGAGCGGGTCATCGAGCGTGGCCGCTCTGTCGAGATCGAGAACGCGCGGAATGCCGCGGGCCTTCGCGGCCTTGCAGATCGAGGTGACGAAATTCGGATAGCGGTTGTCGAGCAGCACCGCATCGACCGGCGCCACGACCTGTTCGGGAAGTTCGGGCGCGATTGCGTTCAAACCCTGGTCGCGGCGCGTCGCGATCATTTTTTCCCCGCGTGCGTCGACGAGGATCAACGAAACGGAAGAGATTGCACCTGGCACGCGCACCGCGCCGGTGCAGTCGATAGTTTCGCGCTTGAGGCTTGCAACGATGCGGCTGGCAAATTCATCGTCCGCGGCACCGAGTGGGCCTGCAAATTTAACCTGGCCGCCGAGGCGGGCGACGGCAATCGCGGCATTTCCAGCCTGACCCCCGGAAGTGATCAGGAAATCGGACGCCTGAACTTTGGTGCCGGCATCGGGAAACTTATCGACCCGCATGACGATGTCCTGCACGGCGCCGCCGGCGCACAGAATGCGGGGAGATTTTTTCGCGTTACGCAGGTCACTCAAAGCCGATCTCGTCCTCCACCCAGGCGCGGATGATGTGGTGCGCAATTGCGACCGCCGGCGGAGTCGTCATCCCCTGCGGGTGTTTGCGCATGAGCATGGTCTCGACCTCCGCCTTGCTAAACCAACGGGCGTCTTCCAGTTCCTCACGATCGACGACGATTTCGCGGGTCAGGGCCTGGGCATGGCAGCCGATCATCAATGAGGTGGGGAATGGCCAGGGTTGTGACGCAAAATAGGCGACGCGGCCACATGTAACGCCGGCCTCCTCGCGCGTTTCCCTGCGTACGGCGTCTTCAAACGATTCCCCGGGTTCGACATAGCCGGCAAGGCAAGACCACATTGTCGGCGCAAATCGCGGGCTCCGGCCAAGAAGACAACTATCTCCATCGCTCGCGAGCATGATCACCACTGGATCGGTGCGCGGAAAATGCTCGGTCTTGCATTGCGGACAGTCGCGACGCCAGCCGCCGTGAACCAGGCGCGTTGCGGCGCCGCAATTGGGGCAGAACCGGTGGCGCGCATGCCAGTGAAGGACGGCCTTGGCTTCGGCAATCGGCGGCAGATGTTCGGCCGCGACCAGGCCCTGCACTGCGATGGACCGAAGGTCCGCCACCTGCATATCATTTCGCGACTTAAGTGCCTCGATCGACGCCGGTGCGAGGCCGTAGCCGAAACGGGGGGTGCCCTCGAGCAGCCCCAGAAAGACGGTTTCGGTTGCGGGGCCCAATGTTTTCGCGTCGGCCAACGAGAACAGCGGCTCATTGGCGGGCGAATTCTTTCTCGCCACGATCCATTCGCCGCCAATCACATAAGTTCCGGCGCGAGGATCGCGCGTGAGCGTGTCCATGGCCGCATTGTCAGGACGCAGTTCCGCCGCGCGCTCAATGCGGCTGTCGGTATATCCAAGGCGCGGTTTGGGGCCGAAACGAGAGGACATGCTCCGGCAAATTCGCACGACGGCAGGCGCTGCGCAATGCGCGGTCACCCGAGCGCCTGGTCAACCGCCGCCATGACTTGTGCCGGGGCGAGCTCATCGAGGCACGCGCTACGGCTTGCGGTATTCCGCTCGCAACCCTCGAATGTGCACGGCATGCAAGGCAGTGGATTCTGCACGATCCACACATTGCCTTTGTGCTGAATCGTGCCGCTCGCGGCCCAAGGTGCCGTCATTCCGCCGACAGGCCAAGGGCCCCAGACGCGCGGGTCCATGGGTCCGAACAACGCCACGGTCCGGCAGCCCGCAGCCGCCGCGAGGTGCGTCGTCGACGTGTCAGGGCCGATATAAACTTGCGCCCGTGTCAGCAGATTCATTGTCTGCGGCCATTCCAGCTGGTGATATTCAAGCACGCCGCGCCACACCTCTTGGAGATAACGGCGCTCCGCTTCGCCCGGCCCTCCGATCGCAACGACAGTGAGCCCGCGTTTCGTCAGACCTTCCGCAATTGCCCGCCAGCCATCCGACGTCCACGCCTTGTAGGCGAACATCGGCGCCGCGTGAATGACCGCAAAGTTGCCGCCATCGACTATGGGCGAGCCTTCCGCTGCCGCCGGGCAAACAAGCTCGGGTACGCGCGCAATGCCGAGGGCATCGGCAAGCGACAACATCTGCTCGACACGATGGATTTTTTCGGCGGCCGGGAGACCGGTGTGCAACGCCACGCGCTTGAGCATTCGCGCGAGCCAGGGATCATCGTTGTTTGTCACGCCGATGCGCCGCCGTCCGGCGGCAAAGGCGAAGGCTGTCGGGCGGTCGCCGCTCTGGGTGGAAATCGCGATATCGTAAGATCGCCAAAGACGAACGAGGAGTTTAACGCTCTCGGCCCTGGTCGGTCGTTGCGATATGCCAATCACGCGTTTGATATCCGGATTGCCCGCAATGATCCCGGCGGTATTGTCGAACACGAGCACGTCAATCTCGGCCCCGGGCCACGCACGGTGCAGGCTGCGGATCAGAGGTGTCGTGAGCAGCAAATCGCCGATCCGGCGCAGCGAGATAACGAGGATACGGGCGGGGGCGGCGGCCATGATGCTTTCTGGCAGAACCACAACTAGGGGTCCATGCCCGGCATGCCTTCGTATTTGAGCCGCTGCCGCAGGGATTCGATCAATGCTGCGTGCCTGTCCTGCTCATACGCAAGCGGAGCTTTGACACCCCAGACCGGCTTGGGCCAGGCGGGATCGGTGCGCCGACGCGCGATCACGTGAACATGCAGTTGCGGTACCTGGTTTCCCAGCGCGGCGATATTGAGCTTGTCGCATGCGGTAATTGCTTTCAGCGCACGTGCGGCTGCGGCAACTTCGCCGAGCAGCTGCACCTGCGCGTTCTCCTCGAGGTCTATGAGTTCGACGAGGCCGGGCAGGCGCGGCACCAAGATGAGCCACGGGTAATTGGCGTCATTTGCGAGCAGCACACGTGCAAGGGGCAAGTCGCCCACGGCGACGGTGTCCAGCGCAAGTTGGGGGTCGAGGGACCATATTGTTTCAGTCATGGCTGCGGGCTGCCTCGCTTCAACGCGACGCGTCACCATCGCCCCGGTGATCCCGCCGAGAATGACATGGCGCGGCGACGGGCGGGATGGCCGCCACAAGTCCAGCCAATACTCTGGCCAAAAATCCGCCCGGGAATCGGTCCAAGAGGGTTGAAAACGCGTGATGCACAGGGACATTTCCCTCAGCTTGCTTTCCCTGTCCATAGGCCTGATATAGACGACGGGAGGTTGGCGGTGGACGAGCCACTCGCCAACCGGGTCAGGTCCGGAAGGAAGCAGCCCTAACGAGCGCGGTTCGGGTCGCTCGTCAGCCTCCCACCAATTCCTTGACTTGTTCGCGATCAGTCCGCGCCCTGCGCGGCGGCGAAGC
>DASSIT010000088.1:0-41321 GCA_035691545.1 Pseudolabrys sp. | reverse complement strand
GGCGGTCGAGGTCGAACAAGCCAGGCCTGGCGACGCGAGCAGCGAAACTCCGGAAGCGGCGCTGATCGCAAAAGTCGACGCCGAGCAGCTCCGCGCCGCGATCTCCGCATTGCCGTCTCCGTTCCGCGAAACCCTCGTGCTGCGCGACATCGAAGGCCTCGACTATCGCGAGATCGCCGAGGCAACGGAGGTCCCGATCGGAACAGTGATGTCACGACTCGCGCGCGCGCGGCGCCGCCTCATGACGACGCTCAAGAAAGATCGATAAGCGCTCTTCACAGCCTCGCGCCCAATCATCGCAGTAAATTACCGGGCCTCGCGAATCAGCGAGGCCCGAAACATTTCCGCTGATCGATTCGCTCAGAATATCCGCGCGGGCGCCGCGGGAATAAATTTCAAACACTGTTCTGGAGACCGGCAGATGCATGATTTCGCAGGCCTGAACAGCCCGCTTCATGCACAGACATGCAGCCTGCGCTGCAAACAAAGTTGGAATTTTTTCAGGAATCGTTTTTTTGAAAGGTTTTCGTGACCGGAAGGAATTGACGCCGTTTCACAACATCGCGCCTGGCGGAAAGTTTTGAAATTCAGAATTTTATTCCCGCTTTTCCTTCACTTCTCTCACAACACTTCGCAAGCGTGCTCGTGAGCGAAAACGAATCTTGGTGATTCGAATCTGACGCCGGCGGCTGTCACGTTCACATCGCTCTTCGAACAACCGCGTCGAAGAGAAGATATGGGGGCGACAGTCCTTTGGCAATGCAGCGCCGCAGGACGCCTCCTCGACAAACGGGAGATTGACGATGAGGAAGACGAGGAATTTTCTGCTCGCAGCAACGGCCGGCATCACGACGATTGCAGGCGCACAGGCTGCGGACTTGCCGGTGAAGGCCAAGCCGGTTCAATACGTGAAAGTGTGCTCGCTCTACGGCGCCGGCTTCTACTACATTCCGGGGTCCGATATCTGCTTCAAGATCGGCGGTTATCTGCGTGCCGAGGCCGACGTCAACGCCGGCGGCACGCTGACGCCGGCGGTTGGGCCGGGATCTGCGAACAATCGCGATAGCATCAACAATCGCGAATCGAATTCGTTCGTGCAGCGTTCGCGTTCTCTGTGGACATTGGACACGCGCCAGCAGACGGACTACGGCATCGTGCGCAGTTACGCGCGAACAGGAATCCAGTGGACCAGCGGTGACAACGTCAATTCGGGCAGCAACGCGGTCGCCTATATCGATCGCGCGTTTCTTCAGTTTGGCGGCCTGACGGGGGGCCGCGCCGTATCGTTCTTCGACATCTACAGTTTCAGCCAGCATTCGTATCAGACGAATATCATCGGCAGCGATTCAGGCGGTACCGGTATCAATCTTTTCGCATATACCGCCGATCTCAAGGATGGCCTTTCAGCGACGGTGTCGGCTGAAGAGCACACGTCCCGAAGCAAGCCGGTGGTGAACACGATCGGTACAAGCGCTTTCCTGAACTTGAATACCGTCAACAATCTCGGCACCGGCACAGCGACGTCGCAAGCCGGGCAGACGCTGCCCAATTTTGTCGGAAACGTCCGGCTCGATCGGCCTTGGGGTACAGTCCAGGCCTCGATTGCTTTGGCCGACGTCGCGGCCGCCTACTACTCCACAGGCACCGCGGCGGCGAATGGCGGATCGGCTTTGGCGATTGGTGGCGGCGCCGGCGGTCTAGAGGGTCTGGGACATCCGGATGACAAGCTGGGCTACGCGGCAACAATTGGGACGGTTCTCAACCTCCCGACGGCCCGCGGCGATACGTTCGGAATTCAAGCAGTCTATGCCAAGGGCGCCTCGGCCTATGCAGGACAGGGACAAAGTACTTTTAACGTTGTCAGAGGCGACAACATCGGCATGGGTTTCGTCACCGATGCCGTTTTCGCCGGAGCCGGGAGCGATCTGGAACTGACGACGGCCTGGAGCGTGACTGCAGGCATTGAACATAACTGGACCCCCGCATGGCGGACGTCGCTCTACGGCGGGTACGAGAACATCTCGTACAATCAAAATGCCACCGCCGAGATTTGCGCGGGTCTGGCGCCGGGAGGCGCCGGTTCATCGACGAGCGCCGGCGGATTCACGCCGTCCAATTGCAGTCCCGATTTCAGCTTCTGGCAGATTGGCAGTCGCACCGTCTGGACACCGGCATCCGGCTTGGAATTGGGATTGGACATTCTCTACAACCACATCAATTCGGGATTTGCGGGCCCAGTGACCGTGTCGGCCAATGGGACCGTTCCCTCGGGCGTGTTCAACGCGCGTGATCAGGACGTTTTGTCGGCCGCGTTCCGAATTCAGCGAAGCTTCGTGCCGTAAGATTGAGCCCCCGATCGAACAGCACGAACACGAGGCCCTGGCGGGAATCTGTCACCATCTTTTCCCGCCGGGGCCTCCCCTTGTCCGCGGCCGACTCATCTCAAGGGTGCGCCCCATACCCCGCTCATTCCCGCGCAAGCGGGAATCCAAAAACCGAAGCGATGAGATTGCGGCCCTGGATCCCCGCTTCCGCGGGGATGAGCGGCAAATATATTGCTCGGGTATGAGCGGGAGGAGTGCATATCGGGCTCTTTGGCGAAGAGCCTGCGATACGATATACCCTGACGCCATGAAATTTCTCGATGAAGCCAAGGTCTATATCGCGTCCGGCGCGGGCGGGAACGGCTGCGTGTCGTTCCGCCGCGAGAAGTTCATTGAATTTGGCGGCCCCAACGGCGGCGATGGCGGCAATGGCGGCGGAGTCTTTGTCGAGGCCGTCAACGGCCTTAATACGCTCATCGACTATCGCTACCAGCAGCACTTCAAGGCGCAGCGTGGCGGCAACGGCATGGGCAAGGACCGCGCCGGCGCCAACGGCAAGGATGTCGTGCTCAAGGTTCCGGTCGGGACGCAGGTCTACGAGGAAGACGGCGAGACGTTGCTCGCCGATCTCACGCAAGTCGGCCAGCGCGTGGCTATCTCAAAGGGCGGCAATGGCGGCTTCGGCAACACGCATTTCAAGTCGTCAACCAACCGCGCGCCGCGCCATGCCAATCCCGGTCAGCCTGGCGAGGAACGCACGATTCGCCTGCGCCTGAAACTGATCGCCGATGCGGGTCTCATCGGCTTGCCCAATGCGGGCAAGTCCACCTTTCTTGCGTCGGTGAGCGCGGCCAAGCCGAAGATCGCCGACTATCCATTCACCACGCTGCATCCACAGCTCGGCGTCGTCGAAGTCGACGGCCGCGAATTCGTGATTGCGGATCTGCCCGGCCTGATCGAGGGCGCACACGAGGGCACCGGCTTGGGCGACCGTTTCCTCGGCCACACGGAACGCTGCCGCGTGCTCCTGCACCTGATTGATGGCACGGCTGCAGACGCCGGCGCAGCCTACCGGACCGTCCGGGCCGAGCTCGAAGCCTATGGACACGGACTGACGGACAAGCCCGAAATCGTCGCAATTTCAAAATCCGATGCCATGACAACCGAAGCAATCAAAGAGCAAAGTGCAAAATTGAAGAGGGCCTGCAAGAAAATCCCGCTCGTCCTTTCATCACAATCTCGTCAGGGCGTACCGGAAGCGTTGCGTGCGCTCTGGAAAATCATTAACGCCGCCCGTGAAGAAGCCGAGGCGCATCGGCCGAAAGAGACAGCCTGACGGCTGCACGGGTGGAGCATGGATCAACACGCAATCATTATTGCCGATACGAACGGCGTCATCCAATTATGGAGCGCGGGCGCTGCCGCGTTGTTCGGCTATCCGGCGAAAGATGCTGTCGGCAGAAAACTTGATCTTGTCGTGCCGGAGAAATTCCGCAGTGCGCACTGGGCAGGCTTCGGTCATGCGATGAACACCGGCGAAGCCAAGGCTGATGGTACATTCTTTGACGCGCCGGTGCTCTGCAATGGCGGCGCGACCAGAACCTTTCGCGGACAACTTCACGTTCTCCGCAATGAAAACCAGAAAGCCATCGGAGCGATGGCGATTTTCACGTCGACTTGAGGAGGTCATACCGATGAAAACCCGTGCCGCCGTCGCGTGGAAAGCCGGCGATCCGCTCAGTATCGAGACAATCGAGATCGAAGGCCCGAAGGCCGGCGAAGTCCTGGTGGAGATCAAGGCGACCGGCATCTGTCATACCGATGCGTACACGTTGTCGGGGGCCGATCCGGAAGGCCTTTTTCCTGCAATTCTCGGCCATGAAGGCGCCGGCATCGTGCGCGAGGTCGGCGCCGGCGTCAGCTCGCTGAAAGCGGGCGACCATGTGATTCCGCTTTACACGCCGGAGTGCCGGCAGTGCAAAACATGCCTCTCGCGCCGGTCGAATCTGTGCACCGCGATCCGCGCCACACAGGGAAAAGGCGTGATGCCTGACGGCACCAGCCGATTCCGCTGCGATGGCGATCCGGTATTTCACTACATGGGCTGCTCGACATTTGCCAATTTCACTGTGCTGCCGGAAATCGCACTGGCAAAGGTCCGCGAAGACGCTCCTTTCGAAAAGATCTGCTACATCGGCTGCGGCGTCACCACGGGTGTCGGCGCCGTCATCAACACGGCGAAGGTCTGGCCGGGGGCGAATGTTGCGGTATTCGGGCTAGGCGGCATCGGCCTCAACGTCATCCAGGGCGCGCGCATCGCCGGCGCGGACAAGATCATCGGCATCGACACCAATCCTGCACGGCGCACAATGGCCGAGAAATTCGGGCTGACTCACTTTATCAGTCCCGACGATGTGGGCCGTGACAAGGTCGTGCAGGCGATTGTCGACCTGACCGGCGGAGGCGCCGATTTCTCTTTTGAATGCATCGGCAATGTCGCAACCATGCGGCAGGCACTGGAATGCTGCCACCGGGGATGGGGCGAGAGCATCATCATCGGCGTTGCGGCAGCAGGCCAGGAAATCGCGACACGGCCGTTCCAGCTGGTGACCGGACGCGTATGGCGCGGCACGGCATTCGGCGGCGCGCGCGGGCGCACGGATGTGCCCAAGATCGTCGACTGGTACATGGACGGCAAGATCAATATCGACGACTTGATCACGCACACCATGCCGCTCGAGAATATCAATGACGCATTCGATCTCATGCACGAAGGCAAATCGATCCGATCGGTCGTGGTGTACTAGGCAACGGGCGCGGGACCCTACCAGCGCGGTCCGCGGTGAATCACGATGGCCCGGTCGTCGTCGTCAGCGAAGTCCGGTTCGTCGTCATCATCGTAGGCGCGCCACCGGCTCCTGCGTTCGGACTCCCGTAAATCGGTGTCCCTCGCCGGTCTGCGGGACTCGGTTTCGTCTCTCTGATCGCGAACCGTTCGTTGCACCGGAGGTTTTGCGCAGAATCGGCGCGGCCCGTCGAACGGCTGGTAGGTGCAATCCGACGCCCGGAACGATTTATACGCGATCGAGCATGACTGGACGTCGCAACGGTTGTTCGACGCCGTCGACTGAGCTTCCGCCGGTTGCGCTTCGGCCGTGGAGCTGGCGGCATCTTTTGATGTCCCGTTCGTGACATCGGCAGCCGCGCTGCCTCGGTCCTTTTCGGCGCGCGCGGCAACGCCGGTTGTCTCGGCGGCGGGTTTTTGCACCGGCTGCACGGCCGTGCCGTCCGCCGACGTCGTCGGTTGACGTATATCGGATGCTTTTTCATCCGACTTGGCTTCGTCCGACTTGGCTACATTCGACTTGGCTTCATTCGGCTTGGTTTCATTTGGTTTGGGCGTAGCGGTCGGATAGACCGGGCTGAGCTCCGCATTCGGTCCCTCCGCCCTTGGAATCGGTACCGGCGCAGCGGCGGTACGAACCACCGCCTTAGGCTGCGGCGGCGGGGACGTCAGCCAATGAACTTCGAGCAGAACTGTGCTGACCGAAACCATGAGCACCGTGAGATAAACAAGGAACTGCATGGTTCCGCCCGCGATGAGGAGAAGCTACCGAAAGGCAACGCGGGCTCGGTGATGCGGTTCCGTGACACAGCAGTCATCCAAGCGCGGAGCAGGTGCAGACGGGTTCTTCGTGCCTTATTTCGCGCAGAGCCGGCGGGGCCCGCTGATCGGCAGATATGTGCAGTCGGTCGCGCGGAATGAATGGTACGCGGCGGTGCAGGCCTCGATGTTGCAGCGTATTTGCGGTTCCGCCTCGACACTGGGGGCTGCCGCCTGTGTTGCAGCCCCAGGAGCGGGCGCGCGCGCAACAGGGGCGGCGAGGCCCAGCGGAACGATCGGCGCACCAATTGTCGCGCTAGGAGTTTCCGATGGCGACTGCACAACCGCAGGCGTAGGAGCAGGCGCAGCGTGCAATCCCGCCTCCGTATCGACCATCGGTGACATCGGCGCCGAACGCCAATCCAGCCCCAGCAACACGCTGCCGAGCGCAATAACCAGCACGAAGCCGTAGACCGCAATTCGCATCGCTTTGCCCTGCGATTGACGATCCCAATTTTAAGGACGGCGCGCAGGCTTTGGAATGGCGATGCTCCAATCCCGGCGCGCGGACCCAGCTATGTCAAAGCTTTTTTCACGCGCTCCGCTGTCATCGGGGTTTCACGCAACCTGACGCCGGTCAATGCGGCAAATGCGCTGTTGATGGCCGGCGCGACCAGTGGAGTTGCCATCTGCCCTGCGCCCGTCGGCGGGTTATTCGTCGATATGACTTCGATGTGCATTTGCGGAATATCGCTCATCCGCATGACCTGATAGTCGTAGAAGTTCGACTGTTCGATCTCGCCGTCCTTAACAGTTATGCGCTCGGTCAACGCCATGCCGAGACCATAGACAATGCTGCTCTCAGTCTGCGCGACGACATTGTCTGGTTGCACGGCCGTTCCGCAATCGATAGCGCACCAGAAATTGTGCACCTTGATGCGGCCGCTCGCGCGATCGACGGAAATCTCGGCAACACCGCCGAGCAGTGAATCCGAATAGTCGATGAAGGCAAAGCCGAGGGCCCGGCCCTCGCGTTTGCGCGTCCAGTCCGACATTTTCGCGACGCGCTCGACGACGGCCCGCCCGCGTGGCGTGTTCTTCAGCAGCTCGAGACGGAACTGCACAGGGTCTACTTTGCGCTTGAGCGCCACTTCATCAAGGAAGGCTTCGGTCACGAATTTGTTTGCCGTGAATCCGATGCCGCGCAGCGATGACGTTCGTATGCCGCTGTCGTGGTACACGAGCCCGCAATATTGGTTGGGGATGTCATAGCTCCGCAATTCGACACCGAGCATCAAGATGAAGTCCTTTTGTCCGGCCATCTTGTAGCGCACCGGATCCTGATAGGGCGTGACACGGTCGCCCGCGACCCGCTGGTGCCAGGCCACGAGCTTGCCTCCAGAGTCGAGCCCCGCACGCATAAAATGCGCGGTGATCGGCCGCAGCCGGCCGTTATGGACATCGTCCTCGCGCGTCCACATCACCTTGACCGGGCGCTTGGCATGCTTTGACAAAAGCACCGCGTCGACGATGAATTCCTCGTCGCGATGGCCGCGCCGACCGAAGCCGCCGCCAAGCAGCATGTAATTGAGCTTGACCTTGTCGCGCGAAATTCCAAGCGCCTTTGCGGGCGCATCCATCGCCAGGGTCTGACTCTGCGAGCCGCACCACACCTCGACCGAATCTCCGGCAGCCGATACTGAAGCGACCGCATTCAGCGGCTCCATCTGCGCATGATAGGCATAGTCGCACCTATATTCGCCTTCGATGGTGGTCGCGGCCTTGCCAAGCTCGCCTTCGGCATCGCCCTGCTTGAACCAGTCCTTGGTGACCGGCACCGCCAGATTGCGCGCATCGGCGGCAAAGGCTTCCATGCCTTTGTCGCTGTCGAATCCCCAAGCGGTTCCAGTGCGGTTCCACTTGATGGTCCGCTCGATCTCCGACTTGGCATTGAATGCCGCCCACGGCGTTTCTGCCAGCACGCCGACGCCATAAGGCAGGCGCACAACGTCAATTACGCCGGCCACCGCCTTCGCCTTGGATTCATCGAACGTATCGGGACTGCCGCCTTCCACCGGACTGCGCAGGACCGCGCCAAAAATCATGCCGGGCACCTGGACGTCGATGGAGTATTTCGCAGTGCCATTGACCTTGTTCGGCAGCTCCGCGCGCAACACGTCCTTGCCGATCAGGCGGAACGCTTCGGGCTTTTTGAGGTCTTCCGGCTTTATCTCGGGCGCGCTCGCAGGTAATTCGGCGATGCCGGCGACCTCGCCGTAGTTCATGCGCCGGCCGGATTTGGCGTGCACGACTACGCTCGGCTCGGTCGTCAGTTCGGCGAGCGGAACATTCCAATGCTTGGCCACATTGTCGAGCAGCACATGGCGCACCTGCGCTCCGAAGATTCGCAATGGTTTGTAGTAGCTTCTCACCGCATTGCTGCCGGCGGTGTACATCAAACCGCCGAAGCCGGGATTGCCATAAAGTTTTTCGATGACCGGCGCGGGGACAATGGCGACCTTGTTCCAGTCGGCATCCATTTCCTCGGCGATAATGAGGGGCAACGAGGTCGTAGAGCCCTGCCCCATTTCTGTTGCCGGCGACATGATGGAGATTGTTCCGTCGGTCGCGATGCTGACCCACGGGCTGAGCGCCTTGCCCTGCACGGCGGTCGCGAGTGCTGCCGCAAGCGCGGGCACGCCCTCGGTGGCAATCGCAAAGGTCAGTCCGGCAACGCCCACCATGAATTCGCGGCGCGACGGAGCAAAGGTTGAAGTCTTGAGCATCCGGTTCATGGCTCAGCCCTCCCGCGCGGCGCGTTCGATAGCCCGCACGATCCGCGGATAAGTCCCGCAGCGGCAGATATGCGCGCTCATGTGCTCGACGATTTCTTCGCGGGTTGGATGCGGCTTCTGTTTGAGGAGATCGGCCGCGCTCATGATCTGGCCGGACTGGCAATAGCCGCATTGCGGCACCTTCTCGGCCAGCCACGCTTTTTGAACCGTATGGGAAGCATCCGACGACAGCCCTTCAATTGTCGTGACCGAACGCCCGGCGACTTCGCTCAATTGCGTTTGGCACGAGAACGCCCGCTTGCCGTCAATGTGCACCATGCAGGCGCCGCATAATCCGGCACCGCATCCGTATTTTGTACCGGACAGCTTGAGGCCTTCACGGATCACCCACAGCAGCGGCGTGGCCGGCGGAGCGTCGCTCGACGCGGCCTGACCGTTTATTTTGAATTTGATCATGTTTGCCCTCCCGAGACAGCGGCAAGCTTATCGAGGGGGCGCGACCGGGACTATGGCCGCAAGGTTATACGCGCGCAAAAGTGATAGGCTATGATGCTCGCGCGGGGATGGCGTACGCGCCGGCCGATCGCTGCCCACCCCTTATTGCGCGGCCATGACGGTATGGCGGCACCATGCTAGACAGCGCGCAAGCTTCAACATCGCTTCCGGAACATGTCGAAAACGCCGTTACTCAAGAACTTCCGCCGCATCGTGGTCAAGGTCGGCTCTTCGCTGCTGGTCGATTCCGCCGCGGGCGGCCTCAAGCGCGACTGGCTCGCATCGCTCGCGGCCGATATCGCGGGCCTGCGCAAGAATGGGTGCGACCTGCTCGTTGTCTCGTCCGGCGCAATTGCGCTCGGGCGTGCGGTCCTGAAGTTGCCGCCGGGCGTGCTCAGGCTCGAGGACAGTCAGGCCGCCGCCGCTGTGGGGCAGATTGCGCTTGCGCGCGCATGGTCGGAAGCGCTTGGCGCGCATTCGATCACCACCGGCCAGGTCTTGGTCACGCTCGGCGATACAGAAGAGCGCCGGCGTTACCTCAATGCTCGCTCGACCATCGCCAAACTGCTGGAGTGGCAAAGTATTCCGGTCATCAACGAAAACGACACTGTGGCGACCAGCGAAATCCGGTACGGCGACAACGACCGGCTCGCGGCGCGCGTTGCCACGATGATGAGCGCCGACCTGCTGGTGCTTCTGTCCGACGTCGACGGCCTCTACGACAAGCCGCCGGGCGCGGGAAGCGACGCGAAACTCGTGCCGGTTGTCGCACGAATTACGGCTGACATCGAAGCGATGGCGGGAGCGTCCAGTTCCGAAACTGCGCGTGGCGGCATGCTGACTAAGATCGAGGCCGGCAAAATCGCCACCACCGCCGGCACGCACATGGTCATCGCGTCCGGCCGCGTGCCAAATCCTTTGCAGGCGATCGCGGCCGGCGCCGCCAGCACCTGGTTCCTGACGCCAGCCAATCCGGTGACAGCCCGCAAGAAGTGGATCGCGGGATCGCTCGAGCCCCGCGGCGCGCTGACGATCGACGCCGGGGCGGTGAAAGCGCTGGGGACCGGCAAGAGTCTGCTGCCGGCCGGCGTGATCAGGGTCGAGGGCGGCTTCGGACGCGGCGATGCGGTTCTCGTGCGCGGACCGGATGGCCACGAGGTCGGGCGCGGACTGGTCGCCTATGACGCCGAGGACGCCGAGAAGATCAAAGGTCGGTCATCGGCCGACGTGCTGCTGATCCTTGGTTACACCGGCCGGACCGAGATGATCCACCGGGACGATCTCGTGCTGGGTGGCGGATAGCGCGCCAGATGCCCGGTGCAGCCCGGGAACCTGAAACATCCCGCCGCGTTATGCTTCCAAGACGCGACACATGTGGCAAAAGGCGATTGACCAATCGCCCGTCAACCCCGGCCCTAACAAGGCTGGGGTTTTCGTATCCGGGCTAGCCCAGTGGCCGACATGTGGCTAATGGCCGACGGTATGCCGCAGCCCCGGCCGGAGGCCCTCGGTCATTGGCCGAGACAAGTCAGCCGGGGCCGGGGGAGAACCCTGGGCTGGGTCAATGGCCCCGCTCTCGGGTGCGCCTGGCCCGCCGCACCGGCGATGAACGCTCACCGGGACGGTTCGGCAGCCGAAGGAAGGTGCCGTCGGGAAACTCGAGATACCGGCTGTATACCTGGACGTCGCCTTTCCGGCTGCGTTTTCCCTCGATCACAAATTTGGTCCCGACAGGAAAACGGCTCGGAAGACGGTCTGAACAGTACGCCATGACACCCTCCTGCAACGTCGCAACCCTGTCGTTCCAATGTATAGAACTAGTAACCCGTTGCATGATCGCTGCTGTTATCCACGTTATCCCCAGGGTCGAACCTGCCAAACCAACGGCCCGGTCGTGCACCAACCCACTGCCGTCCCGCCCCAGCGGTCTCGCGGCGTCGCATCCGGCGTGATAGAAGCGCCCTTAGGACAAGGGTTTGCACGGGTTTTTCAGGGCAATGGCCGCGCCGCTCAAGAGTATCGAGACATCGGACGACATCGCCGCTGCGATGGGCGAAATCGCTCGCGGCGCGCGTTCCGCCGCACGCGTCCTCGCCCTTGCCCCGGCCGAGCAGAAAAATCGAGCCTTGGCGCTGATGGCCGCCGCGGTAAGGGCACAGGCTGCCGCGATTATGGACGCCAACGCCGAAGATGTTGCCGAGGCGCGCTCAAGCGGCGTGACCGGCGCGTTCCTTGACCGGCTCTCACTCGACCCCGCTCGCGTCGAGGCCATGGCCACCGGCATTGATGCGGTGCGGGCCCTTAGCGATCCCATTGGCACCATTATGGAATCGTGGACAAGACCCAATGGGATGCGCATCGAGCGTGTCCGCGTCCCACTCGGTGTCATCGGCATTATTTATGAGAGCCGTCCCAATGTGACGGCAGACGCCGGCGCGCTATGCCTGAAATCAGGCAATGCGGCCATCCTACGGGGGGGATCCGACAGCATGCGCTCCAGCCGAGCGGTCCTGGCTGCGCTTGGCCAAGGCCTGCGCGGTGCCGGGCTACCGGAAGCGGCGATCCAGCTTGTCCCGACCCGTGATCGCGCTGCCGTCGGACTCATGCTGACGGGTCTCGACGGCAACATCGACGTCATCGTCCCCCGCGGCGGCAAAAGCCTCGTGGCGCGCGTGCAAGCAGAAGCGCGCGTGCCGGTTTTCGCGCACCTCGAAGGAGTCTGCCATGTCTTTATCGACAGGTCAGCCGCCCTCGACATGGCGAAGAAAATCGTTCTCAACGCAAAAATGCGACGCACGGGCGTGTGCGGCGCTGCCGAGACGCTGTTGGTCGATCGCGGCTGCGCCCCAACGCACCTCAAGCCGCTCATTGATATGCTGATTGCGGCGGGCTGCGAGATCCGTGGTGATAAGGCAACGCTCGCGGTCGACAAGCGGGTCAAGCCCGCAACCGAAGATGACTGGAGTACCGAATATCTGGACGCGATCATCGCCGCAAAGGTGGTGGACGATATCGCCGCGGCCATCGCCCACATCGAGCGCTACGGATCGCACCATACCGACGCGATCGTTGCCGAAGATCCGCGCGCTGCCGAAAAGTTCCTGCGTGAAGTCGATTCCGCCATCGTATTGCACAACGCCTCGACGCAATTCGCCGACGGCGGTGAATTCGGCTTTGGCGCCGAGATCGGTATCGCAACCGGACGGCTTCATGCGCGCGGACCGGTAGGCGTGGATCAACTCACGACCTTCAATTACCGTATCCATGGAAACGGTCAGACCCGGCCGTGAATCGCAAGAAACCCGGTACCTCCGAGCGCCTCCTGCCTCCGCACGCGCCCGGCATGAGGATCGGACTCTTCGGCGGAACTTTCGATCCGCCGCATCAGGCGCATCTTGCGGCCAGCTTGCTGGCCCTCAAGCGTCTTAAACTCGACCGTGTGTGGTGGCTGGTCACGCCGGGGAACCCGCTCAAGAATACGCGCGGGCTTGCACCATTGCCGGAGCGGATTGCTGCCGCGCGCGCGCTCACCTCTCATCCGCGCATCGATATCACCGGTCTCGAAGCTGTCATTAAGACGCGGTACACTTACGATACGATATTGTGGTTATTAGCGCGGTGCCCCAGAGTCCGATTCGTCTGGATCATGGGCGCAGACAACCTGCGGAGTTTCCATCGCTGGCAGAAGTGGCGCAAGATTACCGAGCTGGTGCCTATCGTCGTCATCGACCGCCTGGGCCCGAGCCTCTACGCTGCCGCCAGTCCGGCAGGCAACGCTCTCGCCCGCGATCGCATCGCCGAATACAATGCCGCATCGCTACCCGGCCGGAAGGCGCCGGTCTGGGCGTTTCTCCACGGCCTCAAGTCACCATTGTCCTCGACCGCCCTCCGCGCCCTGCGCGGCGTCTCTACCCGCATGCGCGCTACGCGTTCCGGCAAACTCAAAAAGGCGAGAACGGCGCGTAAAAAGCATGAAAGGCGCATCAAGACGCGTAAAATGGCAGCAAAACACAGCCGTCGGGGTAGAAAGAAACGTGCGCGGTAATTATCTTTATCGAGGCTCCCGGGCTCTACCGGGGGCGAGTGCAACGCATCGAAAGGACCAGCAACCCTGAGCACACCTGCACTCTCTCGGGCGCGGCGTCATCCGCCCGAATCCATCTCCCGGCATCCAACTGCCAAGGAGATGCTCAAAACGGTCCTCGCGCGTCTTGACGATATGAAGGCCGAGGACAGCGTTGTCATCGATCTCAGCGGCAAATCCTCAATTGGCGACTATATGGTCGTGACGAGCGGACGCTCGCAACGCCATGTCGCCGCGGTCGCCGATCACGTCGTCAAAGATATTGAGGAAGCGGGCGGATCGCGCGTCCGGGTCGAGGGCATGCGCCAGGGCGACTGGGTGCTGATCGATGCCGGTGACGTGATCATTCACGTTTTCCGGCCCGAAATTCGCGCCTTTTACAATCTGGAAAAGATGTGGTCGGCTGCGAGCAAGGACGCGCGCCGGCCGGGCTGATAAAGTCGACGTTACGATGCGCATCGTCGTCGCCGCCGTCGGGCGCCTGAAGGGCCCCGAATCCGAACTCAGCGCGCGTTACCTTAAACGCGCCTCGCAAACGGGCCGCCAGCTCGGGCTGCATGACATCGAGGTCATCGAGATCAGGGAAAGCCGCGCCGGCGACCCAAACAAACGCATGCTCGAAGAATCAATCGCGCTTGCCAATGTCATTCCAAAAAACGCCGTCGTTGTACTGCTCGATTCGCATGGGAAAGACCTTGATAGTGCCGCACTCGCCACTCAGCTTGGAAATTGGCGGGCCGACGGTCGAACCGCAGTGGTCTTCCTCATTGGCGGCGCCGACGGATTAGCGGCGAGCCTGCGCGAGAAAGCGAATTTGCGTCTTTCGTTCGGTTCCGCCACATGGCCGCATCAACTGGTGCGCGTCATGCTGCTGGAGCAGGTCTACCGCGCCGCGACGATACTTGCCGGGCATCCGTATCATCGTGGGTGAATTTGCCGGCACGGCTCGCGCCACCCCGATTTCGTCGCAATCTGCGCCGATAGCTTCGCCCTGAAAATGGCCTTGTCGTTCCAATCCGCGGGCGTAACGTGGGCCCGATGATTTCCCTCGGGGGATTCGGTGGTCTGGATTCGCGCGCCGCGCTCATCGCGGGGCTGTGGTTTGCTTTACCTATGAGCTTCGCCTCCACGGTGCTGGCGCAAGAACGCCCACTCCTGCTCGCACAAGACGGCAAGAGCGGGCAACTCGACACGCTTAAGCAGCGCGACGATGAACTGAAGGCCACACGCGACGAGCAGCGAAAATCTGCCGAGGCCGAGGCTTCCCTCAAGCGCGAGATCGAAGAGATCGGCGCCGACCGTCGCAAGCTCAATCAAGATCTGATTGATACGGCCGCACGGATGCGCGAGGCCGAGGCAAAAATCACGGCAACTCAAGACCGGCTCAAGCCACTGGACGATAACGAGCGCAATATCCGGAAATCACTCGATGGCAGACGTACGGTGATTGCCGAAGTCCTGGCCGCCTTGCAACGCATCGGGCGTCGCCCTCCGCCGGCTCTCATCGCAAGCCCGGAAGACGCACTGCAGTCGGTGCGCACGGCTATGGTGCTCGGCGCCGTGTTGCCGGAGATGCGGCGCGAAGTTGAGGCGCTTGCGAATGACCTTTCCGAACTGCTTTCGGTTCGTAAAAAAATCGCCGCCGAGCAGGAAAGGCTCAAGGCCGAAGCCGCATCCCTCGATGGCGAGCGCGCCCGCATGGCGGCGCTCGTGGATGAGCGCCAGAAACAGATGAGCGAACGTGAAAAGGCCCTCGACGCCGAACGTGCACGCGCGGGCTCGCTGGCGCATCAGGTGGATAATCTCAAAGATTTGATCGCCAAGCTCGAGCAGGGGCTCGACCCCGCGACCCGGGAATTGCGCGAAGCCGCGCGATCCGACAGTCGCCCGGCACTTTCGGCGTTCAGAGACCCCGGGCGGCTCGCGCCCGCTGTTGCATTCGCATCCTTGCGCGGACAGGTGCCAATTCCGGTTAACGGGGTCAAAATGAAGGAATTTGGTGCGCCTGACGGCAATGGCGCCGCCGAAAAGGGCGTTTCCATCGCCACTCGTGCAGGCGCACAGGTTACTGCACCCGCGGACGGATGGGTGGTATATGCAGGTCCGTTCCGTTCGTACGGTCAACTCTTGATCCTCAATGTCGGCGGCGGGTATCATGTCTTGCTTGCCGGAATGGAGCGGATATCAGTTGACCTCGGACAGTTCGTGCTGACTGGGGAACCTGTTGCAGTGATGGGAAACGGCTCCCATATCGCCGCTATCCTCGCGACTGGTTCCAGCCAACCGGTGCTTTATATCGAGTTTCGAAAGGACGGGGTTCCCGTTGATCCAGGCCCATGGTGGGCAGCTGGCGAAGGCGAAAAGGTTCGCGGATAATGCGCAAGACCTCACTCATTCTTCTCGGCGCGGCGGCCGGAGCGGCAATGACGCTGCTCGCGGTTCAGCCGCGGATGATCCTTCTTGGCGCGACTGCCAAAGCGGCGGCTGCGGACACGTATCGGCAACTCAATCTGTTTGGCGACGTCTTCGAGCGCGTGCGCGCCGATTACGTCGAAAAGCCGGACGACAGCAAGCTGATCGAAACCGCGATCAACGGTATGCTGGCCGGGCTCGACCCGCATTCAAGCTATATGGATGCCAAGAGCTTCCGTGACATGCAGGTGCAAACCCGCGGCGAATTCGGCGGGCTTGGTATCGAAGTCACGATGGAAGACGGGTTGATCAAGGTGGTCGCGCCGATAGACGAAACGCCTGCCGCCAAGGCGGGCATCCTGGCGAATGACATTATAACCAAACTCGACGACGACCAGGTGCAGGGCCTGACCCTGAACCAGGCCGTTGAAAAAATGCGCGGCCCGGTGAACACCAAGATCAAGCTCACCATCATGCGCAAGGGCCAGGACAAGCCGATTGAAGTTTCGATCACGCGTGATGTGATCCGCGTGCGCTCCGTGCGCTCGCAGATTGAGGGTGACGATGTCGGCTATATTCGTCTCACTCAATTCAATGAGCAGACAACGGAAGGACTGAAGAAGGCGATTTCCGACATCACTGCAAAGGTCTCGGAGGACAAGCTAAAAGGCTACATCCTGGATCTGCGCAACAATCCGGGCGGCCTGCTTGACCAGGCGATCTCGGTATCGGACGCCTTCCTGCAAAAAGGCGAAATAGTGTCCACCCGCGGACGCAATGCTGAGGAAACGCAGCGTTTCAATGCTCGCCCCGGCGACCTGACGAAAAATAAGCCGCTGATCGTTCTGATCAACGGTGGCTCGGCATCAGCTTCGGAAATTGTTGCCGGTGCCTTGCAGGACCACAAGCGAGGGACGGTTGTCGGCACTCGCTCGTTCGGCAAAGGTTCGGTCCAGACGATCATCCCGCTCGGTTCGGGCAACGGCGCGCTGCGGCTGACCACGGCCCGCTATTTCACTCCGTCCGGCCGGTCGATTCAGGCCAAGGGCATCTCGCCTGACATTGAGGTTCTTCAGGATGTACCTGACGACCTCAAGGCAAAGACGGATACCAAAGGCGAGGCGTCCTTGCGCGGCCACCTCAAAGGCGACGAAGGCAAGGAGCAAACGGGCTCGCAGTCCTACATTCCGCCAGACGCCAAGAACGATAAGGCACTCCACATGGCCATTGATTTACTGCGCGGAACTCAGGTCAATTCGGCTTTCCCGCCAAACGCCAAGGCGCCGATACCGAACTGAGCAAGAACTGCACAAGACAGATTGGCTCTAAATCTTTATGGGGCGGCCGATTGGCCGCCCCGACCGTTTTGCGCGCAGCCCTGATTGGATAGTCACGACAGCACCCATGTGGGAAACGTCGCGTGCTAGACTTCGCCGATGATTCGCGGGGATCTTGTGCCTTGGCACCCGATGACCTGAACGCGCCCCTCGGCCAGGAAAAACGAAAGCGACAGACAAGGCTTCCCGTTAGCGCGCCACAGATGCTCGCGGGAGTGCTTGGCCTATCGGGCCTCGTCGTGGTGGCATGGGCGGCGTTTGTCCACGATCCTCTCGGCGGCGAGCCGGTGGCGGTTGTCGCGACCAACACGGAGCCTTCAACCCAGCCGGGGCGGCCCGGGGTTCCGGACGGCGCGCAAAATGCCCAGCACAAAATGGCTGCCGATGCGGCGACCAAAGCGCCGGATAGCGCAAAGGACAACCCTGCTCCGCCCGGATCGAAGACCATCACCATCATTGATGGCTCAAGCGGAACGCGGCAAGAGGTCACCGTCCCCGGGAACCACGATAGCGCTGCGTCAAAGCCGCTCCTCGATCCAAAACTGATCGAGGCGACGCGACACAGTGCGATTCCGAAAATCGGACCGGATGGCAGCCGCCCGTCCGCGCGCTATGCGCAGCCGCGCGAGCTGGCGCCGGGCAAAAAGGATGCGCCGCTCGTGGCGATAGTGATTGGTGGGCTCGGAATCAGTGCCTCCGGCACGGCCGACGCCTTTGCCAAGCTGCCGTCGGCCGTGACTTTCGCGCTTGAGCCATATGGTGCCGATCTTGAAAAACTCGCCGAACGAGCGCGCGCCAACAAGCACGAACTTCTTCTGCAGGTTCCGATGGAGCCTTATGACTATCCCGACAACGATCCCGGCCCGCAGACGCTGCTGACCTCGCTGACGTCCGAACAGAATATCGACCGGCTCCACTGGCTGATGAGTCGTTTTCAGGGCTATGTGGGCCTATTGAGTTATATGGGTGCGCGCTTTACCGCAGCGGAACAGAGCCTGGCGCCAGTTTTGCGCGAAGCTGCAAAGCGTGGGCTGATCTACGTCGACGACGGATCTTCATCGCGCAGCGTTGCAAGTCAGCTTGCAGGTACGCAGAACCTGCCCTTTGCGAAGGCCGACATTGTGCTTGATGCGGTTCCTACCCCGCCTGAAATTGACCACGCTCTCGCACGTCTTGAAATGAAAGCGCGCGATGGCGGAACGGCTGTCGGATTTGCCACCGCCCAGCCCGCCACGATTGCGCGCATCGCCGAATGGGCGAAGAAAGCCGAAGCTCGCGGTCTTATTCTGGCGCCCATCACGATGGTGGCGATCAAGGCGAAGTCGTTGTAACGTTATTTGCATGCCGCCGGATCACGCGGCTGAAATGACGGAACCATCAATGACTTCCCACCAGTCCCTTCCCTATCGGCCCTGCGCCGGCATGATGGTGCTCAACCGCGCCGGCCTCGCGTTTATTGGACGGCGAACGGACGGGCCGGAGCACGTCGACGCCACACACATTTGGCAAATGCCGCAGGGCGGCATCGATGAGGATGAGGATCCCTACCAGGCCGCTTTGCGCGAGCTGCAGGAGGAAACCAGCATTCGCTCGGTGCAGAAGCTCGGAGAGATCACAGAATGGCTGACCTACGATCTGCCCAGTGAAGTCGCAAAGCAGGCGTGGGGCGGCAAATACCGAGGTCAGAAACAGAAATGGTACGCGTTGCGTTTCACCGGGAACGAGGCCGAAATCGATATCGCTAATCCGGGCGGCGGGCACAAACCCGAATTCGTCGAATGGCGCTGGGTGGCAATGCACGAACTGCCGGACCTGGTGGTACCGTTCAAACGGCATACCTACGAACGAGTCGTCAGGGAATTTGAACGCTTCGCGCGCTGAAGCGCGACAGTGCCAGTCCGTGACTCACAATTGGGCGTGTCCGCTCGCGGGCGTAGATCGGACACTGCGTTGACAGACCTGAAATTTCTGCTTTTGACTCAAATCGGAAATGCGGCTCAGCATAATCCGACGCGAAATAAGATGGACCGTGCGGTGTTACTGTCACGTGGGGCGCGCCGCTACTCCATCGTGCTAGAGGTTATGCGAGGTTATAATGACCTTGTGGGGGCTTATGAGACGACGCGAGTTCATCAAGTGCATCGGTGGTGCCGCGGCTGCGTGGCCGCTCGCGCCGGGTCGGGTTATCGCTCAGTCGTCCAAGATATACCGGCTCGGGATGCTCGGCGTCGGACCGCCAATCGCCGCCACAGTCGGCGATGGCGCCATTCTCGTCAATTCACTCGCGAAGCGCGGTTACACGCTCGGCAAAAATCTGGCCTATGAGGCTCGCGGTGCGGCGGGCAAAAAGGGCCAGCTGCCGCAGCTCATGCAGGAGTTGAAGGCGGCCAGGGTAGACGTGGTTGTCACGATCAGCTACCCGGCAGCAGTCGCGGCCAAGGAATCCGGTATTCCAACGGTGATTGCATCCGGATCGGGCGATCCGGTCGCGACCGGGCTTGTCGAGAGCCTGCCTCGGCCAGGCGGTAACGTGACCGGAATTGCCGACGACGCCTCCTTGCTCTCCACGAAGCGCCTTTCGTTGCTCAAGGTGCTGCTGCCGCAGCTTCACCGCGTAGCGATGCTGTGGAATAAGGACGATCTAGGCATGTCGCTGCGGTATGAGGCTTCCGCAAAAGCCGCGCAAGATATGGGAGTCGTAGTGCAACCGCTCGGCGTGCGCGAGCCCGACGATTTCAATGAAGCCTTTACGGCGATGAACCGCGAGATGCCGGACGCCATCCTGATGGTCTCGGACTCGCTAACTCTCCTCAATCGCAAGCGCGTAATCGATTTTGCCGCCGAGCACCGGGTGCCAGCGATCTATGAGGCCGATACAATCGTTCACGACGGCGGCTTAATGTCTTACGGCGCGGACCGGCACGAATTGTTCAGTCGTGCCGCCGCGCTCGCTGACAGCATATTCAAAGGCGCAAAACCGGCCGATCTGCCGGTCGAGCAGCCAACGCGTTACAATTTCGTGATGAACCTTAAGACGGCGAAAACAATGGGCCTTGAGATTCCATCCAATCTTATTGCCCTCACCGACGAGGTCGTCGAATAACGATCTTTGTCGCTGGGCCGCGTCCTCCGCTATTGGTCCTCAGCGGATTTCGATCCCACTACGAAATCTCCGCTTTTGATCTGAAACTTATGTACGCGGGATCCGGCACCGTCAGCGTTTCTCACCCCAACTTGATCACCCGTGATGTTGAATTGCATTGTGTAGGACCTCGAATTGTCGCAAATCGAAGCAGCCACAAGGGCGATGAACCAATGCCAACTCTCAGCTTTCGTAATATCTTGCAGGATCAACTGCCGGCCAACGGGCTCGTCCGGCGGGCAATCGAGAAGTTCGCGGGCGCATGGTTCGCCTGTTTTTTCGTGATGGCACGAGGCGATTTCGCTAACGCTCTCAGCCTGGAACACGCGCGGCTTGCGTCCATTTGTGGCGCCGTGGGTGCGGCGGTCAGTGTTGCGTTGCTCGCGCAGATGGACCGGAAATCGAATTCAGCTACGCGACAGGCGACGATCAGCGCATTCGCGACCTTCATAGGCGACAGCTTTGCGCATCCGTCGCACTTCCCCCCGCAATGGGCAGAGCCGCTGGTCACAGCCATGGTCTCGGCCGCGATCGCCGTCGCGATTTGGCACGCCCAGAGCTGGGCGAAGAGACTTTCATAAGAGGCATGAGCAGGCCGGTCACGCGACCGCAGCCGACCAATGCCGCAGCAGGGCCTAGTGCATTGCCGTCCCGGTAAGATGCCGGTCGACGTCCTTGTAATGATCGAGTCGCGTGATCAGCTTGTCGAGTTCCGAGCTTGGTTCGGTTTTTGCGATGCGGCTCTCGAGCTCGCCTATTCGCTCGGTGATCACGGAACGATTGATTGTATCGACGGCTTCGGCGACATCGGCCAGAATCGTCAGACCTTCCGGCGATACTTCGGCAAAACCACCAAGCACAACGATCTTCTGCTCGCCGCCGGGAGTGTGCACCGTCAAAATTCCCGGCCGCAGCGTCGTCACGATCGGGGCATGAGCCGCGAGCACGCCAAAATCGCCCTCGGCGCCCGGGACATCGACTTGCTCGACTTCGCCCGCAAACAGCAGTTTTTCCGGTGAAACCAGTTCGAAATGAAAGTTAGCCATTTTTCGCTCAACCTCTGCGCTTGCCGGCCGCGAAGCCCACGCCCAGCCCGATAATGCCGCCGATCGCAGTCAATATAGCAATGTGCTGCACTTGGCTGCTCGTGAGCGGCCCGCCGCCGCGCGCCACTTCGTTGCTGCGCACCTCGAGACTCAGCGGCCCTAATTTGATTTCCGTAGATTCCGGACGCGTCATGTAACCGGCCAAGGCCCCGATCGCCAGCCCGACGAGCAAAAACGCAATCAGGTTCGACCGCCCAGGCATCTCTTTAGGCCGCTTCTGCCGCGAGCTTCTTGCCCTTTTCGACCGCCTCTTCGATAGTGCCCACCATGTAGAAGGCCGCCTCCGGCAGGTTGTCGTACTTGCCGTCGCACAGGCCCTTGAATCCTTTGATGGTGTCCTGCAGGTCGACCAGCTTGCCCGGCGATCCGGTGAACACTTCGGCCACGTGGAACGGCTGCGACAGGAAGCGCTCGATCTTGCGGGCGCGGGCCACGGTCAGTTTGTCTTCCTCGGACAATTCATCCATGCCGAGAATGGCGATGATGTCCTGCAGCGCTTTGTAGCGCTGGAGAATCTGCTGCACCTGCCGCGCCACCGCGTAGTGCTCCTCGCCGACGATCAGCGGCGAGAGCATGCGCGAGGTCGAATCGAGCGGATCGACGGCCGGATAGATGCCTTTGGCCGCGATGTCGCGCGACAGCACGGTGGTCGCGTCCAAATGCGCGAACGACGTCGCCGGCGCAGGGTCGGTCAAGTCGTCGGCCGGCACATAGATCGCCTGCACGGACGTGACCGAGCCTTTGGTCGTGGTGGTGATGCGTTCCTGCAGCGCGCCCATGTCGGTGGCGAGCGTCGGCTGATAACCGACCGCCGAGGGAATACGGCCCAGCAGCGCCGACACTTCCGAGCCGGCCTGAGTAAAGCGAAAGATATTGTCGACGAAAAACAGAACATCCTGACCCTGATCGCGGAAATGTTCAGCCACTGTCAGTCCGGAGAGACCGACGCGGGCACGCGCACCCGGCGGTTCATTCATCTGGCCATAAACCAGCGCGCATTTGGATCCCTCGACCGAGCCCTTGTGCGGATCCTTGTTGACGCCCGACTCGATCATCTCGTGATAGAGGTCGTTGCCCTCGCGGGTGCGCTCGCCGACGCCTGCGAACACCGAATAGCCGCCGTGCGCCTTGGCGACGTTGTTGATCAGCTCCATGATCAGAACGGTTTTTCCCACGCCGGCGCCGCCGAACAAGCCGATTTTGCCGCCCTTGGCGTACGGCGCCAGCAGATCGACGACCTTGATGCCGGTCACCAGGATCTGCGCTTCGGTGGATTGATCGGTATAGGCTGGCGCCTCCTGATGGATCGCGCGCTTCGCCTTGGCATTGACCGGACCTGCCTCATCGACCGGATCGCCGATCACGTTGATGATGCGGCCGAGCAATTCCGGCCCGACCGGCACTGAAATCGGCTGACCGGTATCCGAAACTTCTTGCCCGCGCACGAGACCCTCGGATGAGTCCATCGCGATGGTGCGCACCGTCGACTCTCCGAGATGCTGGGCAACTTCCAGCACCAGTCGGTTGCCGCCATTCGTGGTCTCGAGTGCATTCAGGATTGCCGGCAGGTGGGTTTCGAACTGCACGTCGACGACGGCGCCGATGACTTGCGTGATCTTTCCGACTGCGTTGGGTGTAGCCATGTCGTCCTCGTTATGGAATTAAAGCGCCTCGGCGCCGGAGATGATCTCGATCAGCTCCTTGGTGATCATCGCCTGGCGGGTGCGGTTGTAGGTCAGTGTCTGTTTGCGGATCATCTCGCCGGCATTGCGGGTGGCATTGTCCATGGCGCTCATGCGCGCGCCCTGCTCCGACGCGGCGTTTTCAAGAAGCGCGCGAAATACCTGCACCGAAAGATTGCGCGGAAGAAGATCTGCAAGAATTTCCTCTTCTTCAGGTTCATACTCGTAGGATGCAGACAAACCTGTGTCGGCCGGCTTTTCGAACACGGGAGGAATGATCTGCTGCGCAGTCGGGATCTGGGCGATCACCGATCTGAAGCGTGAGAAGAACAGGGTGCAGATGTCGAAAGCGCCCTGGTCGAAAAGCGTAACAATTTTCTTGGCGATCATGTCAGCCTGCTCGAATCCGATCGTGCGCACGCCGCGCAATTCGATCGTCTCGATGATCAGCTTGCCGTAGAGCCGGCGGAGCTGGTCGTGGCCCTTGCGGCCGACGCAAAGGATTTTGACCTCTTTGCCCTGCGCCGTCAGCGCGTTCGCCTTCTCACGCGCAAGGCGCACGATCGATGAATTGAACGGCCCGCACAGGCCGCGCTCCGCCGTGCAAACCACGAGCAAATGCACGTTGTCGCCGCCGGTTCCAGCCAGAAGCTTGGACGCGGAAGCGCTGCCGGCGACGGCTGCGGCAATCGATCCCAGCACCTTGCCCATGCGCTCGGCATAGGGACGCGCAGCCTCGGCCGCGACCTGGGCACGGCGCAGCTTCGACGCCGCGACCATTTGCATGGCCTTGGTGATTTTCTGCGTCGCCTTGGTAGCGGCGATGCGGACGCGCATGTCCTTGAGGCTGGCCATATCTTCCTAGTCGCCCTTAGCCGAATCGGTTCTCTTTACCTTCGTCACGCCCGGCCTTGCGCCTGGCATGGCATCTGCATCACGTGAATGTCTTGGCGTAGCCGTCGACCAGGCCCTTGAGCTTGGCCGCGTCGGCATCCGACAGATCGCCGCTCTTGCGGATACTGTCGAGCAGATCGGCATGCTTGCTGCGCAGCAGCGTCAACAGGCCGTTTTCGAAGGCGCGCACCCGCTCGACCGGCAGCGGATCGAGATAACCGTTGACGCCGGCATAGATCACGCAGACCTGCTCTTCCATCTTCAGGGGAGAAAACTGCGGTTGCTTGAGCAGCTCGGTCAACCGCGCACCGCGATTGAGAAGACGCTGGGTCGTCGCATCGAGATCCGAGCCGAACTGCGCGAATGCAGCCATTTCGCGGTATTGCGCAAGTTCGCCCTTGATGCGACCGGCGACCTTTTTCATCGCCTTGGTCTGTGCGGCGGAACCCACACGCGACACCGACAGGCCGACGTTCACCGCCGGACGAATGCCCTGGTAGAACAGGTCGGTTTCCAGGAAGATTTGCCCGTCCGTGATCGAAATGACGTTGGTCGGAATATATGCAGACACGTCGTTTGCTTGAGTCTCGATCACCGGCAGCGCCGTCAGCGAACCGGCCTTGTTTTCGTCATTCATCTTGGCGGCGCGTTCCAGCAGACGCGAATGCAAGTAGAATACATCGCCCGGATAGGCCTCGCGGCCCGGCGGGCGGCGCAACAGCAGCGACATCTGGCGATACGCGACAGCCTGTTTTGACAAGTCGTCATAAATAATGACCGCGTGCATGCCGTTGTCGCGGAAATATTCGCCCATGGTGCAACCGGCGAATGGCGCCAGGAACTGCATGGGCGCCGGATCGGAGGCCGTGGCAGCTACGATGATGGAATAGTCCAGCGCGCCTTGTTCTTCGAGTACCTTCACGAATTGAGCGACGGTGGAACGTTTCTGTCCAACGGCAACATAGACGCAGTAGAGCCTGATCTTCTCATCGGGCTGCGCATTGAGCGGCTTTTGGTTGAGGATTGTATCGAGCGCGATCGCGGTCTTGCCGGTCTGACGGTCGCCAATGATGAGCTCGCGCTGGCCACGGCCGATCGGGATCAGCGAATCGATTGCCTTAAGGCCGGTCGCCATCGGCTCATGCACTGATTTTCGCGGGATGATGCCGGGCGCTTTCACATCGACACGCGCGCGCTTGTCGGCCTTGATCGGACCTTTGCCGTCGATCGGATTGCCGAGTGCATCCACGACACGGCCAAGAAGACCCTTGCCGATCGGCACATCGACGATAGCACCGGTGCGCTTGACTGTTTGCCCTTCCATGATCTCGCGGTCGTTGCCGAAGATCACGATGCCGACATTGTCTGTTTCGAGATTGAGCGCCATCCCGCGCACGCCATTCTCGAATTCAACCATCTCGCCGGCCTGGACATTGTCGAGACCATAGACGCGGGCAATGCCGTCACCGACGGAGAGCACCTGGCCGACTTCAGATACCTCGGCTTCCTGGCCGAAATTCTTGATCTGCTCTTTCAGGATGGCGGAAATTTCTGCGGCGCGGATATCCATCAGCGGGCCTCTTTCATCGCTAACTTGATCGAATTGAGTTTGGTACGAAGCGAACTGTCAACCATGCGGCTGCCGACTTTCACGACAAGCCCGCCGATAATGGCGGGGTCGACCTTGACATCGAGATCAATGTCTTTGCCACCAGTCACCGATTTGAGCGCGCCTTTGAGCGCATCCATGTTTTTGTCGCTGAGTTTCTCGGCGACGGTGACTTGCGCAGTCACCTCACCCTTGTGCCGCGCCACCAACGCACGGTAGGCGCGGATCATATCGTGCACAGCGAACAGGCGGCGGTTGGTGGTGATCACTCTCAGGAAGTTTGCCGCCAAGCCGGCAATGGCCGCCTTGGTGAGAATCGCCGACAGCGCCTTGAGTTGCTCATCGGCGCCGAAAACGGGACTGCGCACGAGGCGGTTAAGGTCTGCGCTGTCCGCGACGAGCGCGTCGAACTGATCGAGATCCTTTTTGACGGCATCCACGGCCTTGTTGTCGAGGGCGAGCTCGAACAAGGCGTTGGCATAACGGCCAGCCATGCCGGAGGTGATCGGATCTTCGCCTGCCACTGGGACGCTCGTTGCCTTTACTTTATCCACAGGCCGGACGCCGTCGCGTAAGGGCGGCGCAAACCATTGGAATCCAAGAGGGAATTCCGATCTCTGGAGACGTCGCGGATGCCCGCGGAAACCCCCCGAAATCGAGGGCTAGCTAACACAGCGGGGATGGCGGTGCAACAAGGCGGCCCCGACCGCTGCCTGCGCGGGAAGGTAAGCTACGCCATGCGTTACCGACAAGATTGCAATGTCAGGATCGCCTCGCCACGCGAGCGAGCGCGCTATACGTTGCGGCTCGCAGCTTTGCCGCCGCACCGGTTCCCAGAAACAATGTCTGTGCAGAATGTGAAAGGCCGCGCCGCCACAACAGCCAAGCTGCTCGTCGTCTTGCTGGCGTTCGCCTGGGGATTCAACTGGATTTCGGCAGCCGTCGCATTGCGGGAGGTGTCTCCGTGGAGCCTGCGTGTCGTTGGCTCCAGTATCGGTGCCGCAACCCTGTTCTTCGCCGCGATCGTCACGGGATACAACCTGAAAGTCCCGCGCGGTGAATATATCCACGTGATGATTGCCGGTTTTTTCAACGTGTCCGCGTTTCAGATCCTTTCGAGTTTCGCACAGCTGAGCGGGGCGACTTCCCGCGCGATAATCATCACCTATTCAATGCCGATCTGGACGACGATGCTGAGCCGCGTCGTGCTTGGCGAACGGCTAAATGCCATCCGTTGGATTGCATTCGTGCTTTGCGTCGTCGGCGTCGCCGTACTCGTGTGGCCGCTCTTTGAACGTGGTTTTCCGCCGTTCGTGTTCTATTCGCTCGGCTGCGCGCTCAGTTGGTCATTCGCGACCGTCTACATAAAATGGGCCCGGGTTACGATCGAGCCTCTCGCCAATGCCGCCTGGCAATTGCTGTTTGGGATGCTGTTCACTATCACCGGCGCATTGGTTTTCGAAGGTCTCCCCCGCATCTGGCCAGTCGGCGTCGAGACCGTCGTGGCGATGCTCTATGTCGGCCTGTTCGGCGTTGGACTCGCGCATTTCCTGTGGTGGGCGATCGTGCGGCGACTGCCGACCATCACCGCATCGCTCGGCTCGCTGCTCGTGCCCGTGATAGGCGTGACCGCAAGTGCGATAATCCTGGGCGAGCACCTTACGATCCCCGACGTCATCGGCTTCGCGATGATTTTTGCCGCCGCCGCGTGCGTGCTGTTGCAGCCGAATGTGCAGCACGACGAAATGCCGGAATGAACGACGTGAGTCATTTGCAGCAAATGAATTCCAGCCGCAGCGTCGCCGGCGCAAAACTACTTGTCGGCGTCATGGGACTGGCCTGGGGATTCAACTGGGTAGCCACGCGCATTATTTTGCAGGCTTTGCCGCCGTGGACGATGCGCAGTGTCGGTGTCGGGCTCGGCGCATTGGTGCTGCTTACTGCTGCCGCAATACTACGCACTCCGCTCGCGGTACCGCGTGGCGATCGGCGCAAAATCCTCACGGCGGGATTTTTCAACGTCGCGATCTTCAATGTGTGCTCCGCCTATGCGCAAGTCTATGGCACAACCTCGCGGGCCGTCGTCATTGCCTATTCAATGCCGATCTGGGCGTCGCTGCTGGCACGGCTGTTGTTGAAGGAACGTCTCACGCCGCTGAAAGTCACTGCGCTTTTGCTTTGCGCGGCGGGTCTTGCGATCCTCGTCTGGCCGCTGGCTCAGGACGGTTTGCCGCTTGGCGCGCTGCTCGCGCTCGGTTGCGCCTGGAGCTGGGCCGCAGGCACGATATACCTGAAGGTCGCGAGGCTCAGGACGCCGACGCTTGTCGCGACGTTCTGGCAGCTCTTGTTCGGACTCGTGATGCTGATCGCAGGCATGCTGGCGTTCGAGGGCCTGCCCCATCTATGGCCGCTGCCCGCGCATGTGATGGCCTGGATCGGCTACAACGGCCTGATCGGAATGGGGCTGACCTATTTCATCTGGTTCGTCGTCGTCGACAAGCTTCCGACAATGACGGCTTCAATTGGCTCGCTGCTCGTGCCCGTCGTTGGAGTCATCGGCTCAGCGCTGGTCAACGGCGAGCGCCCCGACCTGTCCGACGCCATTGGATTTGCGCTGATCTTCGCCGCGGCGGCAAGCGTTTTGCTGCAGCCGAACGTCCGGCACGACGAATTGCCGGAATGAGCCTATATTCATGCGTGGAAGGGATTAAGGCGTCAGTAAAAGCTCTGCGGGTCGATGTCGACTTCCAGCCGCACATTTCCGCGCGGCTTGGGTGCATGATTGATCCACTCACGCACATAGGCCGATAAATCAAAGGCGCGCGCTGCCTTCACCAGCAGGCGAAACCGATGGCGGCCACGCACCACTGCAATTGGCGCCTCGGCCGGCCCAAGCACACGAACTTCATCACTCTTCGGCGCCACGCCGGCAAGTGCTCGGCCGTAGGCTTCCGCCGCGTGTCTTTCATTTGCCGTCACGACAAGGCTCGCAAGGCGCCCGAATGGCGGATAACCGGTCCGCTCCCGTTGCTCAATCTCGTTTTTGTAGAACGCCTCGCGGTCGCCGGAAATGAGTGCGCGCATCACCGGATGTTCGGGCTGGTGGGTCTGCAAATATCCGACACCCCGTCCCTCTTCGCGGCCGGCCCGCCCGACCACCTGGTGCAGCAGTTGGAATGTGCGCTCTGCCGCACGCGGGTCGCCATTGCCGAGGCCGAGATCGGCATCGACAATGCCGACCAGATTGAGCTTAGGAAAATGATGCCCTTTCGCGACAAGTTGCGTACCGACAATGAGGTCGAAGCGTCCCGCGGCAACGTCTTCGAGTTCCTGCCGCAAGCGCTCGACCGATTCGACCATGTCGCTCGAAAGCACAAGGATGCGCGCTTGCGGAAACAATTCCGCCGCTTCCTGCTCAAGGCGCTCCACCCCGGGTCCGATCGCCGCCAGACTTTCGGTAGCATGACAGTGCGGGCATTCGGCCGGTGGCGGCGTCGAAAACCCGCAATGGTGACAAACGAGACGCCGCTTGAAGCGATGATCGACGAGCCATGCATCACAATTGGGACACTGCATTCGGAAACCGCACGATCGACACAGCGTGAGCGGCGCATAACCGCGCCGGTTGAGAAACAGCAATGCCTGTTCGCCGCGCGTCAACGTCATGCTGACCATTTCGGCGAGACGTGGTGAGATAAACTTTCCACGTGGTGGTCCTTCGCGACGCATGTCGATCGCTTCAATTGACGGCAGACTTGCTCCGCCAAAGCGTTCCGGCAAATGCACATGGCGGTACCGCCCGCGGCGCGCGTTGACCTCGGACTCGACGGACGGGGTTGCAGACGCGAGCACGATCGGAATTTTTGCGATCGAACCGCGGACCACCGCCATGTCGCGGGCGTGGTAGTGGGCGCCGTCTTCCTGCTTGTACGCGGGGTCGTGTTCCTCATCGACGACGATAAGTCCCAGATCGGCATAGGGAAGGAAGAGCGCCGACCGCGCGCCTACCACCACGGACACTTCATTGGCGGCGACGGCGGCCCAGGTACGTGCGCGCCTGCGCGGCGAAATCTGCGAATGCCACTCTGCAGGCCGCACGCCGAAACGGTTGGAGAATCGATCGAGAGATTGCGCCGTGAGCGCGATTTCAGGCATCAGGATCAGGGTCTGCCGCTCGCGGCGGATGTTCTCCGCGACTGCCTCAAAATAGACTTCGGTCTTGCCTGAGCCGGTGACGCCATCAAGCAAGGTTACGGTGTAGCCGGCCTGTTCGACCGTCGTGCGCAACGTGTCGGCGGCCGCGAGCTGAGCGAGGGAGAATTCCGGCTTGCGGAAATCGGGATCTGGCGGCAATGCCACCGGCTCAGGCGGCAATACGATTGTCTCCAGCGCGCCCTCGTCGATCAAGCCGTTGACAACCCCGGCGCTGACGCCGGCTTCTTTTGCCGCAGTTCCCTTCGGGCGCGTGAGTCCATCCGCCAAAATCCTCAATACGCGAGCGCGCGCGGGTGTCATGCGTTGCGGCGGGGGACCGGCCAACCGTACACCAACCTGCTCGCGACCGGGGCCGAGATGCTCGCCCATGCGCAGCGCCATACGCAAAACGATGCCGCGTGAAGCAAGCGTGTAGCCGGAAACCCAGTCGACGAATTGGCGCAACTCCGGCTTGAGTGGTGGAACATCCAGCTTCTCGTCGACATCTTTCAGGCGATTGTGCAGGCGCGGATTTGGCGACGGGTTCTCGGCCCAGACGACCCCCATGCATTCGCGCGCGCCAAGCGACACCGCCACCAGGTTGCCCGGCGCGAGTTCAAGACCCGCCGGCACCCGGTAGGAATAGGTCTGGTCAAGCGCGACCGGCACCAGAATATCGACGACCCGTGTGGCCATGAGGTCAGGTCTGGCCGATTCCGCGACATTAAGGAAGGGTGAAGAAAGCGGTGCCAATCTTGCGGTGATGACCGAGTTCCCCGTCAATCCTGGCGTTGCCGCAGAAATCGCGCGCTGGATGAGTTATCTCGGCGCCGAGCGACGCATGTCGGCAAAGACGCTGGATGCCTACCGGCGCGACGTCCTGCAATTGCTGGTTTTTCTCGCGGAACATCTGGGCGGCGCTCCCACATTGAAAATCCTGGCCAAGCTCACGCCTGCCGATATCCGTGCATTCATGGCAGCGCGGCGTGGAAGCGGCGCGGGAAATCGCTCGCTCATGCGTACGCTCGCGGGTTGCCGTTCATTTGCGCGCTTTTTGGAGCGAAATGGAAAGGGCAAGGTTGCGGCCCTGGCCGCGATACGCACGCCCAAATTGCCCAAAACATTACCTAAGCCGCTTGCCATTTCAGCCGCAAAGCAAATTGGCAATTCCGAACTTCGCGAAGGCGAAGCGCGCGAACCGTGGATCATCGCGCGCGATTCAGCAGTGATCGCCTTGCTTTACGGCTGCGGCCTGCGCATTTCCGAGGCACTCGGCTTGCGCCGCAAAGAATGCACCGGCAGATTCGATACCCTCACCATCACCGGCAAGGGCAATAAAACCCGGATGGTCCCGGTGCTGCCCCAGGTCGCCAAGGCAATTGCAGACTACGTGGCGCTTTGCCCATTCAACCTCCCGGCCGACGGGCCTCTATTTGTCGGTGCGCGAGGCGGGCCACTCTCCCCGCGCATTATCCAATTGTCGATGGCGCGGCTTCGTGGCGCGCTAGGCTTGGCCGACAGCGCAACGCCCCATGCCCTCCGTCATTCCTTTGCAACGCATTTGCTCGCGCGCGGCGGCGACCTGCGTGCGATCCAGGAATTGCTCGGCCATTCGTCATTATCGACCACGCAAATTTACACGGGCGTCGATGCGGATCGTTTACTTGAAGTCTATAACGGGGCCCATCCACGCGCTTAACGCGCCCTATTACACCCTCTTGCAACCGCCTGCGCTCTGCTATCATCGCAGAATGAATTGACGGAGGGGGCAATGAGTGCGCACGAAAACCTCGAGCATGCCGAGCACGTTGAGCATGCAGCACATTCCAACAAGAAGATTGCGCTGCTGATCGCCGTGCTCGCATTGTTTCTTGCATTTTCGGAAACCTTGGGAAAGAGCGCCCAGACCGCGGCTATTGCCGATAATATCAGAGCCTCCGACACCTGGAATTTCTTTCAGGCAAAGACCATCCGGCAGGCGGGGCTGCGCACCGCGGCTGATGCGCTGTCCGTCCAGCTACCGTCGATTACGAATGACGAGACTAAGGCAGCAATCACCAAGCAGATCGAGGCCTGGCGCAGTACCGCAAACCGGTATGAATCAGACCCTAAGGAAAAGGATGGACGCAAGGAACTGCGGGCATTGGCCGAGCAATATGAGCACGACCGCGATACGCGGCTGGGACGATATCACCAATATGAATTTGCCTCGGCTGCGTTTCAGATCGGAATCGTCCTGGCTTCCGCGGAGGTCATTACCGGCATGACGGTGCTCGGCTGGCTGTCCGGCCTTGTCGGCATCTTCGGTCTCGGCTTCATGGCGTTAGGCCTGTGGGCGCCACATGCGATTCATTTGGGCTGACGCCGTTCACATCGCCCGTCGTGGGCTGGCCGACTTCACCGGATTGCTACGATAGGCGCGGCGACGCATGCGCATGAGCCGTCGCAGAAACCGCCCGGCACGTTGCGGTTTCAACAGCCATGCCAGTTTATGCAGCCGCGTGCGGATTGGCGCGGTAATTTCCCGCGACCAATCGCGAAGCCACATGAACCAGTCGTACATGCGGCGAAACCAACCGATCTGCAGCAGCTTGCTGCGGGTCACGTCGAATACGAAGGCGGTGACGCCGACGCCAAGGAATTTGGCGAACACCAGGGCCAGCACAACTCCCAGCCAGCCTTGTGTGGCGATAACGTAAACTTCCAGGAATTTCAGCGGAAGCAAGACGACGACAAGCGGTATGACGAAAATTGTGAGAACCGCATAGGGCGGCAGATTTTCGATCAATTGCGCAAGACGGGTTTTTACCCTGCCCCAGGGCACAAAGTTGACGACACGCGCGACGATGGGCTCGAGATGATCCCATAGCCACGCCTCGAGCAAAAACAGCAGCGCGAGGACCACCCAAAGGAAACGGAGAAGTTTGCGGCGCATACGGTTACATAATAGCGCGATGGCCTGCCGCAAATAAGGCCCGCATCACCTTCAAGTTGTTCACGGGTTTCGCTGCGCTCAACCCGGGCTACAAAAGACGCGACGCGAGAGTCACCAGCAGTCTCTGGATCTCCGCTTTCGCGGGGATGAGCGGGAGGCGATAATGCGCGGCCTTGCCCCACACTCCGTTCATTCCCGCACACTTTGGAACCACCCTGCCGTACACTCGCTCATTCCCGCGCACTTTGGAACCACCCTGCCGCACACTCCGCTCATTCCCGCGCACGCGGGAATCCAACAACAAAGGTCGAAATGTGATGTCCATAGGGTGGCTTGAGCGCGGCGAAACCCAAAACCGTTGAATTTACGGGGCGCGCTACGATCTCACCCGGCCGCCATCCACATTCAGCGTCTGCCCGGTGATGAAGGCCGCATCATCGCTGGTCAGGAAAGAGATGGCACCCACGAGATCTTCCGGTACTTCCACGCGTTTTATCGCCTGCATCTGAGCGACCGCGTCAAATTCCTCGTCCATGGTCTTGAAGCCTGGACGCGGCGAACGCACCAGGGTCCCGGGCGAGCGTGTCAGCCCCGGCGCGATAGCATTGACTGTAATTCCGTCGGCAGCGAGATCGGTCGCCAGCGCGCGGGTAAATCCGACGATGCCGCCCTTGCTTGCCACATAATGGGCAAAGCCCGTCACCACCGAACCGAGCGTGCTTGACGCCATGTTAACGACACGCCCCCACTTGCGCACGCGCATGCCCGGCACAAAAGCCGCGGTGACCAGGAAAGTACCATCGAGGTTGATCGACAAGACCTCGCGCCAGTCAGCGAAGGTCATCTCGGGAAAATTCTTCTGCGGAAAAACGCCCGCGCAATTCACGACAATGTCGACACGGCCGAATTTCGCTTTGACCTGCTTTGCCATCGCAGCGACCGAATCTTCCGAGGACACATCGCATTTTACGGCCAGTGCCTGACGGCCCTGGGCCTCAACCATTTTGACGGTGGCGCTGCTGTCGCCGAGATCGGCGATTGCGATGTGCACGCCTTCTTCGGCAAGACGCTTGGCAAAGGCCTGTCCGATCCCGCCCGCGGCGCCGGTGATGACGGCGACCTTGTCTTTGTGCCCCTTGGCCATTGAATTTCTCCCTGCGAAATTTTCTGATTGTCATTCCCGGCGAGGCGCAAAGCGCCGCGGCCCGGAATCCATAACCTCGACGCGAATGTGAGTCGATGGGCTCTCGATACCGGGTTCACTTGAAACGCTCGCGCCCCGGAATGACGCCTTCGGTATCATATGTGAATGGCGCGCTTGGCCACCGCCATGGCCGCTTCCTTCACAGCCTCGGGCAGTGTCGGATGCGCGTGACAGGTTCGGGCGATATCTTCGGCTGACGCGCCGAATTCCATGGCCAGTACTGCCTCAGCGATCATGTTGCCGGCATCGGCGCAGATGAGCTGCACGCCGAGAACGCGGTCGGTTTTGGCATCAGCAAGAATTTTCACGAAACCATCGGTAGTCAAGTTGACTTTGGCGCGGCCGTTCGCGGTGAACGGAAACTTGCCGACATTGTAAGCGACCCCTGCCGCCTTTAGTTCTTCTTCGCTTTTTCCCACCGTCGCAATCTCGGGATAGGTGTAGACTACATTCGGAATGGCATCGTAATTCACATGCCCCGCCTGCCCGACCAGGATTTCCGCAAGCGCGACACCTTCGTCTTCGGCCTTGTGCGCCAGCATTGGCCCGGCAATGACGTCACCGATTGCCCAGATTCCGGGCACAGTGGTCGCATAGTAATGATCGACGACGACGCGGCCGCGCTCGTCCAGCTTGACGCCGATTTCCTTGAGGCCAAGCCCTTCGGTGTAAGGCTCGCGCCCAATCGACACGAGCACAACGTCAGCCTCGATGGTTTCGGAAGTGCCGCCTTTGGCGGGCTCGATGGTCGCCCTCAACTTTGCGCCCGAACCGTCTACCGCAGTGACCTTCGACGACAGCTTGAACGCCATGCCCTGCTTTTCGAACAGGCGCTGCGCCTGGCGGCGCACCTCGCCGTCCATTCCGGGCAAAACGCCGTCGAGGAATTCGACAACGGTTACTTTCGAGCCAAGCCGCCGCCATACGGACCCGAGCTCGAGCCCGATCACGCCGGCGCCGACCACCAGCAAATGCTCGGGCACCCTGGGAAGCGCGAGCGCGCCGGTTGACGACACGATCCGTTTCTCGTCGATCGCGATACCGCGCAGGCGCGCTACGTCGGAGCCGGTGGCGATAACGATCGACTTTGTCTCCAGCGTCTGCCTCTTGCCATCGGCGGCCGTCACCTCGACCTTGCCGGGCGCGACGATGCGGCCGGCGCCGGCATAAGCATCGACCTTGTTTTTCTTGAGCAGAAATTCGACGCCCTTTACGTTGCCCTCAACGCCCTGGTCCTTGAACGCCATCATCGCAGTGAGATCGAGCTTGGGCTCGGACACGCCGATGCCCATTTTTCTGAAGGTGTGACCCGCGTCCTCGAACAATTCAGAAGCGTGAAGAAGCGCCTTCGATGGAATACAGCCGATATTCAGGCACGTGCCGCCGAAAGTCGCGCGTTTTTCGACCACCGCTGTTTTCAGGCCCAACTGCGCCGCGCGGATGGCGCAGACATAGCCGCCAGGCCCGGTGCCGATAACGATCAGGTCGTAGGAAGGCATGATGATCACCTATCGATTGTCATTGCCGGGCTCGTCCCGGCAATCCCGGTTATATGGCACTGCAGTGCCAACCTAAGCGGGGTGGCCGGGACGAACCTCGGCCACGACAGCGAGACTACAAATCCAGTACGATGCGCGCCGGATCCTCCAGGCCTTCCTTCACGCGCACGAGGAAGGTGACTGCCTCACGCCCGTCGACGATACGATGATCGTAGGAGAGTGCGAGATACATCATCGGCCGCACCTCGATCTTGCCGGCAATGACAACCGGCCGCTCCTGGATCTTGTGCATGCCGAGAATGCCGGACTGCGGCGCATTGAGGATCGGCGTTGACATCAGTGAACCATACACGCCGCCGTTTGTGATGGTGAAGGTTCCGCCCTGCATCTCGTCGATCTTGAGGCTGCCATCGCGCGCGCGCCGCCCGAAATTGGTGATAGTCTTTTCGATCTCGGCCAGCGACATGGCCTGTGCATCGCGCACAACCGGCACGACGAGCCCCTTCTCCGTGCCGACCGCAATGCCAATGTGGTAATAATTCTTGTAGACGATGTCAGTGCCGTCGATTTCGGCATTCACCGCGGGGATCTCCTTCAGCGCCTGGATACAGGCGCGCACGAAGAAACCCATGAAGCCAAGCTTTACGCCGTGCTTCTTCTCGAACAGATCCTTGTACTGATTGCGCATATGCATAACAGCGCTCATGTCGACCTCGTTGAAGGTCGTGAGCATGGCTGCCGTGTTCTGCGCATCCTTCAGGCGGCGCGCAATGGTCTGCCGCAGGCGAGTCATGTGCACGCGCTCTTCTCGCGCCGCATCATCGGCCGGCGATGGGGCGCGCATCTGCATGGGCGCGGCTACCGGCGTCGGCGCAGCCGCCGCGCGCTCGATCGCACTCAGCATGTCGCCCTTGGTCACCTGCCCATGCATGCCGGTGCCGCTGACTTTTGAGGGATCAACTCCGCTTTCGGCTGCAATCTTGCGCACGGAGGGCGGCATCGGGATCACGGATGCTGGCGCGGCCGCCGGTTTTGGCGCCTCGGCGGGCCGGGGCGCCGGACCGGCCGGTTTTGCCGCGGCCGTCGTGGCCGCGAGAGGCCTTGACGCGGCGACGGCGCCTTCCTTGATCTGCCCGAGAAGCGCGCCGACCGCGACGGTATCTCCGTTCTTGACCGCCACGTCGGACAGCACGCCGGCGGCCGGGGCCGGCACTTCAAGTGTGACCTTGTCGGTCTCAAGTTCCACCAGCGGTTCGTCCACGGCAACAGCGTCACCCGGCTTTTTGAACCACTTGCCGACCGTCGCTTCGGTCACCGATTCACCGAGAGTAGGCACGCGGATGTCAGCCATGACGTCTCTCTTACCTCTCATTTGTCATGTCCGGCCTCGTGCCGGGCATCTCGCTTAGGGGACGGCAGCCGCGCGTCCCCGATCGGGATGGCCGGGACAAGCCCGGCCATGGCAGTCCATCGAGTTATCCCAGCGCCTCGTCGAGAAACTGCTTGAGCTGCGCGACGTGTTTCGACATTTGACCGACCGCTGTCGAAGCCGAGGCCGGGCGACCTGCATAACGCATGGTGCGATGCTTGGCGCCGATCTGGTTGAGTATCCATTGAAGGAAAACGTCGACGAAGAACCAGCCGCCCATGTTGCGCGGCTCTTCCTGGCACCAGACCATTTCCGCCTGCTTGAAGCGGGATAGTTCGGCTACCAGTGCCTTGGTCGGGAACGGATAGAGCTGCTCGAGCCGTAGAATGTAGATATCATCAATGCCGCGCTTCTCGCGCTCGTCATAGATGTCATAGTAGACCTTGCCCGAGCACATAACGACGCGTCGTATCTTGTCGTCGGGAACAAGCCTGATCTTCTCATTCGCGAGCAATTGTGCGTCGTCCCACAAGAGACGATGAAACGTGGTGCCATTGGATAATTCGTCGAGCCTGGACACGGCGCGCTTGTGGCGCAGCAGAGATTTCGGCGTCATTAAAATCAGCGGCTTGCGGATTTCACGTTTCAGCTGCCGGCGAAGGACGTGAAAATAATTTGCAGGGGTCGTGCAGTTTGCGACTTGCATGTTGTCTTCGGCGCACATCTGAAGAAAGCGCTCGAGCCGCGCAGAGGAGTGCTCAGGCCCCTGCCCTTCGTATCCGTGCGGCAGCAGGCAGACGAGCCCCGACATGCGCAGCCACTTGCGCTCGCCCGACGAAATGAACTGATCGAAAACGACCTGCGCGCCGTTGGCGAAATCGCCGAATTGGGCTTCCCACAAGGTCAGGGCATTCGGCTCCGCGGTGGAATAGCCATATTCGAAGCCGAGCACGGCCTCTTCCGACAGGCTCGAGTTGAGTACTTCGAAGCGCGCCTGCCCCTCTCCGAGATGGTTGAAGGGCGTGTGGCGCTCCTCGGTATTCTGATCGAAAAGCACTGCGTGGCGTTGCGAGAAGGTGCCGCGCTCGCTGTCCTGACCCGACAGGCGTACGGGGTGGCCCTCCTTTAGCAGGGAGCAGAAGGCAAGCGCCTCGGCCGTGGCCCAATCGATCCCCTCACCTGTCCCGATAGCCTTTGCGCGATTGTCGAGGAAACGCTGGATGGTCTTATGGACATGAAAATCCGGCGGAACGACTGTGATTTTCTTGCCGATCTCGCGCAGCGTTTCGATCGCAACACCGGTATTGCCGCGGCGTGGGTCCTCGACCTCACGCGCCGCCTTCAGGCCGGCCCAGCGGCCGTCGAGCCAGTCGGCTTTGTTCGGCTTGTAGCCTTGCGCCGCCTCGAATTCGGCGTCGAGCCGCGCACGCCAGTCGCCACGCATCTTGGCGACCTCGCCCTCGGTGATGACACCCTCACCGATCAATTTCTTGCTGTAGATTTCCAACACGCTCGGATGTGCGCGGATCTTCTTGTACATCAGCGGCTGTGTGAACGAAGGTTCGTCGCCTTCGTTGTGGCCGAAACGCCGGTAGCAGAACATGTCGATGACGACAGGCCGTTGGAATTTCTGCCGGTACTCGGTCGCAACTTTGGCGGCAAATACGACCGCTTCGGGATCATCACCGTTCACATGGAAGATGAGCGCCTCGATCATCTTCGCGACGTCGGACGGGTAAGGCGACGAGCGCGAATAGCGCGGGTATGTCGTGAAGCCTATCTGGTTGTTGACGATGAAATGGATGCTGCCGCCGGTGCGGTAGCCTTTCAGGTCCGACAGGCCGAAGCATTCCGCCACCACGCCTTGGCCGGCGAAGGCGGCATCGCCGTGCATCAGCAACGGCATCACCATGGTGCGCTCGTCAGGCTTCGCATGATGTTGATCCTGCTTGGCGCGTACCTTGCCGAGCGTAATCGGATCGACGATTTCCAGATGCGACGGATTTGGCGTCAGCGAGAGATGCACCCTGTTGTTATCGAACTCGCGGTCTGACGAGGCGCCAAGGTGATACTTGACGTCGCCTGAGCCTTCGATTTCATCAGGCGTCGCCGAACCGCCCTTGAATTCGTGGAAGAGTGCGCGATGCGGCTTGCCCATCACCTGCGTGAGCACGTTCAAGCGGCCGCGATGCGGCATGCCGATGCAGATTTCTTCCACGCCGAGATTTCCGCCGCGCTTGATGATTTGCTCGAGCGCCGGGATCAGAGATTCGGCGCCATCGAGGCCGAAGCGCTTGGTGCCCGTGAACTTCACGTCGCAGAAATTTTCGAAGCCTTCGGATTCCACCAGCTTGTTTAGGATCGCGCGCTTGCCCTCGCGGGTGAAAGTGATCTCCTTGTCGCGACCCTCGATGCGTTCCTGGATCCAGCTTTTCTGCGCAGCATTCGAGATGTGCATGAATTCCACGCCGAGCGTCTGGCAGTAAGTGCGGCGCAGAATCGCGACAATCTCGCGCATCGACGCGAATTCCAGGCCGAGCACCTTGTCGAGATAGATCTTGCGATCGAAATCGGCTTCGGTGAAACCGTATGTGCGCGGATCCAGTTCTTCCTCGTTTTTCTCCGGCTCGAGTTCGAGCGGATCGAGCTTGGCGTGAAAGTGACCGCGCATGCGGTAGGCGCGAATTAGCATCAACGCGTGGATGGAATCGCGCGTCGCCTGCATCACTTCGGTAGACGCAAGCTCCACGCCTTTCGCGCGAGCCGTGGTCGAGATCTTTTCAACGAGCTTCTTTTCAGTCTCGGCCCATTGGCCGTCGAGAGCCGCTACCAGGTCCCCGCTGGGGCGCTGCGGCCAATTCGGCTTTTGCCAGGATGCGCCGCGCGCGTTTTTGGCGACGTCGGCCTTGTCGTCCTTCAGGGTTTGGAAAAAGGCCTGCCACTCGGCATCGACCGCCGCAGGGTCCGCTTCATATTTGGCGTAGAGATCTTCGATATAGGCGGCATTGCCTCCGTATAGAAACGATGTACGGGCGAAAATGGCGTTCGCGTCCTGGCGGGACATGGTGTCTATCCTTGCGCAGTCTAAATACCGCGCCCCATCGGCAGCCCGGCACCCGACTAGGCCGACCGGTGCGTTAGTGTGGCTGTTTTAACTCTATTTATGACGTCTGTAAGTCTACGAAAGACCTAAGCACTGAATCAGGATTTCAGTACTTCCACCAGCGTCTTCCCGATTCGCGCCGGGGATGGTGATACCTTGATTCCCGCGGATTCCATGGCGGCAATTTTGGACTCCGCGTCACCCTTGCCGCCGGAAATAATCGCCCCGGCATGACCCATGCGACGGCCGGGAGGCGCGGTGCGGCCGGCAATGAACCCGACCATCGGCTTCTTTCGTCCGCGCCTGGCCTCGTCCTTGAGAAATTGCGCCGCATCTTCTTCCGCCGAGCCGCCTATCTCGCCGATCATGACAATCGACTCGGTCTTGGGATCTGCCAGAAACATTTCCAGGACCGCGATGAATTCGGTGCCCTTCACCGGGTCGCCGCCGATACCGACAGCCGTCGTCTGACCGAGGTTCTCGCGGCTGGTCTGGAACACCGCCTCATAAGTGAGCGTCCCGGAGCGCGAGACGATACCGACCTTCCCCGGCTTGAAAATGTTGCCCGGCATGATGCCGATCTTGCATTCGCCCGCCGTCATCACGCCCGGGCAGTTCGGACCGATCAGCCGGGAGTTCGACCCCGAAAGGGAACGCTTCACCTTGACCATGTCCATCACCGGAATGCCTTCGGTGATGCATACGATCAGCGGGATCTCGGCCTGGATCGCCTCGCAGATCGCGTCACCGGCGCCCGCCGGCGGCACATAGATCACACTCGCATCGCAGCCGGTCTTTTCCTTCGCCTCGGCGACGGTGTCGAACACGGGCAGATCGAGATGCGTAGAGCCCCCTTTGCCCGGCGAAGTGCCGCCGACCATCTTAGTGCCGTATTTGATGGCCTGTTCCGAATGGAACGTGCCGTTCTTGCCGGTGAAACCTTGGCAGATAACCTTGGTGTCTTTGTTGATGAGGACGGCCATTAGCTAGCTCCGCTCACCTCCCCCTGAAAGGGGGAGGTGAATCCTGGGTGTCGTTTGGCGCACGCGATGAACCATCACTCGCCTTTCACCGCTTTCACGATTTTCTGCGCGGCGTCATCGAGGTCATCTCCCGACGTGACGTTGAGGCCGGATTCCTTGATGATCTTCTTGCCGAGATCGACGTTGGTGCCTTCGAGCCGCACCACCAGCGGCACCTTCAGGCCGACTTCCTTGACGGCCGCGACGACACCTTCAGCGATGACGTCGCATTTCATGATGCCGCCGAAAATATTGACCAGGATTCCTTTGACGTTGGGATCGGAGGTGATGATCTTGAACGCAGCGGCAACTTTCTCCTTGGTCGCGCTGCCGCCCACGTCGAGGAAGTTCGCGGGCGTCATGCCGTAGAGTTTTATGATGTCCATGCTCGCCATGGCGAGGCCTGCGCCATTGACCCTGCAGGCGATCGAGCCATCGAGCGCGATGTAATTAAGATCGAATTTCGAGGCCTCGACCTCTTTTTCGTCTTCTTCGGTCAGGTCGCGCAGCG
>DASSIT010000087.1:0-20160 GCA_035691545.1 Pseudolabrys sp. | reverse complement strand
AATCCAGGCTCTTGAGGATGGCGAAAGTAGTGCTCTCCGCAATTTCGCCGGCACCTGAAAACGCCCGCACCGCCAGCAACTTTACTTTCGGCGCCACACCAATCAGCCTGCTGTGCGCCGCGATTGCTCCAGCCATCGCCGTGCCGTGTGAATGCGGCGTGGCCGGGGTGCCGACCGCGTCATATTCGTCGACGATCACGCCGGCGAGATCCGGATGGCTCGTATCGATCTTTGAATCGATCACGGCGACGACGACGTCGTCGCCATTGCTGACGCGGTGGGCTTCGAGAAGGTGGAGTTTGCCGACGACGTATTGCGCGGCGCCCGCGTCGGTACTTTGCGGCGAGGTTTGCGTCTGCGCGCCGATATAGACCATGTTTGCCTGTCCCATGGATACGCCCGGGAAATTGCGCGAGATCAAACGCAGCGTGTCCGGCACCGATCGCGTGCCAATAATGCGCCAGCGCTCAATGGTCCGGCCGGTCAAGTCGAATCTCTGCGCCTCGAGTTGCGTGAGCTGCAGAGTGCGCGCAAGATTCGCACGCGTCTGTTCGGTGACGTTTTCGGCAAATTCGAGCAGCAATTCATTCGCCACGAATCGAGTCTCGCCGGTCGGCGGGATATTGAAGTGACGGCCGCGCGCGGCCCGCCTCGGGCCGCGCGGCTGATTTCCTGGCCGCGGTTGGACCGTGACCGTGGGCGGGAAAAGCGCGTCGGCGAGAAGCCATCCGGCCGGCCCAAGGAAGCAGCCCAGGGTCGTATGGTAGGCTTCGCTGATCGTAAGCTCGCGGCCGAGTATCACGGTGCCGATCATCGGCGAAATAGCCGCGCACCCGATCGAGCCGATCACAAAGCCGCCGAGCGGCGTGATCGTCCCTCCATGGGTGACAATGACCGGCGGCGGTGGGTTGCTGACCGTTTGGCTGAGCGCGGGCGTCAGCGCGCCAACGACAGTCGCCATCGCAAGCGATGCGGCCCTAGCAGCGTTCCGCATGGTGCCCCTCAGCCTCCGGAAATGCAGGCAGTCATTCTACACGGCCATTGGTCGTGTACCATGTCCGTTTGGTTCATTGCGCGACAGCGGAAAGCCGAGATTAGTGCGGCCGCGTGACGACCGCATCAATGAGCTTGCGGCACTCAACAAGCTCGTGGAGGGCGGCGTGCAATTTGTGCAGATCATCGCGCGCGAGGCCGTCCTCCGTTTTGGGGGACGATCCCTGACGCAAAGTCGGCGCCGGCTCGACCGAAGGTCCTGGTTCGCCGGAGGCGGAAACAGCGTGGAGCGCACGATCGTCCGGATCAACGCGCGGCACCGGCGCGCTGGTGAGCGGGGGATCGGTCCGGACCGTGACATCATCCTGCCGGTCACGAAGATCATGGCCGATCAGGGATGAAAGCCTGCTGCGCAACCCGCCCTCGTCATCCGGCAGAATAGCCACCTCGATCTCTGTTTCCTCTACTAACTCTTCGTTCTCGACCACGCCATGCGGCGGCTGCGGTGCTCCCTCCTGCCATACCTCCTGAACAAATCTCGAACCCTGCTCGCGCAAGATTCGCTGCACGCCCCGGATGGTGTAGCCCTCGCCGTAAAGCAGGTGGCGAATGCCACGTAAAAGGTCGATGTCGTCCGGCCGGTAATAGCGGCGGCCACCGCCGCGCTTCATCGGTTTGATCTCGTGAAACCGGCTTTCCCAAAACCGCAGGACATGCTGCGGCAGGTCGAGGTCTTCTGCCACCTCGCTGATGGTGCGAAATGCGTCAGGCGCCTTGCTGTCCAAAGCGGCGTCACTCCGTGATTAGGGTCTAACGCTGATACGCGACCGACTGTTTCGGCTCAGCCTGGCTCAGCGGCGCCATTGTTAATGCGCAGCTTGAGAATCGCTGACGGCTTGAACACCATAACGCGTCGCGGCGAAATTGGCACCTCTTTGCCGGTTTTCGGGTTGCGGCCGATCCGCTGGCCCTTTTTTCGGACAACAAAAGAGCCAAAAGAGGACAGCTTCACGGTTTCGCCACGCTCCAGGCAGTCGGTGATCTCCTTGAGCACCAACTCGACCAAAGCGGCCGATTCCGTGCGAGAAAGGCCGACCTTCTGATAGACCGCCTCGCACAAGTCGGCCCGCGTCACAGTTTTTCCGGTCATCGCCTGCCCTGCCCCCGGCGAAGGTATCCCGCTGAATTATCGAGGATATTAGGATGAACGGTGGGGGTCAACGGGGCCGTTAAGAATTGTGATGAGATCTGGCCCTCGGCAGCGACCCCGTGGGTGGGGACTTTTACCACCGCAGCAGCGCCGATCCCCATGTGAATCCCCCACCCATGGCCTCGAGCAGGACCAGGTTTCCCCGTTTGATCCGTCGATCGGCCAAGGCATCAAACAAGGCCAGCGGAATGGATGCCGCTGACGTATTGCCGTGGCGATCCACGGTCACCACCACCTTTTCGGGTGCAATGCCAAGCTTGTGCGCTGACCCATCGATGATGCGCTTGTTGGCCTGGTGCGGCACAAACCAGTCTATGTCGGCCGCAGAATAGCCGGTCGCCTTGAAGGCATCCTCGATCACGTCGGTAATCATGGCGACCGCGTGCTTGAAGACCTCGCGGCCTTCCATCCGCAGGTGGCCGACGGTTTGCGTCGACGATGGGCCGCCATCGACGTAGAGCTTGGCCCGGTGCCGGCCGTCGGAGCGCAGGTGCGTGGTGAGCAGGCCGCGGTCCTCGCGCGTCCCCGGCTGCGGCTGAGCTTCCAGAACCAGTGCGCCGGCGCCGTCACCAAACAGCACGCAGGTGGTGCGGTCGTTCCAGTCAAGGATGCGCGAAAAGGTCTCGGCGCCTATGACAAGCGCGCGCTTGTAGGCGCCTGTCCGCAGTAGGGCGTCCGTCACCTGCAGCGCATAAACAAAACCCGAGCAAACCGCCTGCAGGTCAAAGGCCGCGCCGTGAGTGATGCCCAGGCCGGATTGCACCGACACGGCCGTGGCGGGAAATGTTTGGTCCGGCGTTGACGTCGCCAGCACGATCAGGTCGATCGAATTCTCCTCGACATGCGCATTGGCGAGCGCCGCACGCGCCGCTTGAAGTGCAAGATCGGATGTCAATTCGCCGGGCGCAGCGATGTGGCGCTCGCGGATCCCCGTCCGCTGCACTATCCATTCATCGGTCGTCGCCACCGTGCGCGCAAGTTCGTCGTTACTGACGATGCGCGCAGGAAGATAGCTGCCGCAGCCGAGCACAATCGAACGCAGCATCGTCACGAGCCTGCCCCGCCCGCCTGTCGCGCCGTCGTTCTTGCCAGCAGGTCGCGCGCCATTGATTGCCCTATCTTGGCGAGCAATTCATAGCGCACCATGTCATAACCCATGTCGATGGCGGAGGCCGTTCCTTCGGCGTCGGCGCCACCATGACTCTTGATGACGATTCCGTTGAGGCCAAGGAATACGCCGCCGTTCGACTTACGTGGATCCATCTTTTCACGCAGCGTGTGAAAGGCCTGCCGCGCGAGGACATATCCGAGACGAGCCGCCCACGTGCGATTCATCGCGGCCCGCAAATAAGATGTCAGCTGGTGCGCGGTACCTTCCGCCGTTTTCAACGCAATATTTCCCGCAAAACCTTCGGTGACAACTACGTCTACAACACCCTTGCCGATGTCGTCGCCTTCGACAAATCCGTGATAGTCAAAGTGTGGAAATTGACCTTCGCGTAAAATGCGCCCCGCCTCGCGCACCTGCTCAAGCCCTTTGACCTCTTCCACTCCAATGTTCAGCAGACCGACCGTTGGGCGCTCGATATCGAACAGCACCCGGGCCATCGCGCTCCCCATCGCTGCAAGGTTGACCAAGTGCGCCTCATCGGCGCCGATCGACGCGCCGACATCGAGTACGACGGATTCACCTTTCAGCGTCGGCCACAGGGCCGCAATCGCCGGCCGTTCGATGCCTTCGATCATCTTGAGATTGAAGCGCGCCATCGCCATCAGCGCGCCGGTATTGCCGGCGGAAACCGCGACGTCGGCTTCGCCTTTTTTTACCGCGTCGGTCGCAAGCCACATGGACGATTTCCAACGGCCATAGCGCAGCGCCTGGCTCGGTTTGTCGTCCATGCGGATCGCGACGTCGGTGTGAACGAGTTTCGATTTCGCCTTTAGACGGGGCAAGCCGGCGAGTACCGGTTCGACGGCAGCGCTGTTGCCGAACAACAGATATTCAATGTCGGGATGACGGGCGAGCGAAACGTCGGCGCCAGGCAGAATGACTGCCGCGCCATGGTCGCCGCCCATGGCATCAAGCGCAATGCGAACCTTATCCGGCATGGTTCGCTCGTGACGGCGTTGATTGGCGCACCGGCAGCATGGTCATACTGAATCGACGCACGGCCGCGACCATAACCGGTCGGCCACGCCAAACAAGCCGATTGTCCAAATCGCCCATTCCCCGGCCCATTCGTTTCCGACTAAGTGTCGCCCATACGCTTTTTTAGCGCTTCTAGGGCGGCGAAAGGACGCGCGGTGTCGTCGTCAGATTTCAGGGGACCAAATTGCGCTCCGGCCTTGCGAGGGTATGGATCGATGCCGAGGAGAAGGAATTCGGTCGCCACCGCGCCAAGATCGAGCCGGGCGTCAATCAGAGGCTCGGGCGGATCCTTGTCGGACGTTTTGCCGTCGGCCCTCCCATGGTCGGCGGTCTCGATCGCCGCCGCCGGGGCAAAGACAAGATCGACCGGCTCTTCCAAATCGCTCTCGATCGGTTCGAGCGTGACAACGCATATCTGGCCGACCCGAGCCTTGACGCGGCCCGCAACGCGCACGCCGGCGCCCTGACGCATCAAGTCAAAAGTCCCTGAAATGCGAGGCAGGCTGCGCAGGCCGGCGAGATTTGCCAGTTGCGGCCGAACCTCCGCGGGGGCCTCTGCGTCGATATGAAGGCCCGTTTCCGGAATATCCTCCACGACTACAGGCAGACTCCATGGATTTTTGGCTTTTTCCATAATTATCAGTCTTCTGACAGCCGTGCCTTATCCTCAACAAGAACCGTAACCGATGGATTTGGCAGAAGGACCTTTCCCGCGAGAAGAGCCGATGCCGATTGCCCCTCAAGGTCACGTACCGCTTCCCGCATATAGGCCGCAAGTCGGGCGGCCGCAGCCCGGCCGGGCGCTGCCCCATCGTAAATATTCCGCATTATGGCCTCTACCAGCGGCTCTTCGCCTGCTGCCCCCAGCGCTTTCCGATAGGCCTGAGCGCGGCCGTAATAGGCTTCACCCATTCGTTGCATCTGCTTTGGGACCGCAAGGTCACCGACGCCCATTTCCCGCAAATTATGGTCCATATCGTTGCAGAAATGGTCGAACAGCGATTGGCCTAGGTTCCGTACCTCCGGTTCCTCCTCCAGCCGGCTGAGGACCAGGGCAAGGTGCATTACCAAAAGCTCGAAACGCCCATCAACTGTGTCTGGGACTGCATATTCACGATAAAAACAGGGCAATCGCGCCTGCGCCACGATCGTGCCATACAGGGTCGAAATGGTGTTTTGCCGCGCACTGCGGCGAAACAGGGGTAATTTCATTGGGTCTGGTCGGGGGCTCTTGCGGTTCGCCGCGTTACGTCAACGCCCTTGCCGTTGCAAGAACGAAATAATGCATTCGCATTCTGGGATCGAAGATCGTGCGCCGTAGAAATCATGCCATCCGCCTCGCCGTCACCCTTGCGGCTGCGCTTGCTCTCACGGCCTGTGGCAGCACGACCGAGACCCTACAGCGCGGTTATGTGCTGCCGGAAGGCGCACTCGAACAGGTCCCGGTCGGCGCTACGCAAGAGCAGGTATTGATTGTGCTTGGCACCCCCTCCACGGTCGCCACTGTCAACGGGGATGCCTTCTATTACATCTCGCAGAAAGCGCAGCGCTCGGCCGCCTTCATGCCCCATGAGGTCATCGACCAACGCGTTATCGCGGTCTATTTCGACAAAGATCGAAGGGTAACAAGACTCGCAAACTACGGTCTGAAGGACGGAAAGATTTTCGACTTCTATTCGCAGACAACGCCGACCGGCGGCCAGGAATTGAGCTACCTGCGTAATATATTCAAGAACGTCGGCTTGCATCTATAAAGCGGTTGCTCAATGGAAAAAGGGCCCGCACGCGGGCGGGCCCTTCTCGCTTAATTGCGAAGATCAGTGTGCCAGAACCGCGAGCAGCAACAGCGCGACGATGTTGGTGATCTTGATCATCGGATTCACAGCTGGTCCGGCCGTGTCCTTGTATGGATCTCCGACAGTATCGCCCGTCACCGCGGCCTTGTGCGCGTCCGAGCCCTTGCCGCCATAATGGCCGTCCTCGATGTATTTCTTGGCGTTGTCCCATGCACCGCCGCCGGAGGTCATCGAGATCGCGACGAACAGGCCGGTGACGATAACGCCGAGCAGCATGGCACCGACTGCCGAGAACCCGGCCGATTTGCCGGCGGCTCCGCCGCCCGCGATGAAATAAATGGCGAAGTAGCACACGATCGGCGACAGCACCGGCAACAGCGAAGGGACAATCATTTCCTTGATCGCGGCCCTGGTAAGCATGTCTACCGCGCGGCCGTAATCCGGCTTATCCTTGCCCTTCATGATGCCGGGCTTCGCGCGGAACTGACGGCGTACTTCCTCGACGATTGCGCCGGCAGCGCGGCCGACCGCGGTCATACCCATCGACGCAAACAAATAGGGCAGCAGGCCACCGAACAATAGGCCGACCACAACGTACGGATTGGTCAGTGCGAAGTCGAGGTGGATGCCTTGGAAATACGGATGCGTCGCGGCATTCTTGCTGAAGAACAGTAGGTCCTGGTTATAGGCCGCGAACAGCACCAGCGCGCCGAGGCCTGCCGATCCGATGGCATAACCCTTGGTGATCGCCTTGGTGGTGTTGCCGACCGCATCGAGCGCGTCGGTAAACTTGCGCACGTTTTTCGGCAGCCCCGCCATTTCGGCAATGCCGCCGGCATTGTCGGTGACCGGCCCGAATGCGTCGAGCGCGACTACCATGCCGGCGAGAGCCAGCATCGCGGTGACCGCGATCGCAATGCCAAACAATCCCGCCTGCGCATAAGCAACGAGAATGCCTGCAATGATCACAATGGCTGGCAGCGCAGTCGATTCGAGTGAAATCGCCAAACCCTGGATGACGTTGGTGCCGTGGCCGGTGACCGAGGCCGCAGCAATAGACTTCACCGGGCGGAAATTGGTGCCGGTGTAGTATTCGGTAATCCAGATGATCAGGCCAGTCACCACCAGACCTACGACAGCGCAAATGTAAAGCGCTTCGCCGGTGTAGGGCACGCCCGCAATCGGGCCCATCCCGATCAGAGAGTCGGTAACAAACCAGATGGCAACGAGCGAGAGTACCGCCGAAGCGATAAAGCCCTTATAGAGCGCCCCCATGATCGATTTGTTGCGGCCAAGCCGGACGAAGAACGTGCCGATGATTGATGTGATGATGCAAGCGCCGCCGATCGCGAGGGGATAAGTCATCATGTTGAGCAGAATTGGCGTGCTGGAGAAGAAGATAGAGGCCAGCACCATGGTGGCGACGATTGTCACCGCATAGGTCTCGAACAGATCAGCCGCCATGCCGGCGCAGTCACCAACGTTATCGCCAACGTTGTCGGCGATGGTTGCCGGATTGCGCGGATCGTCTTCCGGAATGCCCGCTTCCACTTTGCCCACCAGATCGCCGCCGACGTCGGCGCCCTTGGTGAAGATTCCGCCACCAAGACGGGCAAAGATCGAAATCAACGACGCGCCAAAACCAAGCGCAACAATGGCGTCGATCACCGTCCGGTCGTTGGCCGCCTTATGCATCGTGCCGGTAAGGAATCCGAAATAAAGGGTGACGCCGAGCAATGCGAGGCCTGCGACCAGCATGCCGGTAATGGCGCCTGACTTGAAGGCGAGTTCCAAACCCCCGGCCAGTGACTTGGTGGCCGCCTGTGCCACCCGCACGTTGGCGCGCACCGAAACATTCATGCCAATAAAACCCGTAGCACCCGACAGGATAGCGCCGACTGCGAAGCCGACCGCGACCAGCCAGCCGAGCGTGAACCCGATGATGGCAAAGATCACCACGCCGACAATGCCGATGGTGGTGTATTGGCGCTTGAGATAGGCCTGCGCGCCCTCGCGCACGGCTTCGGAAATTTCCTGCATCCGCTTGCTGCCGGAATCGGCGCTCAGCACCGATTGGATCGCCCAGATGCCATAAACGATCGCGAGCACCCCGCAGCCGACGATCAACCACAAAGTCGTCATGGTGGCCATTTTCCCCGATTTTGAATGGTGCTGGCGGGACGAACGCTCCCGCCGGCGCCAGGAGCGTCGAGGATGGCCGCTTTGAGGGCGCTTCACCCCGACCGGTAAGCGCGCGGATATAGCCAAAATCCGGCGCGGTGTGCAACGCGGAAATTCTCCCGGGCGGGCCCCTTGTCCGTCCGGGTGCCGGGGTACGGGCGTTGAGCCCAATCACGCGGTTATTGGGTTGGCCCAAGGCCAGCCAAATATTCGTGCCGGGGCTGTGAAATTGCGCGGTCAGACCGTCGAGGGCCGACGCCGCAGCGCGAGCCACAGCAACAGCGCTCCGGCCACGAAAATAGTCGGAAAGATCACCTCATTGATCGTCGCCCAGCCGAAATATTCAAGTAGCTGGCCGGACGAAAATGAACTGAGCGCCATGCTGCCGAATATCAGAAAGTCATTGAACGCCTGCACCTTGTTGCGTTCGTGAGGCCGGTGGCATTGCGTCACCATTGTAGTGGCCCCGATAAAGGCAAGGTTCCAGCCGATGCCGAGCACCACCAGCGCGCTCCAGAAGTGCGCAACGGTGATTCCTGAAATGCCGATAACGGCGGTAACGCCGATCAAAGCCAGCCCTATTCCGGTAATTCGCTCGACCCCAAAACGGGCGATCAGTGCGCCGGTAATGAAGCTCGGCGCGTACATGGCCAGCACATGCCACTGGATGCCGAGTGTGGCGTCTGTCACCGAATGACCGCAGCCGACCATGGCAAGCGGCGCTGACGTCATCACCATGTTCATCATGCCATAGCTCGCCATGCCGCAAACAACCGCGACAATGAAGCGCGAATTGCGCAGGATTTCGCCGAGCGGCCTCACGCTGCCATGACGTGCCGGAGCAAGCGGTGGCACATTGACGAATTGCAGGACGAAGGCTGCCGCAACGGCGCAAGCGGATTGGCCGAGATAGCTCGCTGCGAACAGGTGCGGCGACAGCAGATCCTTGGTGAAAATGACAAGCTGCGGCCCGATTACCGCGGCAAAGACGCCGCCGGCAAGTACCCAGGAAACGACCTTCGGCCGATAAGCATCGCTGGCGGTATCGGCAGCGGCGAAACGATATGACTGATGGGCGGCGGCGTAGAGTCCGCCACAGAATGTGCCAAACAGCAGCAGCCAGAAATTTCCGTTCATCACCGCCGCGTAGGAAATCAAGCCTGAGAGAATGCCGAAGGTGGAGCCGCATTGCAGGGCGAAGCGTCGCCCGATTTTGCGCGCCAGCACGCCCAGCGGCAACGTGCCAAGCCACATGCCAACGACCATGCAGGTGATCGGGAGTGTGGCGAGGCCTTTGTCCGGCGCCAAAACCGCGCCCACAATGCTCGCCGTGCTTACGATGACCGTATTGTTCCCGCCGGCGAGGGCCTGGGCGACCGCCAGCACCATCGCATTGCGCCGCGCCAGATTATCGTCGGGCAAGGCGTGGTGGACAGGTTCGGCGACCGCCGACATCAACGACTCCCGGACAAAGACCGCCCCTTTTATCGGCCACTGAAGTGAATCGCTACTGTCGCGGGCGCAGATCAGGGATGATTTTAATTGAAATATCGATTTCGGCGGTTGATCGAACGATCAATTTGTCACCGTTTGCGCGGTGCGCGCAGTGGCTTCGGTTCGCTCCCAAAATCGATGGAGCCGGGATGCCTTATGGTTGCCGTTCTCGCCTCGGCCGGCGATTTTGCGCCGATCTGGCCGAGTGACGCGCGCAGTTCATCGATATAGAGATCGATCAGATAATCCGGTCCCTCGTCGCCAAGGGCGCCCACCGCCCAGAGGAACGACTTGCCCGCAAAAGCGGCGCTGGCACCCAGTGCGAGTGCGCGCATCACGTCCTGCCCGCTGCGCACGCCGCTATCGAGGAGGACGGTCGCCTTCTTCCCCACTGCAGCGACGACGCCAGGCAGCACATCGATTGACGGCGCGAGTGCCTCGATCTGACGACCGCCATGGTTAGAGACCCAGATACCCTCGATGCCGAGCGCGACGGCTTTCTCGGCATCCTCCGGATGCAGAATGCCCTTCACCGCCATAGGCCCCTTCCACTTATCACGATAGCGCTTGACCTCCTCCCAGGAGAAAGCCCCGCCCATGCGCGCGCGCGCGTAAGCGATGATCTCGTTCGTTCCGGCACCGGGGCGGGCATAGTCGCTGATGGTGGCAAAACGCGGATAGCCATTGCGCAGCAGCGCGAGCAGCCATCGCGGCCGCACCAGCATTTCGTAAATCATGCGCGAATTAGGACGAAACTCGTGCGCAAGGCCGGCATAGGTCTCACGCGAACGCGTCGTGCGCACCGGCACGTCGAGCGTGAGCGTGAGCACCTTGGCGTCAACCGCCTGCGCGCGCCGCACCAGATCAAAGCCGATCTTGTGGTCGTCGTGCCAGAACCGATAGAGCTGGAGCCAGAATACGTCGGGCGCGACTGCGGCGGCCTGTTCGATCGTGGCGCCGCCAGCAACGCTCAGTGTGTAGGGTACACGCGCGCGCTGCGCTGCTCTTGCCATCAGGATATCGGCGCCCGGCCACACCAGCGACGGGCCGCCCATGGGCGCAATGCCGATCGGAGCGGCGTAGGTCCGGCCAAAGAGTTTGACATCCACGGGAGGCAGTGACGGCATGACGCCATACCGCGGCACGATCTCGACGGCATCGAGCGCGGCCCAATTGTGCTCAATGCCGACGTCGTTCCCTGCGCCGGTATCGCCATATTCGAATGCAAATAACGGTACATTTCGCGGTGCGCGCCGCCGCAGCCACGCCGAGGTGGGAAAGTGCTTGTGGTATTTCTGAAAGTTAGGGTGCTGGCCCACCGGGGTCACCGCCGCCTGCTTCGTCGTCACGTCATGCATAGCCAATTCCCGTTGCTTGCTTCCACACTATAACCGTAAGACCGGCTCGCGTCATATCGGCCAGTGCAACGGTCGGAACGGCCGCCAAGGGGATCCCGCGCGCATTTCAAAAATGACTGAACGAGGCGCGTGCAAATGTGAATGCCTTGCCCTCGGCTGTTTCAAACTTTGCGCCCGAGCCAGCCATGATTCCCCCGATATCCGTGACCCCCACCCCGACCTTCTTTGCGGCCGCGCAAAAGCTGCCGGCCTTTGCCTGGGGCACCGTGCAAACAATCTCATAGTCGTCGCCGCCTGAAAGCGCCGTTTCAAGCATAGCAGCGTCTCCCGAAACGACGGCTTTGGCAGCTTCCGACAACGGCACTTTCTCCACGTTGATCCTGGCCGCCACTCCTGACGTGCGGCACAACTTTGCAAAGTCGCCGGCAAGGCCGTCCGAGACATCCATTGCTGCCGATGCATGCGTGCGCACCGCCTCGGCCAGTGCATTCCGCGGCTGCGGCAGAAGGTACCGCGAAACCAGATGTTTGCGTTGCGCGTCGCTTAGATTCCATTTCGGCGCTTCCGCGTTGCGTAGCGCCAGACCGAGCACCGCATCGCCGATCGTACCGGTCACGAACACGCGGTCGCCGGGTTTGGCGCCGGCACGGCGCACCATCGTTCCTTCCGGGACGCTGCCGAACATCGCAATCGAAACGGTGGTGGGCCCTGGCGTGCGATCGGTATCTCCCCCAAACAGGGGGCAATCGAACAACACGGCATCGCCCCGCAACCCTTCGGCAAAGCCGGCAAGCCACTCCTCGCCGATCGTCCTTGGAATTGCGAGTGACAAAAGGAACCCGAGAGGACGCGCACCTTTGGCCGCAAGGTCAGAAAGATTGACGCGCAACGCCTTGCTTGCAACCGCTTGCGCCGCGTCGTCGGGGAAAAAATGAACGCCCCCAATGATTGCATCCGTCTTGAGGACAAGGTCGCTTCCCTGTGGAGGCCTGAGGAATGCCGCATCGTCAGACAGCGCAAGCGCGCCCGGGTGCGTTGCAAGCGGCGCAAAGAAGCGTGCGATCAGGCGGTCCTCGGCCGACATGTCTTCGCGCGACACCATCGTATCATCCTGTGGTGCGACTGAACTCGGCCGGACGCAGGCGTCGCGCAAGGTGATCAAGCACGGCGTTGACCATGCCAGTCTCATCGCGCTCCACAAAGGCGGCTGCAACGTCGGCATATTCCGCAACCACCACGCGCGCCGGCACATCACGGCGATGCGTGAGTTCATACGCACCGGCGCGCATCGCAGCCCGCAGAACAGCTTCGATGCGCTTGAGTGGCCAATTTGCGGACAGAGCTTCGTCGATCAATGGATCGAGTCCGCGCTGTTCGCGCACAACACCAGAGACAATATCCCGGAAAAACGCCGCTTCGGCCGGCAGATACTGCTCGCCCTCGACTTCGCGCCCCATCCAGTGATTTTCGAATTCCGCCAGAATTTCGTTGATGCCGGTTCCCGCGAGATCCATCTGATAAAGCGCCTGGACCGCCGCCAGCCGGGCTGCGCCACGCTTGTTCGCCTTGCGTGCATCGTCGTCGCGAATGGCGCCAGTCGCCATCAGCGCCACACGAGCGTGTGCTTGAGAGCGACCATGGTCAGTGCAGTGCGCGCGGCGGCCCCACCCTTGTCGCCTTCTGTTGTGCGCGCGCGGGCAAGTGCCTGCGCCTCGTTTTCCACGGTGAGAATGCCGTTACCAATGGCGAGCCGTTCCCTCACCGCAAGATCCATCAGCCCCCGCGCGGACTCATTGGCCACGATCTCGAAATGGTGCGTTTCTCCGCGGATCACGCAGCCGAGGGCGACCACTCCGTCATAGGGCGCGCGCCGTCGCCTTGCAGCATCGGCGCTTATCGCAATGGCGGCAGGGATTTCCAACGCACCAGGCACGCTGACCCGATCGTAGCGTGCGCCGGCCTTATCAAGTACGCGCGTAGCCCCGCGCAGCAGCTCGTCCGCAATGGCGTCGTAGAAACGCGCCTCGACGATCAGCATATGCAGGCTGCCAGCTTCTTTTGCGGTTCGCTTTTTCTTGGCCATAAATGGTCCTGACCGGGGTTGGCGTCGTAGCAAGAGGCCCCTGCCCGGACAAGGTTCTACTTCATTTCCAGCAGCCGCGCCGCATATCTTGCCATCGTATCAACCTCGATGTTGACATCATCACCCTTGCGCAATGCGCCGAACGTCGTGACACGCAGGGTATGCGGAATGACAAGCACTGAAAATGTTTCGTCTTCCGCGGCATTGACCGTTAGCGAAACGCCGTCGATTGCGACCGATCCCTTGGGTGCGATGAAGCGGGCAAGGCCCGTCTGCGGCCGCAGCAGGAACCGCGCCATTTCGGTCATATCCTCGCGCGCGACCACGGTAGCGATCCCGTCGACGTGACCGGCGACCAAATGGCCGCCCAATTCATCGCCAAGTTTCAGCGGACGCTCAAGATTGATTTTCGATCCCGCTCGCCATCGCCCCACTGTCGTGACGCGCAGAGTTTCATCGGCCGCGTCAGCCGAAAACCAAACGCGACCCCCTTCCTCTCCCGAGTCGACAACGGTCAAACATACGCCTGAACAGGCAATCGAGGCCCCCTGCACGATCTCGGCACGCTTGTAACCGCAGAAGAACGTGATGCGGTGAAGATTGCCGGCGCGAGCGCTGACCGAACGCACTTCGCCAAGGTCGCTCACAATGCCTGTGAACATCAGGAAGAAATCCGATGCTTGACCACCAAACTCTGCTCACTCCCGCGTAAGCGAAAACCCGGTGCCAGAAAAACAAATCGCCCGTTCATGACACGCGTTCGAATATTTCGAGCGTGTCTGGCCCTACAGCCTCGCTGCCACGCGACTTCAGTTGGCCGGTCAACCTGTCAAGGGGCAAGCCTTCGAGCGGATCGATACCGTCGGGACCGATCGCCTTCGGGCCCCGCAGCAGAACGGCCTCATCGACCAAATTGGCCTCGACGAAACTCGTCGCAATTGTCGGACCGCCTTCCACCATAAGCCGCGTGATGCCCTGTTCAGCAAGGATTTTGAGAACCTCCTGCAAATCGAGCCGACCGCCGGTGTCATTTACCCGAAAGACCCTGCAGTTTTTCTGCTGGAGTATCTCCTCGGCGATGGCGGAAGGCTTTTGCGACGTGAAGACCCAGGTCGGCGTCTCACGCACGGTCGCGACGACCGACGTTGACAACGGAAGCCGCAGTCCTGCATCGAGAACGACGCGCACAGGGGAACGATCGAACATTCCGGGCAAACGGCAGGTCAACTGCGGATCGTCGGAAAGCACGGTCCCTATCCCGACGAGAATGGCGTCGCTCGAAGCGCGCAGCTGAAACACGCGTTCGCGTGCAGCTTCCCCCGTAATTGACGCTTGCTTGCGACCCCCAAGGCCCGCTTTGCCGTCCGAGGAAACCGCTAGCTTGAGCGTCACGTATGGCCGACCTTTCGCCATGCGCGTCGTGTGCCCGGCGTGAATGCGGCGCGCGGCATCTGCGCCAAGACCGATGTCGACAACAATGCCTTTGCTGCGGAGACGTTCATGCCCCTGCCCTGCCACTTCCGGATTTGGATCTTCCATCGATGACACAACGCGCGCAATTCCAGCGCGAATAATGGCATCCGCGCATGGGGGGCTTTTGCCGTGATGTGAACACGGCTCGAGCGTCACATACATCGTCGCCCCCTCAGCCGCCTTTCTGGCACGGCGCAACGCTTCGACTTCGGCATGCGGCCGGCCACCGGGCTGCGTCCAGCCTCGTGCGATGATGACGCCATTCTTCACGATGACGCCGCCGACTGCGGGATTCGGCCAGGTGTTACCAAGATTGCGGCGCCCCAGAGTCAGCGCAAGATGCATGAAGCGTTCGTCGTCGCTCGGGCGATCACTTGCCGGCGCGCCCTCAGCCGCCATACTGGGCTCCATAACCCCTGCGCTCATCATCCAACCCCAGCGGCTATGGGTTCAGTTTTCAATTTTCTCCGCTCGCCTCAGGCCGGCCGTCGTCTTCGCCTGAAAGCTCGTCGAGGGCCGCGCGAAAATCCTTCGCCTCGCGGAAGTTGCGATAGACCGACGCAAAGCGCACATAGGCCACATCGTCGAGCTCCCGCAAATGCTCCATCACGATTTCCCCTATGGCTTCCGAGGAGATTTCACTCTCTCCCTGGCTTTCCAACTCGCGGACAATCTTGGAGACCATTTGCTCGATCCGTTCGGGATCGACTGGCCGCTTGCGCACGGCAATCTGCACCGACCGCATAAGCTTGTCGCGATCGAACGGCACGCGGCGACCATTGCGCTTGATGACGGTCAGTTCGCGCAATTGCACCCGCTCGAATGTAGTAAAGCGAAAATTACAGGCGAGGCACACGCGGCGCCGGCGAATTACCGCGGAGTCCTCTGTTGGCCGCGAATCCTTCACCTGCGTATCGAGGCTTCCGCAACTCGGGCAACGCATGGCTAGGCCCCTCGCCTCTCGCTCGCGCGATGGCCGGAATCGTCCCGGCCACTCACATCTGAATTTTTGGCCAAAACGCTGACACCCTCTGCTGGGCCCAGCAAGGCCGCGACAATGTCTCGTTCATACCTCATTGATAGATCGGAAACCGTCCAATCAACGCCTTCACTTTGTCCCGGACTGCAGCTTCCACAAGCGAATCCTCCTCGACGTTTTTCTGCGACAGCACGTCGAGCACCTCGACTATCATTTCGCCGACCTGGCGGAATTCGGTGATGCCGAAACCGCGCGTGGTGCAGGCCGGCGCACCGAGGCGGATGCCGGATGTCACCGTCGGCTTTTCGGGGTCGAACGGAATGCCATTCTTGTTGCATGTGATGTGCGCACGTCCAAGTGCCGTTTCCGCAACCTTTCCAGTCAGACGCTTCGGCCGCAAATCAACAAGCATGAGATGCGTGTCGGTGCCTCCGGAGACGATATCAAGCCCGTGCGATTTCAATGTCTCAGCCAGCGCCTTGGCGTTCTCGACGACGCTGCGCGCATAAGTGCGGAAGCTGGGGCGCAGCGCCTCGCCAAAAGCCACCGCTTTGGCGGCGATCACGTGCATCAGAGGTCCGCCCTGCATGCCGGGGAATACGGCCGAATTGAGCTTGCGCGCGATTTCTTCATTGTCAGAGAGAATGACGCCGCCACGTGGCCCACGCAGCGTCTTGTGCGTCGTCGTTGTGACGACATGCGCGTGCGGAAACGGCGACGGATGCACGCCCGCGGCAACGAGACCAGCGAAGTGAGCCATATCGACCATCAGCAGTGCACCAACCTCGTCGCAGATCGCGCGAAATGCCCGGAAATCAATGATGCGCGGATAAGCCGATCCGCCCGCGATGATCAATTTCGGTTTGTGCTCGCGCGCCAGACGCGAAACTTCTTCAATGTCGATCCGGTGGTCATCGCGGCGAACGCCATAAGGAACCGGTTTGAACCATTTTCCCGACATGTTGACGGGCGACCCGTGAGTCAAATGCCCGCCTGCAGCGAGATTGAGTCCCATGAACGTATCGCCGGGCTGAAGCAGCGCGAAAAATACCTCGGCATTGGCTGACGCGCCCGAGTGCGGCTGCACATTTGCGAACTTGCAACCGAATAATTTCGTCACGCGCTCAATCGCGAGACGCTCGGCGATATCAACGAATTCACAGCCGCCATAGTATCGCTTGCCGGGCAGGCCTTCCGCGTATTTGTTGGTCAGGACCGAGCCCTGCGCTTCCAGAACGGCGCGCGAGACGATATTCTCCGAGGCGATAAGTTCGATCTCGTCACGTTGACGGCCGAGCTCTCGCTTGACCACATCTGCGATCTCAGGATCGACCTCGCGCAATGGCGCCGAGAACATGGATTCAATATCGCTCGCAGGGCTGGGATTGGTCGCCGACATCACGATCTCCTGGCGCCGGATAAGATCGGCGCCCAACGAAAAACAGGCGCATGATCCCGAAAAACATGTCCCGGTCAGATCGGGATGGGAGCCGGTTTTCGGAAAAGCTCATTTGCCCAGGGAAAGTCCGGGATTACGCCCGCAATAGCATATCGCCAACAAACCGCCAAGCATTGGGCTGTGGAGCGTGCGCGCCGCAACATGTAGGGCCCCGGCGGCCGACTGCCGCAGGGGCGCAATAAAACCCCGGCTGCGCTGGGCAACCGGGGTCAAGTCAACCTGCCCGCAGTCGATTTAGAGCCGATAGAGAATCTGGTCGGTCCAGAACCGCTCAAGCCGATGCAGCGACTTATTGAGGGTGGAGAATTCTTCGGCGTTGATACCGCCAACCTGCTCAACAGTACGCACGTGCTTCTGGTAGAGCGTTTCGATGATATCGCGAACTTCACGGCCCTTTTCGGTGAGCTTGATGCGCACCGAGCGCCGGTCAACCCGCGAACGTTGGTGATCGAGGAACGCCATCTCAACGAGCTTCTTGAGATTGTAGGAAACATTCGAGCCGAGGTAATAGCCGCGCGTGCGCAACTCACCGGCCGTCAGTTCCTTGTCCCCGATATTATACAGCAGCAGTGCCTGCACCGAATTTATATCGGAGCGGCCACGCCGATCGAACTCGTCCTTGATCACGTCGAGCAACCGGCGATGAAGCCGTTCGACCAAGGTCAAGGCCTCCAAGTACTGTGGCCTAATGTGGTCGAGCGGCGCCTCTCGTCCGGCGGGCTCGACCGTCTTCGCGACGGCTTTCATGTTCAACGCCCCTTGCGTTTTATATATTCGTCCCGGTTGCGAGGCCCTGTCTTCCCCGCTCCGGATGACGCAACCTAAGAGAGCCAGTCTAAAATCGGCTTAAATAACACCATAAAGATTAGGTTTATTTGCAACGGTAAATCGGATGTTGACTCTTCAATTTTACAGAGCTGCGCAAGAATTCGTTCACTCTAGGAAGCCGCATCACTCGCGGATAAAGCGAATGACGCCGGAGAAGTCGCGCGCTGCTTCGCCGCTGGCGACATACTCCGAATAAATACGGGCTGCGCCGCGACCGAGTTCCGTTTTGGTTCCGGTCGCCTTTGCTGCATCCTGCGACAACTTCAAATCCTTGAGCATCATCGCGGCGGTAAATCCTGCTTGATAGTCGCGGTTCGCGGGCGATGCCGGTACCGGTCCCGGGACGGGACAGTAGCTCGTCAGCGACCAGCATTGGCCTGACGACTTCGACGAGATGTCAAACAACTTTTGGTGATCCAATCCGAGCTTCTCTGCGAGAACGAACGCTTCCGATACAGCGATCATCGATACACCCAGGATCATATTGTTACAGATCTTTGCGGCCTGTCCGTTTCCCGGCCCGCCGGCATGCACGATAGTCTTTCCCATCTTTTCGAGAATTGATTGCGCGCGCACAAAAGCCTGCGCGGTGCCCCCAACCATGAACGTAAGCGTGGCCGCTGTGGCTCCGCCGACTCCGCCCGAGACTGGCGCGTCCAGCATAAGAAGGCCCCTCTTCTCCGCCTCGGCCGCAACCGCGCGCGCGGTTTCGACGTCGATGGTCGAACAGTCGATGAGCAACGTACCTGCGTTGGCATTCGCAATAATTCCGGACGAACCAAGATAGACGTCACGAACCTCCTTACCCGACGGCAGCATCGTGATTGTGATATCGGCGCGTGCAGCCGCGACCTTCGCCGTTTCCGAACTCGCGCCGCCCGCCGCCGTGAGCTTGGCGAGTGCCGCCGGGTTGACGTCGACGCCTTCGACCTGGTGGCCGGCCTTGAGTAAATTCTGTGCCATCGGCAGTCCCATGTTGCCGAGGCCGATAAATCCGATACGCGCCATGGCGTCCTCCCGACTGAAAGTTGATCCCTATGGCGTCTGCTCTTGCGCCGATTTCAGCGCGAGCCAGAGATAAAGCGCCAGCAAGCCGCCTTCCAGCATGCCGGTCAGCCACCCGCCGCCGAACACTTGTGGAAAAAATATCTCGACCGCAAGCATGGAGGCGACCGAAGTGAGCCAGATCACCGCACCCCATGCGGCCGCGAGCCAAAGCCCGACGGCCGCCACCAGGTCTATGACGGCAAAAAATACCGTGGCAGTCTGCCATGCGATCGAGTGATTTTCGAAAATATCATCCGAGCCGATACCGCACACCCGCGACCAATGGTAGATGCCTTTGAGCATCGATATTGCCGCCATTACGCGCAGGAACACAACCAGCCGCCGGGTCCAGCGCCCGATTGCGCGATCGCTTTCCAGTTCGTGGACAGGCTCAAGCGATTGCACATCGCGGGAAGAAACCGGCTTGCTCACGAGAGCACCAGTTCGGAATTCCCGAGCGGCGCAAAATGACGCTCGACCTCCGCGTCGCTCACCCCGGCAAGCGTGGCAGGCCGCCAGCGTGGCTGGTTGTCCTTGTCGATGATCACGGCGCGGACACCTTCATAAAAGTCATGGCCTTGAATCACGCGTGACACTATGCGGAATTCGGCCCGCACGCACGTTTCGAAATCCCACGATCGTCCACGCCGCACCTGCGCAAGAGCAAGCTTGAGACTGAGCGGCGATTTTGTGCGGATCGCGGCGGCCGATTTTTGCGCCCAAGCAGCGCCAGCGGAGCCGCTGATTGCTTCGCGATCAAGCGCATCAAGCACGTCTTCAACCCGGCTAACGCCGAACACGCGGTCGACCTCGGCCCGGCGTTGAGCAACGGGCCCCGGCTCAACCTGCTCCGCAAATGCCGCAAGCACGGCGTCAACCGAAACCGTGCCCGATAGAGCATCTAGAACTTCGCCGAATCGCGCGGATGAAACCCGATGCGTGGCAATCCCCATCGCTACCGCGTCGGCAGGACCCAAACGCTCGCCAGTGAGCGCGCATAATGCACCGAACTTGCCCGGCATGCGCGGCAAGAACCAGGTCGCGCCCACATCGGGAAAAAAGCCGATGCCGACCTCCGGCATGGCGAAAGAGAACCGATCTCCTGCAACG
>DASSIT010000086.1:0-48256 GCA_035691545.1 Pseudolabrys sp. | reverse complement strand
GAGATTTGGATGGCCCCTGCAACCTTAACCGCCCTTAAGCCTGCCAGACACGAGGCGTCCTCTGTATCGCCTGATCTCGAGGCCCTCAAGGCACGCCAGAAAGCCGCCTGGTCATCGGGAGACTATGCGGTCGTGGGCACGACCCTGCAGATTGTCGGCGAGGACCTCTGCGAGGCGCTTGATCTGCACGCGGGCCGGCAGGTCCTCGACGTTGCCGCCGGAAACGGAATGGCCAGCCTCGCCGCCGCGCGACGCTGGTGTGACGTCATGTCCACCGATTACGTGGCGAGCTTGCTGGAACACGGCCGCGAGCGCGCCGCGGCCGAAGGCCTGTCGATCGAATTCAAAGAGGCGGACGCCGAAGCCTTGCCGTTCGGTAACGGCGTTTTCGATGCGGTGGTCTCGACGTTCGGCGTGATGTTTACGCCGAATCAGGAGCGGGCCGCTGCCGAGCTTCTGCGGGTCTGTAAATCCGGAGGGCAGATTGGCCTCGCAAACTGGACGCCGGATGGCTTCATCGGACAGGTCTTCAAGACCCTCGGCAAATATCTGCCCGCGCCGGCAGCTGCGCAATCGCCGCTGCGCTGGGGTACCCGTACCCGCCTTACGGAAATGTTCGGTTCGGCGGCGACTTGGATCAAGACCGAATCGCGACATTTCAATTTCCGCTATCGCTCGGCGGAGCATTTCCTTGATGTGTTCAGGACTTTCTACGGCCCGATGCTCAAGGCATTTGCGGCGCTTGATACGCTTAACCAGACCCGTCTCGAGAAGGATCTGTATCAACTCATCGCACGCATGAACAAAGCCGGTGACGATACGATGGTAGTGCCGAGCGAGTATCTGGAAGTCGTCATTATGAAGCGGTGAATGCTCCGGCTTTGTCGATAGGCTCCTGTTTTGACATTGGCCGAAGCTCCGTGTTCAGGAAGCAAATACATGATCGAAGCGGTTACCTACGGGGGCAACCGGCCTCCGGCGAAAGCCATCGCCGGACGCATGTGCGCCGAGCCCCAGCGGGGTTTCTTCAGGCGCTTTATTGAGGCGCTGAGGGAATCTCGCTCGCAGGAGGCGAGGCGCGTCATCGCCGAATTCGCGGATCTGCGGCCAACGCCTTACACAGATTGAAACGGGAATTTGTGGAGGCGGCAGTGGGAAAATCGCTCTGGGAGGACCCGTGGTTCTTCGCTGCAACGCCTGACCGAGAGGAAGAGCCGAGGTCGCTTTGCCCGATCACCGGCTACCCGTGCGACGGAGATCTCTCATATCTTTGCCGCGAATACGGCTGCGCGCGCAAAGGCGGCCTGTCGCCGTGGTCGGAAGAAAACTTTTGATGCAGGGCGGCGCGGCGCGCCTTCCGGCCGCGCCGTGTATCATGCGGCGCGGAGCTGTGCGAGGTAACGTTCGACTTCTCGACGTAACAGGTGTGACTGATCCGCAAGTTCCGCTGCTGCGGTAAGAACGGTTGTGGCGACTTCGCCGGTTTTCACGGCGCTGTTCGAGACCTCGGAAATATTTTCCGAGACGTCGCGCGTTCCCTTCGCCGCCGCGCCGGCATTGCGTGCGATTTCCTGCGTCACGGCATCCTGCTGACGCATTGCCACCGCAACGTCATTGGCAACGTCACTGAGTTGCTCGATAGTTGAGGTAATTTTCTTGATGGCGCGAACGGACCGCTCCGTCGTCTGTTCAATTGACACGATGTGCCGCGTGATTTCTTCGGTTGCCTTGGCCGTCTGGGTGGCAAGGCCCTTGACCTCCTGAGCGACGACCGCGAAGCCTCGTCCGGCCTCGCCAGCCCGGGCAGCCTCTATCGTGGCGTTCAATGCCAGGAGGTTTGTCTGCGCTGCAATGTTGCTGATGAGGTCGCTGACCTCGCCGATTTCGTCGACCGACGCGGACAGGCTTTCGACCGCTTCCGTGATTGCCTTTGCATCGTCCGTTGCCTGACCCGCAATCGTAGCTGAATTTGCGACACGCGTCGCAATATGTTCGATCGATGTGGCGATCTCTTCCGCCGCTGTCGCTACGATTCCTACATTGGAAGTGGCTTCTTCCGAAGCTGCTGCCGTTGTCAGAGCCTGCTCCTGGTTCCGGGTAGCGCTGCTGGCCATGTGACGCGCGGATGTGTCCATCGCGCTTGCGGCGCGATCGAGCGTTTGCGCGATATTGGACACGGCCAGCTCGAATTCCTTGGTCGCGGTCTCGACGAGCTGGCGGCGGGATTCCAGCACGCGGGTCTGCTCGCTTTCTTTGTGCCGGGCGGACGCCGCTTCCGCGGTAGCCTTGCGGAAAAAGAGGAGCGTGCGGCCCATGTCGGCGATCTCGTCGCCGCGGTCATCCTTGATGTCCACGTTCAAATCACCGCCGGCAATGCGGCGCATGGCATCGCTGAGAAAGCCGAGGCGCCGCGCAACGCTGCGGCCGACATAGAGCCACGCGACCAATGCCGCGCCGATGACGGCTGCTATGGAAAGCAGCGTCAGAATGAACTGCGCCGAGCGGATCTGGCGGCTGGCGTGACTTGATGTTTCCTGGGCAAGATGCCCTTGTTGCTCGACGAGCGTGTCCACGGAATTTTTGAGTTTCGATGCCTCTGTCTGCGCGGCGTTGAATAAAGATCGCGCCGTTTGCTGCTGGGTGAGCTCGTCTGCGCGCGCGGCAACAATTCCGTCATCGGCTGCGATTGCGGCAAGCTGGTTGTAGAGGGCGATCAGCTTCTCGCGTTGCGCGGTATCGGTGATTGCGTTGAGGTTTTTGGTGATTTTCCTTTGCGCGGAGGCGATGAGGTCACGCAGAGGTTCCAGGCGGCTCACGTCGCCGACGAGTGATGCCTCCGTCAGAAGCCCGGCCAGCAGGTTTGCCTCCGACTCCGTCTCCAGGAGCCGGCGCAGGAAATCGAGCCTGGTATCAAGTGCGGCTGCGCCTTCCTGTTTGGCGTTCATCATGAGGTCGAAATTCGCATCGTCAATTGCGGGCGCGAGCCCAATGAGCAGGGCCTCATGTGCGGCGCGGACCGACGACGCCAGATGGGATCGTTTGTTCGATACGGTGATCCGGTTCGCGACCGCCTGATCGAGCGTATGAAGGCGCTCCGACAGGGCTTTGCGACTGACGTCGATGTCGTCGATATTCGCGATGCCGAGCGCTCTCAGCTGCGCTATTCCGGCCTCAAGGTTTTTTTCCTGCTGAGTGACGTTTGCCATGATTTCGGCGCGGACCTGATCGGTAGCTGCCGACATCAGCCTCGGTCCCGAAGAGACAAGGCTGCTTGCCCGCTCCGCGAGACGCAGCGACACGGCCGTTGTCGGCAGCCGGCGGGAGACTATCTCATCCGTCGTCGTGCCGATGACAGTGAACTCGTAAAAGGCGATGGTCGAGCCGATGATTGTCAGGGCGGCCGCGAAACCAAAAGCCAGATAGAGACGGCCCCGAATTGTCGACAGCCAGCGCGACTTCTTTCCGTCATCGCTGCCGCGCGCCAGTGCCGAGTTAATCCACGCGATGGCCATTTTTCTAAAATCCGTTCGTCATCTTGCAACTGTCTTCACGAGTCTTGTAACGGGCCTGAATGTGCCGTCGGGCTGAAGCACGGTGAAATAAACCTGATTGGAGCCCTGATTTTGGCTGGCACTGAAAGTAAGTTTTACTCCGCCAAGGTCGAACGGCGCACGATCGATGGCGTCGAGAAACGCCTCGCGTGTTGGCTCGCCGGGGATGCGCTTGAGGGCTTCGACCACCAGTTGGCCAACCATATAGCCTTCGAGCGACACAAAGCCGGGCTTCGACTTGGCGTTCACCGCCGCAAGCGCCGCCTGGTAGGAGGCGACGACCTGCAGCGACTTGTCCCCTGGAAATGGCACGACCTGGCTTATGACCACGCCGGCGCCCTGGTTGCCTAATTCCTGCGCAAGCGAATCCGATCCCACGAACGATATTGCAACGAACGTGGCATCGACTTTCAACTGACGCGCAAGCTTGATGAATTCGGCAATCGGTTTATACGGGCCGACGGTCACGACGGCCTGGGGCTGGCCTTTCATGATGTCGAGCAATGCGGATTTGATGGCAGTCGTGTTGCGCTTGAACGTTCCCTCCGCGACCAGCGACATGTTGCGCTTGTCCATCGCCTTCTTCACGCCGCTCAGGCCGGACAGGCCGAAGGCGTCGTCCTGGTAGAGGATCGCAATTCTGGTGATACCGAGGTCGTTGGTCAGATGTTCGATCCAGGCTTCGGTCTCCTGGAAATACGAACTTCGGATGTTGACCACGTAGCGATTGAACGGATTGCGGAGAAATTCAGCGCCGGTGAACGGGCCAATGAACGGCACTTTGGCAGCGGTTGCGATGGGTTGCCCGGCCTTCGACGTCGGCGTTCCAACCGCGCCGACCAGCGCAAAGACCTTGTCGTCCTTGATCGCCTTGTTGACGCCTTCGATCGTTTTTTCCGGCTCGTAACCGTCGTCAATCGACTTGAGCTCGAGCTTGCGGCCATTGACGCCACCGGCACGGTTGGCCTGCTCGAATGCCGCGAGAATGCCTTCGCGCATGCCCTGACCGAGTCCCTGCGCCGGGCCATTGAGCGCCGCGACCTGACCAAACAGGATCCTGTCAGTGAAAACGCCATTCTCGGCGTGAAGGGACGCGCCCGACATGACAAGAAAAGCCGCGCCGAAAATGCAGAGTCGGCCGCAATTGGTTCGCACCGTCGGTCCCCACCAGCAGACACGCGCAGGCCTCCATCGTGCGCGTACATGGTTTATGATTTATTAATCCTGCGGCCGGCGGAATTGCGGTCCTCAACCCGGTGTTGGTACCGGCATAGAGCAGGGAGGCTGACCATGATCCGGGCGATGTGCTTTGGTGCCGCGGCGGTTGCGATTTTGGGCGTCAACTCGGGTCCGGCGGCAGCGGACTATTTCGGTGCGCCGTGGTGCGCCGTGGTTTCGGCAGGCGACGGCGATATGCAATGGACCTGCGAATATCGCTCGATCGAGGAATGCCGCCCGAATGTCCTCGCGGGCAATCGCGGCTGGTGTCACCCCAATCCTTATCTCGTCACGACAAATGTGCCGGCAAAGCGGAGCCACTCCCGCAAGCACCACGCCCGGGCCCAGTAGGGGGCACCTGAGTCGCCAAGTTGCATCTGTGGCGTATGTCAGGCGGCTTGAACGCCCTGCCGCTCCCTTGCGACAAGCGCCCGGAGGCGGGACAGGCCTTGCGCGATTTCGCGCTGTTCTGCGTCCCGCGCCATGCGCTCATAGTAACCGGCGACCCTGAGCATCTGATCGCGCGCATCTTGCATTTGCAGCCGTTCCGCGGTTGTGCGGCACTCCCGTGCCCGGTCGCGGCATCTTCGGCTCTCCGGAATGGCGATCGCTGAACGCATGCGTCGTCTCACCTCCATTTGCCTCAGCCTGAGAAACCCTGCGCGGTTCGATCGGTTCCACGAAACGGCGAAACCCCGGTTTGATTTCCCTCAATGCGTGATTCCGCAACGGCGCCTAGACGGATTCATGGCGACGGTGCAAGAACTCTGGAACATGGCGCACGACCTCTATGCGCGTGCGCGGGCATCGTTCGATCCTTCAACGAAGCGAAAGCTGATGGGCGTCGCGGACAACTATCTGCGGCAGGCCGAAGACATCCGACGTGAGCGGGTGACCATTCAGGCGGCATTTCCGGAGCCGTCCCCCCACGCGAGCGAAACGAAAATGGCCCGCGGGCGACGGGTTGCCGGCCGTTGATGGCGCAGACGGGGGTATTGGCGTTTGCTCAGCCAAACCCCCGGATAAATACGTAGAAACAGGGCAGGGGCTGGCGGCCTCGCCACAGCCACGAGCCCGTCCACCTTTCTGCCAAAGCGCGAACCGGATCATCCGGACGCCAGTTCTCGGGAACGAACTCGTACGGTGGTAGGCTCGGGCGCCTGTTTTGTCTGCAATCGGTCGACGAGTTGCTGGAGCGCTTGCGCCAGTCTTTCGGGTTGATCGGCCGGCATGACCGGAACCGGCGCGGGGCTTCGCACCAATGGCTCCGGCGGGAGCGTGACAAGTGCACGCGGTGCCGGCGCGTTCAGCGCAACCACACGTGCCCAGCGCGGGGGCTGGAAATTGATGGCTTCGCGCCGCCGCCGCCGTTCTGCGTAATGCAGGGCCGGACCTGTAACGGCAAGCACGGCAAAAACGACCATGAGAAATGCAAATATATGGTCGACCTCGGCCAAGCTACGTGTCGTGCTCCGTGCCGTTATTGCCGGAAGTGACGGACGCGCACCGGCCGGCTTTTGCAATTCCACGGCGCGGCTGGCCGCACGGATTGTGCGCGTCGGCTGACGGGGATTTACCGGCAGCGTGGGTTCATTTTCGCGGTGAATCTCATCACCGATGGCGGCGGGCGTGGCACTGGCCGATCGCACGGCCGCAGCGGGTGGAGCTTGCGGCGCCGGCTGAAGGAACGCCGGCAATTGCGGCATCTTCGGTGCGTCAACCCAGGGAACCGGCGGGACGGGCGCAATCGCGGCTGTGTCTTGCGATGACTCCGGTGGGGCGCCGCTATGTGAGGCCGCCGCGAACGGCTGCACGCGCGCTGTTGGCGATGATTGCACGGCGACGTCGGGCGCCGCTTGCGACTCTTCTTGCGGCTCGCTCTTCTGGACCCGGTCACCTTCCGGTCCGAGGTGCCAGCATTGACGCTTGTTGTTGGCGTGATCGATCCGGTAATACCAATGCTGGCCCGGCGGAGTTGTCGCATCGGGCTTTGCGAGACATGCGTCGTTCGCGCGCGGGTCCGGTGCTGATTGAGCGGATGTGGCAGCAAGCAAAACAAGAGTGAACATGGCCGACTGCAGAATTGTCCTGCGTCCTGACATGCGAACCCCTCCTCACTGTGTAAAACAAACGCAACTGGAATTTGAAAACGCGAAAGCGGTGTGAATTGGAGATGGCGATTGGGGCTGCAATAGGTTGCAAATTCGGCAAACGTGCCGGATGCCGTTTAGTGGTAGCGCGGTGCGCGCGGCCACGGCTGCAACTATCTTTCACCGCGAAGTTGCCATCGCTCCGCCGCGATTGGCGCGCTTGCGGATTGCAGCCGCTGCGTTACTCAACCACCACCTGACCCGGATCTCACTCGCTCAAAACTGCGAACAATGGCCCTCCGGCAGCAAATTGACCGAGATCAAGGCCGGTCGAATGATGAACGCTAATGTTTGAACGATGCTGGGCGTGGACCAATCGCACATTCCGACGGAGATTTATTTCGACTTTCTCGGAAGAACGATTCCAATTCACTGGAGCTACCACGCGATCCTGATGGCGGGGATCTGGATCGTGCTGGTTCCGCTCTGCATTATTACAATCAGATACGGAAAACCGAAGCCGACACCCTACGGCATTCGCGAGGAGATCAGGCTGGCGAATGGTGCGTGGTGGTGGTTCAGCGTGCACAAATTCGGTTTTTACCTCGCGATAGGTCTGTCGCTCATAGGGGCGATCATTGCGCTCACCGTCAGCCGCGGCTTCAGCGGTTCGGTCCATTCAATTTTCGGCGTAACGACAGTGGTCTTGGGATGTCTGCAGATCGTCTCGGCATGGCTCAGGGGCACGCATGGCGGACGATATTATTTCAAGGCCGCTCCCGGTGATCCCGCGACATGGCGAGGCGATCACTTCGACATGACTCCGCGCAGGCGATTGTTTGAGGCTTACCACAAAACCGCAGGCTATTTTGCCGGCTTTTTTGCGGCCGGCGCCGTGGCTTCTGGTCTCATGCAATATCCGATGCCGATTCTCGCAGAAGGCATTCTGGTCGTCGCATTTTGCGCCCTCGTGCTGTGCATTGTGCTGGAGCTCAAAGGGTTGCGATACGACGGCTATCGTGCGGCCTTCGGCAATAATCCTGACAATCCGTACAACAAGGCGCGCAAGGACCTGTGAGTGGCCGCGCGCGCCGGCACGGAAGCAACGGAAGGCCGGGAAATTCTACCCGCCGTCCGGATAATCGAACAACCCGCTCTTCTTTTATGCACCCGGGTGCGCGGACAAATATCCGCGCCCCGTAGTGGGCAGCATCACTTCGCTGCTACAACCTTCTGACGCTGCTCGCCGAGCTTGTCGATGCCGAGCGTAACCACGTCACCGGCTTTCAGGAAGATGGGCGTCGGCTTCATGCCGAGTGCGACACCCGGCGGCGTCCCGGTGATGATGATGTCGCCCGGCTCCATTACGAAGAACTGCGAGCAATACCAAACCAGATGTTCGCACCCGAAGATCATGGTGCGCGTGTTGCCCCGCTGGCGCTTCTCGCCGTTGACGTCGAGCCACATGTTCAGGTTTTGCGGGTCCTTGATCTCGTCTTTGGTGACAAACCACGGCCCGAGCGGCCCGAAGGTTTCGCAGCCCTTGCCCTTGTCCCACTGGCCGCCGCTCCGCTCGATCTGAAACACGCGCTCGGACACATCGTTCGAAAGAAAATAGCCGGCGATGGCGTCCTTCGCTTTGTCCTTGGCGAGATAGCGTGCGCGTTTGCCGATGACGATGCCAAGTTCGACTTCGTAGTCGAGCTTGCTCGACTCGCGCGGGGTGATCGTGTCGTCGTTCGGTCCGCAGATGCAGCTCGTCACCTTGTTGAAGATGATCGGCTCTTTCGGAATCGGCATGCCGGCCTCCGCGGCGTGATCGGAATAGTTGAGGCCGATGGCGACGAAATTCCTCACGTTGCCGATGCAGGGGCCGAGCCGCGGTTTCCCGGACACGGGTTTCATGCGCTTGAGGTTCGCCTTGCGGATCTTGGCGAGGCCGCCAGATGCGAGCATGGCACCATCGATGTCCTTCACGAGGCGCGACAAGTCGCGGATCTTTCCATCGTCACCGATGATGCCGGGTTTCTCGCGGCCGGGCGCGCCATAGCGGACGAGCTTCATTGAATAGGTCTCCCATGGACGTTTTTTGAGATTTAAAGGCAGGTCGCCGCCATCATGCATGGCAGCGGAAAGGGGGCAACCCTCCTTTGCATGAGGTGCAGGGGCGCCGTGGGCAAAAAATCGAAACGGAATCAATGGTTTTGGTGGCATGCGGGCCGCGGTTAGCGATTTGTGAAAGATTTAGGGGTCTTTTGATGATCAGTTTCACCGCCCGATAAATAGGCAGGCGTACGATGCAATCGGCCGTTTCCGTCAAGTTTCAAGGCCACGGCAGGGCTCGGGCAGGAGCGCGGGCGCCGCATTCGACGGAGGCAGCAATGGAAGAACGACGCAAAATCCAACGCGGCCGCACACTCAAGGGCGGCAGCATTGCCATAAACCGGGCGAGCGGGTTCGATTGCCGGGTGAGAAACATGTCCCCGGCCGGTGCCTGCCTGGAAGTAGCAAGCCAGATCGGCATACCTGACGATTTCGTGCTGGTGGTGAGCAGCGACAGGGTCAAGCAGCCCTGCCGCGTCATCTGGCGCGCCGACTCGCGCCTTGGCGTTCAATTCCTGGCGGCATGAGCCCGCCTGCAATTCAAGGCTTCGACGAGTAGTACAGGAGAGCGGAATTGCGCGCCGAGCTTCGCCGTTCCACCTGCGTGCTCGCCTGACGGACAGACCCGGTTTTTCCGCATTGCGGTAGGCCTGTGTCATCGCAGCCACAGCCGCGGGTTATTTGCGTAAGTTAGTTCGGCGGCACCAGTTTTTTAACGGTCCCCGCTATTGTCGATCGCAGGGCGCGCCGTCACCATACGGCCAATCGGCGGATGCTCGCGAATTGGTTGGGGAAATATTCGATGTCACGGGGCACATCAGGCATTCTACGGGCGGGGACTGCGCTCGGATTCATCGTCGTCGCAACGGCACAAGCCAGTGCCGGCGCCTTTGCCATTCGCGAACAGAGCACGATCGGGCAAGGTGCATCTTTCGCCGGCGTTGCTGCTGGTGGAGCACCCTCATCGACATTCTGGAATCCTGCCACGATGACGCAAATGCCCGGCATCCAGAGCGAGTCGACCGCGACCGGCGTTTTTCCGTATGCCACTCACTCACCGCAGGCCGGCAGCACGTTCGGGACTCTCGGCGGCGCGTCCAATAGCGGCCAGGCCGGTCTCGTTCCCGGCAGCTACTTTTCATACCAGTTTAATCCGAACCTCTGGCTCGGAGTCTCAGTTAGCGCGCCGTTTGGATTGTCGGTCTCTTTCCCTGATCGCTGGGCCGGACGGAACTATGCAGGCGATACAACGCTCGAGACTTACAATGCGACGCCAATGCTGGCCTACCGCATCAACGACTGGATCAGCGTCGGCGTCGGCGTGCAAATTCAATATGCGAAAGCTGACCTCAACAACGGCCTGCCGACCGGCCTCGGCCAATCCTTCGACATCAAGGGCCGTGGCTGGGGTTATGGCGCGACCGCCGGCGTCACGCTGACGCCTACGCCCACCACAACAATCGGTCTGGGATGGCGTTCGGCGATCAATCAGAAGATCCAAGGCACGCTTCTGTTGCCGGGCGGTGCAGGATTTAACCCGCCGTTCTCAACACCCGGCTCGGTGGAGACCACGCTGGATCTGCCGGATGTTGTTTCGCTCGGCATTCGCCAGCGCCTCGACCAGAACTGGACCCTGCTCGGCACTGTCGAGTGGTCAAACTGGAGCCGCATTGGCACTTCGACAATCAACCAGCTCAATGGTGCCCCGGCCACGATCCTCGCCGGTTTGGGTGGAGGCCCTGTAACCTTGCCGTTCAAATACGATGACGGCTGGTTTTTCTCGGCCGGATCAGAATATCGCTGGAACGAGCGGCTGACTCTGCGCAGCGGGATTGGCTATGAAATCTCGCCGATCACGGATCAAGTGCGTACACCGCGCTTGCCTGACAATGACCGCTTCTGGGCGTCGGTGGGCGCAAGCTGGGAAGTCTGGAGAGGCTTTTCGTTCGACGTTGCCTATTCGCACCTCTGGGTGAAGGACCCCAACATCAATATTTCGGCCGCATCGGGAAATCCGTGGTTCAATGGTGTGACATATATCGGCGACGTCAGTGCGCATGTCGACATTCTCTCGGTCGGCATGAGATATCGCTGGGACGAAGCCGCGCCAGGGAAAAAGCCGGTGATCACGAAATAGCTTGCGGCAATAAACGGGGTTGGGGAGCGAGGGCCGGCGGCGACGCCGGCCTTTGCCTGTTCAGAATGCGCCGTTGAAGGTGCCGCCGTCGATCAGAAGATTTTGCCCGGTGATGTACCCGGCATGGGCCGAGCACAGAAATGCGCAGGCCGCGCCGAACTCGTCCGGATTGCCAAACCGTCGCGCCGGAATTGCGGCCATGCGGTCGGCTGCGACCTGTTCTACGCTCTTGCCTTTGAGCTCGGCGGTCTTGGTCAACGTGCCGCGCAGGCGGTCGGTATCGAAGGCGCCCGGCAGGATATTGTTGATGGTGACATTGTTTTCGGCGACGGTGCGCGCAACGCCGGCGAGGAATGCGGTCAGCCCCGCGCGGGCACCCGACGACAGGTCGAGGCCGGCAAGCGGCATTTTCACGGAGCCCGAAGTGATGTTGACGATGCGGCCGAATTTGCGCTGGCGCATGGGGTCGATCACCTTCTGTATCAATTCGATCGCGACCACCATGTTGGCGATGACGCCATCGATGATCTGCTGCCGCGTGAGCTCGCGGAAATCCCGCATTGGCGGGCCTGCGTTGTTGTTGACGAGGATGTCCGGCTGCGGACAGGCCGCGAGCAGCGCCTTCTGACCCTCCGCGGTCGCCACATCGGCGGCAACCGGGATAACCTTCACGCCGGTGACGCTTGAAAGCTCTGCAGCCGCAGCTTCGAGTTTCTTGCCGTCCCGTCCGTTGATCACCACTTCGCAGTCGGCCTCCGCCAATGCGCGCGCGCAGGCTTTGCCGAGACCGCGACTCGACGCACAGACGATGGCCTTGCGGCCGGCAATTCCGAGATTCATGGCTGGTCCTTGTCACCGTGTTGATCGACGCGAGTGTTAGGGCAGGCGGCAGCAGCGTCAAGGCTCCCGCGTGGGCTTTATCGTGAATGGGTCATGTCGTCGGCTTGTCGCACGGGGTTGCTAGGGCTCGTAGCGGAAACAACAAAATGATTCGCGAGGTGCTATGCTGAATGACCCCGACAGCGAAGTAGTGGAAAAGGCCTATGCCCGCTGGGCGCCTATTTACGATGCACTGTGCGGGCCGGTTTTCCTCAACGGACGGCGCGCGGCAGCGCGCGCCGCGCGCGAAGTCGGCGGGCGCATTCTCGAGGTCGGCGTCGGCACGGGCCTGTCGTTCGATGACTACGACGGAACGACCGAAATCACGGGCATCGATATTTCCGAGCCGATGATTGCTCGCGCGCGGCTGCGCGCATCGCGCGGCCGGTATCCCTACGTCAAGGGGCTCTCGGTCATGGATGCCCACGATCTCGCGTATCCGGACGCGTCCTTCGACTGCGTGGTCGGTCAATTTGTCATTACGCTCGTGGAAAACCCGGAGCGCGTGCTCTCCGAATGCGCGCGCGTCGTCCGACCCGGCGGCCAGATTATCCTGGTCAATCATTTGTATTCCGAACGCGGGCTGGCGGCGGCCGTCGAACGCATGCTTGCGCGCAAGGCGCGAACTTTGGGCCTGCGTCCGGAATTTCCGTTCCAGCGCCTGGCGGCCTGGGCACAGGCGCACGGCGGCGCCGAGTTGATCGAGCGGCGCAAGATCAAGCCGTTCGGGCTCTACACGCTGGTCCGCTTCCGCCGCGGCGAGGCGCAGAGCGTGGCCGCCTGAGGGTGTCAGGAAGGTAAACGCCGCCGTCATAAAACTGAAACGGGGGGCTGCTACATGCCGCGCATGCTTGTTGCATCGGAGATCGCCGCACCGTGACGGACAACGCCACGCGACGATTTCGCGCGCTGTTTATCTCCGACGTCCATCTCGGAACACGCGGCTGCCAGGCCGACAAGCTGCTCGATTTTCTCCGACACCACGAGGCTGAAACGATCTACCTGGTTGGCGACATCGTCGACGGCTGGGCATTGCGCTCGTCCTGGTACTGGCCGCAGGCACATAATGACGTAGTTCAGAAGCTTTTGCGGCAGGCACGCAAGGGTGCGCGCGTCATCTATATACCCGGCAACCACGATGAATTTCTGCGCGGCTATTACGGAACGCACTTCGGCGGCATCGAAGTCGTGGAGAATGTCATTCACGATGGCATCGACGGCCGCCGTTACCTCGTCGTTCACGGAGATATCTTCGATCTCGTGGTGACGCAGGCGCGATGGCTCGCGCTGCTCGGCGACAAGGCCTACGAATTCGCGCTCAGCGCCAACCGGGTATTCAATGCGTTTCGCCGCGTGTTTGGCGCGCCGTACTGGTCGTTGTCGAAATGGGCAAAACTGAAAGTGAAGAATGCCGTCAACTACATCGGCGCATTCGAGAAGGCGCTGGCGACCGAAGCCAAGCACCACCTGGCCGAAGGCGTGATCTGCGGACACATCCATACGGCCGCGATGCACGACGATTACGGGTTGCGTTACATCAACTGCGGCGACTGGGTGGAGAGTTGCACTGCGGTTGCCGAACATGCCGACGGGCAGTTCGAAATCATCACCTGGACGGATGCCGCCCGCAGTGCAGATGCGACAGAAACGCCCGCGCGCCCGCCGGCGGCGAAGGCCGCTTGACCGCATGAAGATACTGATCGCGACGGACGCTTGGCACCCGCAGGTCAACGGCGTCGTGCACACGCTTGGTCACGTCGCGCAGGAGGCAAAGGCGCTCGGCACCGAAGTCACGTTTCTCATCCCGGATCAATTCTGGAGGCTGCCGATGCCGAGCTATCCGGAGATCCGACTCGCGCTCGTTGCCCCCCGCGATGTCGAGCGACACCTCGAAAAGGCGCGTCCCGACGCAATCCATGTCGCGACCGAGGGGCCGATCGGGCATGCCGTTCGGCGGGTCTGTCTGCGCCGACACCTGCCTTTTACCACCAGTTTTCACACTCGGTTTCCCGACTACCTTGCGGAAAGACTGCCGGTGCCAGGGCGCTGGACGAGCGAACTCACCTGGGCCTGGCTCCGGCGATTTCATGCGCCGGGTGCGGCGGTTCTGGCGGCGACATCGGCGCTTGCCGGCGAGCTTGCGACGCGCGGGTTCAAGAACGTGAGACTGTGGCCGCGCGGCGTGGACGCGCAGCTGTTTCGCCCGCGCGCGGGTGCCGCGCTTGATTTGCCGAGGCCGATTTTTCTCACCGTCGGACGGCTCGCGGTCGAGAAAAACCTCGAGGCGTTTCTGGCGCTCGATTTGCCCGGCAGCAAGGTCATTGTCGGCGATGGGCCTTCGAGACCAGCGCTTGAGCGAAAATTTCCCGGCGCGATCTTTGTTGGCGCGCGCCGCGGCGAGGCGCTGGCAGAAATCTATGCCGCCGCCGACGTTTTTGTATTCCCGAGCCGTACCGACACATTCGGCCTTGTGCTGCTCGAGGCTTTGGCGAGCGGCTTGCCGGTCGCGGCATTTCCTGCCGCTGCGCCGCGCGACGTGATCGGCGCCGCCGCAGTCGGTTGTCTTGACGAAGACCTGCGGCGCGCCTGTTTGGGCGCACTTGAATACCGCCGCGAGGATTGCCGTGACTTTGCGCTGCGCATGACGTGGGAAGCCAGTGCGCGGATTTTCCTGGACCATGTCGCGGAGGCGGCGAAGGCAGGCTGCAAGGTCGCCGCGTAGCCGGTTTGCTTCACGCCGGGATATCAGCAGACAGTCACGGGCGCAGGAGAGAACCGCCGGGCGAGTGGCCGCCATCGCCGGATTGCGCTAGCCTTTCGCCTATGGGTGTCGTCGACAAGACCATTCTGCCCACCGCGGCCGATATCGAGGCTGCTGCCGCGCGGCTCGCGGGCGTGGCGGTGCGAACGCCGCTGATCAGCGCTCCTGTTCTGGACGAAACGGTCGGCGCACGCGTTTTCCTCAAAGCGGAAACGCTGCAGCGGACGGGCTCGTTCAAATTTCGCGGCGCCTACAACAAGATCTCATCCATCCCGCCCGAACGCCGCGACGCCGGCGTCGTGGCTTATTCAAGCGGCAATCACGCGCAAGGTGTTGCGGCAGCGGCCCGTCTGCTCGGCATGCGCGCCACCATCGTGATGCCTGCCGATGCACCAAGGGCGAAACGCGAGCGCACGATCGCCCTCGGTGCCGAAATAATCCCCTATGATCGCAACAACGAAGACCGCGCCGCGATCGCGAAGAAAATCGTGGACGAACGCGGCGCAACGCTGGTGCCGCCCTATGACGATCCGCTCATCATCGCCGGACAAGGCACAATCGGCGTGGAGATTGTCGACGATCTCGCGCGGCTCGATCTCAAGCCTGAAGTCGTGGTGGTGGGCGCCTCGGGGGGAGGGCTTGCCGCCGGCATTTCGCTCGGCGTGAAGGCAAATGTGCCGACGGCCAGGTTCTACGTGGTCGAGCCCGAGGGTTTTGACGACACGCTGCGTTCGTTTGCAAGCGGAAAGCGTGAAGCCAATGCGCGAATGAGCGGCTCGATCTGCGACGCGCTGATGAGCAATACGCCCGGCGAATTGACCTTTCCGATCACGCGTGAACTGATCGGGCAGGGCACGACGGTGAGCGATGCCGAGGTCGGCTACGCCGTGCGCTACGCCTTCAATGAGCTGAAACTGGTTGTGGAGCCCGGCGGGGCCATCGGCCTGGCGGCTCTGCTGGCCGGCAAGCTTCCGGTGACCGGGAAGGTCGTGGTCGGCATCCTGTCGGGCGGCAATGTCGATGCCGACATGTTTGCGCGGCTGGTCGCAGCGCAGAACCCGGCATCGCTCAGGTAAACAGCGCGAGACGCTCTTCTTCGCTCAGCGCCATGATCGAGGCGAACGGACCTGCATGCGGCGTCTTGGCCGGCAGGGCAGGCTTCGGCGTGACGGCTTGCGCTATCGAAGTTGGGTTCGCGTTCTGTGCCGGCGAGGCGTCGACAAATGCGACTTCCGCCATGACTGCGTCCGTACGTACCAGGGCGATTGACGGCTGTTGAGCTGGCGCCGGAGCGGGGATCGGCAGTTCGGGCTGATCCGGCACTGGCACCACCGCCAGGTGGGAACGCGGCTCCTCTGCCGGCTCCTCGCGCCGGGCGGGCACCGCTGTTTCTTCCTGAATTTTTTCTTGAATCGTTTCCTGCGCCGCCGTCGCCATTTTTGGCGGTGTCATGATATCGGCGATGCGTCGTCCGACCAGCGCGACGAGTTCAGCAAGTTTTGCAGATCTGAAGGCGTGAATATTCGCTTCGATTTCGCCTTGCGCTGCGTCGATGTCATCGAGCAGCGCCCGCAATTTCTGTTTGATCAGGGCCTCACCGGGTGCGGCAGTATCGACAGCAAGGGAAGACTGCATTCTCTCGATTGCCGTAAGCAGCGGCCCGGTGTCGGAATTACGGTTGCGCCGCGCAAATTCAGCCAGGAACGCACGGCCGCGCGCGCTCGCCCCGAGTGCGGCACAAAACGCCTGATACTGGTCCTCGTCGGGCGTATCTTGTTGTTGCGCTTGCACCCGCGCGCTGGTCTCGGTCGGCATGTGCAATCCCAATACGTTCCGTTTATCAATCATGCGGCATGATTCGGCCAGCACCGCGGTTTCCCGCGGCCTGGCGCCGGCTTTTACGAAAAAGCCCGGTCGTGCAATGCCTTATTCGGGTAAGCATCACGCAATGCGGGCGAATTCATCTTTTGGCTTCGTGCCGCGCTTGGCGGTGTTCTATTCCGCCTTGTTCATTTTGCCCGGCATCCAGATGCCGTTCTTCCCGGTCTGGCTCAATGCCAGGAATGTGGACCCGAAGCTGATCGGCATTGTGCTGGCGGTGCCGATGGTGGCGCGCGTGCTGGCAATTCCCGTGGTCGCCCGCGAAGCGGACCGGCGGGATGCAGTTCGTGCCGCACTGGTCTTTGCTGCGCTCGGCACTGTCGTGGGACTTGCCCTGGTCGGCCTCTCGGCCGGTGCTGCCGCTATCCTGGTCGCCTATACGCTGACCTCACTTGCCTCGACGCCGATGATGCCATTGGCGGAGACCTACGCGCTGAAGGGTCTCGCCGCGCGCGGGCGCGCCTATGGTCCGGTGCGGCTTTGGGGTTCGTTCGCCTATATCGGGGGGAACTTTGCCGCTGGATTTGCTGCCGATGCAATTCCGGCGCGCCATTTGATCTGGCTCATGGTGGCGGCCAGCGTCCTGATCGCGTTTGCCGCCCTGCTGTTGCCGCCGACAAAATCCACTGCGGAAAGCAACGACGCGCCATCAGGCCCCCGTCAGAGTCTGTTGCGCAACCGGATGTTCCTTGCGGTCATTGCAGCCGCAAGCCTTATCCAGGCAAGCCATGCGTTGTTCTATGGATTTTCGGCGGTCCAGTGGCATGCGGCTGGTCTCGACGGCACCGTCATCGCGGCGCTTTGGGCGCTCGGAGTTGCCGCGGAGATCATCCTGTTTGCGCTGCAGTCGCGCCTGCCGCCGTTTTTCGAGCCGACAGTGTTGCTCATCATCGGAGCTTGCGGCGGCGCATTGCGCTGGGCAGGAATGTCGTTTGATCTCCCGATCATTGGGCTGGCAACCCTGCAGCTGCTGCACGCCTTGTCGTTCGGCGCGACGCATCTCGGCGCTTTGATGGTGCTCTCGCGCTTTGCGCCGCCGGGACAGGCGGCAACAGCGCAAGGCTATCTCGCAATCGCTCTCGGCCTGGCGATGGCTGCCGCAATGGCGATATCGGGCGTGCTCTACGAAGACTTCGGCAGCCGCGCCTATATGGCGATGGCGCTAATGGCGATCGCTGGAGGCGCTTGCGGACTCATAGCGCACCGGATGCGGCGCGAGATGACGCGCTGATCGTGTCTGGTAGCGCGGAGCCCGATCGCAGCTCGCCACGATGCCGTTGAGATCGTGCCCCTGCATGTAAATCATCTTGCGCGACAGCCCGCCGTGCCGCCTGATCCAGTGCCGCACCGATACCGGATAGATATTCCAGAGCGCCTGCGTGCCGAGCGGGCTGGTCACCGGACGCCCGTCACTGTCCGGCATCCAGGCGGCGTGAAATCCAAATCGCGCATTTTGCGTCACGCAAACCCGTTCGCGCGGGACCAGGCCCAGCACCAACGTGCAGGCCGAAAGACAATTTCCGTCAATGACGACCTTTTCGCCGGATGTCCGCAGCGCGGCGAAAGCTTGCAGGTACTGCCCGATCTGGCCGCCTCGATCTTCCGAGATCCGCATTGTTGCAGACGCCGATGTCACGCCGAGTGCCATCACGGCGGCGCATAGCACCAAACCCCGAATTTGCATGTCCCCGTCCCAGTTATCGTCGCCCTTCCGATCAGCCGGCGGTGCGATCTTCTTTCAAGTCTAAGCCAAGCAGGAGGCCAACGGGAAGCATTGGTTTTTGAAATCTACAATATGACGCAACGCACCGGGCACATTTCATGAACGGGCGGCACCATGGAACCGGCGCGATTCACCACGTGCGCAGCGGGCGTTCGGGTTCCGCTTGCCGAGTGGGCCGATTTTCAGCCCCACAATCGGGATGTGGCTGGGTAAACCAGGCTTTCCTCGTAACGCAGACCATCGGCGCGGTCGGTGCGGAGCAGCAACGGGCCGTCGAGATCGACGAATCGCGCCCGCTGCGCCGGCAATAGGGCGGGTGCCATTGCGAGCGAGGTCGCGACCATGCATCCAACCATGACGGCGAGGTCCTGCCGTTCCGCTTCCGAGACCATTGCAAGCGCTTCGGTCAAGCCGCCGGTTTTGTCGAGCTTGATATTCACCGCATCGTATTTGCCGGCGAGCGCGGCAAGCGAGGGCCGGTCGTGGACGCTTTCATCCGCGCAGACGGGGATGGGCCGTTGGGCCCTGGATAGGGTTTCATCTTTTCCGTCCGGGAGCGGCTGTTCAATCAGAACGACGCCGGCCTCGACACAGGCTCTGAAATTGTCGGCAAGATTGCTTTCGGTCCAACCCTCGTTGGCGTCGACGATCAATGTCGCCTTCGGTGCGGCAGTACGCACGGCCGCGATGCGGGCCGTATCGCCATCCGCTCCGAGTTTGACCTTGAGTAGGGGGCGGTGCGCCGCCTCTTCCGCCGCCTTCGCCATCTCGGCGGGAGTCGCGAGCGAAATTGTGAAGGCGGTGGTGAGCGGACGCGGAGGGGGCAGGCCCGCGATTTCGTGCACTGGACGACCGCTGCGCTTCGCTTCCAGGTCCCAAAACGCGCAGTCGAGCGCGTTGCGCGCCGCGCCCGGTGGCATCGCAGTCTGCAGGCCGTTTCGATCAAGCGACGCAGCAAGCCTTGGGCGCAGGGCTTCGATTTGCGCCGTGACGCTCTCGACGCTCTCGTGGTAACGGGCGTAGGGAACGCATTCGCCACGGCCACGGACCTTGCCGTCGCCCAATTCGACCACCACGACTATGGCTTCCGTCTTGACGCCCCGGCTGATGCCAAATGACCCTGCAATTGGCCAGCGTTCGACGGAGTACGAGAGGGTCAAAGGCATTTCGAGTGCTAGGATAGGGTGGCTGACATTCGTGGCGAAGAGGGCCAAAGCCTCGACAGTTTCACGGACCCTGGTCAAGTCATATGACGGTGTTGTTGAAGTTTTTCACCACACCGGGCTCGCAAAAAATGAAGGTGGTGTCGCATGGGCAACCGCTTGCTCGAAACGACGGCAGACGGCGAAGTTCTCAGGCTTGCCGGCAACGGATCATGGATTGCCGAGAATGCCCCCGCTCTGGAGGCCGAGATTCTCGCCATTACCAATCGCACTGATGCTATCAAGCGCGCCGATATCGAAATGGGGCAAGTTCGGCAGCTTGATACGTTCGGGGCCTGGCTGCTTGAGCGCCTGACACGCGGACTTTCCGCGCGCGGCTGCGAAACGAAGGTGACAGGCCTGAAGGAAGGCCACCGGGCCTTGGTCGATGAAGTGCATGGTGTCAAACCCGCGCCGTCTGCATCGCGCCGCGGAGTTCATCCGGTCGTTGAAACCGTGGCTTCCGTCGGCAAAGGGGTCGCGTCCGTCGGCGAGACGCTCGTCGCAATCTCGAACATGCTGGGCGCGCTGTCGATCGCCCTGTTACGCGTGGTTGCCCGGCCTCGCTCGTTCCGCTTCGCCTCGATGGTGCACCAACTCGACAAAGTTGGCTGGCGCGCGGTGCCGATCATCGTGCTTATTACCTTCCTGATCGGCTGCATCATTGCGCAGCAGGGTATCTTTCATTTCAGGAAGTTTGGCGCCGATACCTATGTCGTGGACATGGTTGGCATCCTCGTGCTCCGCGAACTCGGCGTCTTGATCGTCACCATCATGGTGGCAGGACGCTCGGGCAGCGCCTACACCGCCGAACTGGGTTCCATGAAGATGCGCGAAGAAATCGACGCGCTGCGGACCATGGGATTCGATCCGGTAGAAGTGCTCATTTTGCCGCGAATTGTGGCGTTACTGATTGGTGTTCCGATCCTCACCTTCCTCGGTTCAATGGCGGCACTATACGGTGGTGCCCTTGTGTGCTGGCTTTACGGCGGTATCGATCCTGACATTTATGTGCAGCGCCTGAAGGAAGCGATTTCACTCGATACGTTCAAGGTCGGAATGATCAAGGCGCCATTCATGGCACTGGTGATCGGCGTGGTAGCGTGCGTGGAAGGCCTGGCAGTCAAGGGTTCATCGGAATCGCTCGGCCTGCAGACCACCGCCTCGGTCGTCGAGTCGATATTTCTCGTAATCGTGCTCGACGGCTGTTTCGCGATTTTTTTCGCCTCGATCGGAATGTGAGCCATGGTTCAGGGTAACGGCAAAGAAGCCGTCATCGAGGCCCGCAATCTCGTTGTCGGGTTCGGCGACCATGTCGTGCTCGATCATGTCGACCTTGATGTTTACCGCGGAGAAATCCTCGGATTTGTGGGCGGCTCCGGTGCCGGAAAGTCCGTGCTCATGCGAACCATCATCGGCCTGCTGCCGAAGCGCGAAGGCAGCATCAAGGTATTGGGTGTTGACCTTGCGCAGGCGTCCGATGCCGAGCGTCAGGCAATCGAGCGACGATGGGGCGTATTGTTTCAGCAGGGTGCGCTTTTTTCTTCGCTGACAGTCCGCGAAAATCTACAGTTCCCGATACGCGAATACCTCAAACTTTCGCCCCAGCTGCTTGATGAAATGGCGATTGCCAAACTCGAAATGGTCGGGCTTGACGCGAGCGTATTGGGAAAAGTTCCATCGGAGCTGTCCGGCGGCATGACCAAGCGTGTCGCGTTGGCGCGAGCACTGGCTCTCGATCCGGAAATCGTGTTTCTGGACGAGCCGACATCGGGCCTTGATCCGATCGGCGCCGGTGACTTCGACAGCCTTATTGCGACATTGCAGCGTACCCTGGGGCTGACCGTGTTCATGGTGACCCACGACCTCGACAGCCTCCATACCGTCTGTGACCGCATCGCGGTTTTGGCCGATCACAAGGTGATCGCGACCGGCACTATGGACGCCATGCTCGCGTCCACGCATCCGTGGCTGCGCTCCTATTTCCACGGCAAGCGGTCGAGGGCAATCCAGCCTCAGGTCGCGAATCCCTAGCTCAATTGTCGGGTATCTGCTGCCAGCCGGTCAGTCGAAACGGCCGGCCGCGTGCGCCAGCATTGTGTAGACCTTGCCCGTTTCCGAGGTCAGGTAAGTACGGGCAACAACTTGCCCCGGATCGTCGCGCGAGACTTCATCGAGCAGTCGCTCAAACTCGGAGATATAGCGGTCAACGGTCTGCTTGAACTCACGGTCCGCGCGATATTTCTTGCGGATGTCATCAAATGCCTGCTGGCCCTGCAGGGTATAAAGGCGCCGCGTGAAGACGTTTCGTTCACCGCGCTTGTAGCGGTCCCAAAGATCGGCGGCCGCGTCGTGGTCAATCATCCGGGCAATATCGACCGATAGGGAATCGAGCGACTCGATCGAATGCCGGGGCGTGCGTTCGTCGTTGCCGCGACTGGGTTCGCGTAACGTCTCCCGTGCGGGCTCACGCGGGAGTTCTCGCAAAGGTTCGGTCTCCTCACGTGAGGCGCGATTGAGAAGGTCGGTAAGCCAGCCGCGCCCGGCTACCGCCGGCGTCGGGACCACGGGCTGTGTCTCGACATTTACGCGCCGCGGTGGCGGCGCAAAACCGCTCGACTCGCTGCGTGGCGCAGGACGCGGCGGGGGCGCCTCGGTGCGGGCAGGCGTCTCATTGCGCCCGCCTACCACAGCGAGAGCTGGTTCTTCGCGCATCCGGCGCACCGGCTCGACGGCATCGAGGTTTCGTCCATGACGGGCAACAATGCGGTTTAGCTCCGCCAGCGCCTCGATCTGGTCGACGATAACCCTGCGCATCTGGGCGGCACTTTCAGCCGTTTCCTGCGGCAGCTCGAAGACGCCCCGGCGCAACTCGCCGCGCGTAGCCTCGAGCTCGCGCTGCATATCCGCGGCCATTTGCTTCATGCCCTGAACCGCTTCGGCAAAGCGTTCATTCGCGGTGTGGAACAGCGTCTGGGTGTCACCGGCCGTCTGCTCGTAAATCGCCCGCATCGCCTCGGCGGAGCGTTGGCGCTCTTCTTCGGCGTTCTCGCGCACGCGCTCGTACTGGTCGCTGATAGCCCGCGTACCCTCGGCGCTCGCCTCCGAAACAAGGCGCGCAACCTCGCGCGCGCGCATAGACGCCGCTTCAAGGGACTCATCGAGCAGGCCCGAGAAACGGCTCAGCCGCTTTTCCAGGTCCTCGGTGCGGATATCCAGTGTTGCGACCAGCGAATCGAGCTGCACGCGGCGCTCATTGACGCTGTCCTCGGTGCGTTGATTGCTGTGGTCGATAAGGTCGACCGCCTTGGCAAGCTCGCGGCCATGGATATCGAATTGACGCGCCAACTGTCCCAGATCGCCGATAACCTGGGTCGTGATATCGCGGAAGTTGGCGATATTGGTCTCGACGCGACCCGTTACATCACCGGTGGATGCCGTCACCTCGTTCATGGCGGATACGAATTCCGACACGCGCAACATGAGCGTATTTTCCAATGCGCCCATATTCTCGTGTGCGCCGCTGAGAACCTCCTGAAGCATGATATTGGCTTCACGCAATCGCTCGAATAGCGCAGTGGTGTCGGCTCTCAACATCGTGTGCGTTTCGAGCATATCCTTTACGGTCGAGGCAGCGGTCCCTTGAGCCTGCGCGATCGCTTTTTGGGCGGTGTCATTAAGCTCGTTGATCGTGCGGGTAACAACATTGCTGGCCGCTTCGCCCGCGGTATTGATCATGCGGGAGATTTCGGTGCTGTTCTCCATCATCGAGCGCGTGAAGGCGAACCCTTTTTCCTCGATCGCCTTGACGGCGTCGTCGGTCGCGCTGGTCACGTCGCGCGTAAATTGGGCGCCTTTCTCGGTGATAGCTGCGAGCACGCCTCCGCTCTTTTCAGAAAGAACGGTGGTCATTTCGTTTGTGCGGCGACTGACCGCCGTTGCAATCTCATCCGCTTTGCCGACAAAGCTTCGCGCAACTTCCTCGCTCACACCCGTCAAGGTCCGCTCGGCGTCGCTCGCGCTGGCGCGGATTGCTTCGGTCGTGGAAAGAGCGAGCTGGCCAAGTGACCGTTCGGCCTCGGCGGAATTGACCTTTATGGCCTGGCTCAGTTGCTCGAGCCGGGCGTTGAGCGAATCCGCGGCTGCCTTGGTGCGGGTTTCAATTTGCGTGGTGACAGTCTCGGCGCGGCCGACGAGCAGTTCCTCAAACCGGCCAATTCGGAGGTCGAGATTGTTGGCCACTTCCAGCGCGCGGGTTCCCAAAGCCTGGTCGATTTCCCCGATCTTTGCACCGATCGAATCCGCGACTTCGGTGCCGCGGGAATTGATGGTGCCGGCAACTTCGCCGATCCGCTGGTCCAGGGCCGCGACGACATCCTTGCCGCCCTCGGTCAGCGTCCTGGCGAGGTCTGCGACGCGGCCGCCGAGAAGGCTCTCGAATTGTGCAAGGCGCTGGTCAAGGGTACTGGAAATCTCCCCGGTCCGTCCGCTCACGCGCTGATCGAACGTATCGACGTAGTTTCGCAGCGCCTCCGCCACGTCTTGCGTGCGCTGGCCGAGGCGTCCGACAAGTTCACCGCCATAATTCTTCACCGTATGGTCGAACTCGGTGATGTGCCGCGTGATCAAGCTACCGAGATTGTTCGTGTCGCGGGAAATCTTCTCCGTGAGCTCGGTACCGCTGTGATCGAACATTGTCTCGAAGGCTCGCATCCGCGTCGCGAGCATGTCCTTGACGGCCTCGCCGCGGTTATTGAGCGCTTCGACCAGGGTTTCGGCGCTCTCCTTGAACGTATTCGCAACGGCATCGCTGCGACTCGAGATCGTGTCCGTGATGCGCGCGCCAGTCTGCTCGAGCTTGGAGACGACATCGCCACCGCGCAGCGAAAGATCGAGGATCAGCGAATCGCCGGTCGACCGCAACGTGGTATTCACTTCATCGGCGCGTGCGCCAATCGTTTCTGCGAGCCGCGTGCTTGTTTCAGTGATTGCGTCGGTGAATTGCTGGGAACGGGAAGCCATCGTGTCGATGGTTACGGCCGACTTCTGCGCGAAACTCTGGGCGACCTGATCGAGGCGCGCGCTCATCATCTGCTGCAGTCGCGCGGCGAGCTCTGCGAACTCGTCATGCACGTGTTCGGTCTTGAAGTTGAGGCTCCCCGTCAGGCGGTCGCTCGCAGATGAAATGGCGGTCGTTGCCTGGTCGCTCGTCGTCTCGAGTCGATCGAGCAGGGTCGAGCCACGCTCGCTCAGGGCGTCAATCATGGAATCGCCGGCATGGCCCAGCGCCAATGTGATGTGCTCACCCTTTTCGGTCAGCGACCGGGTGACGCGCTGCGCGACTTCATTGACTTTGTCGGCGACAAGATCCCCGACCGACGTGATATCGTGCGCGAGGTCAAGGTGAACGCTGGCAATCGCATTGCGTACTTGCTCGGCCTGGTTGACGAGGGTTTCCCGCTGATTGGTCAACTCGGTCAACAGGTCGCGGATGCGGACCTCGTTATCATTGTAGGCGCGCTCGAGCGCCGAAACCTCGTTGTGCACGAGAGCTTCAAGTTCCGCGGCGCGGGCGAGCGCACGCTCGACGCCGTCGCCCATGGCGGCGACTTCTCGGCGAATGGCTTGTCCGACCGTGACGATGGACTCGCGCGCGACCGTCTCCGGTTGTGCGAGGCGCATTGCGACGTCGGCCATTGATTCCGCGACCACGCGCATGTCCTGTGCGCGATTGAACATGTGGGCGAGCACAAAAAAGAAAATGGCGGGTACGCAAATCGCGGCGGCGATGGCGACCGTGCCTGCAAATCCAACATGTTCCGTACCAAACACGGACTGCATGTCGATTGCGTAGAGGGAAATGATGCCGGCCGCTGCCCACAGAACGCCCGCGACCCCCGCAGCGATATAGGGTGTGCGCGATGAGCGATGTCGAAGGGTTTGCAGGATCTGGCCGATCCCGGCTCGGTCATCATTGGCTGCGCGGCGAGGCGTTGACTCGCCGGCTGGCCACGCAACCGGCGGCCCATCCTGCGTAAAAAGCTCTCCGGAAGGAGATTCCGTTGTTGAGGCGGCAAGAAGTTCGGCACCGGTGGTATTGTCGAAGGATGTGCCGAATTTCGGCTCAGTGGGGCGAATGCTGAGAGCTTCCTGGATAGCGTTTAGCGCCTCTTCGGTCGCATCTTTGGTTTTCTGTGGAATATTCGCCATTTCGGTCGTCGCCTCGTCATTACGCCGGACTGTCGCCGCGGCTCGAACCGTCACAAAAATCGAGGCGTGATGCCGCCAGTCGGCACCCTTGCGGCACTTTTATGCCGCCCGCATCCCCGATTTATCGCCCGCTGGGTATCCTATCGCCTTGGCAACACGAAAGAAACCACGGCAGTAAGGACTTTTTTAATCATCGTTAACCGATTGCTAACCATAGCAAACATGCGGGCAGTTCCACCCTGCCGACCGAATTAGGCCACGATGCGGCTGTCCCGAGGTTGCGAACAGGAGTCTTTGCCTGACTGGTTACGCAGGCTTAACCACCGGCGGCGTTGCACGCCAATTGTTGGTCGTGCGTGGCCGCGTATTTACCGGGATTTGAACCTGATCAGGCCAAACTCCACGACAATAAAAAGACCAGTGGGAGGCCGAGATGGCGCAAGCCGCGGTCAGAATTCGAGATCAGGTACTAACCGATGCGGTGGAGGGTGCGATCCTCGACCGCAATCACCTCTCGCGCATGACATTTGGCGATCGCAGTCTTGAGCGAGAGGTCCTGCAACTGTTCGACCGTCAGGCGGAACTCCTGATGGAGAGGATGTGCAAGAGCGATCCGGCGGCGGTTTCAACACTTGCGCATACGCTCAAGGGGTCGGCTGTCGGCATAGGTGCGGTACGCGTCGCGCGGGCCGCGGCAGCCGTCGAACACTTGGCAAGCCGGGCGCCGGCCGATTGCAACAGTGCCATAGGCCAACTCACATCGGCGGTTGCCGAGGCGCGCGCACAAATTACAGCGGTGCTGCGCGCCGAATGATGGGGATGGCGCTGCGAAAAGAATGATTATATAGGTGCCCGCGTCACCTGCGCGCGTCTAATCTCCACTTCATTTCCCCATGCCGAAGATCACGTATACCGATTCCAGCGGCACTGCCCGCACGGTCGAAGCCGAAGTTGGTTCCACCGTGATGGAAACCGCCATTCGCAACAATATTCCGGGCATCGAAGCCGAATGCGGCGGTGCATGTGCCTGCGCGACTTGCCACGTCTATATCGACGAAGCCTGGCGCGAAAAGGTCGGCGGTCCCTCTCCGATGGAAGAGGACATGCTCGATTTTGGTTATGAAGTACGGCCGAATTCGCGACTGTCGTGCCAGATCAAGGTGAGCGACGAGCTCGATGGGTTAAAAGTCTCGACCCCTGAAAAACAGGCGTAGCAGTGCGGCGATCACTTCTCGCCGGCTGCCTCAGGACTTCATGCCGGCCGGCGCGACCTGCGAGGATTTAAGCCCCATTTCGTCGAAGGCCTGGCGAACAAGGCCAGAGGCCTTTGCTTCCTCGATAAACGCGCTCACATAGGCGAGCGCAGCCGGCTTTCCCTTCGGCACAGCAACTGATGTCGTAGAGTTCATAAAGCCACCGTCAAGGATGCGCGAGCCCGGGACGTTGGCCTGCAATCCGGTAAGCGACTCGCGGGAAAAGGCGATCGCATCAAGCTTCCCGTCACGCAGGGCCGCTACCGCCGCATCCGCTTTCTCAAATGCGGTATGGGCGGCATTGGGTGCCGTCTTGTTCGACGTGCGAAAGGTTGCGGTGTTGGCGACGCCGCCGATGCGAATCCCGGCTTTGTTTGCGTCACTGACCGATGTGAGTTTGGCCCCCGGCGCAACCAAATACGTGCTCTGCAGGATGTGGTAGGCATTGCCAAAATCGACGAACTTCTTGCGCTCCTCGTCAACCGGCAGAAACGCAACGTCCCATTTGTTGTCGGCGGCGGAATTCTGCACTTCGCCCGACCCATTGTGGACGATCAGTTGGGCTTCAACCCCCAGCTTGTTGGCGAGCGCGCGCCCAAGGATAACCGCGACACCGCGATAGGCCCCCGTCGCTTCGTCCTTGATGGCGAACTGCGCCGACGGCGCCGGCGCGATGGCAATCGCGACGCGAAGTTTTCCGGTCGGGGTAAGTTGCTGCGAAACGGCGGCATCGGCCATCAGTGGGCTCCGGAGATGAGGATAAAACGGCGGGCGCTATCGCATAGCACGCGTCGTCTAGGGTTTCATCCCCGCCGGCGCGAACTGGTAATTTTTCAGGTTCATTGCGTCAAATGTTACTCACGCCGCAGTCCGGGCCGGGATCCCCGAGCGGTTGGAAATTCAATTCTAGCCATTATCCAGACGTCGCCCAATACTCGTTACCGGACCGGTCGAGCTTGCGGGCCAAATGCTACGCGCTGGCCGCCATCGTATCCGTTACGAACAGGCGCCGGCGCTGCTCGTATAGGCGCACGGCGGCGATCGCCGCCGTCGCCACCGCGAGCCAGACCAGCCGGGCGCCATAACGATCGTGCGGATTCGAGAGCGCGCCGCAGACAAACGCGTTGGCGAGAACCGCGAAAATGCAGAACGCGGCGAATTCACCGATGTCGTTCATGTCGGGCTGCCGCAACGCAAACCCCGCAATCAGCGGCAACATGAACAGGCAGGCCAGCGCTATCGGATAGTGCAGCGCGTTAATTGCGGTGAAATCGATGCCGGCCGTCTGCTGGCGAGCCTCGCGCATATGCGCAACGAGGTGCGGCGTGTAGCGCTCGATAATGCCGTAGGTATGCCAGATCGAATTGATTACACCTTCACCCGTGTGCACGTCGATCAGTTGCCGCGCGGTGGCGATGATGGCTGTCTTGACCTGCAGGAGCGGATATTCGGCCAGGCTCTCGAGCGCGATCTTTTCCATTTCCTGGCCGAGGCCGGCAAAGCGCCCAAGTTTGTCGAATATCGGATTGCTCCAAAACCATTCGTCGGCGTCTCGCGGGAGCTGATCTTTGTAAGCACAGAGGACCAAACGCTCGCTTGTGCAGTGCTCATCGAGATATTTTTTGACGATGCCGTCCTGCAACATCCGGCCGAACGAGAGCGCAAAGCCGCCCGGCGTCCACGCAAAACGCTTGGCGACGATGGCGTTCGCAGCAAACACAAGCATTGCGCCGAGCGCCAGTGCCGCAGCGCCCTGACCGATGTGTCTGAGAGGCAGACGCGCTCGGTCGACGGCGGCATAGACGGCGCCTGCCGCCAGAAGCGCCAGCAATACTGCGAAGGTGGCGCTGTGGGTGGCGGCAGAAATCGCGATCATGACTGCAAGGCCGATACGCTCGCCGCGCCCGAGTGCATCCGCGCGCAGCAGAAGCAGGTAAAGAGCAAGCACCCCAAGTCCGGCGAAAATATCAGTAAGAAGAATCGCGGTGAGCCAGGGTAGGGTGGAGAGCGCCGACAAGGCGGCAACGACGGTGGCCAGGATTTCTGGTCGCCCGCCCATTCCGTGCACGCGCAAAATCAGCGCAACAATCCAGACGGTAAGTGCGCATTGGACAACTACTACCGGCCAGAATGACAAGGGCGCGCCGGCATTCAAAATCAGCCCGTAAACGACTGCGCGGCTGGGCACCAGATAGGGCTCATACCAGCGTGCCAGATATCCGCCGGTGTCGTATTGCAGGAGCGGGAAACGGTTCCACACTGCGGGCGCGCTGAGAAACGCCATCGACAACAGGACAGCGAGCGCCCATCGGGCGCGCTCGCGCAATAACATGTGAATCCTCCGGCCGGCGCTTTTTTATTACGATTTGATATCGCCTTGACGCTTCCCTGGCTAGGGGCCAATGCTCGCCCGGTTAACGCGGGGCCCTGGAAGACCAAGTCATGTTCGTCACTTTCTTTCAAGAGCTCAAACTAGCCGGTGTGCCGGTTACGCTTCGCGAGTATCTGACCCTGATGCAGGCAATGGAAGCCGACCTCGCCTCGCGACGGGTCGAGGATTTTTACTATTTGTCACGGACGGCGCTGGTAAAAGACGAGCGCAATCTCGACAAATTCGATCGCGTGTTCGGCCACGTTTTCAAAGGCCTTGAATCGATCGAGGGCACGCTTGCGGCGGAAATCCCTGCTGACTGGCTCAAGAAGCTTGCCGAGAAATATCTCACTGAAGAAGAGAAGAAACAGATTGAGGCCATGGGCGGCCTCGACAAATTGCTGGAGACATTGCGCAAGCGTCTTGCCGAGCAAAAGGATCGCCACCAAGGCGGCTCGAAATGGATCGGGACTGCAGGAACATCGCCTTATGGTGCCTATGGTTATAATCCGGAAGGCGTGCGTATTGGCCAGGATGCCAATCGAAACTTTCGCGCGGTCAAGGTCTGGGACAAGCGCGAGTTCAAGGATCTCGATGACGATGTCGAGCTGGGAACGCGCAATATCAAGCTCGCATTGCGCCGCCTGCGCAAATTTGCCCGGACGGGCGCGCCGGATGAACTTGATCTCGACGGCACAATCAAAGGCACGGCTCACAAGGGCTACCTCGATATCATGATGCGTCCAGAGCGGCACAATGCCGTGAAGGTGCTTTTGTTTTTCGACATCGGCGGCTCGATGGACTGGCACGTCAAGGCGACCGAAGAGTTGTTTTCGGCGGCGCGAACTGAATTCAAGCATCTGGAAAATTTCTATTTCCACAATTGTCCGTACGAACGGGTTTGGAAAGAAAACCGCCGCCGCTTTCAGGAGACAACGCCAACCTGGGACGTGCTGCATACCTACCCGCACGACTATAAAGTGCTCTTCGTGGGCGACGCATCAATGTCTCCCTATGAAATTACGGCGCCGGGCGGCTCGGTAGAACACTTCAATGATGAGCCGGGTGCGTTGTGGATGGATCGCATTTTGCGCACCTATCCGGCCTGCGTTTGGCTCAATCCGGTTCCCGAAAAGGAATGGGAATTTACCCATTCGATCCGCATCGTTCGCCAACTCATGGGCGGCAGGATGTATCCGCTGACATTGGAAGGGTTGGATCGAGCAATGCGGGAATTGCTGAGATAAGGCGGCGCTCTGCCGTCGCGCAAAGATATCACAGCGCACGCGCAATTTTTTTGGCCATCCCCTCGCTGCGTGCCGCTGGACCCGGCGGCGCACCTGCGGTACTACCTAATGTCGCTAACACTTCGTTAACCATGATCTTTTGGCGACAAGGCGCTCGCAATTATTCGGGTGGGCGGGGATAACGATGGCGGCTCATGCGGAACAGCCACCTTTTGGCGTGATCTACGGCGGCACCGCGGCGTTCAGGAAGCGGCTCGAGTACTGCATCATCTTCTTTTCGTTGATAGCAGGCGTGATTGCCGCGGCTGCCTGGTTCGTGTGGCACGACCTGACTTGGATTGAGGTGTCGAGCTTCACCATCGGCTTTGCGGTGATCAATGTCGGTATCGGCATGGCGATGCATCGCCACTTTTCGCACAAGAGCTTCGACACTTATCCCGCCGTTCGATATGTGCTCGGAGCTTTCGCGAGCATGGCATGCGAGGGCTCGATCCTTAAATGGGCCGCCGATCACCGGCGTCACCACGCGCAGGCCGACCATTGCGGCGACCTGCACAGCCCGCATATCGACGGTCATTGTCACGACGTCTCAAGCTGGAAGGGATTGTGGAACGGCCATATCGGCTGGATCTTCGACGACAGTACGTCCGACATGTCTGTCTATGGTCAGGGACTCAACGACGATCCTGTGGTGATGTTCTACGATCGCACCCGCTGGTTCTGGTACGTCGCATCGCTTTTCATTTTCCCCGGCCTGTATGGCTATATCTTCGGCGGTGTCGAGCATCTCATCGGCGCGATCCTGTTCGGCGGATTCGTGCGTACTTTTTTCTTTCTCAATTGCGTCATGGGCGTGAACTCGGTGGGTCATCGCTGGGGCTCGGAGCGGTATCCTCAGGACAACCACTCGAAGAACAATTTCTGGCTCGCGCTGCTGACATTCGGCGATGGCTTCCATAACAACCATCATTACTTTCCACGGGCGGCCATGGCGGCACACCGCTGGTGGGAGATCGATATCAACGGGTACCTTATTCACGGGCTTGAGAAACTTGGTCTTGCCTGGAATGTTGTGCGGGTGCCCGAAAGCGTGCGTCACCCGGATGCCGGCGAGCCAATCCGCCAGGATAACAAACCGCCCGACGCCAAATCTGTCGCGTAGAACTTTCCCGCTGTACGCGCCGTGCGATCGGCACCGAAAAAGCGATCCACGCAAATCAATGAGAGTGCGTGGACCGCTATCGTAGCCGAAGAACAGATCACAACAGGACAAAGCCACTCCGTGGGCCGAAGTGCCGCCGACGGGTGGGACCGAAGGCCTCTATCTGCCCCGGCTGGGGGGCGCCCTGCCAAGGACGCCGAATTCCTCGGATTTGATTCCGAAGGCTGCCGATGCGAAGCCCTCCGCCGCCAGCCCGCGCCTCAAAAGCTCGCGTATGGCTGCCGCCCGGCTCGGCATTCGAATCTTGAAGCGAAAATCATCCAGAACGGTCAATTCCTCTGCGGACAGCATGATTTGCAGCCGCTCACCTCTATTTGCGCCGTTGGTGGCCATGGCCATTCCCTCCATGAACGGTCTTAGGCATTATCGTCTTATGAGTAAATTACTCATTATGCTCCTTTAACGCAAGGCGCGAGGAATTAGTTCTTTGGGGGTTTTAGGAAAAAAGGCTAAAACGCCCGCTGAGAGCAAAGATTGGTTGCAAGAAAACAGAATTGACGGCGTTTTTCGCCGCAATACGCTGGAGGTATGAAAAACCTTGAGACGAGCGATTCCTCCAAAATCTCCCTGCAGTTGTGTCAACGCTGCGGTGGTCTGATGCGGCTGATCGGAAGCGAACCGCATCCGGTTCAGGCTGAGACCGATCTACTCACCTACAGCTGTACCGCATGCGGTGAGTTTCAGACTGTTCCGCTGGTTCCAGTCGCGGAATAACCAGCGAGTTCGCACCAAATTAAAACGCCGGGCTTGAGGCCCGGCGTTTTTGCGAGTGGTGGCTTGAAAGGGGGGCGTTTAGGCGGCGTTGGCCGGGCGCAGGCGCCCCGGCTCGTCCGGTGCCATTTTCTCGCGCTGCAGGGCCATCGCTTCGCGCATCAGCCTGGCGAAATCCTTGCGCGCGGTTTCAAGAGCGCCTTCGACCACGGAGCATTGCATCTGCTCGCGCCGCAATGACGCGCTCAATTCCTCGATCCGCTGGTCCGCGGCCTGCCTTTCGGTCGCGCGAGCGGATTCAAGCGCGGCAACCTGCTCGTTGAGCGCCGCGATGGTATCTTCCGCCCGGGTCAGGGCCGCCTCTTTGGCGGTAAAAGCGCGCGCAAGCGCCGCGCTTCGTTCCATCAGAGTCGCACGTGCCCGGTCGACTTCGGTAAATTCGGATTCCCGCTGGATACGCTCGGCCTCGAGATCGGCCACACGCCCCTGCAACGCATCACGCTCGAGCGCGAGTTCGCCTGCGCGTCGGTCATACGTGCGGATCTCGTCGGCGCGTGCCAGCAAATGCTCGCGTGCCTCGCCGAGCAGTTTTTCACTCGCCGTTGCCCGCGCCTGCAAAGCGTCAAATCGCATCCGCTGCGTCGTAACTTCGTGGTTGTGGCGTTCGTTGGCCTCCTCGAGCGCGCCGGCAAGCCGGCTTCGTTCAGTATTCAATTCAGCAACGTTGCCTTCCACGTGACGCAGCCGACCCTGCGAAGCGGTCAGGCTGGCTTCGGTCTCTGCAAGCCGGCGGGAGAGGCGGGCTGCCTCGGCGCTAACCTTGTCGAGCGAGATCTGCTGCGCGCGCTTCTCGTCTTCCATCATGAGAAGCCGCTGCCGGGCGGCGTTAAGCTCGGACTCAAGCGCTGCCAGGCGTTTGTCGGCCGCAGACAGGCGCTCGTCGAGCCTTCGATTCTCCTCGCGCAGGGCCTTGCCTTCGCCAGTCTCCTGGGCGAGGCGGGCTTCCAAGTCGACAATCTGCGCCCGACGGGCCGCGATATCGATTGCGATTTCAGCCTTGGTTGCTTCGAGCGAACGGAGCAGGTTCTGCGTCGTGGCAAGTTCCTGGCGAAGCGCCTGACATTCCTTTTCCGAAAAGTTGGCCTTCTTCTCCAGTTCGGCGACTTCGTTGCGCAGCTTCCCGTATGCGGTGCGCGTGTTGCTGAGGACCGTCTGGAGGCTGATCTTTTCCGACTTTTCGGCTTCAAAAGCGCGCAGCGCCTTGCTCACTGGATCAACGAGCCTGCCGACGGCGTTCTTTATCGTGTCGAGCTCGCCAATCTTGGCGTTGGCGTCGAGCAGAAGGTTGCGCAGCGACTCGTTTTCTCCGCCAAGCTGGGCACCCAGGGCGGAAAACAGTTCTTCATCAAGTTCGAGCAGGTTATCGGCCGGCGCAGGATTACTTGACGCTGGCGCGGCCGATTTGTCGTAAAGTCCGGCCGAGCGGGCGAAAAACCCCCCGAATTTGCTCATTGGTGTTCCCCTAACGCCGATTCGCCCGGCCGAAGCGACGCCGAATCACTTGTTAACCGATCCTAATGGAATCTGAATTTCTGTGGGTAAATGAAAGGTTAACGGCTTTTGCGCTTGGCATTAAATTCTTTGTAAATCAACGACTTGCTGTCGGCGGGAGATCCGCTTCGCCGTCGCGCTGCCGCTCGGCCAGTGAGAGACATCCTCCGACCCGACGATTTCCCACGCCGTTCTGTGAATATCTCCAGGGCCTTGAACTCCCTGCCTCGACTAGCGTTGGCAAGAAGCCCATGGATACTGTCCCACCACCGCACCACAATCCGACCGGGAGATCAGGAATGAAGGGAATGCATGCCGCGCTTGTGGCCGCGCTCGCGGTTTTGGCTTTTTCCGCGCAGACGGCCAACGCCGAGTCGGGCCGGCGCGTCGACCACCGTATCACGGCGGTCGCAATAGGCGTTGGTACCGCTTCGAGCGCAGGTTACTTCGCGTTGAACGATTGGCATTTCAATCACTGGAACAGCGCGCGACACGGTGTCACGAGCTTCGGGGCGTGGGGCCTGACGACTGTCGGCTGTGCGGCGTTATCGCCGATCGTCGCGACCGCGGTCCTCAATCGGCCCCTTACCTACAGAGAAGCCCACATCCTGGTGGCTTCCTGCTTTATACCCGTGATTGGCGGGTGGCTGGTCAATGAAGCCTATAACAATCACATTCTTTGGGCGCCCGATGAGCAGCCCGCACCGAAGCCGCACCGCAAGAGGGCGAAATAGCTTCGGCGTTTCAAATTGAGTTTTGCACCTGCTCCGGCGCCGAATGTCATTCGGCGCCGGTCGTCCGTCGGGCTACGTCCGCTTCGTGATGAACAGACCTTCGCACAGGCGAAACGTCAATTCGGCGCCGGTGCCTTGCGGTTCCATTGCCGCTTTTACGGCGGGGGTCACTTCCGCCAGCATTGCACGCAGCAGCGCTTGCATCGTCGCGTCATGGCGGCTCGCCCAGCTCTTGAATTCCATTTTCTTGTAAATCTGTTCTTCGTGCTCGACCGCGAGACCGGCTTGCTTCAGTGCCGCGCGCCACTCCTCCATCGTCCAGGCGCGCAGGTGGCTCGGATCGCGAAAGCGTTCGAAGGCATTGATGTAGTCGCCGACGCTGCCTGCAGGAACGACGTTATCGACCAGCGCAAATATGCCGTTCGGCTTGAGCACGCGGTGCACCTCGCCAAGAAACTCCGGAATTGAATCGAAGTGGTGCGGTGCAATCCGGCAGGTCACGAGATCGAAGTCCGCATCCTCGAATGGAAGCGACTCGGCCTTAGCATGGGCGGTACGCAGGTTCGTGAGCCCGCGTTTCTTCGCTTCCGTTTTCGCCAGATCGAGCATTTCCTGCGTAATGTCGGTCGCCCATATGCGTTCAACGTGAGGCGCGAAAGCGTAAGCGACGTGTCCGCCGCCGGTAGCGACGTCAAGAACATGCCAATTTTTTTGCGGGGAGGTGAGGGCGACCAGCCGCTCAAGGCTTTTGCCGAGTGCATGCGGTGCGCTCGTCAAATAGCTGGCCGCTGTCTTGCCGAATTGCTCCTGGACGAGAGTTTTGTTCATGAATGACCTGATGTCGATATTGGGGTGCGGGCATACATAGCCTGTCCGGCACCGTGGCGAAACATCGTTGCGTGCAAAAACTCGATTGAGCCCACTACCGTTGGTCGGACTTGCTGTCGCCGAGATCGTCGTAGCCGTGACGGCTGCTATAAAAAACCAAAGCCATCAAACCGCCGCCGACGATGAGCGAGAACAGTACACCTCCGCCAATGGCGACGTAGCCATAAAGCGGGATCGAATCCCCGCCAATATGACCCCACGCAGCGGCCGCGAACCAGATCGCGAGGGCCAGCAGTGCAAACAGCGGGATGCCGACGACAAGGATGCGCATTGACCCAATATATGGGGAGCCGCCTGCTTTGCCATGGCACAAACGAGCGCGCCCGGCCCCGTGCCTGGCCCCGTGCAAAACGCTTGCAGCAACTTCCGACGCTAGCCTTTGGCCTCGATTGGAGAGGCTTCGTTGCCCTTGCTCTTCCTGGCGCGGGCAGGCGCCTCGTCATTCGCTGCCTCGGCGGGCGCAGCCGGCAATTCATCGAGCAGCGCGCCGCGCCGTAATGTCGAGCGCAGCGCGGCGACCTCGCTTTGGAGCCGGGAATTGTCCTTGCGCGCGGCTTCGAGCGCACCTTCGACAACTGCACGTTCCATGCGCTCGCGTTGCAAGGCCGAATTGAGATCCTCGACCCGCTTTTCGATGTTGGTCCGGCTGACCTGGATGTCCGCCTCGAGATGGCCATTGCGTTCCGAAAGTGCGGCAATCTTTTCCTCAGCACGCGCCAGTGCGGTCTCCCGGACTTTCAAGGTCTTGGTCAAGGCATTGTTGCGCTCGGCCAATGCAGTTCGCGCCTGCTCATGATCCCTGATCTGACGCTCGCGCGCCTCGTGCTGGCCCTCGATCTGCGCAAGGCGCTTTTCGGAATTGTTGCGCGCAATCGTCGCTTCAACCGACTTGCGGTCGAAAGCGCGCACCTCTTCGGTGCGGGCGATCAGGTTTTGCCGTGCTTCCGACAACAGCCGTTCCGACGTCGCCGCACGCGACTGCAAGGCATCTAACCGCATGTTGAGACTGTTACGCTCGGCGAGGTGTTGTTCTTTTGCTTCATCAAGAGCGGCGCCAAGCCGCCCGCGCTCGGCATAGGCTTCGGCAAAACTTGCCTCGACCTTGCCCAACTGGGCGCGCGTAGCGGTGAGCGTGTTCTCGCTTTCGGTCAATCGGCGAGTCAGGCGCGCGGTCTCGTTGAGCGCCTGGTCAACCGCGATCTGAAGGGAGCGTTTTTCGTCGTCCAACAGCGTGAGCTTCTCACGCGCGGCAGCTAGCTCACCCTCGAGCTGAACGATGCGCTTTTCGGCGGCGTCGAGCTGATCCTGGAGCGTCCGCCGTGCCTCACCCAAGGAGCGTCGTTGGGTGGTTTCGTGCGTCAGCTGTCGATCGAGTTCGGCGGAATGGGCTCGAAGCGCATTGATCTCATCGGTCAGCTCGAGCCGCGTGCTTTCCAAAGCGCGATTTGCCTCGCGCGACAGCTCGAGGTCTTCTCGAAGTTTTTCCACCTCGGCTTCTAGAGACGTCGCTTTTCGCTCAACTTGATAGAACTCAGTGCGCAAGGTCTCGTAGGCTGTGCGGGATTCCGACAGCATTCCTGACAGACTGTGCGTTTGCGACTTTTCCTGTTCGAGCGCGCGCAACGTGCTGTTGAATGGCGCGACCAGCTTGTCGAAGGCTTCCTTGAGGTCGTCCAGCTCGCTGATCTTGCGGCCGGTGTCGGTCAGCAGGTTGCGGAGGACCTCGTTTTCCTCGCCCATCCGCGAACCAACATCGGACAGGCTTTCGATCGTGATGGGATCGCCGCCGTTGCCGTTTCTGCCGCCTAATCGTCCAGGGAGCTTGTCGGCGTCGGCCGGGCCCTTCCGCCCAAAAAGATCCGACAACTTAGCCATGACGACGCCTCCCCAACCCCGAAACGCCTGCAAACAGCCCCAAACGCTGCAGTATCTAGGTACGTTATTCCATAGCTACGGTCTTGGAAACACTTACACGCACAGCCTGTGAGTTTCGTCGCCTGAGGCTGTGAGTTGTCGTTGGCAGCCAAGCTCCAACAGACCCACACAAGGCGAGGACGCGCGTGGCCGGCGAGGGCTTAACGGAATTCTTTCCGCTGGCATCCGCCGCGATTGGGGCTTGAATACCGGCCCAGGCGGCCTCTTTTCGAACCGCTTAATTGCGGACCACCAGCACCGAACACTTCGCGTAGCGCACCACATGTCCGGCATTCGAGCCGAGAAAGTATGTGCGCATTGCCGGCCGATGCGAACTCATCACGATCAAGTCGGCGCCGAATATCTTCGCCTCCTCAAGCACCTCGTGATAGATGCCGCCCTGACGTACGGTTGCGGAAACATGCGCAGAATCGAGCCCGCATTCCTGCGCGATGATACTCAACGCTTCTTCAGCTGATTTGCGCTGCTGAACGTCGAAGTCGGGTGGCACGTATTCCGCCAACATGACCGGCGTCATTGCCAAAACATTGACCAGACGTACCGTTCCGCCCGAAGCACGAGCCAATTCGATCGCCGTGGTGATGGCCGGCTTCGCCAGATCGGTATCAGCCAGATCGACCGGCACCAGAATCTTGCTGTACATGACAGCGCCCCTCATTTCGCTGCAAGGGTTCGATCATGGCATGTTTTTGCGAGCGCGTTGAGTGGCCGATTTGGCTTCAATTGCTGGCTGACAGAGACCTGGGCGTAACGAACCGCTCGAGCCGGCCGGACTGCGGATGCAGTTTCCCCCATTCGTCGAAGGCAAAATCAATGATGGCCAATCCGGACGTGGGCAATTTTTCCCGCAGGTGCTCACGGGCGTCGACGTCGCCAGCCGCGATAAGCATCAATGCCAGTGCATGCAGGCCAGGATTGTGGCCCACGACAAGAAGGATACGGGCGGCCGGGTCGGTCGATTTAATGACGTCTAGAATGTTATGTGGCGTTGCGTCATAGAGGCCCTCGACGACGGTCGCCGCGGGCGGAGGCCGGAATGAAGGAGAGGCAAATTTCCAGGTTTCCTGGGTGCGTGCGGCGGGCGACGTCACGACCCGATCAGGGGTCAAGGAATGCGAGGCCATATATGCGCCGACCATTGCCGCATCCTTGCGCCCGCGCTCGATCAGCCTGCGCGCGCGGTCTTGCGTGCCGGGTTCGGATCGTTCGGCTTTGGCGTGACGGAATAGCAGGAGGCGACGCATGGTCATGCTATGGGTTTCGACGGTAAAGCAGACCAGTCTACCATGCGCCGGCGCAAGGGGCGGCCGGTAAATATCGTATGGCGGATCCCGTAAGCGAAGGTCAAACAATGGAAGCGGGCTGGTACGAGGCGACGAGCGTTGCGCGGCCGGACCGCCCACGTCTCAACCTCGATCTCGACGTGGATGTCTGTGTCATCGGTGCCGGCATGGCAGGCCTCACCGTGGCGCGCGAGGTCGCCCAAAGGGGCTGGTCGGTTGCGGTGCTCGAAGCGGGCCACGTCGCGTGGGCCGCCTCGGGCCGCAACATGGGATTCGTACTCCCGGGTTTTTCCGAAAATATCGACAACATCGTCGAACGCATCGGCCTCGATCACGCGAAGCAACTCTGGGCCCTGTCAGAACAGGGACTGGACTATGTCCGGCGCACGATATTGGACACGCAAATGCCGGGCGTCGATCTCATTCACGGCTGGCTGCATGTGTCGAAAACCGACAATACCGACGAGCTGCAATCGGAAGTCGAGCGCATGCGGTGGATCGGCGCGGATGCAGAGTTCTGGCCTGCGGATCGCGTGCGCGACCAGTTGCGCAGTCCGCGCTACTTCGGCGGGGTCCATTACCGGCAGGCGTTTCATATCGACCCGTACAATTATGCACTGGGGCTCGCAGCGCTGGCCGAAAAAGCAGGTGCGCGTATTTTCGAGGAAACGCCGGCTGTGTCGCTCGATCCCGCCGGCGTGCGCAAGCGGATTGTCACTCCTGATGGACGGGTGCGCGCGGCCCATGTGGTGCTTGCCGGCAATATCCACCTGGGCGCCTTGATGCCGCAGCTTGCCGCGACGCTGCTGCCGGTTACGACATTCGTTATTGTCACCGAACCGATCGGCGACGCTCTGCACGAAGTGGTGCGCTATCGCGGCGCCGTCAGCGACACCAATCGTGCCGACAATCACTATCGCATTGTCGGGGGCGACCGCCTGCAATGGTCCGGCCGAATGCGTGCATGGGAGGCCAGCTCCCGTTTCATTGCACGCGGCCTCGCCAGCGATATCAGAACTACTTTTCCCGACCTCGACAAGGTGGAAGTCGCGCATGTGTGGCACGGCACGTTCGGCCGAACCGTGCATCGAATGCCGCAAATCGGGGAGATCGAGCGCGGCGTGTGGCTGGCGAGTGGCTTCGGCGGTCATGGCCTTAACACAAGCGCGATGGGCGGTGAGCTTGTTGCGCGCGGGATCATCGAGACAGATCAGACCTGGCGTCTTTTTGCGCCCTATGAGCTCGTATGGGCCGGCGGCAAGCTCGGCAGCGTTCTCGCACAGGGTGCTTATTGGGGCGCTCGCCCGATCGAGCGGGCCGGGCAGGAATTTTCCCGCTATCGCTCAAAGATGCGCGCGAGAAAACAAGCGCGCGCAGCCGCGCGCAAGAACTCCGCGACCGCGCCGTAGGACAATCGGCGAAGATGCATTCGAAAAGCCGGATCACCCTATGCCTCGCGCTTGCCGGTCTGGCGATGGCGGCCTGCACCGGGGTCGGCGGCCTGCAAACGGGCATGATCGGCGGGCAACAGAAGCCGAAACTCGTATTGGTCTCGGATTTTGCGTTCGCATCGGAGGTTGTGGCGATCGATCGCGGATATACCGCGCGGCTCGAACGAAAGATCGGCGCGTACCCGACCTACCAGCGGCGCCAGCGCACCTCCGAACGCGTCAACGACGAAATTGTGGCCACGATCATCGTCAATCTGCGCGCGGCCGGATTTGATGCCCAACCAGGAGGAGAGGATACTCTCACGCTCGATCAAACCGCTTTGATCCTGTCCGGCACCTTGCGCCCAAGCGAGACCGTCACCGCAAAAAATAAAGACCGCTTCGGGTTTGGGACCGGCCGCGGTCACGTTGTCGCTGCCATGGCAGCTTCGTTATTTTCCCCGGGCGGCAAGCGCCAATTGCTGACATTCAATGCTGAAAGTACGGCCGCCAAGCGCGAGCCGGCGGTCCCGCCCAAAATTGCGGCCGCACGCAACGCCTCGATTGCCTCGATTGTCGTTGCCGCAGGCGGGCCCAATGAGCGTCTTTCGCCAGACGTTGAATCCGTCGCGCGCCGTCTGGGCGGCGCCATTGCCGACCGCGTCATTGCTCTCGCGAAGGAACAAGGCTGGCTCGGTGCGGCCCCGGCCGGCGAGGCCGTCGAGGGCGCGCCGCCGCCGGTGCCGAAGTCCCAAGACGATGAGCCGGTCGCCGTTTCTCGCCGTTCGGGCGCTTGACGGTTAGCGCCCATCCCGGCGCGCCATGAATGCGAGCCGTTCAAACAGATGCACATCCTGCTCGTTTTTGATCAGGGCACCATGCAGGGGCGGAATTAGTTTCTTGGGGTCGCGCTCACGCAGCGTCTCCGGCCCGACGTCTTCGACCATCAGCAATTTCAGCCAGTCCAGAAGCTCGGAGGTCGATGGTCTCTTCTTCAAACCCGGCACATCGCGAATTTCATAAAAGAGGCGCAGTGCTTCCGCGACCAGACGTTGTTTTATGCCGGGAAAATGCACGTCAATGATGGCGCGCATTGTATCCGCGTCGGGAAAACGGATGTAATGAAAGAAACAGCGTCGCAAGAAGGCGTCGGGCAGTTCTTTCTCGTTGTTCGACGTGATGACCACGATCGGTCGGCGCCGCGCCTTCACGGTCTCGCCCGTCTCGTAGACAAAAAACTCCATGCGATCGAGCTCTTGCAGCAGGTCGTTCGGGAATTCGATGTCGGCCTTGTCGATTTCGTCAATCAAGAGGACAGGGCGATCGTCGGCGACGAATGCGTCCCAAAGCTTGCCGCGCCTGATGTAGTTGCGGATGTCATTCACCCGCTCATCGCCGAGCTGGCTGTCGCGCAAACGCGACACCGCATCGTACTCATAAAGACCTTGCAGGGCCTTGGTTGTGGATTTGACGTGCCACTCGATGAGCGGCGCCCCGACTGACTTCGCGATTTCGAGCGCCAGTACGGTCTTTCCGGTTCCCGGTTCTCCTTTGACCAGCAAGGGCCGCTCGAGGGTGATCGCGGCATTGACCGCGATCTTGAGGTCGTCGGTCGCCACATAGGCCTTGGTGCCTTCAAAACGCATACAGTTCTTCCCTTCGCTGCGCACTCCTTAATATATGCAAGAGGTGGCGCGACAAAGAGGCTCTCAGGCCGGCCGGCCGCGTACCGCCGTCTCGAGGAAATCCTCCAGGGCCGTTACCGGCGCACGATCGAAATAGGCTTTATGCCTGTTTTCAGCCATCCGCCCGGAAATCTCGCGGCGATATTGTGCGTCCTGGCCGAGCCGCGTTGCGATCGCGATATAATCCTCGACGCTGGGCGCGATCGTTTCTGTCACTCCGAGCATGCGCAAAATCGCGGCGCAATGGCGCCCGCGCATGGTAGGCCCTTCGAAAGTCACGATCGGCAGGGCCTGGGAAAGGCATTCCAGAGCTGAATTACAACCCGACCAGCCGATGCTGTCGAGGAATACATCCGAAAGGCCCGCCGCTGCCACGAATTTGCTTTGGCTCAAGCGGCCGAGAAACACGCAATGGCGATCCGCATCGAGGCCGGCGGCGGCAAACGTGCGCTGCAGGCGCTCGCGGACGAGCGCGGTAACACGCGGCGCGCCGAAATGGCGCAGGAAGACAAACTGACAATCGCCGACCGCACGCGCGATGCGCGCGAAAACATCGTCGTATTGCGGCAGATATTTGAAAAGCGACTGTGCGCTCCAGAAGATGGTCGCATCCGGGCGCAGGCCGAGTTCCTCGCGCGTGACCCGAACGGACTCGGTTGCCACCGGCTCGTAGTAGATCGACAGATTCGGCAGGCGCACTAGCTTTTCGGTGTAGAAATCCTGCGCATCCGGCGGCTCCATAAGATCGCTCGACAGGAAGTAGTCCATGGTCGAAAGGCCGCTCGTTTCCGGATGGCCCCACGAATTACATTGCACGGGAGCGAGCCGCTGCGCCGCCAGCTGAACCGATGACAGATCCATAAGAAGGCCGGGGTAAATCAATACGTGCGGCGCGTCTGCGAGGATTTCCTGACGCCAGCCGTCGGTCTTGAGTGTTCGGTGGACGAAGCGATCACAAAGCCGCGCGGCGGCCTCTGTCTGTTCGTCGCGAATTGTCCCGAGATGGTAACCGGTCACGTGAAACCGCTTCTGATTGAGCTGGCTGATCCACCCCCTGATGGGGATTTTCCAGTTGGAGTGGCGGTAAAAGAAACTGCTTACGATGCCGACACGAATAGGTTCCCCGGCGTCAGGCGGTGGCGGCAGCGGTGCCGGAGGGAAATCGCGCGCGACAATGCGGCCGACCATGTCGCCGTAAATCTGCTGCAAGGGGCGGTCATTGGCGCCCTGATAGGCGAGAAAAAACGGATGCCGATCGCCGATGGCCTTGATCAGGTCGCCGGCAAGCGCTCCGCGGTCGACGTCGAGGCTCAGCTCGCGCAGCTTCTGCTCATAGGCAGCGCGTCGGACCGGAATGTCGCGTTCATCTTTGTAGATGACGGGCAGTTCGGCGAAACAGGCGGCAAATCGCGCATCGGCATGGTGTGGATCGAGTGCAAGCGCCTGCGCGATGTCGGCGGCGCCTTCCTCGTTGCGGCTGATTTCCAGCAGGCAGCGGCCGCGCTGATACCAAGCCTCGACATTTCGCGGATTGAACTTCAAGGCGGCGGTGAAATTTTCGATCGCGTCATCGGCCCGGTCGAGTCCAATCAGCACCCGGCCGCGATTGTTGCGCGACTCGGCAAAATCCGGCGCCAGCGCCAGCGCACGATCATAGTCAGCGAGCGCTTCCGTGAGACGGTTGAGCCCCTCCATCACCGCGCCGCGATTGTTGAGCGCCTTGACGAAACCGGGTTGCAGGGCGATCGCCCGACTCAGGTTGACCAAGGCCTCGTCGTATCGCCCGAGCACTCGTAGCGAGGAGCCGAGATTGTAGTGCGCGTCGGCATAGTCCTCCTTGATTGCGAGCGCCTTCTTGAGGGATTGAACCGCCTCTTCATGGCGGCCGAGTGCCGCGAGGACCGCGCCGCGATTGTTGTGCGCCTCGGCGAATTTCGATTTTTGTTTCAATGCCGCATCGAAGCTGGCGAGCGCTTCCTCGCTGCGTTCGAGCCCATGCAGGATCATGCCGTAATTGACCAGAATCTGCGGCGAAGGTTTGCGCAAATGCATCGCCTGGGAGATGAGACGCAGCGCCTCACCCGGCTGCCCCCTGGCCAGCTTGACGACGCTGAGCATTTGCAGGGCATCGAAGTGGTCGGGGCGGTGGACAAGGATTTCGGTGTAGAGGAGTTCAGCATCCGCCAGGTGGCCCCGCGTGTGCAGGTCGAGGGCCTGCGCAAATGCCTGCGGCACCTTGAACGCGTCGGCCTTCGGCACCGGCGAGTGCGGCATCGTGTCCCCCATCAATTGAGGGGTAAAAAAGCCGTGCTGAGTCGTCTAGGCCAAATCGTGCCTCCAACCGCGGGCTCTTAACGGGAACGTGATGCCGGCGCGACCGCGAGTTGATTTGCGTATATCGGCCGTTTCGTTATGTCAGGCACATCAGAGGCGAGGACGGCGGATGCCCAAGCAGGCGTGGGGCGTGCAGCAGGGAGATGGTTCAATGATCAATCGGCGCGCTTTATTGACTGCCGGCGTAGCGTTTGCCGCGCTTGCCGTCGCGACAAAATCTGGCGAGGCAGGCACCATGACAACGTCCGAAACGGTTGATTTTCGCAATCTTTCCGACGCCGACTGGCGCAAGCGGCTCACGCCCTCTCAGTACGATATATTGCGCAAGCACGGCACCGAACGTGCGGGCACGAGCCCGCTCAATCACGAGAAGCGCAAGGGCACTTTCGCTTGCGCCGGCTGCGATCTGCCGCTGTTTTCCTCGGATACCAAGTTCGAGAGCGGGACGGGCTGGCCGAGTTTCTATCAACCGCTGCAAGGCGCCATCGAGACCACAACCGATCGCTCGTTTTTCATGACGCGTACCGAAGTGCACTGCAAGCGTTGCCTCGGGCACCTCGGGCACGTGTTCGACGACGGTCCGCCGCCCACCGGGCTGCGCTATTGCATGAACGGAGAGGCATTGAAATTCGTCCCGCAAACGGGACAGTCGTCCTGACGGAACCGGCAAAATCTGCCGCCTGACGGCAGAAAGAACCGGAAACGGCGGCCCTTGACGGCCGCCGTTTTCTTTTAACCCATTGATTTAATGTGATTATTCAAGTGGCACGGCCATTGCGACGGCTGACGATGAATTTCGATGCCCCGACAGGGGCGAAGTGTGTCCCGTTTGCGGAGATGAAGTCATGGGTTTGTTCGACGCTCTCACGACTGCGGTCAGTGGCCTGCAGGCGCAGTCCTTCGCGATGCAAAACATTTCCGGCAACATCGCGAACTCTCAGACCACTGCCTACAAGGGCATTGATACCAATTTCGAGGATCTCATCCCGGGTGACTCGGTGCCGTCGCGGCAGATTGCGGGCGGGGTGATCGCAAATTCGCGGGCAACGAACACCGTTCAGGGCACGATCCAAAGCACGAACTCAACCACGGACATGGCCATCAATGGCAACGGATATTTCGTGGTGCAGGCCCCGACCGGCTTCAACGGAAATCAGCCGCTGTTTGGGGGAATCGATAGCTACACCCGGCGCGGCGACTTCCAACTGGATGCGAATGGTTATCTGGTCAACGGTGCCGGCTATTTTCTTGAAGGCATTCCGATTGATCCGACGACGGGCAATCCGGTCGGCAGCGTCGCCGCTCCATTGCAGTTTCAGGGAAACTTTTTGCCCGCGAACGCGACGACCCAGGTCAGCTACGGGATAAACTTGCCGGCGACACCGGCTACGAACGCGGCCACGCCGACAACCCCCAACTCCGAATTGCTTAATCCCGCAGACTTCAGCGCGGGCCATGACCCGACAAATATTCCGCCTAACGGCACGGGACAGGTTGTCGGGAGCGACGTGTCGACGTTTGTGAATGAATCGATTGATGGCGGTTCGGTAACGATTTATGACGCCATTGGAACGCCCGCGAACCTGCAAATGAGATGGGCGAAGGTTGATAGCGTCGCCGCCGGCGGCACTGACACCTGGGAGTTATTTTACCAGACAAATTCGGCCGCGACGGGGACCCAGGTCGCATGGCAAAATGCCGGCGTCGATTTCAAGTTTGACGCGACCGGCCAACTCAATCCGCCGATCACCAATATCAATCTTACCGGCGTGACTATCAACACCACGTCGCTTGGCAATATTACGATCAACAGCCCGACGGGCGGCATCACCCAATTCGCCAACACGAGCGGCGTGGCAACCGTCAACAACCTGCAGCAGAATGGTTTTGCGGCCGGACAGCTCAAGTCGATCGCGGTGAGCGACGCCGGCGACATCATCGGTACGTTCTCCAATGGTCAGAACGTCGCGCTGGCCGAAGTTCCGTTGGTCCATTTCAACAGCCCCAACAATCTCAAGGCTCTCGACGGCGGTGCCTATCAACTGACCGACCAGTCCGGCCCCGCGATCGCTGGGTCTTCTGGCAAAATCATCGGGCAATCTCTGGAAGCGTCGAATACGGATATCGCAACGGAGTTCACGAAGTTGATCGTGACGCAACAAGCGTATTCCGCGAATACGAAGGTCATCACGACGGCGAATCAGATGTCGCAGGATCTGCTGAACGTCATCCGGTAATTATGCGCAGCCATTGGACATAGCTGAATGTCGCGAGTGATCGAGATCGTCTTATGGGCCTGACGCAGGCGCTTAGTTCCGCACTTTCTGGCCTTCAGGCCAATCAAGCCAGCATTTCGATGGTGGCGGCGAACGTCGCCAATGCCGACACGCCCGGCTATACGCGCAAGATCGTCAATCAGGTTGCGACCGGCGCCAATACAAGTATCGGCGTTCGTGTGAGCGACATCCAGCGAGAGATCGATCTCTACGTGCAGCGGCAGTTGCGCACAGAGAACGCCGGCGCATCCTACGCCGACACGCGCGCGCAGATGTATTCGCAATTGCAGGGAATCTACGGACAGCCCGGATCAGCTACCGCGCTGGAATCCGTGTACAACAGCTTCACATCAGCGCTGCAGACGCTTTCTACCAGCCCGGACGATCCCGGCGCACGGACGGCGGTCATCAACAGTGCGCAATTGTTGACCCAGCAGCTCAATCAGTTGAGCGGAAGCATACAGGGGCTACGCGCCAATGCCGAACTCGGCATTTCCGATTCGGTGAACAAGGCCAATGAGGCGATGACGCAAATCGCCGCGCTTAACCAACAAATCGCGGCTTCGACGCCGGGCGACGGCGCGACCGCGACGCTGATGGACCAACGCGATTCCTATATCGATCAGCTGTCGCAGTTGATGGATATCAACGTTGTGTCAAGCAGCACCAATCAGGTCAGCATCTTCACGAATTCTGGGATACAGCTCGTCGGCACGAACGCCGCTCAAATGACTTTCGACGCAGTCGGCACGATGACGCCGGCATCGCAGTGGAGCGCCAATCCCGCGCAACGCGGCGTCGGCACGATTACGCTTATTCCGCCTTCCGGCACACCGATCGACTTGATCCAGGACCACGCCATCCGGTCGGGAACAATTGCTGCTTATATTCAAATGCGCGACCAGGATCTCGTGCAGGCGCAAAACCAGCTCGATTCGCTTGCCGCGGGCATGGCACAGGCCCTTTCGGACCAGACCACCGCCGGAACGCCGGTCTCTCCGTTGCCGCAAAACGGCTTCGACATCGATATCGGCGGCCTTTCGACGGGCAATACAGTCACTATCAATTACACCGACACGGCGACAAACACTCCGCACACGATGACCTTGGAGCGGGTCGACGATCCGGCCGTGCTGCCGCTGGCCAATACCGCGACATCGACGCCGAACGACACCGTCTTCGGCATCGATTTTTCCGGCGCTTCGGGCACGGTCATTTCCCAGATCAACAACGCACTGACCGGCACCGGAATGTCGGCAACGTTGTCGGGAAATACTCTCGAAGTTCTGGACGACGGCGCGGCCAATACGGTTGATGTGAATTCCGTTTCTGCAACGACAACGGTGACTGGCCTTGCCGGAGGCAGCGCCCAGTTTCCGTTCTTCACGGACGGATCCGCTCCCTACACGGGGGCCGTTACGTCGCGCGGTTCGGAGCTAGTCGGTCTGGCCCAGCGCATCGCCGTCAATCCGACCGTTGCGGCAAATCCGTCAAGCCTCGTCGCCTACCAGGCGGGCACTCCCGCCGGCGACAACACGCGACCGGACTTCATGTATCAGCAGCTCACGGGCGCATCGTTGA
>DASSIT010000085.1:0-32895 GCA_035691545.1 Pseudolabrys sp. | reverse complement strand
TCAAAGAGATCGACATGCTCGTCGGAATAATTTTCGGCGCCCGCCAGAAACAGGTCCGTGATACGGCGGAGGATTTCCGCCTGCTTGTCGGCCGATCCTGATGCGAAAGTGCCTTCAATCTCGGAAATGATCGACCGCTCTTCCATCACGGCGTCCGTCGTCCCGGCAATGTGAACGCGGCTATCTCTAGCGGCAGGTCATTACCATCGCGTTAGGCGAAAAGCGGGCATTCGCGGTAACCGTGTCTGGCTGCGCTACGTCGGAATCTAGGGGAGATTTCGCGGAATTACGGTTAAGGGGCCGTAAGGTCTAGCTCGGCGAAATCAAAAGCGCGGCTGCGCAAATAGCCGCGAGTAATCTTCCGCAGCCACCTGCGCGAATTTTCCTGTGACGGGATCGCGCACGGATAACTGGCCCGTCGCAACGCCGAAATAGGCGCCGTGCAACACGATGTCGCCACGCTCGACCATCGCGCGGAGACGCGGAAACGTCGTGAGATTGTCGAGGCTGAGCGCGACATTTTCCTGCTCGAGCAGAGTCAAATACTCCGCCATCGACCGGTTGCCGCGCCGTCCGATTTTTTCAGCCGCCGGCGCCATCAGTTTCATCCAGTTGCCGATGAAGTCGCCAGGCGTCAGGGGCTCGGCGTCCTCCGCAAATGCTCGGATCCCACCGCACTGCGCGTGACCCAGCACAACGATATGCCTGACCTTCAGCGCCATGACGCCGAACTCGAGCGCGGCCGAAACACCGTGTGCTTGCGTGTCGGGCGCATAAGGCGGAACCAGGTTGGCAATATTGCGGACCACGAAAAGTTCGCCGGGCCGCGCATTAAAAATGACTTCGGGCGAGCAGCGCGAATCGCAGCAGCCGATCACCATGACGTCCGGGGACTGGCCGCTTTGCGCAAGCTCACGATAGCGGTCCTGCTCTGCGCGCAGCCGGCCGTGGAGGAAAGCACGGTAGCCATTGGTCAATTGCTCGGGAAAAGTCACGCGGTTCACCAAATCGCAGCTCGCAGAATCACACAATCACCTCATCATTGCTTCTGGCAAGCCGGCAGAATGCGGGAGTAGCAAGGTAGGCGCGGCGACGCTAGGTTTGTATGTTCCGTTGCCGGAGATCGATCGATGACTATCCGTCCGCGTCGCAGCGTACTCTATATGCCCGGCTCCAACGCCAGAGCTGTCGAGAAAGCAAGGACACTGCCGGCCGATGGCGTGATTCTCGATCTTGAGGATTCGGTGGCGCCCGAAGGCAAGGAGGCGGCGCGTAGACAGGTGACCGATGCGGTTAGAGCGGGGGGCTTCGGCGGCCGCGAGGTGTTTATCCGCGTCAATGGTGTCGATACGCCGTGGCACGCCGACGATCTCTCGGCTGCCGCTCATGCCGCGCCCGACGCCATTCTGGTTCCGAAAGTGTCGAGCGCGGACACGCTGGAACTGATCGGCCGCCGTCTGCTCGATATGGGCACGGATCACAAGACGCGAGTTTGGGCAATGATCGAAACGCCGCTTGCGATCTTCAATATTCTTTCTATTGCTGCGGCCGCTCGCGATTCCGAGACGCGCCTGTCCGGCCTCGTGATGGGAACCAACGATCTCGCCAAGGATACGCGGGCGCGCCTGGTGCCGGGGCGAGCGCCGATGCTGCCGTGGCTTTCGATGTGTGTCGCCGCGGCCCGGATTCATGCAATCGATATCCTCGATGGCGTGTACAACGACATTGGCAATGCCGAAGGATTTATCAGGGAGTGTTCACAAGGCATTGAGCTTGGCTTCGATGGCAAGACGCTCATTCATCCAAATCAGATCGAGCCGTGCAATAAGGCTTTTTCACCGTCGCAGGCAGATGTTGAGCAGGCACGCAAGATGATTGCCGTCTTCGACCTGCCGGAAAACAGGGGCAAGGGCGTGGTATCGATCGACGGTCGCATGGTCGAGCGTTTGCACGCCGATATGGCGAGGCGGACGGTCGCGATCGCAGAGGCAATCGCAGGCTGCAACTAGGCCCATGGACGCGCGGCGGCGGCTTTCTGCTCGTAGTTTTCGATCTTGCTCTGCCTTTGCTTGGTCAGCCCGATATCGTCGAGACCGTTGAGCAAGCAGTGCTTGCGGTGCGCGTCAATTTCGAAATGCACCACGCCGCCGTCTGGGCCGCGAATTTCCTGCTTCTCGAGATCGACCGTCAAGGTCGCGTTGGCGCCGCGATCGGCGTCATCGAACAGTTTTTCGAGATCTTCAGGCGATACGCGGATTGGCAGCACGCCGTTCTTGAAACAGTTGTTGTAGAAAATGTCGCCGAACGAGGTCGAGATCACGCAACGGATGCCAAAATCCATCAGCGCCCACGGCGCATGCTCGCGCGAGGAACCGCAGCCGAAATTGTCACCGGCGACGAGGATCTTGGCTTTGCGATAGGCCGCTTTGTTGAGCACGAAATCCGGATTTTCGCTTCCGTCATCCTTGTAGCGTTGTTCGGAGAACAGCCCCTTGCCGAGGCCGGTGCGCTTGATGGTCTTCAGATACTGCTTCGGAATCACCATGTCGGTATCGACATTGATGATACGCAGTGGCGCGGCAACGCCTTCAAGCGTGGTGAACTTCTCCATAGCGTCTGAACTCCTGGGCGGCCCGTTTCACATGCGCTTCATAAGGCGTCCGTCGATCCGGTCAATAGCGGGAAGCCCTTGCCCAGATATGCGTTAACCGCGGCCCTTTGAACCGCCTGTGATCAGCCGGCTGCACGTTCCTCGCGCCTGAACTTTGATTCCCGGACCAGGTTGCATATCTGCACGCTGTATTCGGAATAGTAGGTTTCTCGAGCCTTTTTTTGCGCCGCCCGATGCTCGGGGTTCATGCGCCAGGCTCGCATTCCTTCCTCGTGCTCGAATTCGACGATCGTGACCCTTTCGCCATCGTCGGCGAAGAAGCCCTTGTGCGAAATATAGCCCGGCATGGTCACGGCCAGTTCGACCATGCGGTCGACGAGGGCGACATAATCCTCGCGCACGCCGGGCATCAGACGAGATCGAAAAACGGTAACAATCATGGCGAATCTCCTTGAGTGCGGATGTTCGCGCAACCGGTGCAGTTTCACAAATTCACGCTATGAATAGCCGCCATCTGGTTTTGAGATCGGCGCGCGACCTCTAGTCCACGCCGGCTTCGATTGCTTCGATATCTTCGTCCGACAGGCCGAAATGATGACCGATTTCGTGGACGAGCACATGGGTCACGATTTCCCCCAGCTTGTTTTCATGCTCTGCCCAATAGTCGAGGATCGGCCGGCGATAGAGCCAAATCATGTTTGGCATGACCTCGGGCGTCGATTCAGATTGAAACGGCAGCCCGACACCTTGAAACAATCCGAGCAGGTCAAATTCGCTGTCGAGCCGCATGCTGTCGACAATTTCCTCGGTCGGAAAATCCTCAACTCGAATGACGAGATTCCGGCACAGGTTACGGAAATGCTCGGGCAGGCGGCCATAGGCCTCGGCCGCCAGGGTGTCGATATCCGATAGAGTCGGCGCGGCGGATCCCCGCCAATTACCGAATTGGCCAGTCATGGCAATGTTGTAAGTGAGGAATTGACACCAACCAAGCGGTTGACGGCATGGGTTGCGATGCGCGACGGTTGAGCGTCGCGGCGTGGCGCGTGTACTGAGGCGCAGATATCGATGTCGAAAATTGTAACGAGTTTGGGCTTAATCGGTCTGGTTTTGGCCTTCGTTGGCGGCACCACGACGCCTGCGTCATCATCCGGCGTGGATCTGGCTGCGCAAAAGAAGCGGCCACAAGTGACAATTTATCCGCGCCGCGCCTATCCGGGCCCGAATGCAAAACGGCAGTGCCGTTCGTGGCTTACGAAGGAATACCGTGTCAGCGGCCCTGTGATCGTGCCGCAAATGCGCTGTTGGTGGGAATAGAGAACTCCCCGCGGCTGGCATATAGTCATTGCAGTGACGGGGCGGCATCGGAGGTGAAGCGATGTCTAGGCTCACTCAGGTTTTCGCAAGCGCGGCATTGGTTCTTTGCGTCATTGCCTTTGCGCCGGGCAGCGCGGAAGCGCGCTGGCACGGTGGCTGGCATGGCGGCTGGCATCGTGGTTGGGGTGGTTTCGGCTGGGGCCCGGCTTTTGGCTTCGGCTGGGGCTATCCCTATGCCTACTACCCGGGACCGTACTATTACGCGGCACCTTACTATGCGCGGCCGGCTTGCGGCTGGTCACGCGCGCGTGTGTGGCGAAACGGCCATTGGGCTCTGCGGCGGGCTTGGCGCTGCTGGTGATCGCGCACGCCTCGTCCGTCACGCGGAACAAGATGCCCCGCTCGCGCGGGGCATAATAGTGCTCGTTATTTCCAGTCTCTGATGTCGACGAAATGTCCAGTGATCGCCGCAGCGGCAGCCATGGCCGGTGAGACGAGGTGGGTTCGTCCCTTGTAGCCCTGCCGGCCCTCGAAATTGCGGTTCGAGGTGGAAGCGCAACGCTCGCCCGGCGCGAGTTTGTCGGGATTCATCGCCAGGCACATCGAGCAGCCGGGCTCACGCCAGTCGAAACCGGCGGCCTTGAAGATCTTGTCGAGCCCTTCCGATTCAGCCTGAATTTTCACGAGGCCCGAGCCGGGGACGATCATCGCATTGACGTTTGCATTGACCCGCTTGCCGTCGACAATGCGTGCGACGTCGCGCAGGTCCTCAATGCGGGCATTGGTGCATGAGCCGATGAACACGCGGTCGAGCCTGATATCGGTGATCTTTTCACCGCCCTTCAATCCCATGTATTCGAGCGAGCGCTCGGCCGCGATGCGCTTCTTCTCATCCTGGATTTCAGACGGCACCGGCACCTGGCCGGTGATCGAAGTTACCTGCTCCGGGCTCGTCCCCCAGGTTACCAGCGGCGGCAGTTTGGCGGCGTCGAGCCGGATCTCCCGGTCGAAATGTGCACCATCGTCGGAGTGTAAATTCTCCCAATAGCGCATGGCCTCATCCCAAGCGGTGCCCTTCGGCGCTTTCGGCTTGTCTTTCAGGTAGGCGTAGGCTTTCTCGTCTGGTGCGATAAAGCCGGCTTTGGCGCCAGCTTCCACCGACATGTTGCAGACGGTCATGCGTCCCTCGATTGAAATCGATCGGATCGCTTCGCCGGCATATTCCAGCGCGTAACCGGTGCCGCCGGCAGTGCCGATTTCGCCGATGATGGCGAGGATGATGTCCTTTGCGGTGACGCCCGGTGGCAATTTTCCGTCGACCACAGCCCGCATGTTTTTCGATTTTTTTTGGATCAGCGTCTGCGTCGCCAGTACGTGCTCGACTTCGGTCGTTCCAATGCCGTAAGCGAGCGCACCGAATGCGCCGTGCGTCGCGGTGTGGCTGTCGCCACACACGAGCGTGGTGCCGGGAAGCGTGAAACCTTGCTCCGGGCCGATGATGTGGACGATACCTTGCCGCTTGTCGAACTCGTTGAAGTATTCGATACCGAAGTCCTTCGCGTTCTTCGCAAGCGCGGCGATCTGCTCGGCGCTTTCCGGATCAGGATTCGGCTTGCTGCGATCGCTGGTAGGCACATTGTGATCGACAACGGCCAGAGTCTTGTCCGGGGCGTGCACCTTGCGTCCGGCGTTACGCAGACCCTCGAATGCCTGCGGCGACGTGACTTCGTGCACCAGGTGACGGTCAATGTAGATGAGACAGGTTCCATCCGGCTGCTCATCTACCAGGTGGTCGTCCCAGATCTTGTCGTAGAGCGTGCGTGGTTTCATGATTCTACAATTTGGCTCAGGTTGAATGGGGCAGCGGCTTGCAGACCTCCGGCGTTGCCGGCGAAATCAAAGCCCCGCCTGCACCGCCGTCAACCGGCCAAAGAAACGCCACGGCAGCCGCGCGTGGTCGACCAGGACAATTCGCTGAGTTTCCGAAATCATGGCCGGTATATAGCCAATCGGCCGGGCTTCGACAACGAAGCCGCCGCCCAAGAAAAAGGCCGCTGAAGCGGCCCTTTGCGTTCCGAACAGGCCAGGCTATTCGCTCGCAGCACCTTCCGCGCCGCCCGCGCTGTGTGCCTCCGAGATACGCGCTTTCTTGCCGCGCAGTCCGCGCAGGTAATAGAGCTTGGCGCGGCGGACCTTGCCGCGGCGAACGACCTTGATCGACTCAATCATGGGAGAGTAAAGCGGAAAAACGCGTTCAACGCCTTCGCCGTAGGAGATTTTGCGCACGGTGAAGTTCTCGTGCAGGCCGCCGCCGGAGCGGCCGATGCACACGCCCTCGTATGCCTGGACGCGCGACTTGTCGCCTTCGACGACCTTGACGTTGACGAGCACGGTATCGCCCGGCTGAAAGTCCGGGATTTCCTTGCCGGCCGAGAGTTTCTCGATCTGCTCTTTTTCGAGCTGCTGGATGATGTTCATTGCGAAGTCTCCGTCGGCAGCGCCAGCAACCGGCGCGCGGTCTTGACCTGGTCTGAATGGGTTGGCGAGCTTGTATTACAAAGCATGTGGCTTGTCACCCATTCGATTTCGGCCGGTTTTTCGGTCGTTTACGGCTCTGGTAGGCCGACCAGAGGTCCGGGCGCCTGGCGGCCGTGAGCCGCTCGGCTTCCGCCTGACGCCAGGCCTTAACCTTGGCGTGATCTCCGGACGTCAGCACGTCGGGGATAGGCTCCCCCTCGAAAACGGGCGGCCGCGTATATTGAGGATATTCGAGCAGGCCGTTGGCGAAGCTTTCCTCCGCCGCGGAGGCCTCCTTCCCCATCACTCCCGGAAGAAGCCGCACGCAGGCATCCAGCAGAGCGAGCGCGGCAATTTCTCCGCCCGAGAGCACGAAGTCCCCGAGCGATATTTCTTCGAGCGCGCGGGCTTTTATCAGCCGTTCGTCGACGCCTTCGAAGCGCGCACAGACGATCACAGCGCCGGGCCCGTGCGCGAGTTCGGCGACGCGTGACTGCGTCAGCGGTGCTCCACGCGGGCTCATCAGCAGGCGAGGGCGCTTATCGTGCGGAACAGTATCGAGCGCACGCGCCAGCACATCGGCCTTCATGACCATGCCGGGCCCGCCGCCGGCCGGCGTATCGTCAACCGTCCTGTGCGTGTCGGCCGCGTGCGAGCGTATATCGCTCGTCTCAAGCGACCAGATACTGGAAGCGAGCGCCTTGCCGGCAAGACTTTGTGCCAGCGGGCCTGGAAACATCTGCGGAAAGATCGTCAGTACGCTGGCACGCCACATGATCAATCGTCCCCGGATTCGATTTCAGCTGGTGGCACAAGCACAATCTGCTTTGAGTCGATGTCGATCTTTGGCACGGTGGCGTCGTTAAACGGTAGCATCAACGACTCGCCACTGCCCACAGGCGTGATCTCGATGATGTCGCCGGCTCCGAAATTGTGCACCGCCCGCACGGTGCCGATCTGGATGCCGTCCGGGGTCACTGCATCGAGCCCAATGAGATCGGCGTGGTAGAAAGTATCGTCCTCTTCGATGGCCGGCAGACGCGTACGCGGAACGTATAGTTCAAGATTGCGCAAACGCTCGGCCGCATCCCTGTCGTTAACACCGCCAATCCGGGCGACGAAGTGGTCCTTCGCTGGACGCAGCGCCTCTATTTCAAGGCGCTGCTTACCGTCTTGAGTTTCCAGCGGACCGTAGTTCGCGACCGCGGCCGGATCTTCGGTGAACGACCACAGTTTCACCTCGCCGCGGACACCATGCGCGGCACCGATGCGGGCAACGCAGATCCGGTCAACCACGGCGGGGCGCGGCGAGCTTTAGCTCGCCGCCGGCGCTTCGGCCGGCTTCTCTGTTTTCGCCTCGGCTTTGGCTGCCGGCTTTGCGGCACCATCGGCTGCGGGCGCGGCGCCGGCTGCCTTCGCGGCTTCTTCTTCCTTCGCCTTGCGTTCCTTGCGCGGGATCGCCTTCTCGGGATTATTGCGCTTCGGACGCTTCATGATGCCGGCGGCGTCGAGAAAGCGCATGACGCGGTCGGACGGTTGCGCGCCCTTCTTCATCCAGGCCTGGACTTTTTCGAGATCAAGCTTGAGACGCTCGGTCTTTTCCTTTGGCAGCAACGGATTGAAGTAGCCGAGCCGCTCGATGAAGCGGCCGTCGCGGGGCGCTCGATTGTCGGCGACAACAACGTGATACACTGGCCGTTTCTTTGTGCCGGCACGGGCAAGGCGGATAACGAGAGACATTCTCTAGTCCTTTCTCACTACGATTGATTGCAGATCATTTTTTCTTCCCAAGACCGGGCGGCAGCCCGCCCGGCAATCCGGGAAACTTTCCCCCCAGGCCGGGGAGCCCAGGCAAATTCGGCATGGTTGGTGGCAGGCCGGGCATGGTTGGCGGCAATTGTCCGCCCGGCATTTTCTTTGCCATCTCGGCCAGCTGTTCCGGTGAGGGCATGCCCGAGCCTAAGCCCATGGCTTGCGCGATGCCGGCGAGCGGGCCGCGCTTTGCCCCGCCCATCATTTTCATCATGTCGGCCATGCCTCTATGCATTTTCAGCAGCTTGTTGATCGCTTCCGGCGAGGTGCCGGACCCCGAGGCAATGCGCTTCTTGCGGCTGGCTTTGAGAATATCGGGGTTGCGCCGCTCCTTTGGCGTCATCGAATCGATGATCGCGATCTGGCGCTTGATGACGTTCTCATCGAGATTGGCGGCTGCGAGCTGATTCTTCATCTTGCCCATGCCGGGCAGCATTCCCATCAGTCCGCCCAGCCCGCCCATTGCCTGCATTTGTGTGAGCTGCTCGCGCAGGTCGCCAAGATCGAAGGCGCCCTTGCGCATTCTCTCGGCCGCCCGCATCGCCCTCTCGGCGTCGATATTTGCGGCCGCCTTCTCTACCAGCGCGACGATGTCGCCCATGCCAAGAATGCGGCCTGCGATGCGCGCGGGATCGAAATCTTCAAGCGCGTCGAGCTTTTCGCCGGTGCCGAGGAGCTTGATCGGCTTGCCGGTGACGGCGCGCATGGACAGCGCGGCGCCTCCGCGCCCGTCGCCGTCCACGCGCGTGAGAACGATACCGGTCAGGCCCACACGTTCATCGAACGAGCGAGCCAGGTTGACGGCGTCCTGGCCGGTGAGGGCATCCGCAACAAGAAGCACTTCATGCGGATTGACTGCCTGCTTGACTTCGGTAGCCTCGCTCATCATCGCGTCGTCAAGTGTGGTGCGGCCAGCCGTATCGAGCATCACCACGTCATAGCCGCCGAGCCTGCCGGCTTCGATCGCACGGCGCGCGATCTGAGGCGGCGCCTGTCCTTCAACCACCGGCAATGTGTCGATCTGCGCGTCACGGCCGAGCACCGCGAGCTGCTCCATCGCCGCAGGCCGGCGCACGTCGAGCGAGGCCATGAGCACTTTTCGCTTTTGCCGCTCAGTCAACCGCCTGGCGAGCTTTGCGGTCGTTGTCGTTTTTCCGGAGCCTTGCAGGCCGACCATCATGATGGCGACCGGCGGCGCCGCGTTTAGATCGATCCCCTGACTGTCGGCTCCAAGCGTCGCAACGAGCTGGTCGTGCACTATCTTCACGACCATCTGGCCGGGCGTCACCGATTTCATCACTTCGACGCCGACCGCCTGTTTTTTGACGCCATCGGTGAAAGCCCGAGCGACGTCGAGCGCTACATCGGCTTCGAGCAGTGCGCGGCGCACTTCGCGCAGTGCCGCATCGACGTCCGCTTCGCTGAGCGCGCCGCGACGAGTAAGGCGATCGAGGATGCCGCCGAGTTTTTCCGACAGTGAATCGAACATTAGTCTCTCTCGTGGTCTCATCCTTCGATTTGCCCGCTTCATGGGCTCCTCCGGACGAGGTTATTGCAAACACTTTCACGCCCGAGGGCGCATTGCGCTGTCGGGCGGTGGCCTCCGGCCTCTTCATGGACCGGGCGGCGGAATTGTCGTCACGTCTCTATCGAGAACGGGCGGAACCTAGGGTTGGCTCAGTCGCAAGTCAAGGCGAGGCCGTTTTAGGGCGCCAATTCATAGCTAACGGTCACCATTGCCCTTAACGTTTGCTCGCCGGGGGCAATGGGAACCGCCCCGGCCCGCATGGCCTGCATCGGCCGCGGTGGCGGGGCCGAGCCTTCCTCCGTAATCGACACCACATGGCCGAGTTTGGCCCCGGCGGCCTTGGCGTAAAGTTCGGCCTTCCGGCGCGCATCCGCGATTGCATCGTCGCGTGCCTGATCTAGAAGCTTCGATTGTTCCGACACTACAAATTCTATTCCCGACATTTCATTGGCACCGGCAGCGATTGCCCGATCGAGCACATTTGGCAGCTTGTCGATGTCGCGAATCCTGACCGTAACCTGATTGCTGGCCTGGAAGCCGGTGAGGCGCGCGGTACCGCCTTTGTTCGGATCATATTGGGGCTGCAGAGAAAGGCGCGACGTCTGGATATCACGGTCGCCGACGCCGGCATTTTTGATTGCGTTCAGCACCGCAGTCATCTGCCTCGCATTAGCCTCGCTTGCCTCGCGAGCCGTCTTATCCTGGCTGCTTACGCCGATGCGCATCATGGCCGTATCGGGCGCAACGGCAATTGTCGCCTCGCCCGTCACGGTCACAAGCCTTTCGGCTGCGTGAACCGGGGCAACCGCGAGGCCGGCGACGATTAGAAGGAGGGGGAGGCGAGAAATGGGCATCATTTCACCGGCACGAAGACGTTCACCACCAGTTTGCTGGGATCGCTCGTCACCGGATCCGTGGCATATTCCTCGATGAAAAGATCTTTCGCTTCCAGCTGTTTGTCGTCGAGGTAATTCGTGATCGCTTCATAGGTCGAATCCATCGCGTCGTATGATCCCCGGTGGACAAACTTGAGGGCCTTGCCTGACGGTGCCGGACCCGAAGCGATGTCTCCTTTCGGAGGGTCTTTCGGTGCCTGGGCAACCGGCAGTGCCGCTTTGAACGAGAAGCCGGTGTCGTCGGTCTGGGTGTAGATCGTTAGGGCAGGTCCCACGGGTTTGATGTTTTGCTTGTTGAGATATTCGTGCAGTGACTTAAATGCGTCGACCAGCGTGTCAAAGGCACTGTCCCAATTGCTGTGGCCTTGCATGTAGACAATTGTGCGCTCAGGCAAGGTCACCTGTTCACCAAATGCGTCGCCCGGCTGCAGGGGCGAAGGCGAAGCGGGCCCCGTGATCGTTGGCGCCCCGGGTTCGCTCGCGCCGGGCGGCGCGGCATTTTGAGCGGCAGCCACGTTGGCGGTCAAAGCCACGGCCAGGGCAATCGTCAGAACGCCCGGGAAAGGCGACATCACGGTACTCCGTCGTTTGCGGCGGTCCGGCAATTCGCCAGCATTGGTATGCATTCTACCATGGCCTCTGGCCAATCCGTGTTTATTCGCCATATAAACCGGGCGAAAACCGGGCAAAGCAGGATATGAGCGCGCTGGCCAATCAGACCTACGTGAAGATGAACGGTGTCGGCAATGAAATTGTCATTGTCGACATGCGCGGGCGCGGGGAAAAGATCGAAGCTGACGAAGCGCGCGCAGCGGCGCGCCCCGACGGCGCCCCCTATGATCAGCTGATGGTGCTCTATTCACCGTGCACGCCCGGAACCGACGCGTTCATCCGCATTTACAACAACGATGGGTCGGAGGCCGGCGCCTGCGGAAATGGGATGCGCTGCGTCGCCGATGTCGTGGCGAAGGAAAGCGGCAAGGACACGTTCACCTTCGAAACAACTGCGGGCATTCTCAATTGCTGGAAGGGTGCGGACGGTTTGTTCACGGTGGACATGGGAATTCCGCATTTCAAATGGAACGAGATTCCGCTGGCCGAGGAATTCCGTGACACGCGCGCGATCGAGTTGCAGATCGGGCCTATCGACAAGCCAGTGCTGCATTCTCCGTCAGTCGTTAGCATGGGCAATCCCCATGCGATCTTTTGGGTGGATGATGTGAATGCGCACGATTTGGCGCGACTGGGGCCGTTGCTGGAAAATCATCCGATCTTTCCGGAGCGGGCCAACATCACGCTCGCGCACGTCGTTGCGCGCGATCACCTTGTGATCCGTACCTGGGAGCGCGGCGCGGGTCTTACCAAGGCCTGCGGCTCAGCCGCGTGCGCGGCAGCGGTTGCGGCGGCGCGGCTCAAGCGCGCTGATCGCAAGGTAAAGGTGAGCCTTCCTGGCGGTGAACTCATGATCGACTGGCGCGAAGCGGATGATCACGTCCTCATGACCGGCCCCGTCGAATTCGAGTTCAAGGGTCGGTTCGATCCGGCACTCTTTGCAAAGGCGGGCGCGTCGTGAGCATAGACGTCGTCACGTTCGGTTGCCGCCTGAACACCTACGAATCGGAAGCGATCCGCCGCGCCGCCGGTTCGGCCGGCGTCAATGACGCTACTGTTGTGAACACATGTGCGGTAACTGCCGAAGCCGTGCGCCAGGCGAAACAGGCCGTCCGCCGCATCAAACGTGACCGACCGCAGGCCCGCATCCTCGTCACCGGATGTGCGGCGCAGACCGAACCCGCCACCTTTGCGGCAATGCCGGAAGTCGACAGTGTGATCGGCAATGAGGAAAAATTCGACCTCCATGCCTGGGGTTCGCACCAGAAAATGGCCGTGTCCGACATCATGGCTGTGAAAACGATGCGCGCGCATGCGATTGACGGCATTGAGGGCCGGACGCGGGCGTTTGTTCAGGTACAGAACGGCTGTGATCACCGCTGCACCTTCTGCATTATCCCGTTTGGCCGCGGCAATTCGCGATCGCTTCCGATCGAGGCCATCGTAGAACAAGCGCGGCGGCTGGCGGACAATGGCTATCGCGAACTGGTGCTCACTGGGGTTGATGTCACAAGCTACGGCGCGGATCTCCCCGAGAGGCCGCGCCTCGGCGTATTAGTCAAGCGCATCCTGAACAACGTGCCGGATCTAGCCCGCTTGAGGCTCTCGTCGATCGACTCGGCGGAAGCCGATTGCGATCTGTTCGACGCTTTTGCGAACGAGCCGCGACTGATGCCGCATCTGCATCTGTCATTGCAGTCGGGCGATGATCTTATCCTCAAGCGCATGAAGCGTCGGCATTCGCGGCGCGATGCAATCGCGTTTTGCGCGAAGCTGCGGCGGTTGCGCCCCGATATTGCTTTCGGTGCCGACATCATCGCTGGTTTTCCTACCGAAACAGAACATATGTTCGTTCGCTCGCTCGACCTCGTCGATGAGTGCGGCCTGACCCAACTTCATGTCTTTCCATTTTCGCCGCGGCCGGGGACGCCGGCCGCGCGCATGCCGCAGCTTCATCGTGCAGTCATCAAGGAAAGGGCGCGGCGCCTGCGCGATAAGGGCGACATGGCGCTGCGGCAACACCTTGATCGGGAGATCGGTGTTCGGCGCCGCGTTCTTGCCGAATCGGAAGCGCTCGGGCGTACTGAGCAATTCATGCCGGTCCGGCTTGCCGGATCGATACAAGCCGGTGCTATTCTTGATCTCACAATGAAGGCGCATGACGGCCGTCGACTTCTGGCTGCCTAGAGGGGGATATGATGGGTTACCGGGATCACCTCGTCACGACCATGGAGCAATTGCAGTCGCTCTACGGCGAGAAAATGGGTGCAGCCGTCATCAAGGAGATCGATCATATCAACGACGCCTATCGGAAAATGATCGAACTTGCGCCCTTTGTGGCGATCGCGACCTCAGGGCCCGAGGGGCTGGATTGTTCGCCGAAGGGGGATGCGGCTGGGTTCGTGCACATTCTCGATGAAAAAACTTTGGCGATTCCCGACCGGCCCGGCAACAACCGAATCGACGGCTTTCGCAACATCATCCGCGATCCGCGCATCGCGCTGCTTTTTCTGATTCCCGGCGTCGGTGAGACCTTGCGCGTAAATGGGCGCGCCTCAATCTCCATTGATCGGGAGCTGATGCAAAGCTTCGCCGTCAATGGCAAGCTGCCGCGCTGCGTGCTCATCGCGCACATCGAAAGCATCTACTTTCATTGCTCCAAGGCAATCGTACGTTCCAAGCTGTGGGACGAGGCAACCAAGATCGATCGCAAAAGCCTGCCTTCGACCGGCACCATTATCGCGGAGCTGAGCAAGGGCAAGCTCGGAGGAGAAGCGTACGATCGCGACGCACCCGAGCGCATCAAGGCTCAACTCTACTGAGTGCGGAAATGCCGCGCCCGCGCCTCTCGGGGGCATTTAGGCCTCGACCCATCCGCAGCCCGTCAGCAATTTACGCATGTGCTCGGGCACTGGCGCACTTACCGTCACGGGCGGCTTGTTTTTCGAAATCGGCACCGTCACCTCACGTGAATGCAGATGAAGGCCAGGGCCGGCCGCGCGCGGCGCATTCCCGTAAATGTTGTCGCCGACGATCGGCCAGCCCATCTCAGCGCAATGAACACGCAATTGGTGGGTGCGGCCGGTGATTGGTTCGAGCGCGAGCCAGGTGATGCCGGGTCCGCGCCCCAGGACCTTCCACGTGGTTGATGACGGCAATCCATGTTCGTCTGCCTTCATCCACCAGCCACGGGACTCGTCGCGTTTTGCAAGCGGAATGTCGATCCGGCCCTGCTCGGGCGCAGGCCCGCCTTCAACCACCGCCCAATAGCATTTTGATACTTTGCCCTGCTTGAATAGCTTGCCGAGCAATGCCAGCGCCTTGCGATGGCGTCCGAGGACCAGGCATCCGGTGGTGTCGCGATCGAGGCGATGCGCCAGGGCCGGCGCGCGCGGCAATCCAAACCGCAAGGCGTCGAAATAGTCTTCGAAGGCATCGCCCCCTTTCGGGCCGCGATGCACGGGCAATCCCGCCGGCTTGTCGACGACCAGCATAAGTCCGTCGCGGTAGAGCAGGCGGGCGAGCGTCTCTTCCGGTGTCATGGTCACTTACCAAGATTTGCCGAAACCGCTATCACGAGCACGATATGAACGACAGCACACAAGGCGGGAGCTGGTGGAAACGCTTGAGCGGCGGGCTCGGGCGTACGTCCTCGTCACTGGGCGGCGCGATCGCGGGCCTGGTCTCGAAGCGCAAGCTCGACGCCGAGACAATCGAGGCCTTGGAGGACGAATTGATCCGAGCCGATTTGGGTCCTGATTTTGCGGCGCGCATCGCCGGGGTGCTTGGCGAAGGCCGCTTCGAGCAAGGCATCTCGCCGGACGAGGTAAAGGCGGTTCTTGCGAGCGAGATAGAGAAGGTGCTGGTTCCGGCGGCCAAGCCGCTTGAACTGACGACGCGGCCTTTCATCATTTTGATTGCGGGGGTGAATGGCTCCGGCAAGACGACGACCATCGGCAAGCTTGCGGCCCGCATGCGCGCGGAAGGCAAAAGCGTGATGCTGGTTGCCGGCGATACTTTTCGTGCAGCCGCGATAGATCAGCTGAAGATTTGGGGTGAGCGCACCGGTGCGATCGTAATTGCGCGCGAGCCTGGCGCCGACGCGGCGAGCCTCGCCTTTGACGCGATTACCGCCGCGAAAGCGCAAAGCGTCGATGTGGTGCTCGTCGACACAGCTGGCCGCTTGCAGAATCGGATGGAATTGATGAGCGAACTTGAAAAGATGGTGCGCGTCATGCGAAAGGTTGAGCCATCCGCGCCACATAGCGTGCTGCTCGTTCTCGACGCGACGGTCGGCCAAAATGCGCTCGGCCAAGTCGAGATTTTCGGAAAAATCGCCGGCGTTACCGGTCTGGTCATGACCAAACTAGATGGGACGGCTCGCGGCGGTATCCTGGTTGCGATCGCGGAGAAATTTGGTCTACCGGTTCATTTCATCGGCATCGGCGAGGGCGTGAACGATCTGGCACCGTTCACCGCGCGCGATTTTGCGCGGGCGGTGGTCGGCCTGGAATCATAGCGGCGGAAGCACATGGCGAAAAAGAAGCAGCTCAACCCGATTCTCAAATTGGTCCTCGATATCGGACCCCTGATCTTGTTTTTTGCTGCCAATGCAAAATTCGGGATCTATGCCGCGACCGGCGCATTCATGGTCGCCATCCTGATTGCGCTCGTCGTTTCCTACGTCATCACGCGACACGTTGCGGTAATGCCATTGGTGACAGCAGCCATCGTGCTGGTCTTTGGCGGGCTCACCTTGGTGCTGCACGATGAGGTGTTCATCAAGCTCAAGCCCACCATCATCTATGTGCTGTTCGGCGGCACGCTTGTCGGGGGTCTCGCATTCGACAAACCGTTACTCGGCATGGTTTTCGATTCCGTCTTCCATCTGCAGGAAGAAGGCTGGCGCAAGTTGACCTGGCGATGGGCGCTATTTTTCTTTGCGCTCGCGATATTGAACGAGATCGTCTGGCGCACGCAGAGCACGGATTTCTGGGTGAGCTTCAAGTTGTTCGGCGTCGTGCCGCTGACCTTTGTCTTCGCCGCTCTGCAATACCCGCTGCTCAACAAGTACGGCGTAGAACCGGGCAAAAGGACCTAACGCAAGGCCTTTTCGATTTCCGGCTCGAGCGTTCGGCTGAGATTGTCCGCCGTGATCGGCCCGATCAGCTTGTAGGCGATATGGCCGTCGCGGCCGACGAGAAATGTCTCCGGCACGCCATAAACGCCCCAATCGATTGACGTGCGGCCTGCCTCGTCCCGGCCCGTGGCCACGAAGGGGTTGCCGTACCGGTTGAGGAAACGCCGCGCATTATCGGGCGCGTCCTTGTAGTTGATGCCAACGAGCTGGATGCGCTTGTCCTTCGACAATTGCTCCAAAAACGGCACTTCGTCATGGCACGGCACACACCACGACGCCCATACATTCACCAGCGTGACCGCTCCCCGGAATGTTGCATTGCTCAGACCGGGGACGGGCTTGCCGTCGTGTTCAAGTCCGGACAGGGGCGGCAGGTCGGTTACCGGTATCGGATGCCCGATCAGGGCCGATGGAATACGCGAGGGATCGCCGGAGCCGAGCCTGAAGAAAAAAAGCGCGGCAATAGCCAGAAACACGACAAGAGGCAGCAGCACGAAAATATTACGGTGTTTCTTGCCGGAATTTTCGCTCGATGCCGCGCCCATTGGCTAGCTCTTGCGCCGCGAGCGGCGCGCAAGTCCGCTTTCCTCAAGGCTGCCGAGAATCCGGCGCTGCGTGGAATAGTCGAGGATGACCCATCCGATGAGTGCGGCCATGACAAATGCGGTTACCCCATAGGCGGCAACGATAAAATCGGCGTGCGGACCGAGGTTCATGCATGCGCTTCCTGCGCCTGCAGCAGGCGCATGCTGCGAACGCGACGTCGCAAGATTTCATTGCGCATGACCGCGAGATGCAGCGTTACAAAAAGCAGCGTAAACGCCAATGCCATGATCAGGAGCGGCATCAGGATTGAGGGATCAATCGTCGAGCCGTCGATTCGAAACACGGATGCCGGCTGGTGCAGCGTGTTCCACCAGTCGACTGAAAATTTTATGATCGGAAGATTGACTGCGCCGACTAACGCCAAAATTGCCGCAGTGCGCGCGCCGCGGCCCGGCTCTTCGGCGGTCCAATACAGCGCGAGCACGCCGAGGTAGAGGAGAAACAGGACCAGCATCGAGGTGAGCCGCGCGTCCCATACCCAATAAGTGCCCCAGGTCGGGCGGCCCCAGAGCGATCCGGTGACGAGGCATATGAACGTGAATGCCGCGCCGATTGGCGCCGCGGCTTTGCCGGCGACATCCGCGAGCGGATGCCGCCATACGAGCGTGCCGAGCGCAGCGATAGCCATCACCGCCCAGCCCAACATGCCCAGCCATGCGGCAGGCACATGCAGGAACATGATCTTGACGGTTGCCCCTTGCTGATAGTCGTCGGGAGCGTTCATTGCACGGAACAGGCCGATCGCGAAAAGAACGATTGTCGTCGCTATCAGCCATGGCATCGCGCGGCTAACCAGATTGAGAAATCGCGTCGGATTGGCAAGATCGATTATCGGCATCGACGATCTCTTAACATGTTATTCCAGCCCATGGCGCAGTGCCGCCGCCGCGGCGACGGGACCAAGCACCAGGCTCGCCAAGCTTAGCGCACAAAGAATGGTGAAAGCTGGGCCGAGCGGAGCGGGCCCGGTTATAGCTGCATTGGCAGCGGCTACGCCGAAAATCAACACGGGCACGGTGAGCGGAAGCACCAATACAGCGAGCAGCAGACCGCCTCGTCGCAGAGCCACCGATAATGCTGCGCCAATCAATCCAATAAAGGTGAGTGCCGGTGTGCCGGCAGCGAGTGTCAGAGTTAGCCAGCCCAAGGCGCGCAAATCGACATTGAGCATCATCCCAAGCAGAGGTGCAATCAACACCAGGGGCAACGCCGTCGTCAGCCAATGTGCGATGCCTTTGATTGCCACCGCTAACTCGAGCGGCATTCCGCCCATCATCAGCAAGTCCAGCGAACCGTCCTCATGGTCGGTCGCAAACAGCCGGTCGAGAGCGAGCAGGCTTGCGAGCAGTGCGCCCAGCCAGAGGATTGCTGGCCCGATCCGCGCTAGCAGAACGAGATCCGGGCCGACGGCAAAGGGCATCATGGTCACGACGATGAGAAAGAACAGCGCGCCCATGAATGCGCCGCCACCGACACGGAACGCGAGCCGCACGTCTCGAACAAGAAGGGATATCAATGAACTCATTCCATATCCATTTTCAGCTCGCGCGCACGCTCGAGACCGATTGGTCCATGTGTCGCAGCGACAATCATTCCACCACCGCCGAGGTGATCGTGCATCAATCCCGCAAGCCGCTTCTGCGATGGGGCATCAAGTGAGGATGTCGGTTCATCAAGCAGCCAGATTGGTCTCGGAACCGCGATGAGACGCGCGATCGACAGCCGTCGCCTCTGACCGGAGGAAAGGTAAGCGGCCGGCAAATCGGCAAGCCGAACGAGATCGACCGCTTCCAAGGCCGGCTCAATCGCGCATCGGGTCCCGAGAAATTCGGCCCAGAATTCCAGGTTTTCTGCGACCGTGAGCGCCGGCTTCAACGCGTCCTGATGGCCGAGATAGTGCGCCTGCTCGGCGATCGTCAGTTCGGGGACGCCACCCTCAAGTGCCAGACGCCCCGAAACGGTTCTTATAAGACCGGCGAGGACACGCAAAAGGGAGGATTTGCCCGCCCCATTACGCCCGCTCACCAGCAAAGCCTGGCCGGCCGCCAGGTTGAAACTCACTCCGCGGAACACCTCGCGGCCACCGCGACTGCAGGTCAATTCATCGGCCCTGAGTTCCATCACAACGGCCGCCGACCGTTTCGATTTGCCTGGACATTGGGGCGGACCCCCGAAAACCCCAATATTTTGTGCATCTTGGGCGACAATCGTGGTGAATATGGCGTTGGGCGCGAAAAGACCTTATAAGCCCCGACTTGCGACGTTACGTAATTCGAATTCGGACGCAAGTCTTCACCAACGAGAAAAACATCGCCTTGCCAATAGCTTAGTCCGAACCAGCGCCGGTCGCCCGGCCGGGAATGGAAACAGCCGACATGACTTCGCTCGATAGTTTCAGGTGCTGCAAAACGCTGCAGGTTGGCAGCAAGAGCTACGCCTATTTCAGCCTTCCCATTGCCGAGCGGAACGGACTCAAGGGCATTAGCCGCCTGCCGTTTTCGATGAAGGTGCTCCTGGAGAACCTGCTGCGCAACGAAGATGGGCGCACGGTCACCAAAGATGACATCAAAGCGGTGGCGGAGTGGCTCAAGACCAAGACGTCGGAACATGAGTTCGCGTTTCGCCCGGCGCGCGTGCTGATGCAGGACTTTACCGGCGTGCCGGCGGTCGTCGACCTTGCCGCCATGCGCGATGCAATGAAACATCTCGGCGGCGACCCGAAGAAAATCAATCCGCAGGTTCCGGTTGATCTCGTCATCGACCACTCGGTGGCGGTGACGTTTTTTGGCAACAATCAGGCGTTCAAGAAGAACGTCGAAGAAGAATACCGGCAAAATCAGGAACGTTACAAATTCCTCAAGTGGGCGCAGCGGTCGTTCGATAATTTCAGCGTTGTTCCCCCGGGGACCGGCATCTGTCACCAGGTGAACCTCGAATATCTCTCGCGCGTGGTATGGAACCGCAAGGAGAAAGTGAAGGTCGACGGCAAGCAGTCAACCATGGAAGTTGCATATCCCGACACGCTGGTCGGAACCGACTCGCACACGACAATGGTCAATGGTCTGTCGGTGCTGGGTTGGGGCGTCGGCGGCATTGAGGCCGAAGCCGCCATGCTTGGCCAGCCACTATCGATGGTCTTGCCAGAGGTGATCGGATTCAAGCTCGCCGGCAAACTCAAAGAAGGGGTAACGGCCACCGACCTTGTACTCACGGTAACCGAGATGCTGCGCAAGCGCGGTGTGGTCGGAAAGTTTGTCGAATTTTTCGGCCCGGGCCTTGCGCATCTCACCATCGCCGACCGCGCCACCCTCGGCAACATGTCGCCGGAATACGGCGCGACGTGCGGGTTCTCGCCGATCGATGACGACACCATTCGTTATATGAAGGATACCGGCCGACCGCCCGAGCTTGTCTCGCTGGTCGCCGCTTATGCGAAGGCGCAGGGCATGTATCGGGTGAAGACGACACCTGACCCGATTTTCACCGATGTGCTCAAGCTTGAATTGGGCTCCGTCGAGCCTTCGCTCGCCGGCCCGAAGCGTCCCCAGGATCGCGTTGCCCTCAAGGAAGTCAAAGCGGGCTTCGCGAACTCGATGGACAAGGAATTCGGAAAGAGTGCCGAGGCAAAAAAACGCGTGAAGGTCGGGGGCAAGGATTACGATCTCGGTCACGGCGATGTCGTGATTGCGGCAATCACGTCCTGCACAAACACATCCAATCCGAATGTGATGATTGGCGCCGGATTGCTCGCTCGTAAGGCCGCTGCGAAAGGCTTGACGGTCAAGCCGTGGGTCAAGACCTCGCTTGCCCCGGGCTCGCAGGTCGTCGGCGAATATCTCGAAAAATCGGGGCTGCAAAAAGATCTCGACAAGCTCGGCTTTAACTTGGTCGGCTTCGGCTGCACGACCTGCATCGGCAATTCGGGTCCGCTGCCGCCGGAGAATTCAAAAACCATCAACGACAATGATCTTGTTGCGGCCGCCGTGTTGTCGGGCAATCGCAATTTCGAGGGCCGCGTCAACGCCGATGTACGCGCCAACTATCTTGCCTCACCGCCGCTGGTCGTATCTTACGCGCTGGCGGGATCAATGAATGTCGACGTTGCGCGAGAACCGCTCGGCGTCGATCAGAAGGGAAAGAAGGTTTTCCTCAAAGACATCTGGCCGACGAACAAGGAGATCGGCGAATTTGTTGCCAAGAACATCACGCGTCAGATGTTTGCCAAGAAATATGCCGACGTATTCAAGGGCGACGCGAACTGGCGGAAGATCAGTGTCAAGGGCGGGATGACCTACGACTGGGACAAGAAATCGACCTACGTGCAGAATCCGCCGTATTTCGTCGGAATGGGGCGGCATCCGAAGCCGCTTGAGGATATTGTCGATGCGCGCGTGCTTGCATTGCTGCTCGACTCGATTACCACCGATCATATTTCGCCGGCGGGCTCTATTAAATTGGATTCGCCTGCCGGGAAATATCTGGTCGCGCACAAGGTCAAGCCTGCCGACTTCAATCAGTACGGCACTCGCCGCGGAAATCACGAAGTCATGATGCGCGGCACATTCGCCAATATTCGAATCAAGAACCAGATGGTACCCGGCGTCGAAGGTGGCGTAACGGTCCATTACCCCTCCAAGCAGCGGATGGCGATTTACGATGCGGCAATGAAATACATGGCCGACAGGGTTCCGCTGGTCGTGTTCGCTGGAAAGGAATACGGCAGCGGCTCATCGCGTGACTGGGCAGCAAAGGGCTCCGTGCTTCTCGGTATCCGCGCGGTGATTGCGCAATCATTCGAGCGCATTCACCGCTCCAACCTGGTCGGCATGGGCGTGATGCCGCTGGTATTCGAAGAGGGGACATCCTGGCAGTCGCTGGGGCTCAAAGGCGACGAACAGGTAACGATCCGCGGCTTGCACGGCGAAATCAAGCCGCATCAGCGGCTGATTGCGGAGATTGTATCCGGCAACGGCACGCTCAAACGCGTGCCGCTGATTTGCCGCATCGATACATTGGACGAGCTCGACTATTTCAGGAATGGCGGCATTTTGCAGTATGTGCTCCGTCAACTGGCCGGCTGAGTGGAAATTCGTTAACGGTGGGCAGGGTGGGGCCACTCACTCCGAAGTGAGTGGCGGGTGATCAACGGAGCGACTTATAACGCACGTGCGAGGCAGGGGATCGCGGGATCGATATGGACTATCGCCACATCACCTTTGCAGTCGCCTTCGTATTTGGCGCGTACGGCGCGACGACGACGCCGGTCGTAGCAGAGCCACGGGCCGTTATTGAATTGTTCACCAGCCAAGGATGTTCGTCCTGTCCCGCCGCAGACAAGCTGCTCGGCGAGCTTTCGCGTGACCCGACTCTGGTGACGATGAGCCTTGCTGTCGATTACTGGGATTATTTGGGCTGGAAAGACACGCTCGCATTGCATGGCCATTCCAATCGGCAGCGCGCTTATGCAGAAGCCCGCGGCGATCGCGAAGTCTATACCCCGCAGGTGGTTGTCAATGGCGTCGTGCATGCGCTCGGCAGCGACAAGTCCGCAATCGAGAAGGCGATCGCCCAGACGCGGCGCGACCCGGCGACGCTGGCGCTGCCGGTAACCATGGTTGTTGCCGAAGGAAAAGTGACCGTGAATGTGCCCGATGCCCAGGGCGATCACCGCAGCGGCGAAGTGTGGCTTTGCCCCGTAACCAGCAAAGTGTCGGTGCATGTGGGTCGAGGCGAGAATCACGATCGCACACTCACCTACAGCAATGTGGTCCGCCGTTGGGTGAAGCTCGGCGATTGGTCCGGCAAGGCTGCCACCTTCACCGTGCCGCTCAGTGAAATTTCGCAAGGCGACTATTCGCCCAAGGACATCAATCGAATTGATGTCGTGTTGCAAAGCGGCGTAGCCGCAAAGCCGGGCCTGATGCTCGGCGCCGCATCGACTGCCTGCTGCGCGGCGTCGGCTAACTGATCTCTCTGTTATTCGCCCGGAAGAAAAATCGGGCCGGCATTGAGCCGGCCCGAAGGCATATAGGGGATTGAACCGTACGCGGAACTCAACTGGCCCGGCCGATCGAGCCCCGGGGGGCTGGGGGGCTGAGGAATCCGGCGCTCGTACCGGACCGGGCCTTGAGGCAACGGTGCCGTTATCTCAACGCAGCGTGACGGGCGATTGACCGAATTTGGGCGTTATTGTGGGAGCGTTTAACGAGTTCGTGATCGTCCGCCCGGCCTTTTCGAGCGTTTTTCACCCCTTTTGCGCGTCGAGGAAGCACTTGCCGAGCGCCGCGGTCGGCGCGATCATTACGGCCAACCAAAAGGAGGCGCCGCATGACGTTCGGTCCCGGCGAAATCGATCCCAGCCAGTCCCACGGGGGCGGTGCTCTGGTGCGCACTGCGTCCGCCCCCGTCCCGCAAGTGACCTTCAGCCGCCGCGAACTCAACCGCATCCTCGATCTCTACGGGCGCAAAGTCGCCGCCGGCGAGTGGCGCGATTATGCCATCGATTTCCTCAAAGACCGGGCCGTGTTCTCCGTGTTTCGGCGCGCTTCAGAGATACCGCTCTATCGCATTGAAAAGAATCCGAAACTGGCGCGACGTCAGGGAGCCTATAGCGTGATATCCGCAACTGGCCTCATCGTGCGTCGTGGCCATGAACTTGAGCGCGTGCTGAAATCCATAGACCGCTCGCAACTGGTCGTAGTGAATTAGCCGTCGCTTCCGGGCGGGACGGTCGCCCCGGGTCCCAGCGCCCGCTGCATCAGCACGGTATCGAGCCAGCGGTCAAATTTGTAGCCAATGTTTTCCAGCACGCCGACATGTGTAAATCCGGCCGCTAAATGCACGCCGATTGACGCTGCCTGATCTGAATCACCGATGACGGCGACCATCAAGCGGAAACCACGTCCAGTGCATGCGTCGATCAATGCGTCCAGCAAGGCTTTGCCGACGCCTCGCCGATGTATTTCGTGTGCCACGTAAACCGAGTTCTCGACGGTGAAGCGATATGCGGGCCGCGCGCGATACGGTCCGGCATAGGCATACCCTGCCACTGCTCCATCGATCGTCGCGACGAGATACGGAAAATTCCTGGCCGTGAGTTCGGCCATGCGACGCGTCATCTCGGCCTCGTCCGGCGCCGTCAGTTCGAACGAAGCGGTGCCGTGCTCGACGGCATGCGCATAAATGCGCGTAATCGCAGGAATATCAGCGCGGGCGGCCGGACGAATAACCAAGGACATATTGCGAAGCTAACAAAAAACAAACGCCCGGGCAGGGGCCCGGGCGCTGAATTTCAGTATGTCCTTGGACGCTTATCGGCGATCGCCGAGGAAGCGAAGCATGAACAAGAACAGGTTGATGAAGTCCAGATAGAGCGTGAGCGCGCCCATCACGGCTTTGCGTCCGGCAATCGTGCCGTCATCATTGGCGCTGTACATTTCCTTGACGCGCTGGGTGTCCCAAGCGGTCAGGCCGGCGAAAATCAACACACCGATCACCGAGATCGCGAAGTCGAGACCGCTGCTCTTAAGGAAGATGTTGACCACCATCGCCAGGATCAAGCCGAACAGGCCCATGACCAGGAACGACCCAACCGGCGAGAGGTCTCGCTGCGTGGTGTAACCGTACAGGCTCAACGCGCCGAACGACGCCGCCGAGATGAAGAAGGTGCGGGTGATCGACGCGCCGGAATAGGCCAGAAAGACCGACGACAGCATGAGGCCGAGCAGGCCGGCATAGACCAAGAACAGCATGAGTGCCGTGCTGGGCTGCAGGCTGTTGATCCGGAAGCTCATGAAAAACACCAGGCCAAGCGTGCCCAGGAACAACACGATCGCTAATGGACCGCTGAAAATGGCTTGCCCGAACGGCGTAAGAGCAGTGATGCGTCCCGTCGCATCAGTGACGACGGCAGCGCTGTAGGTAAACCAGGCGACGACGCCGGTCAGAGCGACGCCGGCGGCCATGTAATTGTAGACGCGGATCATGTAGGCGCGCAGGCCTGCATCGATCGCGATAGCACGCGCGGCGCCGAAGCCGCGGGCAGCTACGTTACGGTCGTAGTCCGACATCGAAGTTTCCTCTCTCTCATGTCCCGGCATTTGGCCGGCCACGTTACGCGCGGCGGCATAATGCAGTCGCGCTCGTTGACGAATCTAGTGACTGGGGAGCTTTGGCGCCAGATATGGCTTGATGATGGCCCTATATTCTTGCGGAATATTAATATCCGAGGCCGGAAATATAGCTCAAACCGCGCCCAATAGGCTGGCGGGGCTCCGCACGCGTCGGAATGTCGCAAAAACTACAGATTCCGCAGTACCAGAGCCGGTTTTTGGCCGAGGGCCGCAAAGGTACCTGTGAGCCCGAGTATGACAGTAACCATGACTGCCACGGTGGCGGCGGCAAGGGCTGGACCGGGCAGCCAGGTGAAGGGCAGGTGCATCAGCTCAACAACGATCAGCCACCCGGCGAGCGATCCGGCCGCAACGCCAAACAGCGCGGTGGCAGTACCGAGCAGAAGGTATTCAACGGTATAGGCGGAAATGAGTTGGCGGCGAGTGGCGCCCAGCGTTTTTAGGACCACCGCATCATAGACTCTATGGCTGTGACCGGCGGCCAGCGCGCCGCCCAGCACCAGCGCCGCGGCTATCAGCGTAATCGCGCTGGCCCCGCGAATTGCCAGTACGAGGTTGGCAATGATGCTCCCGATCGCTTCCAATGCTTCCTTCACGCGCACAGTTGTGACCATGGGAAAGGCTTTGGCTACGGCGGCGATAGTGCTGGCCTCCTGCGCCGGAGTTCCGCCGCCAAGATAGGTGAGCGTCGCGAGATGGGTATGCGGGGCAGCCCGAAACGAATTCGGCGAAAAGACCATCACGAAATTGATCCCCAGGCTTTCCCAATCGACCGTCCGCAGGTTGGCGATGGTTGCGGTTATGTTGCGGCCGAGAATATTGACGACGATCGGGTCGCCGAGCTTGAGTCCAAGTCCGTCGGCGATGCGCTTTTCGAATGAGACAAGCGGTGGCCCATCGTAGTCGCTTCCCCACCATTTTCCTGCGGCAAGGCGCGAGCCGGGAGGGATCACGTCCGAATATGTGATGCCGCGGTCGCTTTGCAGGACCCAGGCGGCATCATCCCGCGGCTTTATTTTTTCCGCCGGCGTGCCGCCCGCCGAGATGATCCGTCCCCGTAGCATGGGGACCTCTTCCACCGTCGCAGACGGTGCCAGATTGCGAACGAACGCCGCGAACGGCTCGGCCTGATCGGCGGGGATATCCAGAAAATAGAACGACGGCGCTTTCGCGGGCAACTCGTTGGAGAACTGGCGGCGCAGGTTGCCGTCGATCTCGATGACCGTCACCAGCAACGTGATGCCAAGACCGAGCGACAGCACGATGGTGGGGGTCAGAGCGCTGGGTCGGTGAATATTGGCAATGGCCATGCGCAGGCCGGTCGAGCTCATGCGCGGTGCGCGCCGCGCCAGCAACATCAATAGCGCGGCGACGGTCCGCAGGAGCAGGAACACCGCCGCCGCTGTGCCGACATAGATTATCGCCACGCGGCGGTCATAGGCGAGTAGAATGGCAAGTGCGGCGAGAACGAAGATGGTGATCGCTGTAAGCGCGACATAGTTGGCGCGGGGTCGCCGATGATGAGGCTCCACCAATTCACGAAACAATCCTCCGACCGGCACATCGTGGGCGCGGCCAAGCGGCCAGAACGCGAAGGCGAGTGTCGTGAGCAGTCCGTACACCGTTGCCAGCATGAGCTCGATTGGATGCACAGCCGGCAAAATCGGCAGCGGAATGAGTGCGCCAAATGCCCACGAAATACTGAAAGGCAATATCGCGCCTAAAAATACGCCGATTCCAGCACCGAGGAGGGCAAGCAGAAGAACCTGCGAGAGATAGATCGCAAATATACGACGACCACCTGCGCCGAGCGCCTTCAGTGTGGCGATCGTCTCCCGTCGCCGGTCGAGATGGCTTTTCACGGCGTTCCCGACTCCCACGCCACCCACCAAAAGCGCCGTCAGTCCGACGATCGTGAGGAACTGGGTAAATCGCTCGACGTTACGCTCAAGTTGTGGGGAGGCATTGGTGCGACTACGAATGTCCCAGCCGGCCTCCGGCAATTGCGCGCGCGCTAGCGCGGTGACGGCTTTCGCGCTGTCGTCGGAAGCATCATTCGCCGGTAGCCGCAGCCGATAGTGCCAGCGCACCAGGCTGCCCGGCTGCAACAGACCGGTCGCCCGCAATGCGTCTTGGCTCACCAGGAGGCGCGGGCCGAAGCCGATGCCAGCGGCCAGTTTGTCGGGCTCGCTTGTCAGAACGGCGCGAACTTCGATGGTTGCGTTGCCAATTGTCAGTTGTGCGCCCGGCTTGATTTCGAGCCGCGTCATCAGGGTTGGATCGGCGGCCGCGCCGAAGAGGCGATCGTGCCTTGCCAATGCGTCGGCGAGCGGACTCGGCGGATCAAGGACGGCATGGCCGAACAGCGGATAGGCGCTGTCGACGGCCTTCAATTCAACGAGTGTCGCCTGGCCGCCATCCGTGCGCGCCATCGCCCGCATGGTCGCGACGCTCGAGGTTGTGCCATGAGCGTTAAGAAAAGCCATTTCGCCAGGTTTTGACTCGCGCTGGATGAGCGTGAACGCAAGATCGCCACCGAGGATGGCTCGACCCTCGCGGGCAAGCCCGTCGGCGAGGCTTGCTGCGATCGATGCCACCCCCGCGATTGCCATGGTGCCGAGCGCGATACAGGCGATAAAAACATAGAATCCACGCAGGCCGCCGCGCAATTCGCGCAGGGCAAACCGGAGCGGCAGCCAATAATCTCTGGATGGCGTTGCAAGGCCCACGGTCATGACTGGCTCACGCCGTCGATGCGGCCCGAACGCAGGCGCACGACGCGGTCACATCGCGCAGCGAGTGCGGGGTCGTGTGTAACCAGCACCAGCGTCGTCTTGCGCTTTGCGTGCCCCGCGAAGAGAAGCTCAATGATCTGCTGACCCGTATCTTCGTCGAGGTTTCCGGTCGGCTCGTCGGCAACCAAAATGGCCGGATTCGGCGCGAGCGCTCGCGCCACGGCAACCCGTTGCTGTTCGCCGCCCGACAATTGTGCCGGATAGTGATCAAGCCGGTCGCCCAGTCCAACCGCTGAGAGTTCGTCGCGCGCACGCGCCTGTGCGTCGGCTGCACCCGCCAATTCCAGCGGAACGGCGACGTTCTCCACCGCGGTCATGGTCGGAATCAGATGAAAGGATTGGAACACGATGCCGACCTGGCGACCGCGGAAGCGGGCGAGGGTATCTTCGTCGAATTCGCGCAGATTCATGCCCGCGACTTCTACGCTCCCAGAATCCGCCTGTTCGAGGCCCGCCATCACCATCAATAAAGTCGATTTTCCGGACCCAGACGGGCCGACGAGGCCAATTGCCTCGCCATTTCCTATATGCAGATCGATATCTTTGAGGATATGAACGCGGGCCGCACCCTGCCCGAGCGATAGATTGACGCCGGCGAGCGCAATGGCCAGCCCCGCCTGGGAATTATTCGTCATGGGACCTCATTATCGACAGCTCCGCTCATATGTGAGGAACCCCGTCGGGGTAAAGCGTCTTGTGATGCGCGCGCTGCTCACGATGTTTTGTCTCATTCTTCCGGTTGACGCGCTGATAGCGGCCGAGAGGCCTGTCAGCATCGTCGTGCTCGGAGATTCACTCAGCGCTGGCTTTGGCCTGTCGGTTGAAAATACATTTCCTGCAAAGCTCGCAGGCACGCTTAAGGCAAATGCCATCGCAGCGTCGATCATAAACGCGGGCGTGTCCGGCGATACCGCTTCAGGGGGGCTCGGACGCCTCGATTGGTCTGTGCCTGTCGGGACCGATGCGGTCATCCTTGAGCTCGGCGCTAATGATGCTTTGCGCGGGCTTGATCCGAAACTCACGAAAGCCGCGCTCGACGCAACCCTGCGCACGCTTGCCGACCGTCGTATTCCCGTCTTGCTTGCGGGCATGCGTGCCCCGCCCAACATGGGATCCGACTACGCGCGCCAATTCGATGCGATCTATCCAGCGCTTGCCTCGACTCATCCGGTCGTCTTTTATCCATTTTTCCTGGAGGGTGTGGCCGCCGATCCTAAATTGAACCAAGCGGACGGCATGCATCCGAATGCCGCCGGTGTCGACGTAATCGTGGCCGGTATCCTGCCGAAGGTCGAGGAATTGATTGCCCGGGCGCGCGCTGCGCGTAGCCAGTGATTGGAATTGCCAGCCATGCCGCGCCTCTTCACCGGAGTAGAAATTCCGCCCGATGTCGGGCAGGCGCTTGGCATGCTGCGCGGAGGATTGCCGGGCGCGCGTTGGATCGATCCGCAGAATTATCACCTAACATTGCGGTTCATCGGCGATGTCGATGACGTGATCGCCCATGAAGTTGCCTCCATGCTCGGCCGCGTGAAGCGTGGGCCATTCGATCTACACATGGATGGACTGACGTCATTCGGCGGACGCAAGCCGCGTGCTGTGGTCGCGAGCGTGGCGCCAGTTCAGGCCTTGCTGGATATTCAGGCTGAGCACGAGCGGCTGATGCAGAGGATAGGTCTCGATCCGGAAGGCCGCAAGTTCACGCCGCACGTGACGCTGGCGCGGTTGCGTGAATCGTCCAGCCAGCAAGTCGCCGAGTATCTTTCGGCGCGAGGCTATTTCCGCACGTCACCGTTCCGGGTCTCGCGATTCGTTCTGTTTTCGTCGCGCGCCTCGGTCGGAGGCGGGCCCTACGTGGTTGAAGCGAGTTATCCCTTCGGCAATTAAGCCAACGGCGGGCCAGGCCCGCTACATATGCGGGCACGAGAGGGCAATTCATGCCACGCCGAGCAAGCGGGATTGCGCTTCGAGCCAGGCATTGGCCATGCCATGGCTATCCACGACCGCCTCGCGCAGAAGCGAAAGCGGCGTGTAGCGCGGCGGATCGACCTCGCCGACCACGCTGCCGAAATCAAACTTCAGGTTGGCTTCAAACTTGCGCGCAAGTTGTTGCATGCGGCCGTTGTCCACAAGGCAGTGCATATGCAGTGATTTGATGCCGCGATTGCGTGCACTCAAGAGCGTGCGTTCTAGCAACACCGTGCCTACGCCATGGCTCTGCCACGGTTGTTCGATACTGAAGGCTGCTTCACCTTCGCGGGCGAATATGGAACCGACTGAGCGGAGTTCGGCCGCACCCCGCAAGGCACCCTCGACAAAAAAGCCGTGCACAACGACTCCAAATTCATTTGCCGAGGCCGCGTGCCGCACAATGAACTCGTCTGAGACCGCTCCGGAAAAGCGCCGGTTCTTGCTGTCGCGGTCAAGGCGAAGCAGGTGGTCGCGATAGGCTTCGGTTTCCCCGACCCACAATTTGCGGATCAAGCCACCGTCGGGCAAAGGCTCGTTCATCGCGGTTCTCCTTTAACGTCACGTCGCCTGTGCCTTGAGCGGTTCCATCCCGTGCGAATCGAGTTCGTTCGAATCGTTTTCCCGCATATATATGTTGCATTGCAGCAAAATTAGGCCGCTGGCCCGGCCTTGGAAGCCCTCATCCGCGAAAAATGCATAGCTACCAATGAATTACCGCAGTTTTTGTGCGCAACATGGCCTTGGGGCTGGAAGCTCGATTTACAGGCGGCGCAGATCAACCTAGGTCTCGCAGCAGACCCTAATCGCCTTCCACTTCGTTCGCCCCAGTCGCGATGCCAGAGACTTTCAGCACCCGCTATGCGGCACTCCTGGCCGCGGGAAAAATCGAAGCCGATCCCGGTCAGGCGACACTCGCCCGGCACCTGGCGGCACTCGAACGCCATCTCGATCAGCACCGGCTTGCCCGCAAATCGTCATCGCTCGGCTGGCTGTTTGGCCAGCGTGAGCAGGCGGGAGCGCCGTTACGAGGGCTCTATGTCTATGGCGAGGTGGGGCGCGGCAAGACAATGCTCATGGATCTCTTTTTCGCGACCAGCGCGGTCATCCGCAAGCGACGGGTCCATTTTCACGAATTCATGGCCGACATACACGAGCGCGTGCATGTCTACCGGCAGGAGATCAAGAACGGAGCCGCCAACGAGCAGGACCCCATCCAGCGCGCGGCCGCCGCAATTGCAGAAGAGAGCTGGCTCCTGTGCTTCGACGAATTTCACGTGACGGATATTGCCGATGCGATGATCCTCGGGCGACTGTTCACGCGATTGTTTGAGCTTGGGGTCGTCATTGTTGCCACGTCCAACCTTGCGCCCGGCGACCTTTACATGGACGGCCTCAACAGAGCCCTGTTCCTCCCGTTTATCGCGCTGCTGGAGCGTCAATGCGAGGTAGTTCGGCTTGAAGCGCGAATCGATTTTCGCTTGGAGAAACTCACAGGCGTCCCGACCTGGTATGTACCCGACGACGCCAAGGCCGAAGCGGCGCTCGACGCCGCTTGGCAGAGCCTGGCTGGCGGTCAGGCCGGCGTTCCGCATGAACTCGTGGTGAAAGGCCATATCGTGCGCGTGCCGAAGGCGGCGATGGGCCTAGCGCGTTTTTCTTTCGAGGAACTTTGCGCGCAGCCGCTCGCAGCCAGCGATTATCTCAAGATTGCGCATGAATTCCATACCGTCATCGTGGACCACATTCCGGTGATGGACTATCCGCGCCGCAACGAAGCCAAGCGGTTCATCATTCTCATCGATACGTTGTATGAAAATGCAGTGAAGCTGCTCGCATCCGCGCAAGCCCAGCCCGGCCAGCTTTACTCCGCCGACGAAGGATATGAGGCAAATGAATTCAAGCGCACGGCCTCGCGTTTGATCGAGATGCGTTCCCAAGCCTATCTCGGCCTGCCCCACGGTCCACGGCAAGGGCCTACGATCGACGCTGCAAAAATCGCCGAGACCTGAAGCGAAGCTGAAGTATGTCGCCGTGACCGGCGAATAAATTTTCGCGGGGGGTCCGACGTTTTTCGTTGCCAACTACGGCAATACGGGCAAAACCTCGTCCAAGGGCGACCGTTTCTTCGGGAGTGAATTATGGCGGAAGAAATGTCCCCGCCGGCTGTGACCAATGTCGCGACGCCCATCGTTGATGCGCCATCAACATCTGCAGGGGATGATGCGCAGGCCCAAGGCTCCGCAGGCCGGCCCCGCCGGTCACGCCCGACCCGCTATGCCTGCGTGATCTGCGGGCGCGATAAACTCGCCCGCGACGTCACGTAGCTCGACGCGGTGCGTCCCAGCCTGCTCGATCGAATAAAAACCGACTATCCGGATTTACCGGGGGAGGGCCATATCTGCGGCGAGGACCTTGACCGGTTTTGGTCGCGCTACGTCACGGATCTGCTCGGCCAGGAACGCGGCGAATTGACCAAGCTCGAGCAGGAGCTGGTGCAAAGTCTCGCCGATCACGAAACACTGGCGGAAAATATTGAAGCCGAGTTCGCAGGTCATCGCACGTTTGGCGAACGCCTGTCGGATCATCTCGCCTCGTTCGGCGGCAGCTGGACCTTTATCACGATTTTTGGAGTCGTGCTGTTCGCATGGATGGCTTTCAATGTGATCGTCGTGACCCGAGAGCAGTTCGATCCCTATCCTTTCATCCTGCTCAATCTTGTTTTGTCGTGTCTGGCTGCCATACAGGCTCCCATTATCATGATGAGCCAGAAGCGGCAGGAGGCGAACGATCGGCTGCGGTCGGAGAACGACTACCGCGTAAATTTAAAGGCCGAACTTGAGATTCGGCACTTGCATGAAAAAATAGACCACATTCTGACGCGGCAATGGGAGCGCTTGGCTGAAATTCAGCAGATCCAGCTCGAGATCATGCAGGATACGATGCCGCGCAAGCGCTGAA
>DASSIT010000084.1:0-6165 GCA_035691545.1 Pseudolabrys sp. | reverse complement strand
CCAAGGAAAGCCAACTCGCCCTTTCCTGAAACACCGATGGGTGGGTGAACTGTAATTCGTTTGCCCGCCGTCAAAAGGCCCCGTTCGGAGATTCATGCTGCGAAAAGCTGAGTGTGAATGAATCGGCGCCGTTTTGCCGATTATCGTTCTATGCTGCGCTGAGGGGCATCCCGCATGAATTGGGGCTGGATCAACTCGCTCGATCAGATTTGGCGTTCGCCGGCCTTTCCGATGTGGCTGACGCTGGCCGCGGCGGGATTTTTTGGCGTCGTCGCGTTGTTGACACTGCTGCGCGCCGAAAAGTCGGTCGCGAACGGTGCGTTGACTGTTATCACGCTGCTCTCGGTTGCTGTGGCGCTGGCCGCCCCCATCCCTGGCTTCGGTTCGCAGGGCTCCATCGTGTCCGGGAACACGCGGTCTGCGTCACCGACGCTTGCTGCCCAAGCGCCGCTCGCGTGTCTGGATGATCTCGCTGGCGATGCGGTTCTCAATACGTGCGAGAAGGCGTTGTTCGGCTCGGCCGAACAGGCGGCAGCGGCGGTCTCCTATGCGGCATCGCAAATCAGCCTGCTCACAGCGTTCGGTGATGCGGCGGCCGCCGACAAAAATATTACGCCGGAGCTGCAGGCGTTGCGCCACGCAGTCGAGCACGATCGCTACGGGCTGATCGCCTATGTGCTGATGACACGTGATCATTGTACGCCGACCGATTGTGCCACTTTCCGCGCGGTGAACGATCGTCGGCGGATCGCGGCGAATATGGAAGAGCGCGCCTATGAAGGCCTGATCTCGCGCTACGCGCCGGTCTGGAATGCGCCACCACCCCTGGCGAGTGTCCCGCTTGCGGCGGCGCTTGTGCCGGGAGTTCCCACGGGCAGGCCCACCAATGCCGACTTTCCAAGTGCCGCTTCGACCCCGCCGGTGAGTATCATGACGTCGGAGCCGGGCACGGTCACACCGTCGCCGCCACGCGCCACGACCCCGGCGGCAACTTCTCCGTTACCCCCGCCGCGACCGCCGAGCGCGCCTTCGCCTGCGCTCGCGGCAGCCAAGAAACAGCCTGCGCCCAAACCGGCGCGCACGCCCCCACCGGCGCCAACCCAGCCGGCAACGCCGGCTCCCGCGGCTTCCAACGAGTGATCCTTTCCAGTTACCGGTGATTCGGCCAACGGCGCCGACCCATGCAGCGGGCCAGCCGAAACTTCAGTTCATCACTTGGAGGCACTTGTGAGATTGCTGGGATTGCCGCCGCTTCGAAGTTCCCGCGGTGCGGGTGGTGCTCTATCCACCAAATTCGCGAAGCGGCACTAGACAGGATGGGCGTATCGATATCCACTTCACCGCCATCGAACGTCACACGTACCAAAATGCCACTTCATCTCATCAAGCTTTGCGTTGGCTGCGATTCCGTGAAAGATCTGAAGGATTGGGTCAGCGAACGAATCCGGGCTGCCAAAAAGAAGGGGTTGCCGCCCCACCACATCCACATCACGCGGATGACGCCCAAGCGCACTGAGGAGTTGCTCGCGGGCGGCTCGCTTTATTGGGTCATCCGCGGTGAAATCGCCGCGCGCGAAAGGCTGATCGCTATCGAACCTTTTCGCGATCGTGACGGCATCGGTCGATGCCGCCTCGTGATGCAGCCCAGGGTGATCGCCGTGTCACCGCGCCCGATGCGCGCGTTTCAGGGCTGGCGGTATTTCACCGAAGATGCAGCGCCAGCGGACCTCGGTAAGAGAGCGGCAGCAAGTGTAGCCGCGATGCCAGAACCGATGCGGCGCGAATTGCGCGACCTTGGGCTGCTCTAAAGCGCGATGATGTCGGGTCTGCTCCGGATCACACCGCCATGTTGTCGATCAGGCGCGTTGTTCCGATCTTCGCTGCGACCAGGATCCGCAGTGGTCCATCATTGACCGATTGGATCGGCGCGAGCGTTTCGGCATTGCGGACTTCGAAATAATCCACCGTGAAACCGGCAGCGGCGATCATTTCTGCGCCACCGGCCATTGCGGCATTTACCTCATCACCCGCGCGCAAGCGGCCGGCGCTTTCTTTCATGGCGTGGAACAGGATCGGCGCAACGCGGCGCTGCTCATCGGTGAGATAAACGTTGCGCGAAGACATCGCGAGTCCATCGCGCTCGCGAACGGTCTTTGAACCGATCACCTTCACACCGAGGTCGAGATCTGTCGACAAGCGTGTCACGACCCGCAGCTGTTGAAAGTCCTTTTCGCCGAAAATGGCAAAATCCGGCCGGCACTGTGTAAACAATTTGCCAACGACAGTCGCTACACCGCCGAAAAAATGTGGCCTGAAGCGATCCTCAAGGCCAGCGGCCGCCGGACCCTCGGGAACAACCCGCGTGGCGAATCCGTCCGGATACATCGTCTTGACATCGGGGTGCCAGACCAGGTCGATGTTCTCGGTTTTGAGTTTGGCCATGTCGGATTTCCAGGTGCGCGGGTAAGAACCGAAATCTTCCGATGGCGCGAACTGCGTGGGGTTGACGAAAATCGATACCACAACCCTGCGGGCTCGGCGTTTGGCCAACCGGACCAGCGACATATGACCGTCATGGAGTGCTCCCATGGTCGGCACCAGCGCGATCGTGGCCTTTTTCGCGCGAAAGCTATCGAGCGCGCGACGGAGCGCAGGGATCGTACGGGCGATCGTAGGATTTGGCGGCATTGGGGCTCGATTCGCAGAGGCGAAGCACGACTGACTTTGCGGCGGGCGGGCCAATCTATCAAGGCCGAGGCTTTGCCGCCAAGCGGGACACGCTGCGATAGCTCGCCACTCCCGATTCGCGCTGATGTCAGCCGAGCCATGATCCGCGCCGCGCGCGCAACGAGTCGTTCATCATCAACGCCGACGAAATCGCAATTTATAAGCGTGCGTGCGCATTTCGCTTGACCGCAGTCGCGCGTGATTTGAAGATGTGCGCGAGGGGGATCGAACAAAATGCTGGTGCAAACTAGTCAAGGTCAATCCGCCTCGGCTCACGTCGTCGTATTGGGCAATGAAAAGGGTGGCTCGGGCAAATCGACCACCGCCTTGCATATCGCGGTTGCCCTGATGAAAGCCGGCCAGCGTGTGGCCACGATCGATCTCGATTGCCGCCAGCAAAGTTTTACCCGCTACATCAACAATCGGCGTGCCTGGGCGAGCCGAACCGGCCTCGGACTCGAGATCCCCGTGCACTACTGTGTCAAGCTCGGCCAGACCATGCAGATCGCCGACAATGAGTTCTCCGAGTTCCAGCAATTCGAAGAAGCGGTGAGGGCGGTAGAACTCGCCTTTGATTTCATCGTCATCGACACGCCGGGTTCCGATAGCTATCTGATGCGGCTCGCGCATTCGATGGCCGACACCCTGGTGACGCCGATCAACGACAGTTTCCTCGATTTCGACGTGCTTGGGACCGTGGACCCCGAGACATACTCGGTGACCGGCGAGAGCCATTACGCCGAAATGGTGCGGGACACGAGGCGGAAACGTCGTCAGGTTGACGGCGCCACCACAGACTGGATTGTCGTTCGCAACCGATTGTCGATGCTCGGGTCGCGCAACAAGCAGCTCGTGGCCGACGGACTCAATGAACTGGCGTTGCGATTGGGATTTCGCTCGATCGACGGTTTTGCCGAGCGGGTGGTTTATCGCGAATTCTTCCCACGCGGCCTCACCGCACTCGACGACCTCGACGAGGCGACGCTCGGAACCCGGCCGAACATGGGCCATGTGACGGCCCGCGAAGAGGTCACGAGCTTGCTGCGCCAGCTGAAATTGCCGATCGACGAGCGCGGGCGTCGCCGTGCGGCCAATCGTGCCGAATGGTTCAGCCAGGTCGACAAGCAAATCGATTTCCACGACATCCTGGAAGCCTGACTGAAAGCCTGAAGCTGGTATTTTTGGTAGTCGGTTCGGCTGCGCCGGAGAGGGCTCTCCCTGCCGATCTTGGAAAAACCTGTGAGCCAGGTCTTGCCAGGTCCTTGTTTTACCGCGCCTTTACCCAGGTTCTCAACCGCGATTTGACGCCTTGCGACAGATCATGGTGACGCTTCAGGGAGCGTCGTATGTATTTGCTCGCAAAACAGGTGAGTGCGTCGCACAACGATCAGGCGGCGAAGTCTCAATCTTTGGTCTTCCTGTCGTGACGGTCTGATCTATACTAGGCGAGGAGAGGTGACGCAGGTCCCGGGCATCGAATTCGAGGCGAGGGATTCGAGGACGAAGATGAAACGTGGAATTGCCGTTCTGCTTTCTGTCTCCGCATTGGTTGCGGTCGCGTATTTCACTGCAAGCAAGTGGGCGATCCGGCACGAAACCCTAATGTTCCACGACCCGGCGCGCGGTGATCGCCCTGTCGAAATCGATCTCGCCGTCCGTCGTGACAAAGAACTAGAAGCTAACGCCGGCATGATCAAACTGCCGGTTGCGATCCTCAATCACGGCAACACCGTCAAGTTCACCGAATATTCGTTCCTCGCCAACGTTTTCGCCGCGCGCGGCTACTTGGTGGCGTCGATCCAGCACGATCTTGCGACTGACGCGCCGCTGGTGACGAAGGTCGGCGAACTCTACGTCGGACGTCTCTCACAGTATCACAGGGGCGTCGCCAACATCCGATTTGCCATCGACCAGCTGAGAAACGTTCAACCGAATGCCGACTACGATCATCTGACCATGGTCGGACATTCGAACGGCGGCGACATCTCGATGTATTTCGCCAAGCTCTATCCCGATCAGATCAAGAAGATTGTGACGCTCGACAATTTGCGTGTTCCGTTTTTGACCGACGGCAGGTTCAAGATTCTCTCGTTCCGCTCCAAGGACCCGGTTTTCAAGGCCGATCCCGGCGTCGTTCCCGATGATGAGATCTGTGAGAAGGCCGGAATCACGGTGGTCCGCACCTCGTTCCAGCACAACGATATGCGCGATACCGGGCCAGACGAGGCAAAGTCGTCGATTCAGGGAATGCTCGACAAGTTCCTGGAGGACGACAATCCGCTGCGCCCGCCCGGCGCCAAGCCGCCGACCGTACCTCCAGCGATGACCGATGCCGGGCCCGTTGCGCCGTTCGTGCCGCCGCCTTCCCACAACTGACGGCAACGGCGCGCCCCCCCTTCACGAGTGGCCTCAGGTTGCGGACGCGGTGCATTGAACAGCTTTGGACCGCAGCCCACATGAGGCCCGTATCTTTATATTCTGTTGCTCCACTGGCTTGCGAGCAATTATGTCTGGCGAACCGATCAAACCGAGGTCATCTGCTGACAAGGCTTCCGGAAGCGGCGAGGCCGGTTCGCTGCCGGAGGCAAAGTCGGCTTCCGAAGACATCGCGGCATTTGTTGCCAAGGCAAATGCCATGTCCCCGCATGCTCGTGGAGCGCGAGGTCGGTTGATCTTCGCGCTCGACGCCACCATGAGTCGCCAGCCGACATGGGATATGGCGTGCACGCTGCAGGCGGACATGTTTCGCGAGGCTGCATCGTTAGGTAGTCTTGATATCCGTCTCGTTTACTACCGCGGTCTCAATGAGTGCCGCGCCACCGGATGGATCTCGGATAGCGCGCAGCTCGCGAAAATGATGGCAAAGATCGATTGCCGTGGCGGCAACACCCAGATCGGCAAGGTGCTCGCGGAAGCCAGGCGAGAGGCCGTTGGTTCGGGGGTGCGGGCGGTCGTGTTCGTTGGCGACGCCATGGAAGAGAGCGTTGACGAACTCTGCGTCAAGGCCGGCGAACTCGGACTGCTCAAGGTGCCCGTTTTCATGTTTCAGGAAGGACATGATGCCGTCGCCGAACAGGCGTTCAGGGAAATCGCGCGCCTGACCGGCGGGGCGTGGTGCAGGTTCGATCCCGGTGCGGCGGCGCAGTTGCGCGAGTTGCTCCGCGCCGCCGCAGCCTATGCCGCTGGCGGGCGCGAAGCGCTGCTGAGGCTGTCGAAAACCGGAAGCGGGGCCGCCAGGCTCCTTGGGCAGTTGAAATGATTCTGGATCGGTCAGGAATTCGCAGGCGGCAAATCGCGGCTGTTGCTTTTTTCGATCGCCGCGTTGCCGCTCCGGATCGGCATGCTTTTTGCCGCTGACCGCACTATATTACGGCCATGCCTACCCTGATCGCCGGCGTCGTTGCCGTTATTGTTATCTACGCTATGCTGCAGATGTTC
>DASSIT010000083.1:0-71797 GCA_035691545.1 Pseudolabrys sp. | reverse complement strand
GATCTTGTCGCCCATGGCGCGGCAATGCGGGCAGCGTGGACCATTGGGCCAAATCTGCGCTTCGACATAGGCGAACGCGGCCTTTTCGTTATGAAACCGAGCATCGTTGAGAACTGAATGAGCCATGACCGCCTCCGTTGAAAATCAATCTAATGAGGGAGACAGGGTATGTCAAGTGAAACATTCCCACTTAATTCCTATAGGACTATAAGCCTTGAACCATCCCGCCCCGTTACCGAGGGGTGTCTGATCAGCGTCTCCAGACGCGGGGCGGGGAGCGGTGGCCGGGAGTTTCCCTGCGGCGGAGATGCGCCGGCAGGGCCCGGCGGTCCAAGCCGCGGAGCTCCTCGCGCCTGCGACGTTGGCGTGGAGGGCCCTGACGGCCGGTTGCGGCGCTACGTCTGTCAGAGGCGGCCGCGGCCGGTCTGGTTCTCGACGGAAGGTCTCGTCTTATGACGGGTGAAGCGCTCGACTTCCGGGGACCTTCGCGGAGCAAGCCTCATAAACACCGCGCGCGGGACGCCCTGGGATCTGGCGGACTTGCGGCCGTGCCTGCCACCGCGTTCACAAGCCGAGGGCAGGCACATTCGGCTTCGGCATGCCTCGTTGCCGCGAGGCAAACGAGGCCCGTGGGTCTTTTCAGGACCCTTGGCGTCCCGCGCGCCCTCGGTTGGGCGGCGGAAAGCATGAGGAGACGGGCCCGCCGGGGCCTCGCCAAACAATGCGGCCGATGGCGCATGTCCGGGCCAGACGTTGTCCCGTCCGGCCGATGGTGCCGTCGTGTGGCGGCCACACCTGTGTCCAGTTTGCAACAGCTTTAGAACATTTAAGCCATATCCCCCAATGACACCTGCGATGCCGCGATTCGGCCATACCATTCAACGACATCGAGGCCGCCCAGGCCGGGTAACGCTCCGATGTGGAGCGGGCCGGGGCCGCCCGGCGTCAGTGATCGGGCGGGGGGCGGTAATAAGGACTATGGAAGCAAAATCCAATCTGAAGGCGAAACTGCCGAGCCGGCACGCCACCGAGGGGCCGGATCGCGCCCCGCATCGCGCGTTCTATTACGCGATGGGTTTGACGACGGAACAAATCCACCAGCCATTCGTCGGCGTCGCGACATGCTGGAACGAGGCGGCGCCCTGCAATATCGCGCTGATGCGCCAGGCGCAGGTGGTGAAAAGAGGCGTCGCCGCGTGCGGCGCGACGCCGCGCGAATTCTGCACCATCACCGTCACCGACGGCATCGCGATGGGTCACGCCGGCATGAAGTCTTCGCTGCCTTCGCGCGAGGTGATCGCCGACAGCGTGGAACTCACCGTGCGCGGCCACGCCTATGACGCGCTGATCGGCATCGCCGGCTGCGACAAGTCCCAGCCCGGCATGATGATGGCAATGTGCCGCCTCAACGTGCCGTCGATCTACATCTACGGCGGTTCGATCCTGCCCGGCAAATTCAAGGGCAAGGAAGTCACCATCCAGGACGTGTACGAGGCGGTCGGCAAGCATTCCGTCGGGCAGATGTCCGATGAAGATCTCCAAATTCTCGAAGAGAACGCCTGCCCCTCGGCCGGCGCATGCGGCGCGCAGTTCACCGCCAACACCATGGCGACGGTATCGGAAGCCATCGGTCTCGCGCTGCCGTATTCGGCGGGCGCGCCGGCGCCATACGAAATCCGCGACAAGTTCTGCATGCTGGCGGGCGAGATGATCATGGATCTGATCGTCAAAAACATTCGCCCGCGCGATATCGTCACGCGCAGGGCGCTCGAGAATGCAGCGGCCGTTGTCGCCGCCACTGGCGGCTCGACCAATGCCGCGCTGCATCTGCCGGCGATCGCGAACGAGTGCGGTATCGATTTTACGCTGTTCGACGTCGCCGAAATCTTCAAAAAGACACCTTATGTCGCAGATTTGAAACCGGGCGGCCGTTATGTCGCCAAGGATATGTTCGAAGCTGGCGGCGTGCCCCTCCTCATGAAGACGCTCCTCGATCACGGTTTCCTGCACGGCGATTGCCTCACGGTCACCGGCCGCACGATTGCGGAAAATCTGAAGAGTGTTAAATGGAATCCGGACCAGGACGTGGTGCGCCCGGCGGACAAGCCGCTGCTGGCGACCGGGGGCGTGGTCGGGCTCAAAGGTAATCTCGCACCCGACGGCGCGATCGTGAAGATCGCGGGAATGAAGACGCTGAAGTTCAGCGGACCGGCGCGCTGCTTCGATGGCGAGGAGGCCTGCTTCGATGCGGTCAAGCACAAGAAGTACAAGGACGGCGACGTTCTCGTCATCCGCTACGAAGGGCCGCGCGGCGGCCCCGGCATGCGCGAAATGCTGTCGACGACGGCCGCGCTCTACGGCCAGGGCGCCGGCGAGAAAGTAGCGCTCATTACCGACGGGCGTTTTTCCGGCGCAACGCGCGGCTTCTGCGTCGGCCATGTCGGACCGGAAGCCGCGATCGGCGGGCCGATCGGGTTGATCCGCGACGGCGACATCATCGAGATCGACGCGGTGAAGGGCACGCTCGACGTGAAGCTTTCCGCCGATGAGTTTGCGAAACGCAAGAACGCGTGGAAGGCGCGCGAGAGCGAATTCGGATCTGGCTATTTGTGGAAATACGCGCAGCAGGTCGGCCCCGCCGTCAACGGCGCGGTGACGCATCCCGGCGGCGCGGCTGAGAAAGAGTGCTATGCGGACAGTTGAGACCTTGTTGCGCGTAATGCTGATCGGTGCCGGCCTGATGGCCGCAGCGCCGGCCTTTGCGCTCGACGGCAGCAAGACCGACAGCAGCATGGGTCCGCCGCCGATGACGCCGGTGGAGGCGTTCCGCTCGGGCGCGCACTGGCTCAAGGCGGGCGACACGGTGAAGGCCGTCAACTCGCTCGAATACGCAGCCGAAAAAGGCCATGCGCTGGCGCAGTGGAAGCTCGGCCGCATGTATGCCGAAGGCGATGGCGTCGCGCAGAACGATCTCAAGGCGTTCGATTATTTCCGGCGCATCGCCGACAGCCACGCCGACGATAATCCGGATACGCCGCAGGCGCGTTTCGTCGCGAATGCTTTCGTTGCGCTTGGGCACTATTATCTCGAAGGAATTCCGAAGACCGACATCAAGCGCGACCCGCAACGCGCGCGCGAGATGTTCGCCTATGCGGCATCTTATTTCCGCGATCCCGATGCGCAGTACTATCTGGCGCGGCTCTATCTCAACGGCACCGGCGCGCCGCACGATCCGCGCCAGGCCGCGCGCTGGTTCGGGCTTTCCGCACAGAAGGGACAGTGCGAGGCGCAGGCGATGCTCGGCGCCATGCTGTTCGAAGGCGATCATGTGCCGCGCCAGGCCGCGCGCGGATTGATGTGGCTTGCGCTCGCCAAGGACAGCGCGCGCGCGGATCAGGCATGGATCGCAAAGCTTTATGATACCGCCATGCAGCAGGCGAGCGAGGACGAGCGCGCGCTTGCGGCCGTCTATCTGCGTCATTGGCTGGAAACGCGGCGAGAGTAGGCCTTTTGGTCCTTGCTGCGAGAGCAAGCTCCAGTTCAAGTAATACTTCAGCTGCAGGCGTCGAATGCGATTCCGGTTGCGTAGCGAGCAGGCTGGAACAAGCATTCGCGGCGCTAGCGACCTTCAATATCGAGATCGACATAAACCGGGACGTGGTCGGATGGCTTTTCCCAGCCGCGCACGTGGCGATCAATGCCGGCATTGAGCAGACGATCTGCGGCTTGCGGCGACAACAGCAGGTGGTCAATTCGGATGCCGTCATCCTTCGGCCAGGCGCCGGCCTTGTAATCCCAAAAGGTGTAGAGCTCGGTTGCGTCGCTGACGGCGCGAATTGCGTCAGTTAGGCCGAGATTGATGAGCGTCCGGTATTTTTCTCGCGTTTGCGGGAGGAAAAGCGCGTCGCTTTTCCAGGCTTCCGGGCGGCGCGCGTCGGCAGGCGTGGGAATGACATTGTAGTCGCCCGCGAGCAGCATCGGTTCTTCCAGTTTAAGCCGTTCATGCGCGAAATTAATCAGCCGCGACATCCAGTTGAGCTTGTAAGTGTATTTTTCAGTTGCCGGCGGATTGCCATTGGGCAGGTAAAGACTGACGACGCGCAGCGCGCCGGTCTTTGTGGAGACGATGGCTTCCAGGAAACGCGCCTGCACGTCCGAACTGTCGCCGATCAATCCCGGTGCGACCTCATCGAAGGGAAACTTCGAGAGCAGCGCGACACCGTTGAAGGTTTTCTGGCCATGCACGGCTACGTTGTAGCCGAGGGCCTCCAGCGGCTCGCGCGGGAAGGCGTCGTCGGTGCATTTGATCTCCTGGAGGCAGACGATGTCGGGCTGGCGCTCCTTGAGCCAGGCTTGCAGGTTTTCCATGCGCTGGCGGATGGAATTGACGTTCCAGGTGGCAATTCGCATTGGTTTTGGCGTCCGGAAAGGGCGAATAAGGGCTTGTTTTCAGTGTTTATCAGACGTGCGCAGGGATATGCACTCCGTAGCGTTTATATGGTAGGAAAGCGGCCAACGCGGCCCCAAAATTAATAGGGGAAACGAGCCATTCCGCGGATTAGGGAGCGTCCGGCCAGGCGCACATGAGTCCGGACCGTAAATTACCGATGAACAAGCGCAAATGGCTCATTGGAGGGGCGGCACTCGCCCTGATCGCTATCGCCGTACTTGTGCGCGGGATCTGGACCACGGACGGCGCCGCGGCCCGTTCGCAGGGGCAGGCCCGGCCGGTGCCGGTCGAGGTCGCCTCGGCCGAGCGTAAGTCGATGCCGGTGCGGCTCGAATCCCTGGGCACGGTCACCCCCATGGCCGCCGTTGCCATCAAAACGCAGGTCGATACCACGATTACCGGCGTGCTTTTCCGTGACGGCGCGCGCGTGGAAAAAGGCGACCCGCTGTTTACTCTCGACTGCCGCCAGATCGAGGCGGACATGAAGCGCATCCAGGCGGTGATCGACGGCGCGCAGGCCACGCTCGAACAGGCGCAGCGCGACGTCGAGCGTTACACCGACCTCGTCGCCCGCAACGCCACCCCGATCGTGACTCTCAACAACGCGCAGACGCTGGTCAACGTGTCGCATGCGACGGCGGAATCAAATCGCGCTCAGCTCGAAAACCTGAAGGTCCAGCTCGGTTTCTGCACGATCTGTGCGTCGATTTCCGGTCGCATCAGCATGGCCAACGTCAAGGTCGGAAATTTCGTGCGTCAAGCCGACACCGCACCGATGGCAACGATTAATCAGACTGCGCCCGTCTATGTCAGCTTCACTGTCCCGCAAAAAAACCTTCCCGACATTCGCAAGGCCATTGCGGCGGAAACCGCGACCGTGGAGGCAATTATCCCGGGTGAGACCAAGCTCGCCAACGGCCAGGTCACCATGATCGAGAATACGGTCGATCCGGCGACCGGCATGGCGACCATCCGCGCCACCATGCCCAACACGGACGAACTGCTGTGGCCGGGCACGTTGGTCACGACCGAAATGACGCTGCGTTCCGAAGAAGCCGTGGCGGTTCCTTCGAGCGCGGTGCAGGTCAGCCAGACCGGGAAGTTTGTCTTTGTGATCAAAGATGGTGTTGCGAAGGTCCAGCACGTGACGGTCGAACGCCAGGTCGGTAGCGAATCCGTTATCACCTCGGGCCTGAACGGCGGTGAAACCGTGGTGACCGACGGGCAATTACTGCTGTCGAATGGCACGCGCGTCGAGACACGTCCGCCGAAGGTCGCCGGTAGCTGAACCATGAACATTTCTGAAACCTGTATTCGCCGCCCGGTGCTGACGACGCTGATGACGGCGTCGCTGATTGTCTTCGGCGCGTTCGCCTACAGGCTGCTGCCGGTGGCCGCGCTGCCGGCCGTCGATTTCCCCACCATTCAGATCACCGCGACATTTCCGGGCGCGAGCCCTGAGACCATGGCGGCATCCGTTGCCTCGCCGATCGAACGGCAGCTTTCGACCATTTCCGGCATCTCGGCGATGACGTCGTCGTCATCGCTCGGATCGACGCAGATCACCATCCAGTTCGATCTTGGCCGCAATATCGACGGCGCTTCGCTGGATGTACAGACGGCGCTTGCGGTCGCCCAGCGACGTCTGCCGATCGAAATGACCACGCCGCCCTTCTTCCGCAAGGTCAATCCAGGCGACTTCCCGGTGCTCTATGTGAGCATGCGCTCCGACACGATGCCGCTATCCGCGATCGACGACTACGCGGAGACCGTGCTCGCGCCGACGATCTCGCAATTGCCGGGCATTGCTCAGGTGCTGGTCTACGGCGCGCAGAAATTCGCCGTGCGCGTGCAGGTGGATCCTGCCGCTGCTGCAGCACGAAACATATCGCTCGACGACATCCGCAGCGTCGTTGCCAAGGCCAATTCGAGCACGCCGGTCGGCGAGCTGCAGGACAAGGAGCAGGCGGTCACGCTGCTGGCAACCGGGGCCATGAATCACGCGGCAGATTACCGCGATGTCGTGGTCGCCTATCGCAACGGGGCACCGATTAAACTCAGCGAGGTGGCCCGGGTCATCGACAGCGTCGAGAATGACAAGATCGCGAGCTGGTATAATGACTCGCGCGCGATTGTGCTGGCGATTCAACGGCAGCCCGATGCCAACACCGTGGAAGTGGTGGACATGGTGCGCGCCAAGCTGCCGCAGTTGCGCGCACAGGTTCCGCCGGCGATCCAGATGACGCCGCTGTTCGATCGTTCGCTGTCAATTCGCGCCGCAGTCGCCAACGTGCAGGAAACTTTGGCGATCGCGATCTGTCTTGTGATCATGGTGATCTTTCTATTCCTGCGAAAACTTTCGGCGACGATCATTCCTGCGCTGGCGGTGCCGGTTTCGTTGATCGGCACTTGCGCGGCAATGTATGCCTTCGGCTTTTCCATCAACAATATGACGCTGCTGGCGCTGACGCTCTCGGTCGGCTTCGTGGTCGACGACGCGATCGTGATGCTGGAAAACATCGTGCGTCACATCGAAGGCGGGATGCGTCCGTTCGAGGCGGCGCTGAAGGGATCGCGCGAGATAGGCTTTACGATCGTATCCATCACCTTCTCGTTGATCGCGGTATTCATCCCAGTGCTGCTGATGGGCGGCATGGTCGGACGCGTATTTCGCGAATTTGCGGTCTCGGTATCGGTTGCAATCGTCGTCTCCGGATTTGTCTCCCTCACGCTCACCCCGATGCTATGCGCGCGCGTGCTCAAGAGCCATCAAACCGAGGAAAAGCAGAATTTCGTGCTGCGCGCATTCGAGAAGGCCTTTGAGTCGTGGTTGCGTTTCTATGAGTGGTCGCTTGATCGCGTGCTTGCTTACAAGTCGGTCATGTTGATGGTGACGCTGGCCACCATCGCCGGGACCATCGTGCTTTACGTGGTAGTGCCGAAAGGCTTTTTCCCGACCGAGGATACGGGCTATGTGATTGGCATTACCGAAGGCAAAACCGACATTGCCTTTGCCTCGATGTCGGAGCACCAGCGCAAGATCGCCGATCTCGTGCGCGCGGATCCCGCGGTAGCTTACGTAAATTCGACGGTCGGCGGTGCTGGGCCAAATACGGTCACGAACAGCGGACGCATGCTGGTCGCTCTCAAGCCGCGCAATGATCGCGACAGCCTGCAGGAGATCACCGCGCGCCTGCGCAAGAATGTCAACGTGATCCCGGGCATTCAGATTTTCTTTCAGCCAATCCAGAGCATCAATCTCGGCGGGCGGCTGAACAAGAGCCAGTATCAATACACGCTGCAATCCAATGACACAGAGACGCTCTATCGCATTGCGCCTGAGTTGCGCGACAAGATCGCGAAAATTCCGGGCCTGCTCGATGTGACGACCGATCTTTATGTGAAGAACCCGCAGATCATGATCGATGTCGATCGTGAGAAGTCTGCCGTCTATGGCGTCAGCGTCGATCAGGTGCGGCAGGAACTCTACAACGCCTTCGGCACGAGGCAGGTTGCGACCATTTACACGCCTGCAAACGACTATCAGGTCATTCTCGAAAGCATGCCGGAATACCGGATGCGCCCGAGCGATCTCAATCGGGTCCATCTCAAGACAACGAATGGGACGACTGTGCCGCTATCCGCGGTCACGCATTTCGCGCCGTCCGTTGGTCCGCTGCAGATCAACCACCAGGGCCAGCAGCCTGCCGTGACCATTTCGTTCAACCTCGCGCCTGGTTTCTCCCTCGGACAGGCGGTCGATGCGATCCAGCAACTGGAGCGCGACGACCATCTGCCGGCCACCATCAGCACGGGTTTCCAGGGCACGGCGCAGGTTTTCCAGGATTCGCTGCGCGGGCAGGGAATCCTGATTCTGGCGGCGATCTTCGCGGCCTATGTCGTGCTCGGAATATTGTATGAAAGCTTCATACACCCGATCACCATCATTTCCGGTCTGCCATCAGCCGGCATTGGCGCGATCCTGACGCTGATGCTGTTCCGCATGGATCTGTCTGTGATCGCCATGATCGGAATCGTGATGCTGGTCGGCATCGTGAAAAAGAACGCAATCATGATGATTGACTTCGCGATAGAGCGTCGCCGCGTTGGCCTTTCGGCGGAAGCCGCTATCCGCGAGGCCGCTACGCTGCGTTTCCGCCCGATCATGATGACGACGTTTGCGGCGATCTTCGGCACGCTGCCGATCGCCCTGGGCACTGGAGCCGGCGCCGAACTGCGACAGCCGCTCGGCGTTGCGGTAGTCGGCGGCCTGATGCTGTCGCAATTGCTGACGCTCTACATCACGCCGGTGATCTATCTTTATCTCGACCGTGTCGACCGGATGCTCAAGCGCAGGCTCGAGCCGCAGCTTGCGGAAGTCGAGGAAGCGCCGCCGGCGGTTGCAGCGGAATAAGATCAAAGCGTGAAGCTGGTGCCGCAGCCGCAAGAAGCCTTCGCTTGCGGGTTTTTCACCTTGAACGATGCGCCGATCAGGTCGTCGACGAAATCGATCTCCGATCCGGCCATGAAGTTCACCGAGACGGGATCGATCAGCACAACGGCGTTTTCGCGGCTGATCACGAGATCGTCGGCGGCCTTGGCACGCTCCATGTCGAATTTGTACTGGAAGCCGGAACAGCCGCCACCTTCAACGCTTACGCGCAACATGGTGCCGGCCGGCTCGGCTTTGAGGATTTCGCCGATCCGTTTTGCGGCGCGTTCGCTGACTGTGATGTCTGTGGTCATGTCGGCCTTTTGGGACCTATCCTATTGGCAGAAGGCCCAACGGATAGTTAAGTGCGCGAACCGGTGAGGTCAATCCGGCGCAAGGCCCGAAATGGAGCCGATATCCGGTGAAACCCACGCGCGAACCGTAAGCAAGAACTGCCGATGGCGGTCGAAACTGGACACGAACGGGCTATTTATGCGGCCGATCCGGCGCAAAGCCGCGGCCGGCGTTTTGCCGAACCCGCGAGCGCAACGCGCAATGCTTTCCGCCGGGATTGCGACAGGATCATCCATTCGGCGGCATTCCGACGCTTGGCCCACAAGACGCAGGTGTTCGTGTATCACGAGGGTGATCACTACCGCACACGTCTGACACATACGCTTGAAGTTGCGCAAATCGCACGTTCACTCGCGCGCGCACTGGGCCTTGACGAAGATCTCGCCGAAGCGCTTGCACTCGCGCATGATCTCGGCCATCCGCCGTTCGGGCATGCCGGCGAACGTGCGCTGGACGAATGTCTAGCCGCTTATGGGGGCTTCGATCATAATGCCCAGGCATTGCGAATCGTGACGGGCCTCGAACGCCGTTACGCTGCCTTCGACGGACTGAATTTGTGTTGGGAGACCCTCGAAGGCCTCGTAAAGCATAACGGCCCGTTGGTCGACCGTGCTGGCACTTCGATCGGTCGCTATGCACGGCATGGAGCGCCTGCCGCGATCGTCGAATATTCGAAAATACAGAATCTTGAATTGTGGACCTACGCCAGCGCGGAAGCGCAGGTTGCCGCGCTATCGGACGATATCGCTTATGATGCGCACGACATTGACGACGGTCTGCGCGCCGAACTGTTTACGGTTGACGATATTGCCGAGGTCCCGTTGATCGGCGTCATTCTCGGCGGCATCGATGCCGAATATTCCAGCCTTGAGACCGCACGACGCGTACACGAACTTGTGCGCCGGATCATTACGCGCATGATCGAAGACGTAATCGCGGAAAGCGGCCGCCGCGTAGCGATGCTCAAACCGAAATCAGCTGCCGAGGTGCGCGACGCGCCACGGCCGATTGTTGGTTTTTCACCGGCGATGGATAAGGCCGACCGCGACATCAAGGGATTTCTTTATCCGCGCATGTATCGGCATGAACGTGTGATGCGGGTGATGGCGGACGCTGAAGGCGTCGTGCGGGATCTTTTTTCGCATTACGCGGCGGGTTCTGAGGATTTGCCGGCGGAGTGGGGCGAAGGGATCGATAGGAATGATGCGGGCGCGCTTGCGCGGCGCATCGGCGACTATATCGCCGGGATGACAGACCGATATGCTCTTATCGAGCATGCGAAATATTTCAAAGGGACGCCCGAACTACGCTGACGATCGTCCGCGACCGATTGGCTTTGACACAAACGGCATGGCGCGCGCTCCACGTGACGCGGGCGGCCCTGTTTTTCCGCCGCGTATAAAATATCACTACGCGCTTGCGTTCTTGACCAATTTCATCGGTTTGGATGATGGAACAAATTGTGTGAAGATGCGGCATTGATTAGCCGCGATATTCAGGGTGACGCATGCCTAGATTGGCGGGAAAAGTTGCATTCATCACCGGTGGTGGAGGTGGAATCGGGCGCGCAACCGCGGAACGTTTTGCAGAAGAGGGCGCCAAGGTCGTCATTGCTGAAATCGATCAGCCGCGCGGCGATGCCGCGGCTCATTCAGCGCGTGCGCGCTCAAAGAATTCCGGCGGTGACGCTCATTTCATCCGCTGCGACATTCGCGAGCGCTCGAACGTAGAGGCTGCGTTTGCAGAGACTGTGGAGCGGTTCGGCGGCCTCCATATTCTTCACAACAATGCGGGCGGATCATCACCTCAGGACGGTTCAGTGACGGACGTGTCGGAAGATGAATTCTGGCGGGTAATCACGCTCGATCTTTATGGGACGTTCCTTTGCTCCAAACTCGGTATTCCGCACATGATCAAGTCAGGCGGCGGTTCAATCATCAACATGTCGTCCATCGTGGCCCTGCGCGCGCTGCCGGGTCGTGATTGTTACACTTCCGCCAAAGGCGCCGTCGCGGCACTGACGCGTTCGATGGCGGTCGAATATGCCGCCCACAAGATCAGAGTGAACGCAATTGCGCCCGGTGTCGTGCTCACGGATCGCGTCAAGAAGCTACTCGAAGGATCGAAGGACATCGAGAAATTGGCCGCAACGCATTTGCATGGCCTCGGCCTGCCTATCCACATGGCCGACATGGCGGTTTATCTGGCGTCCGACGAGGCGGCGATCACCACCGGACAGATATTGTCCGTCGATAGCGGTGCCACGATCAGATAGGCGACGGACGGCGACGAAGTTTTGACTTGGCCCGCAAATTCCGTTACCCGCACCGCCACAATGGTCCTTGCGCAAAAGCCCCAACATCTGTTCGCTGACATGCTTGCGCGCGTGTGTGCAGCAACGGCAGCGGTGCTGGGCCCAGGCGTAGATTTCTCCCGCGTTGTGGTTGAGCCGCCGAAAGAACCAACCCATGGCGACATGGCGACGAATGCTGCAATGGTCTTGGCCAAAGATGCGGGCAAAAAGCCGCGTGAATTGGCCGAGGCTATCGCTGCCAGGCTAGGGCAGGACGAAAAGGTCGCGTCAGTCGCAGTCGCGGGTCCCGGCTTCATCAATCTCTCGCTTAAACCGGAAGTCTGGAGCGAGGAACTGCGAGTCGCGATCGAGAGGGGCGCCGACTACGGCCGCAGCGAGATTGGTCGGGGCGAAAAGATCAATGTCGAGTATGTTTCAGCGAATCCGACCGGCCCGATGCATGTCGGCCATGGCCGTGGCGCGGTGTTCGGCGACGCGCTTGCCAATCTGCTGGCGTTTGCTGGCTACGATGTTACGCGCGAATATTACATCAACGACGCGGGAACCCAGGTCGACGTGCTCGCACGGTCGGCGTTTCTGCGTTATCGCGAAGCCCTCGGCGAGGACATTGGTGCAATCCCCGAGGGACTTTATCCGGGCGACTATTTAAAGCCGGTCGGCGGTGTCCTTGCTGCGGAGCATGGCGCCAAGCTCACAATAATGAGCGAAGGCGAATGGCTGCCAATCGTGCGCGCAAAAGCTGTCGCCACGATGATGGATGTCATCCGCTCCGATCTCGCTGCGCTAAGCGTACGCTTCGATGTGTATTTTTCTGAGCGCTCATTGATCCAAGACAAGCGGGATGAGGTTGGAGCTACCATCGAAGCCCTGCGCAAGAGCGGCGAGGTCTATGAAGGCCGGCTGCCGCCGCCAAAGGGCGGAAATCTCGAGGATTGGGAAGATCGTGAGCAGACACTGTTTCGCTCGACTGATTTCGGCGACGATGTCGATCGGCCTCTCAAGAAGTCGGACGGGAGCTATACTTATTTCGCGTCGGACATCGCTTATCATCAGTCGAAAGTTGGCCGCGGCTTCCTGAATCTGATCGACGTCTGGGGTGCCGACCATGGCGGCTACATCAAGCGGATGCAGGCCGCGGTAAAAGCCGTGAGCGGCGGCAAGGCCTCACTCGACGTCAAACTGGTGCAACTCGTCCGTCTTCTGCGCGCCGGCGAGCCGGTGAAAATGTCGAAACGCGCGGGCGAGTTCGTCACACTGCGGGAAGTTGTTGATGAAGTCGGGAGCGACGCCGTCCGCTTCGACATGCTTTACCGGAAAAACGACGCCGTCCTCGATTTTGACCTCGCCAAGGTCATCGAGCACTCCCGTGAGAACCCGGTTTTCTACGTCCAATATGGCCACGCGCGCGGGCAATCGGTGTTTCGGAACGCGCGCGAAGAGGTACCGGATCTTCCGGAAGCGGCCCATGATCGCGTTGCAATGCTCAAGCGGGCACCGCTCGATCGTTTGACCGACGCCGGCGAGCTTTCCTTGCTCCGGCGGATCGCACTCTACCCGCGCACCGTCGAGGCCGCTGCGATTGCTCACGAGCCTCACAGAATTGCGTTCTATCTGTATGAATTAGCAAGTGAATTTCATGCACAGTGGACGCGAGGAAAAGACTTGCCTCATTTACGCTTCATTATCCAGAATGATCGACAAACTACCGTAGCCCGGCTCGCCCTGGTGGAGGGGATAGTCACCGTTCTAGCCTCGGGTCTCGCATTGCTCGGGGTCAGCGCGCCGGAAGAAATGCGGTAGACCTCGTCCGCCGGAAGCCGCGTATGGCGCGGGCTTTCAGCGACCATAATAGTGAAGAAGGACGAGTTCAGTAACTGGGGACCGAATGGCCGACGATCAAAGCCAACGACCTTATCGTGCAAGTGAGCCGCCGCCTGCGCGCAGCGCAGGAAAACCATCCGGCAACGATCCGCTGGCCGAGCTCGCACGCCTCATTGGACAAACCGACCCCTTCGCGGAGTTTGGGCGCGGTAACGCGCGCCGTGCGGCGGCGCCGCAGCAGTCCGAGCGGACCAGTTGGGATACGCAGCCGCTCGGAACTGGACGTTCGTCCCAATTCGGCGATGATCAGCGCCTGTCCGCGCCGTCATCGCGATATGCGGCCAATGGTTATTATGCGTCGCCATCGGAATCCGAAGGACAGCCGAGCTTGCAAGACTACGCGGGCCAGAATTACGCGCGTCAATCGTATGGCGGCGCGCCATTGCCAGGCACCGTCGATCAGTATCCGGTGGAAAGTGATCCGCGAGCCTATCCACCGGGTGCCGACGACTACCAGCAAGTCTATGAGGATGCGCCGCAGGTTAACGACGGCTACTACGAAGATGCTCCTCCATCACGCCGGCGGCTGGGGATCATGGCTGTCGCAGGCGTGCTTGTGCTTGCCGTAATCGGCACAGCCGGTGCCTTTGGATATCGCGCGCTCTTTGGATCGTCGGTCTCGAGCAAACCACCGCCGGTCATCAAGGCCGATGCTGGGCCGAGCAAGATCGTGCCGGCACCAAATGGCAAAGATGCACAATCGAGCAAATTGATCACCGACCGGGTCAATGATCTTGGTCAGAGTGAAAAGCTGGTATCACGCGAAGAACAACCGCTCGACAAGCCGGCGACAGTCGTGATGTCCCAGAGTGTGCCGCAGCCTGTAGTGGGTAGCGGCGTGCTTGCAAGCGAGCCGAAGAAAATTCGCACTATTGCTATTCATCCCGATCAGTCTGTCGTCGCCGATGCAGGGCCGCCCGCGGGGGCGCTGGCAGCTGCCGCACCGGTTCGGCCGGCATCACCGCCGGCTCCGCGCCCTGCGCCGCCCATACAAACGGCGCGCGCCGCCCCGCCGGACAACGCTACAGCCGACTCCGAGCCTGATGTGCCTCCAGCCCCGGCTTCACGGCCTGCGACGCCGGTTCGCCCGGCCGCGCATGTCTCCAGCAATGCACCGCTGTCACTCAATCCGAGTGCAGCTCCGACCCGCGCTCCAGCCGCCGCGCGACCTGCGCCCGCACCGACTCGTACCGCGTCGGTTCCGTCGCAGACCGCGCATGGTGCAGGCAGCTATGTGCAGGTGTCCTCGCAACGGACCGAGGCTGAGGCACAGGCGGCCTTCCGCAGCCTCCAGGCAAAGTTCCCAAACCAGCTTGGGGGGCGGTCGGCTCAGATCCACAAGGCGGACCTTGGTGCCAAGGGCACCTATTACCGGGCCATGGTGGGGCCATTTGCCAATGCGGCTGAGGCAGGCCAGCTCTGTTCGAGTCTCAAAGCCGCCGGCGGGCAATGCCTCATTCAGAAGAATTAACAGGGCGAACTTGACCCTTGCGCTGGGCCCGGGCTAATCCGCGCCGATGGCGTCACGCGCATTTATCACGGGATTGGCGGGGCTTAGTGTTTCCGCCAATGAGCGCGCTTTTCTCCGCGATGCGCTGCCCTGGGGCCTGATCATCTTCAAGAGGAACGTGAGCACGGCGGATCAAGTGCGTGAGCTTGTTGGGGCTTTTCGCGAAAGTGTCGGCTGGGACGCACCGGTGCTTGTGGATCAGGAGGGCGGCCGCGTGCAAAGGCTCGGACCTCCGCATTGGCCTAGCTACCCGCCCGGCGTACGATACGGTGAACTCTATGACCGGGAGCCAGCTGCCGGCATTGCCGCAGCCCGCCTTGCCGGCCATCTGATCGCGGCCGACCTAAGGCCGCTCGGCATCGACGTCAATTGTCTTCCGATTGCCGACGTTCCGGTTGCCGGAGGCGACCCGGTCATTGGCGACCGGGCTTACGGCAGTGAACCGGGCAAAGTCGCCAAAATCGCGCGGGCGATTGCCGAGGGCCTTGCGGCTGGGGGCGTTCTCCCAGTCGTGAAACATCTGCCGGGCCACGGTCGCGCCGCCGCGGATAGTCACCACAGGCTGCCGATTGTCGATACCGACCGTGCGGCGCTTGAAGCGACCGATTTTGCCGCCTTCATTCCCTTGGCCGATTTGCCGCTCGGCATGACGGCACATGTTGTGTTTACCGCAATAGATCCAGTCGCGCCGGCCACCACTTCGGTCACAATGGTGGGGCAAGTGATTCGCGGCTTTATCGGTTTCCAGGGTCTCCTGATGAGCGACGATGTCTCGATGAATGCCCTTTCCGGCACGATTGCCGAGCGCAGCCGCGCGGCCTTGGCGGCTGGATGCGATATCGTGCTTCATTGCAACGGCAACATGCCTGAGATGACCGCTGTTGCCGGCGAAGCGCCCCGGCTGTCGGGCAAAGCCGAAGAGCGAGCCGTTGCGGCGCTTGCACGGCGCTCAGCGCCGCATGAGTTTGATACCGAAACGGCACGCACGTTATTTGCACGAATGATGTCGGACGAATGGGCGGCACCTGAACGGAAGACCGGATCATGAGCAACGAAGAGTTTGACACGACTCTCGGTGCCGACCGCGGCACAACCGAACCTGCCATGATCGTTGACGTGGAAGGTTTTGAGGGGCCGCTCGATTTGCTGCTGATGCTCGCGCGCCAGCAGAAGGTCGATCTTGCCAAGATTTCAATATTGGCGCTTGCGGACCAGTATCTTTCGTTCATTGAGGCAGCCCGGAAATTGCGGCTCGAACTCGCGGCTGACTATTTGGTCATGGCGGCGTGGCTTGCCTACCTGAAGTCGCGATTGCTGCTGCCTGACATTGCGCCTGGTGATGGGCCGAGCGCCGAAGACATGGCGCTCGCCTTGGCCAATCGGCTAAGGCGGTTGGAAGCGATCCGTGATGTTGCGACGCGCATGATGGAGCGCCCGCAGCTCAACCGCGACGTCTTTGCGCGCGGGTTGCCGGAACCGATCGACGAGATCAAGCAGCCTGAATGGTCGGCAACACTCTACGACTTGCTTTCGGCCTATGCGACGCAGCGCTCGCGCAGCGCGCTGTCACGCGTGCGATTTAAAAAACGCACAGTGTGGTCATTGGCCGAAGCGCGTACGGCCCTGGAGCGGTTGATCGGCCAGTCGGCGGATTGGTCGCGTATCGACCATTACTTGATCAGCTATGTGGTTGAACCGGCGCTCGCAGCTACGGTATTCGCGTCTTCGTTTGCCACCGCGCTCGAACTGGTGCGCGAGGGTATTGCTGAAATTCACCAAAAAGAGTCATTCGCGCCGATTTACATGCGCAAACGCGTCGGCGCGATTGGAAATGCTACGACGCATGACGCGCAAGAAAACGCATAAAGGGAAGCAATCCATGCCGAGCGTGGCCAAGAAGCTCGTGGTTGTTCAGAACGATCAGCCGGCGCCGGAAGCCGCTTCTGTACCCGTGCAGGCGGCGCGGCCGGAAGAATTAAGGCTCCTGGAAGCGCTGCTTTTCGCAGCAGGGGAGCCGCTTGATGAGGCCGCGCTCGCGCGCAGACTTCCCAGCGGTGTGAATGTGAAAACAACCCTCGCGCAACTGAAAGAGGAATATGCTGCGCGCGGCGTTAATCTCATCCGCGTCGGAAAGAAGTGGACCTTTCGTACTGCTGGCGACTTGTCATGGCTCTTGACCAAGCAGATCGTCGAGACGCGGAAACTCTCGCGCGCAGCGATCGAGACGCTTGCAATTGTCGCTTATCACCAGCCGGTGACGCGCGCAGAGATCGAAGAAATACGTGGCGTTGTGGCTGCGGCGGGCACGCTCGATGTGCTGCTTAAGACGGGCTGGATTCGGCCGCGCGGACGGCGGAAGGCGCCCGGCCGGCCGATCACGTATGGAACCACCGAGGCGTTCCTCTCACATTTCGGCCTGGAAGAGGTCGGCGACCTGCCTGGTCTCGATGAGCTTAAAGGCGCCGGCCTGCTGGAAGGCAATTTGCCTCCCGGCTTCGCCGTGCCGCTTCCTTCGGATGACTCGACATTGCGCGACGACGAAGACCCGCTGGATCCGGGCGATCTCGACCTGGGCCTTGCGCCGCCGCCTTCGCGTTCCGAAAAGTGAAGATCGGCAAAATAGGGTAAATTCCGTGATTTCAACGGATTGCGCGGCGCTTTGACCGCCGCGAAGTCCTTGTTTTTGCCGCCTGCGAAGCCTAGTTTCACATCGAAAACATGGCGGGACGAGCCGAAACGCCCGTCGCTGCGGAGGATTTGCCGATGGGTTCGCTAAGCATATGGCATTGGATCATCGTCCTTTTGGTCGTCATGGTCTTGTTCGGAGGCCGTGGAAAGATTTCATCGCTGATGGGCGACTTTGCGCAGGGCATCAAAGCCTTCAAGAAAGGCATGTCCGAGGATGAAAAGTCTGCGGACGCCACGAGCGAGCCGGTCAAAACCATTGAAGCGGGTGGCAGCGCATCCAAGACGGACGCCGAGCGGCGTGCCGAGAGCGTGCGCTCCTGACCGTTGCGACGGCATGTAGGTGGGCGGTCCGATCGATCGTTGCAACGATGCCGGCACTTCGGCGCCTCGGAGTTGGCTAATCCATGTTCGACATTGGTTGGGGCGAGCTCGTCGTCATCGGCATCGTCGCGCTGATCGCGATCGGGCCCAAAGAGCTGCCGACCGTATTGCGGACGCTCGGCCAGTACATGGGCAAGGTCCGGCGTATGGCCGCCGAATTCCAGGGCCAGTTCCAGGATGCCTTACGCGAAGCCGAGATGGCCGATCTGAAGAAGCACGCGGACGACATCAAGGAGTCTGTCAGCGGCCTCGCCAATTTCGATCCGCTGGCCGATACCAAGAAGGAGATCGAGAGCGCCTTCGACGACCAGTCCGCGAAGTCCGTATTTCCGGAAGCCGCGCAAGGATCGCCTGAGCCCGCATCTGCCGCGCCCGCAGATGGCTCTGCCGGAGAATTGGCCGCGCCTCCAGCTGCCGATCCTCCACTGCCGGATCAGCCGACGCCAGTCACCGAAAAAGATTTTGCGACTGTCGAGACCCCAACGCCTCAACAGGCCGAGGGCAAAGCATGAGCCACGAGGATATTGAGGCCACCAAAGCCCCGTTGATGGATCACCTGATCGAGCTGCGTTCGCGGCTGATCAAGGCGTTGATCGCATTTGGGCTCATGTTCGCGATCTGCTTCGTGTTTGCGAAAGACATCTACAATGTTCTCGTGTGGCCATTCGTATGGGTTGCGGGCCCGGAAAATTCCAAATTCATTTATACCGCGCTGCTCGAATACTTCGTCACCCAGCTCAAGCTCGCAATGTTCGGCGCGGCCTTTTTGTCGTTCCCCGTTGTTGCAGCGCAACTTTACATGTTCGTCGCACCCGGCCTTTATCGTCATGAGCGCAAGGCCTTCCTGCCGTATCTGATTGCGACGCCGATTTTTTTCTCGCTCGGCGCGCTGGTCGTTTATTTTCTGGTCTTCCCGATGCTGGTGCGCTTCTCGCTGCATATGCAGCAGCCAGGCAGCGCGAACGACGCCACGATCGCGCTGATGCCGAAAGTGGGCGAATATCTATCCCTGATGATGGCGCTGGTACTCGCCTTCGGCGTCGCATTCCAGCTGCCGGTGATCCTCACGTTGCTCGGCCGTATCGGCCTTATTACCGCCGACCAGCTCAAGGCCAAGCGGCGCTATTTCATTGTAGGCGCCTTTATTCTTGCGGCCGTACTCACGCCGCCTGACGTTCTCAGCCAGATGTCGCTCGCCATTCCCTTGCTGTTGCTCTACGAGGGCTCGATCTGGTCAGTGCGCATGGTTGAAAAGAAGGCGCGCGCCGAGGCCGCGGCCAAGGCGGCGGCTGACGCGGCGGCGGCGACCGCGAAGCCGGCTGAATAACCCCGTTCCGTTCGTCCCCGCGGAAGCGGGGACCTAGCGCTTGCGGCGGCACCAGAAGAACTGGATGCCCGCTTTCGTGGGCATGGGCGGGGAGATACCTTTGCTTTAACTTCCTTGCGATTCCGACTAAGACACGCCCGCCATGTACGACATCAAATGGATTCGCGAGCATCCTGACGCCTTCGACCGTGGGCTCGAGAGGCGCGGTTTGGAGCCGTTATCGAAAAAGCTTCTGGCCCTCGACGAGAAACGCCGGTCGGCAATCACCAAGTTCGAGCAGGCACAGGCACGTCGCAATTCTGCATCCAAGGAAATCGGCGACGCCAAGAAGGCTAAAGACGAGGGCAGGGCCAATACGCTGATGGCCGAAGTTGCCGAACTCAAGACTTTGCTGCCGGCGCTCGAAGACGAGCAAAGGACTCTTGGCGCTGAACTCGACAAAGAACTGGCGCAGATTCCGAACACGCCGTTCGATGATGTTCCGGATGGCGCCGACGCAAGTGGCAATGTCGTGCATCACGTCTTCGGCAAAAAGCGCGATTATTCGTTCAATCCCAGGCAGCATTTCGAGCTGGGCGAAACGCTTGGGATGATGGATTTCGAGTTGGCCGCGAAACTGTCCGGCGCTCGTTTCGTCGTGCTTCAAAAGGGTTTGGCGCGTCTCGAACGAGCGCTCGGTCAGTTCATGCTCGATGTGCATACCGCCAAGGAGCATGGATATACGGAGGTCAATCCACCGATCTTGGTATGCGATGATGTTATGTTCGGGACGGCGCAGCTGCCGAAGTTTGCGGACGACCAATTCCGAACGACAAATGACTTTTGGCTCATCCCCACCGCCGAAGTCCCGCTGACCAATCTCGTGCGGGAATCGATCGTCGAGGAAGGTCAGCTACCGGTGCGGTTCACCGCCTGCACGCCATGTTTTCGGGCCGAGGCTGGCGCGGCGGGAAAAGATACTCGGGGGATGATCCGCCAGCACCAGTTCACCAAGGTGGAGCTTGTCTCGATCACCACGCCGGAAAAATCCAGGGAAGAGCACGAGCGCATGCTGGCCTGTGCCGAGGAGGTCCTCAAGAAACTCGACCTCCACTATCGCGTCGTAACGTTGTGTACTGGCGACATGGGCTTCGCCGCGCAGAAGACCTATGACATCGAAGTCTGGCTGCCGGGCCAGAATGCCTACCGTGAAATTTCGTCCTGCTCGGTCTGCGGTGAGTTCCAGGCGCGCCGCATGAACGCGCGGTACCGGTCCAAGGACGGCGTGCGTCACGTCCACACGCTCAATGGTTCTGGCGTCGCGGTCGGCCGCGCGTTGATCGCCGTGATGGAGACCTACCAGCAGGAAGACGGCTCGATCCTCGTGCCGCAGGCGCTCAAGCCCTATATGGGCGGCATGACGAAGATCGAGAAAAAGTAATGCGTATTCTCATCACTAATGACGACGGCATTCATTCGCCGGGGCTCATCGCTTGCGAAAAAATTGCACGCGTACTCTCTGATGAAATCTGGATTGTCGCGCCGGAAAGCGACCAGTCCGGGGTTTCGCACTCGTTGTCGCTGAATGATCCGCTGCGCATGCGCGAGGTCGGCGAGCGGCATTTCGCCGTCAAAGGCACGCCGACGGACTGTGTGATCATGGGCGTGCGCCATCTCATGAAGGACAAGCCAGATCTCATCCTGTCGGGGGTCAACCGCGGCCGTAACTGTGCGGAGGACGTGACCTATTCGGGGACGGTGGCCGGCGCAATGGAGGGCGCCGTGCTGGGCATTCCGTCATTCGCGCTGTCGCAAGCCTATGCATTCACCACCAAGCATCATCCTTATTGGGACACTGCAATCAAGTTCGCACCGGACCTGATCGAGCGCGTGCTCAAGGCGGGCATGCCGCGCGACGTGCTCGTCAACATTAATTTTCCGGACTGTCTGCCGGATCAGGTCGCGGGCGTGTCGGTTTCCGTGCAGGGAAAGCGTGATCAGGAACTCTTGCGCATCGATGCGCGCCATGACGGCCGCGGCAACCCCTATTACTGGATCGCGTTTGAGCGCGGGGGCAACACAGGCGCTGCCCCCGGAAGCGATCTGGCAGCTCTGACCGAAAACCGTATCGCCGTGACGCCACTGCGCCTCGATCTGACCGACGAGCCGTTTATGACCAAATTGGCCGATATGTTCAGCTAGGCGAGAATTTCCGCGAGCGTGGTTTTGAGTTGTTCGGCTTGAAAAGGTTTCTGCAAAGCGGGGCGACCCCGATAAGGTTCGGGCAGGCTGCGCTCGCCATAGCCGGTGACGAAGACGAACGGAAGGCCGCGGGCGGCAAGAATATCGGCAACGGGGTAGATTTCCTGGCCGTCGAGGTTGACGTCGAGAATTGCTGCATTGAAATCACCGCTGGTGGCGAACTGGCGCGCTTCCGGCAATGTACCGACCGCCGCGGCGACCCCATAGCCAAGGTCGTCGAGCATGTCTTCGAGCAACATACGAATCAGATATTCATCCTCGACCACGAGCAGCCGCGGCGCCGACGAGCTAGTTGTCATTACAGTCTCCCGCCCTTCAACTCTAACGCTGGCTGCCGGTTCCACCGGTAGCTGTCGGGCCCATCGTAAGCTTAGCTCAATATCAGCCAAACATGCTAATAGGGCGCAGAAAGGGCGCTAATCGTGTCCAAATCGTCGCAAGGCCGGCAGGACGTCGGTCACATGGAATTCCTCCTCACACTCCGCCGCCGAGGCGTCGCCGACCAGGCGGTATTGCGGGCGATGGACGATGTGCCGCGCGAGCAGTTTGTCGAGAAAGACTTTGCGGGCAGCGCCTACGCCGACCAGGCGCTGCCGATCGCCTGCGGGCAGACGATCAGTCAGCCCTACGTCGTGGCCTACATGACCGAGAAACTCGGTGTGCACCCGACCCATCGCGTTTTGGAAATAGGCACAGGCTCAGGTTATCAGGCCGCGATCTTGTCCCGGCTTGCACGCGAGATCGTGAGTGTCGAGCGTTATCGCACGCTCGCTGACCAGGCGCGTGAGCGCCTAAAAGTGCTTGGCTACGACAATGTCGAGGTCGTGGTCGGTGATGGCTTTTCAGGTGCACCGGGGAGGGCACCCTATGATCGCATTATCATCACCGCTGCGGCGGAGACGGTGCCCGAAGCCTTGCTTGATCAGCTTGTCGAAGGCGGCGTCATGGTGCTGCCGCTTGGCGCCCACGACGGGTCTCAACACATTGTCAAGCTTACCAAGTCGCAAACGGGAACCGTGCGTGAGACGTTGATCCCCGTGCGTTTCGTGCCAATGCTGTCAGGGCAAGCGCAGGAATTGTGACGGAGGGCCCACCGAATGGTGTTGTATTTTTATCAGGCCGAAATTCGTCGGTAGTGAGCCGTTAATTCTTAAAGCCTTATTTACTCGCGGCTGGTTTATTTCAATTTCTACGTTCCATGCGTACGAGTGAGTAATCACATGCCGCGTCCAAAGGTGGAGTCTCGCCCGCGAGTTTGGCCGCGCGTCGTAGTTTTCGCGCTGGTTGGCGTTGCCGCCGCCGGTTGTTCGGACTCCGCGCGGTTTGACTCCTACACGACAGATCGTCCGCCGCAGAATATGGCCGCCGCGGCGCCAACTTACGCTCCGTCCGCGCGCGTCGAAGCTCAACCGCTTCCGGCTCCCAGCCAACCGGCGACCGTGGCGGCATCACCCGCGCCGGCGTACGGCGGGCAAAGTCTCGGCACCTATCGTTCGAATGATCGATATTCCGACGTAACGGGTTCAGTAGCGAATGCGCAGAGCCAATCCGGTCACTGGACCTGGAATGGTGGATCACCGGTGACGGTGCGATACGGTGAAACTGTCGACAGCATTGCCCGCCAACACGGCGTACCTGCCTCTGCAATCATGCAGACCAATGGCATCCGTGAATCGGGCCAGATCAGGCCGGGCCAGCGGCTGGTCATCCCGCGATATGTCTCGGCTGCCGGGAGAGCGGGTCCTGCCTATGTGCCTCCCCAGGCGTCTGCAGGCGGAAGTGTTCACATCGTGAAGTCCGGCGAAACGCTGATGAGCATATCGCGTCATCACGGCGTAACGCTGACCGCCCTGGCTCAGGCAAATCACTTCCATGCCTCAAAGAAGCTGAGTGTGGGTGAGCGCATCACAATTCCGGCCGGCGCACACGTGGTTGCGGCCGCGCGCCCGGAAGCTGCGCCGAAGGTTGCGCTGCCGCGCACGGTCCCGGTGGAGAAAGCAACAAAAGTCGCAAGTATTCCGGTCCAAAACGCACGAATTGCCAAGGAAGAGCCCCACACCACCGCAACGGTGGTCAAGGCCGCCGAACCGAATGGCGGAATACCCTCATTTCGATGGCCGGTCCGCGGCCGCGTCATTGCGGGCTTTGGCAGCAAGCCGAACGGCACGCAGAATGACGGCATTAACCTGGCTGTGCCGGAAGGCACGCCGATCAAGGCTGCTGACGATGGTGTCGTTGCCTATGCCGGCAATGAACTCAAGGGCTACGGCAACCTTGTCCTGATACGTCACGCGAACGGATTTGTTTCGGCCTATGCCAACGCGAGCGAAATTCTCGTCAAGCGCGGTGACACGATCAAGCGCGGTCAGGTCATCGCACATGCGGGCCAGACCGGGAATGTGACCTCGCCGCAATTGCATTTCGAAATTCGGAAAGGTTCGACCCCGGTCGATCCGACGCAATACCTCGGCGGTGCCTAGTGTGGCCGTTCGTTCCCGCTGACGTGGGGACCCAGCACAAGAGCATTCTGGATCCCCGCCTTCGGCTGCGCTGGCGATGGCGGGATGAGCGGTTCGAGCCTCAATTTTTAAGTGCAACGCCGAGGCGACCTGCCAGATCCTGCACAAATTGCCATGCCACGCGACCTGATCGCGACCCGCGGGTGGTTGACCATTCCAGCGCCTCGCGATGCAGGTCTTCCCCACGGACCGGAACCTTGAAATGCGCAACGTAGCCGTCGACCATCGCCAGATATTCGTCCTGACTACAACGGTGGAAGCCGAGCCAAAGCCCGAACCGGTCGGATAAAGAGACCTTTTCTTCGACCGTTTCGCCCGGGTTAATTGCCGTCGAACGCTCGTTCTCCATCATGTCACGCGACATCAGATGGCGTCGGTTTGACGTTGCGTAGAAGATGACGTTGTCGGGACGGCCTTCTATGCCGCCTTCCAATACGGCTTTCAGAGATTTGTAAGTTGTGTCCTCCGCATCGAAGGACAGGTCATCACAAAATACGATGAACCGATGCCGGGAAGTGCGGGTGAGAGCCATCAGCGCCGGAAGGCTATCGATGTCCTCGCGGTGAATCTCGATGAGCTTCAGGGCGCCCGTTCTACGGTCGCGCCCGAGCATCGCGTTGACGCCGGCATGAGTTGCTTTGACGAGCGACGATTTGCCCATGCCGCGGGCCCCCCACAGCAGCGCGTTATTGGCGGGGAGGCCCTTTGCAAAACGTTCGGTATTCTCGACCAGGACGTCGCGCACGCGGTCAATGCCTTTCAGCAGCGACATGTCGACGCGATTGACGTGGGCTACCGGCAACAGCCGCCCGTCGGGGTGCCAAATGAACGCGTCGGCTGCGCTGAGATCGGTCAGCGTTGCGCGCTGGGGTGCCAACCGCTCGAGGGCGCTGGCGATACGTTCAAGCACGTCATCTGGACTTACCGAAGCGGTGGTGGCTCGTCGCTTGGTTGCGGGACGGCGTGATGATTTGGATTTCGATTTGGGCATGAGGCTTTTCCCGGAAGTCGGGCTGCTCTTAGCGGGGTGGCGTCGGCCTCGCAAGCGGCCCAGGGGGAAAAGGGCTGCAAATGGCTGGTTTTAGCGGGTTCGGCAGCGTTGCAATTGGGCGTGCGGCCGCTATAGTCCGCGCGAAATTGGATGCGCCGCTCGGGCGCCGGGAAATCCATCAAGGAATAAGCTTCGATGTTTATAACGCCCGCATTCGCGCAAGGATCGCTTTTCGGTGGGGCCGGAGGCGACGGCGGCATGTTGGTGTCGCTTCTGCCGTTTGTGCTGATTTTTGTCATTATGTATTTTTTAATACTGCGTCCTCAGCAAAAGCGGGTGAAGCAGCATCAGGAATTGGTCAAGAACGTAAGGCGGGGCGACACGGTCATCACGAATGGCGGCCTTGTTGGGAAGGTCACCAAGGTGATCGACGACGATCAGATCGAGATCGAGATTGCGGACGATGTGCGCATCCGCCAGATGCGGCAGATGATCACTGATGTTCGCGCAAAAGGTGAACCTGTCAAGGAAGAGGCTGCCGCCAGCTAATCGCCGGCGGTCTTGGCCTTTAAGCCGCAAGTCGGGACGTCATGCTTTATTTCACGCGGTGGAAGGCGACGGCGATTGTGCTCACGGCATTCGTCGTCTGCCTGTTTGCCGTTCCCAATTTTCTGCCGGAAAAGATGGTCCAAAGCTGGCCGAAATGGGCTCAGCGACATGTCGTATTGGGCCTCGATCTCCAGGGCGGCTCACATATCCTCCTCGAAGTGGACAGTAACGCAGTCCGAAAGGAGAAACTCGAGACGGTACGCGATGACGCCCGGCGCGTGCTTCGCGACGCGCGCGTCGGCTATACCGGCTTGGTTGTGCGCGGCAATAGCGTTGAAGTCCGAATTCGGGAAGGCAGCAACTTCGACCAGGCACTGGAGAAACTGCGCGAGCTTTCACAGCCCCTCGGGGGGGTCCTGAGTGCGACCGGTCAGCGCAGCCTGGACGTGACAACCGAAGCTGGCAATCTGGTACGCCTGACAGTCACTGAGCCGGCGCTTGTCGAAAGGATACGTCAATCTGTTGACCAATCAATCCAGATCATCGAGCGTCGCGTCAACGAACTAGGAACAGTCGAGCCACTCATCCAGCGACAGGGTACGGACCGCATTCTTGTGCAGGTGCCCGGCCTTCAGGATCCAACCCGGCTTAAGGAACTGCTCGGAAAGACCGCCAAACTCGATTTCCGAATGGTCGATGTTTCGATGCCGGCCGAGCAGGCGGCACAGGGCCGCATTCCGCCGGATGACGAGATACTCTACAGCGCGAGCGAACCGAAGACTCCGTATCTCGTCGAGAAGAGAATCCTGGTTTCGGGCGGTGACCTTACCGACGCCCAGCCCGGCTTCGATCAGCGAACAAGCGAGCCGATCGTCTCGTTCAGATTCAATACTTCCGGTGCGCGTAAATTCGCGCAGGTAACGCAGGAAAACGTAGGCAGGCCTTTCGCGATTATTCTGGACAATCAGGTGATATCTGCACCGGTGATTCGCGAGCCGATCCTTGGCGGCGCAGGTCAGATTTCCGGCAATTTCACCGTCCAAAGCGCGAACGATCTTGCCATATTGCTGCGAGCCGGCGCATTGCCGGCGCCTCTCACCATTATTGAGGAACGTACCGTTGGTCCAGGCCTTGGGCAGGATTCGATCGCTAAGGGCAAAGTCTCTTCTTACGTCGGCGCAGCTATGGTCATCATATTCATGCTGGCCACTTACGGACTCTTCGGGCTTTTCGCCAACGTGGCAGTCGCGATCAATGTCGCCATGATTTTCGGCGTACTGTCGCTACTTAACGCGACTCTCACGCTTCCGGGGATAGCTGGTATCGTACTCACGGTTGGCATCGCGGTCGACTCTAACGTGTTGATTTATGAGCGCATCCGAGAGGAAGTGCGCGGCGGCAGGACACCTATCAACGCAATCGACGCAGGCTTTTCGCGCGCTCTTGCCACTATTCTCGATTCCAACATCACAACATTCATCGCCGCGGCCGTGCTTTTTTACATTGGCACCGGCCCGGTGCGGGGTTTCGCCGTCACGCTTGGGATCGGCATCATCACTACGGTGTTCACGGCGTTTACTCTGACGCGGCTGATCGTCGCTTATTGGGTACGCTGGCGGCGGCCGCAACGCGTACCGATTTAGGAGGCCAGGGCCGTGATTCCGAGAAGTGCGAGGCGTGTTACGGTCGTGGTCAGGCGTGTAGGAAAATAATTCATGCGTCATCTTCGTATCGTTCCTGACGACACGAAATTCGATTTCATGCGCTTTCGACGCATTAGTTTCCCCGTGTCTGCGCTACTGTCGATTGTTGCGATTTCACTGTACTTTTTCCATGGATTGAATTTCGGCATCGACTTCAAGGGTGGCACGCTGATCGAGGTTCAGTCAAAGACTGGTGCCGCCGATCTTGCGAAGATGCGCGCCTCGCTGGGATCGCTCGGTCTCGGTGAAGTGCAACTGCAGCAGTTTGGCGCTCCCAACGACGTTCTGATCCGGGTCGCGGAACAGCCGGGCGGCGAAGTGGCTCAGCAACAGGCGGTCAGCAAGGTGCGCGGCGCGCTCGGTGACGAGGTCGAATATCGCCGCGTCGAGGTGGTTGGCCCCAGGGTTTCGGGTGAACTGCTTTCGTACGGAGTTGTCGGGCTCATGCTCGCAATTTTATCGATCCTGATTTACCTGTGGTTCCGATTCGAGTGGCAGTTTGCGCTCGGAGCCATGATTGCAAACGTCCATGACATTGTGCTCACCATCGGTTTCATGTCGGTCACGCAGATTGACTTCGATCTCACCAGCATTGCAGCGTTGCTTACCATTCTTGGCTACTCGCTCAATGACACCGTGGTGATTTACGATAGAATTCGTGAAATGCTTCGGCGGTACCGGAAATTGCCGATGCCGGACCTGCTCAACGCTTCGGTCAACCAGACCCTTTCGCGCTCAGTTATTACGCACGTGACGGTTTCTCTTGCGCTGTTAGCCCTCCTGCTGTTCGGCGGACAGGCCATTCACAGTTTCACGGCCACGATGATGTTCGGCGTGGTCCTGGTTGGCACCTATACGTCGGTCTTTATCGCTTCTCCGATCCTGATTTATCTCGGCGTGGGCACCGGCCGCGACTCGCTCAGCGCGCCTGACCGAGACAAGTAGATGGCGTCGGGCGAAAACGCCGACGCTCCGCACCTGCCGCGACCCGCGCAAATCGAAGCATATGGCGATCACGGGTTCCGTTTCGCCGGCATGTCGCATCGAGGTTCGCTGCTGTGTTTTCCGGATGGAATTTGGGCCTGGCCGGTTGGCACCGCGGCAGAGTTGGCTGAAAGCACATTGGCGGCAGTATTTGCCCGAGTTGATGGCCTCGATGTTTTTCTGATCGGCACGGGCCGCGATCCTTGGCGGCTCCCCGAACATTTGCAGCGGCGGTTTCGCGAGGCCTCATTGTCAGTTGACAGCATGGTTACGGGTGCCGCGGTGCGAACCTACAACATTCTTCTCGCGGAAAATCGGCGAGTCGGTGCGGGATTAATTGCCATCGACTAGCAGGCGCGGGGACAGGCCGTTCGGATGGACGCAAATTTCAGGCACTGTGCCAGTCTGGTTCAAAATGCCGATCACGACGCTTATCTGGGGGCGCTGTTTGCACCCGCGGATAAGCGGGGCGCACTGTTTGCGCTTTACGCATTCAATATCGAACTTTCGCGCGTGCGGGAATTCGCGCGTGAGCCAATGCCAGGTGAGATACGTTTGCAATGGTGGCGAGAAGCGATCTCGGGAGAACGAGCAGATGAAGCGGCCGCGAATCCGGTTGCGGCGGCGTTTGGCGAGACCATGGCGCATTACGATCTGCGAAGTGAAATTGCCGCCACGCTGATCGAAGCGCACCGGTTCGATATTTACAATGAGCCGATGCTGACCTTGAGTGAGCTTCAAAAATATTCAGGAGAGACCGCAGGCGCCGTCTTCACATTCGCTGGGCAAATTCTTTCCGGCCGCGCCCGTCCAATTGTGGCTGATCTCTCGGGCGAAGCCGGACAGGCGTACGTCTTCGCCAATGTCCTGGGGCAATTGCCGCACCATGCTGCGCGACGCCAACTCTATCTGCCGATCGAGACGGTGCACCGTCACGGTGCCGATCCAGAAGACATTTTTGCCAAGCGTGCCACACCTGAATTGCGTGCGGTGCTTGCGGAATTGAGGTTGAGGGCTCGCCGAAGCCTCGCGCGCATTGGAGAAATGAGCGGCAGCATCTCCGAAGACGTGTGGCCGGCATTTTTGCCGTTGGCGCCACTCCGGCCGTGGCTTTCTGCCATGGAGCGAGCCGACTATGACCCGTTTCAGCCTCCGGAAATGGCACGATGGCGCCGACAATGGCACATCTGGCGGGCAGCAAAGTTACTGCGGCGGATCGGCGAGTGATTATTCCGCTGCCACAGTGACATGGTTGCTTGCGATCCAATGGTCAAGGTCAGCAAGCGCACGTCGCGTCAGTGCAGTTTTCCGCGCCATGGCCTTTGCCCCTGTGCGTCCGAGCCCGCTCTTGCGGTCATAGACGGGTTGCTCAAGGAGTTGCGGGAATAGCCCAAAATTTACATTCATCGGCTGGAATGAAGATGGACCGGAATCAATCGTCTCGATATGACCGCCCGTAATATGCGCGAGGAGCGCACCGTGCGCTGTCGTGGGCGGCGGTACGATCGCGGGTTCGCCGTGCCAGTCAGCCGCTGCAAATCGCCCAGCGAGTAAACCGATCGCTGCCGATTCGACGTAACCTTCGCAGCCGGTGATCTGTCCGGCAAAACGCCACTGCGGTCGTATTTTCAGACGCAACATTTCATCTAGCAGTTTCGGCGAATTGAGAAATGTGTTGCGATGGAGACCGCCGAGCCGGGCAAATTCCGCATTCTGCAGGCCCGGAATGGTTCGGAAAATCCGGACCTGTTCTCCATGTTTTAGCTTCGTCTGAAAACCGACCATGTTGAACAGCGTGCCCAGCTTGTTGTCCTGCCTGAGTTGGACGACCGCATAGGGTTTTGCGCCGGGTTCATGCGGATTGGTCAGTCCGAAAGGCTTCATCGGGCCATGCCGTAGTGTCTCGGGTCCCCGCTCACCCATTATTTCGATCGGCAGGCAGCCATCGAAATACGGTGTGGGCGACTCCCACTCATGGAAAGCCATTTTGTCGGCGGCCAGGAGGGCGGCGACGAAAGTTTCATACTGGTCGCGCGTGAGGGGGCAATTGATGTAATCAGCACCGGAGCCGCCGGGCCCTGCTTTGTCATAACGGGATTGAAACCATGCCTGTGAGAAGTCGATGCTGTCGCGATGCACGATCGGCGCGATGGCGTCAAAAAATGCGAGCTGCTGCTCACCAGTCAAATTGGCCAGTGCGGAAGTGAGCCCTGGCGAGGTGAGTGGCCCCGTTGCGATGATGACATTGTTCCAATCGTCATCGGGTAAAGTGATTTCTCCGCGTGTAAGTTCGATCAATGGATGAGCCGAGAGCTCTGCCGATATAGCCGCTGAAAAACCATCGCGATCCACAGCCAATGCGCCACCAGCCGGGACTTGGTTGGCGTCGGCGGCACGCATGATGAGCGAACCCAATCGGCGCATCTCTTCGTGTAGCAAACCGACCGCGTTTCGTTCTGCATCGTCTGACCGAAGCGAATTCGAACAGACAAGTTCTGCATAGCCGTCGGTTTTATGAACGGGCGTCGTACGGAGAGGGCGCATTTCGTGCAGGATGACCCGAACGGCCGACTGCGCGATCTGCCAGGCCGCCTCAGATCCCGCAAGACCTCCACCAATGATATGGACCGCTTGAATTCTAGCCGTTGTCATCCGATGATCATTAGGCGCAAGGCTGGCAAGCTGCAATGGTGGTAATGGGTTCCGTATGTATCTGAATGTAAAAGTTTGCGTTGTTGCGAGTTGGATTGCTGTGTCGGCAGTCCCACTTGGCGCGACAGGCGCCACACTAGCCGGCGTTGCCGACGCAACCTATGGCGGTTTTTCAGTGACCCCGCCGACCCCGAACATGGTTTTTGTCTGCCACGGGTTTGGCTGTAAATACCGTGCTGAAATAGACCTGACGACGGCGGACCGGGCCAAGCTTGCACATTTTCTGGCGGTCGGCCGCTCCTCCGCGGCGGCGGAGCGCAAAGCCATTGCGGTAGCCGGGGCATGGTTCGACAAACGTGTTGGCCCCGTGGCTGGCACAGCAAACCATGTGGCACGCGCTGGTGCCCGATACATGTTCGACGTGCGGCAATTCGATTGCATCGATTCCAGCCGCAATACGACCAGCCTTCTGCTTGTGCTCGATCGGCTGAAACTCTTGCGCTACCACGATGTGGATCAGCCGGAGGCGCGCGGATTCATGATCGATGGGCGGCCTCCGCATGCCACAGCGGTCTTGGTCGAAAAGGCGACAGGCATCAAGTGGTCGGTCGACTCCTGGACCGTGGGCTACGGGAAGGCGCTAGAAGTCATGCCGCTGGATCGGTGGAAATCACTCGATTAGGCGAAAAGCACAATGCAGAAATAGCGAAACGCCCGCGACAATGCGCGGGCGTTTTGCAAATTCTGAGACGAACCGTTCGAATCAGGCGCGATGCGCCGCGTTCCAAGCAATGCGCGGAATATCCGAGCGGCTGATGCCGATGTCGGCAAGCTCCCGGTCGCCCAGGCGCGACAGCTCGTTCAGGCTTTGGTTATAGCGCTTCCACTCCTGGATAAAGCGGATGACTGCAGTAAGCATGGTATCCTTCTTTCCTACTTCCGGCCGCTGCCGGTCGATCACTAAACCGGAACATAGGCATGTTCGGATCTAAGAAAAGCAACAATGCTGCGCTGCAGCTAGGCTGAAAACGCATAGCTTAACTAATAGAATTTAAAGGGAAAATTGATCTTTTTAGCCATTTCGTTGGTTTTTGGCCCGCCCGTTTCGTTGCTGTGCACCATAGTCGCTGCAATCGCTTCATTTGATGCCAATCGTGTAGATTGGATTTTCTGGCGCGGGAGAAAACACCAATGAATTTGCATATCGGACGTGCGCTCGCGTTCGCGAGCGCCCTCAATTTCTGCATGTCGGCGACGGCCATTGCCGCAGAAATAAAGGTTCTCACGGCCGGCGCCTTCAAACAGGTGGTGTTGGCTTTAGTGCCCGACTTCGAGAAACAAAGCGGCCACAAGGTCGTTGTCGATAACGATACGGCTGGCGCATTGAAGAAGCGCATCGAGGGCGGCGAGGCGTTTGATGTCGCCGTGATCACTCCTGCAGTAGTCGACGACCTCGCAGCTAGGGGAAAAATCATCGGAGGTAGCAAGGTCAATCTTGCCACCGTGGGCGTTGGCGTGGTGGTGAAAGAAGGGGCGCCAAAGCCCGACGTGAGCACGGTCGAGGCATTCAAAAAAACGCTGCTGACGGCCAAATCCGTCGCTTATATCGACCCCGCAAGCGGCGGCTCGAGCGGAATCTATATCGATAAATTACTTGAACGACTTGGCATTGCCGACCAGGTCCGGGCAAAGGCAAAGCTCAAGAAGGGCGGCCATGTCGCGGATTTGATCGTGAGCGGCGAGGCCGAAGTCGGATTGCATCAGATCAGCGAGATCGTGCCTGTGAAAGGCGCGTCGCTGATCGGGCCGCTGCCAAAAGAAATACAGAACACCACGACCTATGCGGCAGGGTTGAGCACAACGACCAAGAACAAGGATGCCGCGCAAGCCTTGATCAAAACGCTTTCGGGGCCAGCGGCTGCCGCGGTGCTCAAGTCCAAAGGCATGGACCCTGCAAGCTGAAGGTCACGTGTTTTGGATTTAGCAGGGACCCGGCAGGTTGATCGCCGCGTAGTCATTACCACGCTGGGTATCGCCCAGATTCTGGCGTGGGGGACTTCATTCTATTTTCCCGCGGTATTCGCCGAGCCCATCGTTGCCGAGACCGGCTGGTCACTTGGTTTTGTCGTCGCCGGCACGTCGATCGGACTTCTGGTGGCCGGTCTGGTTTCGCCGCAGGTCGGACGAATCATAGACGCGCGCGGGGGACGCCCTGTCCTGACAGCGAGCTCTATTTGTTACGCCGCGGGCCTTGCCGGGGTAGGCTTTTCGCCGGCACTGCCGGTATATTTGCTCGCATGGGTGGTGATCGGCGTCGGCATGGGCACCGGTCTTTATGACGCCGTTTTTGCGGCGCTTGGGCGGATGTACGGGACCGAAGCGCGCGGGCCAATCACCAACCTTACATTGTTTGGCGGCTTTGCCAGCACAATCTGCTGGCCGCTCAGCGCTTTCATGATCGAGCATATTGGCTGGCGCACGGCGTGTCTTGTTTATGCGGCGCTACACTTGCTTTTGGTGCTGCCGTTGCAGATGGCTGTCGTCGGGCAAGCGCCGGCGAAAGTGAATACCAACCAAAGCGACCAGGAAATTCGTGCACGCGGTGAAACAAACATCGAAAACGAAGCACTCATTTTTTCTCTGCTCGCAGCGGTCTTGTCGATTGCCGCGGGCGTAGGATCGATCGTAGTGGTCCACCTTCTGATTTTCCTGCAAGCGAGAGGACTCGATTTTGCGGCGGCGGTCGGTCTTGGTGCCTTGTTTGGCCCGGCTCAGGTGGCTGCTCGCGTCGTAGAAAGGCTGTTTGGGAGTCACTATCATCCAATCTGGACAATGGTCGCATCATGTTTGCTCATGACCGTCGGCCTTTTAATGCTATTTGGCGCGGTGCCCGCATTGCCTATTGTTATTCTTGTATACGGCGCCGGCTATGGAGTTTCATGGATCGGGCGTGGCACCCTTCCGCTCGCCCTGTTTGGGCCGGTGCGATTTCCGCGGCTAATGGGCAAACTCGCGTTTCCAAGCTTGATCGTACAGGCCGTGGCGCCGTCCCTCGGAGCGATGCTGATCGAGGCGCGCGGCTCAGATGCGACCATCGGCGTATTGACCGCGTTCGCGCTGGCGAATGTCCTGTTGATCGGACTGGTGTGGTGGCTTTGCCGCAGGCCGACTAACGATAGCTGATTGCAGGAGCTTCGACACCGGGCCCATTCTGTCCGCTTTGGGCAGAATTGAGTGAGAAGGCCAATCCGAGCAGCGTCAAGGCGAGAATGCTGATGGCGAGGCGCATGAGGAGCATGACACGTATCGATACCAAAAGTATGAAAGCAGGGACCGTATGTTTGACCGGTAGCTTGCCGAATTCTATTTGGCCCGATACCGCCCGCAATCAGCCGCCGCGGCTATAACTCGCAAGGTCCGAAAATGTTGCCGTTACGGATGCTATTTTTCGAAGACCTGTTGGTCGGGATGACTGAAACGATAAAAAAAACCATCAACTCCTCGGATGTCGTCGGCTTTGCGGAAGTGACTGGTGACCGTAATCCAATCCATCTGTCAGAGCATTTTGCCGCAAAAACTCCCTTCGGGACCCGTATTGCACATGGCCTTTACACCGCCAGCCTGATTTCGGCGGTTCTGGGCACGAGATTGCCAGGGCCAGGCGCGGTTTACATATCTCAAACGCTTAATTTTCGCGCGCCGGTGAAGATCGGCGACACGGTTGAAGTAAGTGTGCTGGTCGCGGAGCTAATTCCGGAAAAATTCCGCGCGCGCCTAACCTGCAAATGCTTGGTTGGCAGCGAGATCGTCCTCGACGGAGAAGCGTTGGTGAAAGTTCCGTCAAAAGAGCCAGGCGGGCGGCCGTTGCCACGCATTTAAATCAATAATCCCCAGAGTTTATTGGGCCGATGCAAGGAACCGGAAAAGAAAATTTGCGTTAGATCAATGCAGGCACGGAAATCCCAAGGGAGGGTGACAGCAAACTCGGAGGCATTGCCATGCCAATAATGCTGCCACCAAAAGCCCGTGCCGATGTCGCGCGGGCGCGTAAAGACGAGACGTTTGCCAAATTGGATTGGCTGGGAGTCTGGGCGGTCTCGCTCGGATTTTGCGCAATTAATCTGGCGGGCATTACGTATTTTTTGGCGGGCGATAACGTTGGCGCCTCACTCATTCTTGTCGGTGTCGCCACCATTATCGCGGTCGTCCTGTGCCTCGGCAGCGAGCCGCAGAAATCGAAATAATTTGCCGCGAACGCGGCCGGCCGCGCGCCTAAGCAGGCGCGCGTCGCCTGTATTTTTATAGGCCTGGCTTGAGACCAAATACGCAACGTCGCGTTCCGTCGGGCCGACGGCATATGGTGAGCTGACCATCGGGCGGAGCGACGGGCATCGCCTCATCAAACGGGACAAGCTCACCGTCGATCATCCAACCGGTGGCTGTTGACGATGTCCGCGTGTAGCTTTTGCAGTCATAATCGCCACAGCACCATTCGCCTGCGCCGTTTTTGAAGGCGCCGCGGTTGACCCAACTATCGTGCGCAAGAGCGATATTGGCGGTAAGAAGTGCCGGCGCGAGAATAAGCAGCGAGCGAACCAAAGCTTGCGACATCGGTGGCCTCCATAAAAATACCCCGGCGCAGCGTCACTATGGCGTCCTGACCGCTCCTCCCTGTAGTGCGTAATTATTGGCCGCGTGATTTTGTTCCGCTGCGGCAACACGTTTGCACGCAAGCATGTGGCCAACTGTGACGAATCAAGGCGACTCGGAAATGCTACCACGATCGTGCTAAAGGCAGGATAAATTGTACAGCGCTGCCGTGCGGAAAAGAATCATCGAATGGATGTCATGACCGCCCCATTGCCATCGTGCCCGTCGGTTGCAGGTATTTACCGCCAAGAGTCGCGCACGAAATGAAAGGGTCAACGGTCGGTTTTTGGCAAATCTGGCGCGATCGTCGCGGGCGGCCGTCATTTCTGCGCCTGGCCGCGCTTGTATTGTTGCTATTGCCACTCGCCAAAGCGATTTGCGAAGCGGGCGGGATTGCCCATGGTGCGCGTCCACTCAACGAATTGATCCATCGTGCCGGATTCTGGGCGCTGGTGTTTCTCGGAACGACGCTCGCGGTGACACCGTTCCGGCGCATATTTCGCTACGGAAATCTTGTTGATATCCGGCGCATGCTAGGGGTAGGGACATTCTGCTATATCGCCGCTCACCTCGCACTGTTCTACGCCGACCAAGGTTACAGTCCGGGCAAAGCTCTTCACGAGATCACGCATCGCGTCTATTTGATTATCGGCGGGATCGCATGGCTGGGGCTGGCGACATTGGCCGGAACCTCGACCGATGGAATGGTTCGTCGGCTCGGCCCGATACGATGGCGCCGACTTCATCAGGCAATCTTTGCCATCGTACTGCTGGCGCTTATCCATTATTTCCAACAAACGAAAGCCGATGTGACTGTGCCGACATTTGCGGCGGGCCTGTTTTGCTGGCTGATCACCTATCGCCTTATGGCCGCGTGGTGGCGGGCGGGCAATTTGTCGACACCAAATCTGCTCCTGCTAGCAATTACCGTATCTTTGATCACGTTTGCCGGTGAAGCGGTCGGCATTGGTCTTGCCTTCCATATTTCGCCGCTGCGCGTGCTCGAGACGATTTTTGATTTTGATGTGGGCATTCGCCCGGGTTGGGAAGTGCTTGCGGCCGGCCTTGCGATCGCCGCGGTGGATGCGGCGATGGTGCGATGGAAAAATCGTGCCGCGACAACACGTGCGGTCGCTGCCGAGTAGCACTGCGCAAAAATATCAGAGCACCCGGCTGTCATAAGCCCAATGCAGCAGCGCCTGCCGCTGGCGGCGGTGGCAGAGCAGATTGCCAGGTTCACAATGTTTTTGGATTTGCCGGATATGGCGGCGCATCGCTTTCCAGCGGCCGATCTGGCGCCTATCTTCTTCGGGCATGCGACGGCCCATGTAGTAACGGCAATACCATTGAAACCATCCGCGCGGATCGTCGGGGTGAATCCAACCCTTACGTTGCCATTCCGAGAGCGATTGGCTCGCGCGGATACCGAAGAAATTACACCTCCGATCGTAGCCGCTGGGGGAAAGTTTGGCCTTTGCGAACCAGCTTTTGGGATATTCGCGGCGGCAATCGGTCATGTATTTGCCGCCAAATACGCCGAGCCGGAGCATTTCCACAGGTGTCAGCTGGGGTTTGAAATCAGGATCGAAACAGCGTCCGGCAGGTGCACGCAACACGTAACGGTATTGCCGCTGCATCTTGTCGGTAACCGAGACAATACGGTTACGCATCAGCAGGTGAGGGCGCGTATGCGCGAGCGAGCGGTGCTTTGCAAGTTATTCGCGCAGGTCGGCATATTCCGGATGGCGGTCAACATATGCCTTGGCGAATTCGCATCTTGTTCTCACTTTTAGCCCGTCGGCGCGGGCGGCGTTGAGCACCCCGCGGATCAGTGCGGATCCGATACCTCGGCCCTCCAGGGCCTTCGGTACTTCCGTATGCAGGATGCTGAGCACGCCGTCGGCGCGTTCGTAGGTCGAAAACGCCATATGGCCGTCGGCATCGAGCTCAAAACGGCGGCGTTCCTTATTGTCGCGAACGTTAGTGGACAAGGTCACGGTCTCTGCACAATCCTATACTATCGACACATCGGCTCAGGTGGTCAATTTTGCAAGGTGCTTCATGGCTCAACTTACGCTCTATCACGCCTCGCCCTCGCGTTCATCAATTGTACTGTGGATGCTTGAAGAGGTCGGTCAGCCCTATGACATCAAGCTTATCAGGCTCAGTGCCGGCGATAATCTCAATCCCGAATATCTTGCTATCAATCCGATGGGCAAGGTTCCGGCTCTCAAACATGGTGACGTCGTAATTACCGAGGTTGCAGCGATCTGCGCCTACCTGGCGGACGAATTTCCCGACAAGAAATTGAATATCCCGGTCGGCACGCCGAAGCGCGGCGAATATTTCAAGTGGCTGTTCTTCGGGCCAAGTGTGATTGAGCCGGCGATGACCGATCGCGCATTCCCCCGCAAGGAAGACCCGCGCGCAGCCGCCCTCGGCTGGCGCGATTTCGACACGGTACTCGACATTGTCAGCAATGCTGTGGCCAAGGGCCCCTTCCTGATGGGTGAGCAATTCACCGCGGCTGATATCGTCATTGGTTCAGGGCTGCGATACGGCATGATGTTCAGGTTGGTGCCGCAACGGAAGGAATTTTTGGAATATGCCGCGCGCATAGCGGCGCGGCCGTCGGCGCAACGCGCCGAAGCTAAAGACAAGGATATCGCCGCAAAGGCAGCATAGATATTGGGGACTCGAATGAAAGCAATTGTCACGATTCTCGGCGTTGTTCTTATCGTTGTTGCGGCAGCGTACTTTCTGATACCAGCCGACTCGCTACCGGATTTCTTTCCGGGACATGAAACCGGCCTCGCACGTATACGCGTTAAGCACGGCATGTTGTCCGGCGGCCTTGGCATTGTATTGCTGATCATCAGCTGGTTTATGGGACGTCGGTAGCGTTTGCTCTACTTTCTTATTTCGCGGCGAAGCACGTTTCGATAAAGCGCAATCGCTTCACAAAGTGGAGCTTCTGTTCAGCCGCTTGCTTCTTGCAATCGGGCCGTTTGACGCGCTCCTGAGCGACCTCGGCCAGACGCGTCTCATTTAATTCCTTACGTGCCCTCACGGCGTCGTGCGGATATTGTTTCCTCTATTCTCTTCTCGCCTCCCGGCCAGCTGCGGCTTCTATTTTGCTGCAGCCTTCCTTTCGGCCTGCCGCTTGCTCATCCAATCGGCAAAAGGATCAAGCCTGTGGCGATCAACCTGCTTGGCGCATGCGTCTCTATCCTGGCGCAACAAGATGCGGTTGCTCAACTTGGCGGCCTGCGTCGCCTGCGCTAGCGTTGCCTCGCTGGCAGAGACGAATGCTGCGACGAAACAGCGCATAGGACAATCGCGGATCGAATTCCATCGTCCAGTCGGCTTAGTTTTTGACAGGTGAGTGATATTTTTTCAACGCGGTTTCAATGAGCTTGTTGTCGTGAGTCACGGTGACATCAACTTTTGCAGCTTTGAACTGCGGCTCAAGCACCGAAATTGAATCCCACACATTTTTCGCTGCCTCATTGGAGACGATTCCATCCCACTGGAACGCGGAAATGTTCTTAGCGAGAGATTCGCGGTAGGTTTTTTCGTCGGCCTTGTAGTATTCCGGCGGAAGCGATGTGATGATGTCGTCAATCGACGCCGTCTTGAGCCACTGCATGGCATGAACGATCGCATTGGCAATGGCCTGCGACGTATTTGGATTTGCCTTGAGAAACTCATTCTTGACCATAAGGCAGTCGGCGAGGTAGGGGCCGCCGAACGCCTCCTTGGTGCCGGCCTCGGTGCGGCTGTCGGAAAGAATGACCGCATCGCCGTTGTCGACGAGTGAATTGATCGCCGGATCGAGGTTGACGAGTGCATCGAGGTCGCTGCCGGAGCGCATTGCGGCGACGGCGCTGGGGCCGGTCCCGATCGATAGGTAGCTGGCCTTGTTCCAATCGATGCCTGCACGGGTCATCAGTCCGGCAACGAAATTATGCGTGGAGGCGCCCGGTGCCGAGACGCCAATTTTCTTGCCGACAAGATCCTTCACAGACTTGATTTTGTCGGCCTGCGATTTTTTCACGACAAGGACATTGCCGGGATACCGGCCAAACGTGGCGAGGCAAGTGAGGCCGACGCCCTTGGTCTGCAATCGCAACGTGTGCTCGAAGGCGCCTTCGGCCACATCGGCACTGCCGCCGATGAGGCTTTGCAGGGCAGCGGTACCGGACGCGAACGCGGACGAATCGACTGTGAGGCCTTCCTGCTCGAAATATTTTCGATGCAGCGCCATTGTATAGGCGACCTTGTTCATCTGGCTGATCGAACCGCCGACGGCAATGGCGAGGTGAGTTTTCTCGAGTTTCGGAGCCTGTGCGAAGGCCGGCCATGAGGCAAAAGGCACTAATAGGCAGGCAGCCGCAATTTTTCTGAAGACGCTCATTCCGTTTTCTCCCCGCTGTATCTTTTTGTTTGCTGTCGATTTGAGTTTAGTGTGTCACGCAGAATCGGGTCTCGCAAGCGCTTCGCCATGGCGCGCGCGACTAGGAATCTTTTGTATATGCGCGGAAGCGATCGGCATATTGCTGGATGCCATTTTCGATGGGCCATTTTGGCGACCAACCCAGCAGCCGTTTGGCGGCGGAAATATCGAGCGGTGCCCGCATTTGCACGTTTGCTTGTTCGAGCGGTGTCAGTGCGTCGCCGATTGTGATGTTCGCCCCGGGAATGACGTGCCTCACGATCGCGGCTATTTCGGCGGCGGTACATGTTCGGCCTGCTGCAATATTGAGGATACGTTGCGTGCCGGGCTTCCAAAGTGGCGCTTCGACCGCCATGACGATCGCATCACAGCAGTCGAAGACATGTGTGTAATCGCGCTTCATTGGGCCGCCGGTCGAGAACATGACGGGTTTTCCCAATACGGCACCTTCCACCATCGGCTTCAGGTACATTGGACTGCGCATGCCAAACCCATAAATTGCCGTGACGCGCAGCGCGAGAAAATCGACTTCGTGAAAGCTGGCATAGGCCATGCCAATCGCTTCACCGGCCATTTTGGAGGTGCCATAGTGGCCGGCGGGATTCGCGTCAGTTACCGAAAACGGCGGATTGGCCTCACTCAGCTTCTCGCCGGCACCCTTGTGGTAGACCGCGTTGCTCGAGATCGAGACGAGTTTGCGCACGCCAAGCATTCGTGCCGTTTCGCAGACGTTCACCAGGCCCATGATGTTTGTCTGGTAGAATGCGACGGGATTGGCCAGCGAAGGTTCGAGTCCGACGCGCCCGGCCGTATGGACGATGGCCTCAATGCGTTCAGCGCGGCAGACCTCGATTAACCGTCCAATGTCGTCGATTGACCCCGACCGGCAAGAAGACGCGAGCGATGGCGTGACGGCCAGTATTTCATCGGAGGGTGGCGCAATATCGTAAGCGACCGCATTGTGGCCGGCCGCCGCAAGCGCAGACATCGCGTAGCCGCCGAGAAAGCCGGCGCCGCCGGTTACCAGGACATTCATATCTGCAATTTAACGCAAATTTTTACCGATCTTGCAAAAGCAATCGAAACGGTCGGTCTGTAATGCATATTCCGCCATGAAAGTATTTCTTGCCATGGTCGTTGCGATTGTCCTGTGCAGCAGCGCACAAGCGACATCGCCGCCGGAATTCAACACCGACCAGTTCTGTGGCGGCTTTGCGCAGCAGCACGGTAGCGGCAACATGGGCGACTTCGCGAAGGCGATCTGCGAGCTCAGCGAGGAATCCACCAAGACCATCGTCGACAAAGCATGGGATCATGTATCGACGGATGGCCAGGCCAAATGCCTCAAGAGCTCGGGGCAATCCTATGTGACCCTGGCGCAGTGCCTGAACACACTGCCGGCGCACTGAAAGACGACCCCACTATCGACACTCGGCGTTGCTAAACCGACGGGTCCGAGCTGCAGCTTGCTCCATCACTGAAATGTGCATCCGTGCTGTCTGCCCCATAGTCTTTTCGACTGTCAAAATGTTGCATGCTTGCTAGACTACCCGCTGTCTAGCTGGGGCACTGAAATAGCGCGCAAAATACGATGCGCGGGACAGGGAGGTTCCGCATGGCTTCATTTACCGTGAACGGTAAACCGGTCGCCGTCGATTCTGATCCAAGATCGCCGCTTTTGTGGCTGATCCGCGATGTTGTGGGCTTGACTGGCACGAAATTTGGGTGCGGCGCCGGATTTTGTGGCGCCTGTACGGTTCATATTGACGGGCGCGCGCAGCGTTCCTGCCAGGTTCCGGTTTCCGCCGCCGAGGGCGCGAATATCGTCACGATCGAGGGTCTCTCGCCGGATTCCTCGCATCCGCTACAGAGAGCGTGGGTGATCGAAGAAGTGCCGCAGTGCGGATATTGCCAGTCAGGCCAGATCATGAAGGCAGCCGAGCTGCTCGCCAGTAATCCGAAGCCGACGCGCCAGCAAATTGTTACGCATATGGATGGCAATATTTGCCGCTGCGGCACTTATAACCGCATCATCTCGGCGATCGAACGCGCGTCGAAGGAGGGCTAAGTCATGACCATGATGCTCAATGCCCCCGAGCTGACACGCCGCGGCTTTCTTGCCGGAGTTGGCGGCATGACGTTCTCTTTTGCATTCGGCACCGACGGCACGCACATCTTGCCAGCCGCACGGGCAGCCAGTGAACCGACCCAATTGTCGCCGTGGGTGCGCATCACACCTGACGGTAAAATTACGATTCTGACGGTCACGGAGATGGGGCAGGGCTCCGGTACCGCCATCCCGCTGATGATTGCGGAAGAGATGGATGCCGATTGGGACAAGGTCGTCCTCGCGTGGGCACCTTCCAAACCGGAGGTCTACGGCTGGGCCGGCCGTAATGGCCAGCGGAACATGACGGTCACGGGCAGCCGGGCGGTGATGATGTATTGGGACGACCTCCGGGTTGCAGGCGCGCAGGTGCGTAAAATATTGATCGCCAATGCTGCCGAACATTGGGGCGTCGATCCGTCGAAGCTCAAGACCGAGCCAAACGTCGTGATCGATCCGGCATCGAGCCGGCGGCTGAGTTATGGCGAGATTGCCGCTTTCGGCAAGGTTCCGCCGACGCTTCCCAGCATCGACAAGAGCGAGCTCAAGGCGCGAAAAGACTTCCGTCTGATCGGGCGTTCAGTTCATCGCCGCGACCTCCCGCTGAAAGTCAACGGCAGTGCGCAGTATGCAATCGATGTTCACCTGCCCGACATGATATATGCGAGTGCGCTCCATTCACCGGTTCATGGAAACGGGCCGGAAAAGTGGAACGATGCCGACATCAAGGCTATGCCCGGCGTTCTCGCAACGGTGAAGTTGCCGGGCGGTGTCGGTGTGGTCGCCGAAACGTTTCCGCAGGCAATGGCGGGACGGCGCGCGCTCCGTGTGACTTGGAGCAAGAACAAAGTCGACGGTTTCGAGTCCGATCAGGCGCTGGCGCGCTACGCGGCAATCCATGCAGACCCGGCCGCAGCGGTGAAAATCCTCGACCAGAAGGGCGACGTCAAAGCGGCATTTGGCGGCGCGGCGAAGGTCTACAAGAGCGAATACAGCAGTGACTATACATACCATGCACAGCTGGAGCCGCTGAACGCGGTCGCACGCTTCAACGAGGCCGGCGACCGGCTCGAGGTTTGGGACGGATCGCAGGATCTCGGGCGCAGCCGCGATCTCATCGCCAAGTCCCTCGGCCTCAAGCCTGAACAGGTCGATGTCCATCAATGCTATCTTGGTGGTGGTTTCGGCAGACGGTCACTCGCTGACTACGCGGTCGAGACGGCGCTGATGGCCCGTGAGATGAAACGGCCGGTTAAGATGGTGTGGACCCGCGAAGAAGACATCGCGCATGGGATGTTCCGCCCCATGACTTTCCAATGTGTTGAAGCGGCGACCGATGCTTCAGGCGCGGTGGTTGGCTGGCGCCATTGCGCGGTCGGCGATGACGGGGGCGCCAATCTGATTACCGGCGGAATGCGTATTTCATCATATTATGCGTTGCCGAACCAGCATCTCGAATTGCGCAACGTCGACGAAGGAATTCGTATCAAGCATTGGCGTGCTGTTGCACATAACTTCAATCTGTTTGCGATCGAGGCAATGGTCGATCAGATGGCAGCCGATCAGGCGGTTGATCCCGTCGAATTTCGTCTCCAGCGCATGTCAATCACACCAAAGGCGCGCCGCTGCGTTGAAGCGGTCGTCAAATTGGCCGACTGGACAGGCAAACGGCCGGAAGGCCGCGCGCTCGGCTTTGCCATGAGCGAGCGTTCGGGCTCGCTCGGTGCCTGCGTCGTCGAAGCGTCGCTCGATCGCCGGGCGGGCGTAATCCGCGTGCACAAAGTGTGGGTCGTCGCCGACGGAGGCATTATCGTGCAGCCCGAGGCCTCAAAGGCGAACCTCGAAAGCGGCATTGTCTACGGCCTGTCGTCATCGTTGCATGAACGCGTAACCGTACGCGATGGCGCGGTCGAGCAATCCAATTTCGGGGACTATACAGTAATGCGGATGTCCGACATGCCGGAAGAAATGCATGTGGCGTTCATCGAGAGCGATGCGCATCCGACCGGGCTTGGCGAGATCAGTACGCCTTGCATCGCGCCGGCAATTGCCGGTGCGTTTCACAAGTTGACCGGTAAACGTCTCCATCACATGCCGTTCACGCCCGAGCGAGTTCTGTCGGCGCTGAAAGCGTAAAACAAATTACCGAGCCTGAAATGACGAAGCGCCCGCCGTCAGGCGGGCGTTGTTTTTGGACGAAATAACCTAGCCACCGATTTCGTCCTGCTCGACGCTCGTGATCTGGGAGGTAACGAAGCACTTCCACTTTCGCGAATTTTATTTCCAAAATGGTATTTGGCTCTTCAATTCGTTGCGCGATCGTCACACCGGCAGGAACCAATTGTGGCAAAAGTTTCGTACTTGGGGATAGCTACAATTTTGTCACAAATAAAACGCGTCGAAACTATTTTGGTGGAGCCCAGCCACCGGCGTCACCCCGCCGGTGGCCTTCTTTAGGGCCGCCGTTTGCAAAAACGAGCGGCCCCTTTTTTCGGATGACCGACTATGGCGATCCGAAAATTCGAGCGCCAATAGCTTGTCTAGGACTGAGCCGGCACGCTTGATGTGACGCATGTCACAGGATGGGCGATATCGTTACGTTGTGCACAGCGACGGGATGTCAGCGGTTTCGAGAGCCGGATGAAACCAAAAGTCGGCGGAAGAAAAGTAAAACTCTCGCTGTCAATCATGTTTGGACGTCACGCAATCGCCGCGCGACGCCGCATCGAAATTCGATGCGTTGTGCCGTGTCTAGCGGGCAGAGAAGGCCGGTATCTGCCGGCCGCCGCCAACGAAAGCGGCGAAGGCTTCATAGGTGATTGCGGCAATCGGTGGATCGCTTGGATTACCGGCGCCAAATGCGGTGTCGTTCATTACCACGCCGCTCCGCAGGCCCCGGTGCGCCTTGGCATGTTGCGCTATTCCGCTGCCTCGACGCGTTTCTTGCGTCGCGGCCCAGCCCGCCCCAGCACCGGCGCCAGGAATTGCCCTGTATAGCTTCGTTTTGCCTTGACGATGTCCTCCGGAGTGCCGCTCGCGACGATTTCACCGCCGCCGTCGCCGCCTTCGGGGCCTAAATCAATCACCCAGTCAGCGGTCTTGATCACTTCGAGGTTGTGTTCGATGACGACAACCGTATTGCCGCCTTCAACCAGTTCGTGAAGCACTTCAAGCAGTTTCGCAACGTCGTGGAAATGCAGGCCGGTGGTCGGCTCATCCAGAATGTAAAGCGTGCGGCCGGTCGCCCGTTTTGACAGTTCCTTGGCTAGCTTCACGCGCTGTGCCTCGCCGCCAGAGAGTGTGGTGGCCTGCTGGCCGACGTGGATGTAGTCGAGACCGACGCGATGCAACAGCGCAAGCACATCGCGCACACGCGGCACCGCCTTGAAGAATTCCAGCGCCTCTTCGACGGTCATGTCGAGCACATCGGCAATCGACTTGCTCTTGAACAGGATTTCAAGCGTCTCGCGGTTGTAGCGTTTGCCCTTGCAGACGTCACAGGTGACGTAGACGTCAGGCAAAAAATGCATCTCAATCTTAATGACGCCGTCGCCCTGGCAGGCCTCGCAGCGGCCGCCCTTGACGTTGAAACTAAATCGGCCCGGCTCGTAACCGCGTGCCTTGCTCTCGGGCAGGCCAGCAAACCACTCGCGGATCGGCGTGAAGGCGCCGGTATAGGTTGCCGGGTTAGAGCGTGGAGTGCGGCCGATGGGCGACTGGTCGATATCGATGATCTTGTCAATGTGTTCCAACCCCTCGATTCGATCGTGGGGGGCGGGCGCGAGCGACGCGCCGTTGAGCTTGCGTGCCACGGAATTGTAGAGCGTATCGATCAGCAGCGTGGATTTGCCGCCACCGGACACGCCGGTCACACAGGTGAACAGGCCGAGCGGGATCTCGGCGGTTATATTCTTGAGATTATTCCCGCGGGCGTTGATGACTTTCAGCACGCGGCGCGAGCGCGGACGACGTTCGGGAATAGGCACACTCAGTTCGCCGGAGAGATACTTCCCGGTCCACGAATTCGGCGCGTCGATGAGGTCGTCGACCTGGCCTTCCGCAACGATATGACCGCCATGGATGCCGGCGCCGGGGCCGATATCGAGCACATGGTCGGCTGTACGGATGGCATCTTCGTCGTGCTCGACCACGATCACGGTGTTGCCGAGATCGCGAAGCCTTTTCAGGGTTTCAAGCAGGCGGGCATTGTCACGCTGATGCAGGCCGATTGACGGCTCGTCGAGAACATAGAGCACGCCCGTGAGGCCCGAACCGATTTGCGAGGCGAGACGAATGCGTTGGCTCTCGCCCCCGGAGAGCGTGCCGGATGCGCGCGCCAGCGTAAGGTAATCGAGGCCAACGTCCACTAGAAATCTCAGGCGCTCGCGAATTTCCTTGAGCACACGGGTGCCGATCTCGTTCTGCTGTGCGTTGAGCTGCTTCGGAATTTCGGCGAACCATTCGCCGGCACGTCGGACCGACAGCTCCGCAACCTGCGAGATATTCTGTCCACCGATTTTGACGCAGAGTGCCTCCGGCTTGAGACGCGCTCCCTTACACGCCTTGCATGGCACGTCAGTGAAATATTTTTGTAGATCCTCGCGCGCCCACTCGGACTCTGTTTCTTTGAATCGGCGCTCGAGATTGGTGATGACGCCCTCGAACGGCTTTTTCGTCGTGTAGCCGCGCAGGCCATCGTCATAAACAAACTTGATGTTGTCGTCGCCTGAGCCGTAAAGGATCGCCTCCTGTGTCTTTTTCGGCAGATCTTTCCATTTCGTATCGAGTGCAAACCGAAAGTGCTTGGCGAGCGCGTCGAGCGTCTGGATGTAGTAAGGCGACGACGATTTCGCCCAGGGTGCGATGGCTCCTTTTCGCAAGGTCGCGTCACGGTCGGGAATCACCAGATCGGCGTCTATATGCTGCTCGACCCCAAGGCCGCCGCATTCCGGGCAGGCGCCAAACGGATTGTTGAAAGAAAACAGCCGCGGTTCGATTTCGGAAATGGTGAACCCGGATACGGGACAGGCGAATTTTTCGGAGAAGATGAGCCGTTCGGCGTTGGCGTTGCGCCCGCGATTGGCAATGGCCCCACTCGCCTTGGTGTCGGCAAGCTCGACCACAGCAAGGCCGTCAGCAAGCTTCAGGCATTGCTCGAGCGAGTCCGCCAGCCGCGTGTTGATGTCTCCGCGTACGACCAGACGATCTACGACCACATCGATGTCGTGGGTGAATTTTTTGTCCAGCGGTTTTACGTCGCCGATCTCGTGGAAGGCGCCGTCGATCTTTACGCGCTGGTAGCCCTTGCGCAGGAACTCGGCCAGCTCCTTTTTGTATTCGCCTTTGCGACCGCGCACGACCGGCGCGAGTACGTAGATCCGCGTGCCTTCGGGCAGCGCCAGGACGCGGTCGACCATTTGCGAGACGGTCTGACTTTCGATCGGTAAGCCGGTTGCCGGTGAATAGGGCACGCCGATGCGCGCCCAGAGCAAACGCATGTAGTCGTAGATCTCGGTAACGGTGCCGACCGTCGAGCGGGGGTTTTTTGAGGTCGTCTTCTGCTCGATCGAGATGGCGGGAGACAGGCCGTCGATTTGATCGACGTCCGGCTTCTGCATCATCTCGAGGAATTGCCGCGCGTAGGCCGAAAGCGACTCGACGTAACGGCGCTGGCCCTCGGCATAAATGGTGTCGAAGGCGAGCGAGGATTTCCCGGACCCGGACAGGCCGGTGAATACGACCAGCCTGTCGCGCGGAATGGCGACGTCGATATTCTTGAGGTTGTGTTCGCGCGCACCGCGGATCGTGATCTGGCGGGCGTCGCGGGCGGGCTTACTGGTGCGGTCGGTCATGAGACAAAAAGGACAAAATTACCCCGCGCAGCGCCGCAAAAGGCGGGGCCGCTCGGTGCTGGTCTCTGGAACGTAGTAAGAACGATAGGGCATTGCCAGTGCGGGGCGTCGATAACGGTTGAAAACCGGAGTTGAAAAACAATCCGGTTGAAGGGCCGCATCTTCCCGCCGGGGCCCCCGCGGAATCGCTTGCATGAGCCTACTGGATGGCCTAGAACATAACAAGAACGGCGGTGGGGAAAGCCACCGCGCATCGCGAGGAGCATCAGATCGGCTAGACCCCTGTGGATTAGGGGTAAACGCGCGTGCCGCCCCTTTGTGGCGCCATTTGGCGCGGCCTAGGGTGGGATTTGGTTCAACGGGGCCGACCGGCGGCATTTGGCCCTCAAACGGCGGACGTTGCCGCTTCTCACGTGAAGCAGCGGCAGGTCGCCACGCGGAGAGCATCATGGCAGGCAGCGTCAACAAGGTCATTCTGGTCGGCAATCTGGGCGCCGATCCTGAAGTCCGCCGCACGCAGGACGGGCGCCCGATCGTCAATCTCCGAGTGGCAACATCCGAAACCTGGCGCGATAAGACGAGCGGGGAGCGACGGGAAAAAACCGAGTGGCATCGCGTGGTCATCTTCAGCGAGGGACTTGCAAAGATTGCTGAGCAATACCTGAAGAAGGGCTCGAAGGTTTATCTCGAGGGCGCGTTGCAGACGCGCAAATGGCAGGACAAAGACGGCCAGGACCGTTATTCGACCGAGGTCGTGCTGCAGGGGTTCAATTCGGCCTTGACGATGCTCGATCGCGCTGGCGGCGGTGCTGGCGGGGCAGGGGCTGAAAATGGCGACTTCGGCTCGGCGGGGCCGACCGCATCGCGCGAACGCAAGCCCGCGATGGCCGGTGCCGGTGGCGGCAAGCGCGACGATATGGACGACGAAATCCCGTTTTGACCGTGTACGACAAAATGATTGTCATGCCCGGCCTTGTGCCGGGCATCCACGTTTTTGGCTCATAGAAAACAAGGCGTGGATGGCCGGGACAAGCCCGGCCATGACTGGGCAGAGGCTTCGCAACCTATTCGCTCTTTACCAGCAGCGAGAGCGTCAACGAGCAAAAGCCGATGAACGTAATGCCCGCATTGACTGCGTGCGAAAACTCCCATCGCCAGCGTAACTGCCCCCAGTTGGCGGGTACTTCTGTCCAGTTGTTGGTGACTTGATTGGCAGGAAACGTGAAGGCGAACGCCTCTATCTAAAATGAAGGCCCGGCGTCAACGAATGACGCACGGATCGTTCCCGCGCAGGCTCTGGCGCGAGTAACGGTTCCCCACGCAATGTTAGCCGGCCAATGCAGCTCGTGCGCCGTCGATGACATATTGCACGGCGAGGGCCGCGAGCAGCACGCCAAGCAGCCGTGAGAGGACGATATTGCCGGTAAAGCCAAGCAACTTTCGGATACGCTCGGAAAATGCGAAGACGGCAATGCAAAGCATGAGCACGACCGCAATTACGATAAGCAAAAACAAGAGGCGCATCGGATCGCCGTTACTCCGACCGGCAAGCAGGACGGTGGCGGTAATTGCGCCGGGCCCCGCCATCAAAGGGATGGCGAGAGGAAAGGCGGCGATATTGCGCACGTGCTCTTCGAGGGCTTCTTCAGCCTGGCGTGATTGCCGTTCGATGCGGACGCCGAAGACCATTTCCGAGGCGATCGAGAACAAAAGCAAGCCGCCCGCAATGCGGAAAGCCGGCAGGCCGATCGACAGCGTGTGGAGCAGCCAGTCACCGATCAACGCACTGCCGGCAAGAATGGCCGCTGCAATCATCGCCGCGCGTAGCGCAACGCTACGGCGCGCATTTTCGGGTAAACCAAGGGTAAGCGCGAGATAGGAAGGAACGAGGCCGATCGGATCGACCACGACCACCAAGGTGACCAAAGCAGAGACAACGAATTCGATCGGCATGGATGGGGCCAAAGCTATCACATGCTCGTCAACTCTCCCCGATGCAGAGCCAAGGTTTTGAAAAAGGTGGTCCCTATCTTCGCAAGGCGAGGTTCCGTGCGGGGCCCGGCGGGGTGCCTCCTTTGAAGCGCGTTTTGGGCGCCGAAAATGCCGCGGGCAAAGCAGCCGGATGCCACCCGTAACATATTGAATTAACTATTGATATTAGCCTGTATGAGGGCGCATTTCGGTTGGCAAGGCGCCCCTGAATCAGTTAAAAAAACCGCAACCAAAACTCCACGCAGGACGTCATCTTGGCCGATACCGAACCTCCGAAATCGGGGGACGCAACTCCTTCCGACGTGCGCCCGATTTCGATTACCGAGGAGATGAAGCGCAGCTATCTCGATTACGCGATGAGCGTGATCGTGTCGCGTGCGCTGCCGGACGTGCGCGACGGCCTTAAGCCGGTGCATCGTCGCATCCTTCACTCGATGAACGAGCAGGGTCACACGCCCGACAAGAAATATGTCAAGTCGGCGCGAGTCGTCGGCGACGTGATGGGTAAGTATCACCCACACGGCGACCAGGCGATCTATGATGCGCTGGTGCGCATGGCGCAGGATTTCTCCATGCGGCTGATGCTCATCGACGGGCAGGGCAATTTTGGTTCGGTCGACGGCGATCCGCCGGCAGCCATGCGCTACACCGAATGCCGCCTCGGACGGCCGGCGATGGCACTGCTCGACGACATCGATAAGGACACTGTCGACTTCCAGGAAAACTACGACGGCAACGAAAAAGAGCCGGTGGTGCTGCCGGCGCGTTTTCCGAATTTGCTGGTGAATGGCGCCGGCGGCATCGCCGTCGGCATGGCAACCAACATCCCGCCGCACAATCTCGGCGAAGTGATTGATGCCGCGACCGCGCTCATAGACAACCCCGCGCTCACGGTCGACGACCTGATCAAAATCGTGCCCGGCCCTGATTTTCCGACCGGCGGCATTATTCTTGGCCGCGATGGCATTCGCTCGGCTTACAGTGAAGGGCGCGGCTCGATCGTCATGCGCGGTAAGGTCGAGATTGAGACCGTGCGCAAGGAACGCGAAGCCTTCATCATCACGGAAATTCCTTATCAGGTGAATAAGGCATCGATGGTCGAGCGCATCGCCGAACTGGTGCGCGACAAGAAAATTGACGGTGTCGCCGATCTTCGCGACGAAAGCGATCGCGACGGCTATCGCGTCGTGGTCGAGCTCAAGCGCGAGGCTGTGCCGGACGTCGTGCTCAATCAGCTCTACCGTTTTACGCCGCTGCAATCGTCGTTCGGCTGCAACATCGTCGCGCTCGACGGCGGTCGCCCGCTCGTCATGACGCTGAAGGACATGCTCACGGCCTTCATCGCGTTCCGCGAAGAAGTTGTGTCGCGGCGGACCAAATTTCTGCTTGGCAAAGCTCGCGACCGCGCCCATGTCCTGGTGGGACTTGCCATCGCTGTTGCCAATATTGACGAAATCATCAAGTTGATCCGCTCCGCAAAGGACCCGAACGAGGCGCGCGAAGCCCTGATGAAGCGCGACTGGCCGGCCAAGGACGTGGCGTCGATGGTCACGCTGATTGACGATCCGCGCCACAAGGTCTCGTCAAAGAACACGACCAGGCTTTCGGCAGAACAGGCAAAGGCTATTCTTGACCTGCGGCTGCAGCGCCTCACCGCGCTCGGGCGTGACGAAATCAAGGAAGAACTTGACAAGCTTGCGATAGAGATCGCCGACTACCTTGAGATTCTGCGCTCACGCGCGCGCATCCAGGCAATCATCAAGAAAGAACTTGCCGATGTAAAGAACGAGTTTGCCACGCCTCGCCGCACGGTGATCGCGGAAGCAACTGGACACGTGGATGAAGAAGACCTGATCACGCGCGAGGAGATGGTCGTTACCGTTTCGCACCAGGGCTACATCAAGCGTGTTCCGCTCTCGACCTATCGCGCGCAGCGCCGCGGTGGCAAGGGCCGCGGTGGCATGCAGGTTCGTGAAGAAGACTTCGTATCCCGGCTGTTCGTCGCCTCGACCCACGCACCGGTTCTGTACTTTTCCTCCCGCGGCAAGGTCTACAAGGAGAAAGTCTGGCGGTTGCCGATAGCGGCACCGCAGGCGCGCGGCAAGGCACTGATCAATATCCTGCCGCTCCAGCAGGGCGAAACGATCACCACCATCATGCCGCTGCCCGAAGATGAAACGTCATGGGCCGAACTTGATGTGATGTTTGCGACCACCAGCGGCACCGTTCGGCGCAATAAGCTCTCGGATTTCGTTGACGTGCGGCCGTCCGGCATCATCGCCATGAAACTTGAAGACGGCGAGTCGATCGTTGACGTACAAATCTGCACAGAGAAGGACGATGTGCTGCTGACCGCGAATGGAGGACAATGCATCAGGTTCGCGGTGCCTGAAGTGCGCGTATTCCAGGGTCGTACCTCGCGCGGAGTGCGTGGCATTACCCTTGCCGATAAGGATCACGTCATTTCATTGTCGATACTGCGCCATATCGACGTGACCGCAGAAGAGCGTGCAGCCTATCATAAGCGTGCCAGCGCTGTCCGGCGAGGCGGCAGTGAAGAGGAGACAGCTCCGGCTGACGCCGACGAGGCAGTCGGTGCGATTGAGCTGGGCGAGAAACGCTACGTTGAATTGTCAGCGGCGGAACAATTTGTCCTGACGGTGTCCGAGCGCGGCTTCGGCAAGCGGTCGTCGTCGTATGAGTACCGGACTACCGGCCGCGGCGGTAAAGGTATCGTCGCGATGTCGCTGACCAAGAAAACCGGGACGATCATTGGTTCATTTCCTGTTGAAGAAGCCGACCAGGTCATGCTGGTCACCGACCAGGGCAAACTCATCCGCACGCCCGTGTCCGGCATTCGGATTGCCGGACGTTCGACGCAAGGCGTTATCGTGCTCAATACGGCCGAGGATGAACGCGTGGTGTCGGTGGAGCGCCTGAGCGAAGAGGGAGAAGAAGAATAGGCGGTGCCAGTCCGGCAGGATGGGTTCGGTTGCTGGAATTAGGCTTCGCCGTTACAAGGCGCGCGCACGCCTTCCGATCGCACCGTCTTGTGGGTGGGAGTTTATTGCGCGCCCGCGGCCGTCAGCATTGCAGCCATATCCGCATAGCCACGTCTCTTTGCAAGCACGAGCGGGGTATCGCCGGAGCGGTCGGCCAGGTTGATATCGGCTCCTGCGTCGATGAGCGCCTTGAGTGTCGCAATATGTCGCTTCCCACCGTCGCCCAGCACGATCGATTCGATAACCGCAGTCCAGCCCAGATTGTTGACGTGATCCAAAGGCGCCCGAGCATTAACTAGGGTGCGCACGATCTCGTCATGGCCGAGATGGGCCGCAGCGATCAGCGCCGTGCCGTGATAGGGGCTCGTGATGTTGGTCGCCCTGCAACCGCCTGCAAGGGCGACTTTCAACATCGGCAGGTCATCGAGGACAGCAGCGATTGTCACGATGTCATAATTTTGAGCATCGAGAGCATTTGCGTCCGCGCCAAGCCGCATTAACGTTCGTGCCGCGTCTTGTTTGCTCAAGAAAACTGCGACGTGCAGCGGCGTGCGGGCGTGTGCATCGCGGGCGTCGATTTTCGCGCCGGCTTTCACCAGCTTTTCTATTTCGCCTGCGTCGTTATTGGCCGCGGCGGCGTGCAGACCGCGAAAGCTTTGTACTTCGCCTGTGCTTGGCGGAATTTGCGCCGACGCGAGGGGTGCAAGGATGAATACTAAAAGCAGCCCCGCCGTCCACGATGAAAGACGCATGCTCAATCCACGTGCAGATTCAGCGACGTCACGATCGGCTTCCACTTTGCGACTTCGCGCTGGATGTGATCGGTGAGGTCTTTAGGGCTGCCGCCGCGCGGTTGGGCACCCAGTTTCGATAGTGCATTTTTCATTGCGGCGCTGGCCAGCGCGGCGTTTGTGGCTGCGTTGAGTTTAGCAATCACTGGTGATGGTGTAGCGCGCGGTGCCATCAGCGCCGTCCAGGCCCCGCTAGTGACTGCGGGAAAGCCTAACTCGGGCATTGCCGGTACGTCCGGCAATTCCGGCGCGCGTTTCGGACCAACAATCGCCAGAGCGCGCAATTTGCCGTCGTTTATCAGCTGCAGCGATGTGCTCACCGTGTCGAAGGTCATCTGCACTTCGCCGGCTACCACAGCCGTGAGAGCGGGGCCTCCGCCTTTATATGGCACATGCAGGATGTTGGTTCCGCTTACCGATTTAAACAGTTCGGCGTTGAGATGAGGAAGCGTGCCGATGCCCCCGGTCGAATAATTGAGCTTGCCCGGATTGGCCTTGGCATAGGTTACGAGTTCGGCAACGGTCTTGAACGGCAGCTTCGGATTGATCACAAGCACCTGCGGCGTTTCCGCAATGAGCGCGATGGGCGCGAAACTCGATGCGTCGTATCCCGCGTTGCTGTGGATCATGGGGCTCATGATCAGTCCGCTCGCAGCCGAGACCATGAGCGTGTAGCCGTCAGGATCGGCCGCCGCCGCCTGCCGCGACCCGATCGTGTTGCCCGCGCCCGGCTTGTTCTCAATGAAGATATTTTGCCCGAGGAATGTCGGCAGGGCGTTGCCTAGCAGCCGGGCCATAACGTCCACCGGACCGCCCGCAGGTGTCGGCACGATGATGCGGACCGGACGGCTCGGATAATCTTGCGCGACCGCAGGGGCGGCCCAGACAAGTATTGCCGCGGCAAGAACAGTTCGGCGCATGAAACCTTCCCTCATGACAATGGGGAAAGCGTAGCGCCTCGGCGGCGGCCGGGTAAGGCGTTACTGCGCCGCACTGTCCATATTGATCAGGCGAACGTGCGGATTGCCGAATTCGGTACCGACGCAGTTGAGGTAGGGCCAAGGGCGCTGCTTGCAGGCGTTGATCGCATCGGCAGCTGGCTTGGGCAGGGGGCTCGCGACCACATCGGCGGCCGGAGCTGAAAACACAGTGATGACGGCAGCGATTACGGCAGCGATCGCAATGGCAGCGATGGATTTCAACATGACAACCCCCTGTTTGGCTTGCCGCCGGTACCTTCGGGCATCTCGGCAATAACGACATTAGGTCAGGCGACCTGGCGCCTCTGTGACCCGGGTCACAGAAAGGTGCATTGCCAACCGCCAACCTTGGCATGGGTCGCCGCGGCCGGGGAAAAGGTTCACGGCCGAAAGACCCCGGTCTTGCGACCCTCAAATGGGCGGGTTAGACCCCGCCCATGCCGAGAATCGCGCTTTATGCGGGCTCGTTTGACCCTGTGACCAACGGCCATCTCGACGTGGTCAGGCATGCCGTTCGGCTCGCCGACCGCCTGGTCATCGCCATCGGGGTTCATCCAGGCAAGGTTCCATTATTTGCGGCCGAGGAACGCATGGCGATGCTGCAGGAAACCTGCACGCCGCTCGCGCGCGAGGCCAAGTGCGAATTGTCGTGCATCACCTTTGCCGACCTCGTCGTCCAAACGGCGCGCAAGGCGGGAGCGAGCATGCTCATCCGCGGGCTGCGCGACGGAACCGATCTCGACTACGAAATGCAGATGGCGGGCATGAACGAGGCCATGGCTTCTGATGTGCTAACGGTTTTTCTGCCGGCATCACCGATGGTGCGCCCGATCACCGCCACATTGGTGCGGCAGATCGCAGGGATGGGTGGTGACGTTTCGGCCTTTGTGCCGGCCCCGGTCGTCGCGCGCCTGAAAAAGAAATTTTCGCGGTGAAATATCCCGCGCCTTAGACGAGGACAGCAATGACCAGCCGCCGAGCGTCTCTTGTACTTGTCTCATTCATATTGGTTTCGACGCTAGCGGCGCCCGTACTACCGGTGTTTGCGCAGTCGCCGCTGAGCAATCCGGCGGCGCTACGCGAGCAGGCGCCGGCGATGTATAAAGCTCGCTTCGACACCAGCAAGGGCGTGTTTGTCATCGAGGTCACGCGCGATTGGGCGCCGAAAGCTGCCGATCGTTTCTACAATCTCGTGAAGTATGGATTCTATGACAATGTGCGTTTCTTTCGCGTGATCTCCGGGTTCATGGTGCAGTTCGGCATCAGCGGCGATCCTGCAATCATGGCGCGATGGCGCACGGCACAGATCAGCGATGATCCGGTCACGCAGAGTAACAAGCGCGGGACCATCACCTTTGCGACGGCCGGTCCCAATACCCGCACCAGCCAGGTCTTCATCAACTTTGCCGACAACTCGCGTCTCGACGAGTCGGGCTTTGCACCGTTCGGCCGGGTCGTATCGGGGATGAACGTAGTGGATGCTCTCAATGCCGAATATGGCGAGGGCGCGCCGCGGGGCCGCGGGCCCGATCAGAGCCGCATCCAGAACGAGGGCAATGCCTATTTGACGAAGGAGTTTCCGCGCATGGATTATGTCAAGAAGGCAACTATCGAGCGCTGATCTGCGCGATACCATTAGTCGGTTTGTGGTGTGAAAGGGAGTGACATGGCGAAACCCGAAGATACGCTGACGCTGGAGACCACCAAGGGCAAGATTGTGATCGAGATGCGTCCCGATCTTGCGCCGGGCCACGTCGAACGCATCAAGGAATTGGTGAAGGATGGGTTTTACGATGACATCGTATTCCATCGCGTGATCGACGGCTTTATGGCGCAGACTGGCTGTCCGCACGGCACGGGTACCGGGGGATCGGGAAAGAAACTCAAAGCGGAATTCAACCCTGAGCCGCATGTGCGCGGCACGGTATCGATGGCACGCGCTTCCAACCCGGATTCGGGTGACAGCCAGTTTTTCATTTGCTTCGACGACGCTCGCTTTCTCGACAAGCAGTACACGGTGTGGGGCAAGGTGATCGAAGGCATGGACAATGTCGACAAAATCAAACGCGGCGAGCCCGTCGAAAACCCAGACAAGATTGTCAAGGCCTCCATGGGGGCGTAGGCACCGCTGTAACCCGCATGTCGTTATGGCCGGGCTCGTCCCGGCCATTTCGCTTTGGGGCAAGGCGATGCCAATCTAGGTAGGATACCAGGCGCCGAGGCAACGGGCCGGGCATGACTTCGGGACGCGATGAAAACCGATCTTTTCGATTTTGAATTGCCTGCGGACCGTATCGCCCTGCGACCGGCAAGTCCGCGCGACGCCGCGCGGCTTCTGGCTGTAATGCCCGGCAAGACCCCCGAATTTGAGGATTACAAGGTCGGCGACTTGCCGGATCTGTTACGCGCGGGCGACTGTCTCGTTGTCAATGACAGCAAGGTCATCGCGGCGCGACTGAAAGGGCGGCGCATCGGCCGCGGGAGTGCCGAACCGGCAATCGAAGCGACATTGCATAAACGGATCGATGGGTCTCATTGGCGGGCGTTTGCAAAGCCCGGCAAGAAACTCGAAGTGGGGGATATGCTGCGGTTTGGGACCGAAGGAAAAGTCTGTTTTCTTGGCGAACTCGATGCTCAAGTTTCACATAAAGACGAGGGCGGAGAGATAACGCTCTCGTTTTCCTTTCATGGCCCGGTTTTGGATCAGGCGATCGCCGAACGCGGCGAGATGCCCTTACCGCCCTATATCGCGTCGCGGCGTGAACCAGACGAGCAGGACCGGGCGGACTATCAGACCCTATTTGCGCAGGAAGAAGGCTCCGTTGCCGCGCCGACTGCCGGCCTGCATTTCACGGAAAAGCTGCTGGAGCGTCTCAGAGAACGTAGTATCGGCCTGCAAAAGGTTACGCTGCACGTTGGTGCCGGCACTTTCCTTCCGGTTAAGGCCGATGATACCGCCGGGCACAAGATGCATGCCGAATTCGGCTCGGTCTCGGCCGAGACCGCCGGAGCCCTTAATGCAACACGCGAGCAAGGCGGGCGGATCGTCGTGGTGGGATCCACCGCACTTCGGCTCCTCGAAAGCGCCGCATCGGAGGAGGGGCACCTGCGAGCATTTTCGGGGGAAACCGCGATCTTCATCGCTCCGGGCTACAAATTCCGCGCTGTCGACCTGATGCTGACGAATTTTCACCTGCCGCGCTCGACACTGTTCATCTTGGTCGCGGCATTCAGCGGCCTCAACACCATGAAGCGTGCATACGCGCATGCAATTGAAACCGGCTATCGGTTCTATTCCTATGGCGATGCGTGCCTGTTGTCTCCGTGTCTATCCGGTCATCCGCGGACGGCCCCATAGGGCCGGATACGGAATCCTGGAATATTGTACATAAATCTTATGCCGCAACCCTTCGCTTTCCGTCTGCTCAGGAATGACGGCGCCGCCCGCCGCGGCGAGTTTATCACCCCGCACGGCAGCGTGCAGACGCCGGCATTCATGCCTGTCGGCACACAGGCGACCGTGAAGGGAGTGATGCCGGAAGCAGTACGCGCGACCGGCGCGGAAATTGTTCTCGGCAATACCTATCATTTGATGCTACGGCCGGGGGCCGAACGGATCGCCGCGCTCGGTGGCCTGCACAAATTCATGAACTGGTCGCTTCCGATTCTGACCGATTCAGGCGGCTTCCAGGTCATGTCGCTGTCCGAGCTGCGCAAAGTTGACGATAAAGGCGTGATCTTCCGTTCTCATCTCGACGGCACGATGATTCAGCTCACGCCGGAGCGTGCCATCGAAATCCAGAAGTTGCTTGGCGCAGATATATCCATGCAGCTCGATGAGTGTCTCAAGTTGCCGGCATCGCATGACGAGATCGCGCGCGCGATGCGGCTCTCCCTGCGCTGGGCGGAACGCAGCAAGCGAGCCTTCGAAGTGCGGGCCGCAGAAGGCCCAGCTCTGTTTGGTATTGCACAGGGCGGTGACGATCTCCTGCTGCGCGCGGCGAGTGCGCGCGAGCTCTCTGCGATGGATTTTCAGGGTTACGCCATCGGCGGGCTCGCGGTCGGCGAGCCTCAGGATGTGATGCTCAAAATTGTCTCGGAAATAGCGCCAATGCTGCCGATGGAACGTCCGCGTTACCTGATGGGGGTCGGCACACCGCATGATCTGCTCGAAGCCGTCAGGCGGGGCATAGATATGTTCGACTGCGTGCTGCCGACGCGAAATGGACGCCACGGCATGGCTTTCACCCGCTTCGGCACGATCAACCTTGCGAATGCGCGCCACGCGGATGATCCGCGTCCGCTCGACGACCAAAGCAGTCATCCGGCCGCGCGCACCTACTCACGGGCCTATCTTCACCACCTTACCAAGGCCAACGAAATGCTCGGCGCGGTGCTGCTCTCGACCATCAATCTTGCCTACTATCAGGCTTTGATGGCGGGCATGCGCGACGCAATCATGGCTGGGCGCTTTGCAGACTTCCAGGATGAGACCGAGACAAGCTGGGCGAGGGGTGATCAACCGGTCGCGTAATGCGATCCTTTCGCCGCCTCATTCTTTAAAGTGCGGCCTTCCATGGTTTCGCAAGACGCGATGGGGTTGTGCCGTCAACCGGCCTTCGCTAAACGCACGCCATGAATGAACAATCGCGTTTTCTCGCGCGGCGTCGAAAACCGCGCTTCAAACTGCCACGTGGCGCTTGCGATGCGCATTGTCACGTGTTCGGCCCGGCGGACAAATTTCGATATGCCTCGGGCCGCCGCTACACGCCTGCCGACGCACCAAAGGAAATGCTGGCGGCGTTGCATGCCCATCTCGGCGTCGAACGCGCAGTCATCGTGCAGGCTAGTTGCCATGGGACCGACAACGCCGCCATGCTCGACTGCATTGCTTCCAACCCCGCATGCTATCGCGGCGTAGCAATTGTCGATGAAAGTTTCACGGACGCGGACTTCGACAAGCTCAACGCAGGCGGTGTGCGCGGGGTGCGATTTAATTTTGTGAAACATCTCGGTGGTGCGCCCGACATGGGTGTTTTTGACCGCATCATCGATCGCATCAGGGGGCGGGGTTGGCATGTGGTATTGCATGTCGATGCGCCCGACATCATTCCGCTCGCGGAAATGATGCGAAAGTTGCCGTTGCCCTTCATCATCGATCATATGGGACGGGTGCCTTCGGCCGCGGGCGTAGACCAGCCGCCTTTGCGCGCACTGGTAGAGCTTTCACGTCTCGAAAATTGCTGGATCAAAGTTTGCGGTTCCGAGCGCATTTCCCTGCCGCCTTATGCCGCGGCGGTGCCGATTGCGCAGACATTAGTTGACGCGACACCTCAACGCGTTCTTTGGGGCACGGATTTCCCGCATCCAAACGCGACGCACGAGGCTGACGAGGCCGATCTGGTCGACCTTGTCGCGCGATTCGCGCCCGACCCGCTGGTGCAAAAACGTCTGCTGGTAGACAATCCGGCACGGCTCTATGGTTTTAGCGCATAAGAAAAAAGATCTGTGGAGGAGACACGCATGAAAAAGGGGATATTCGCGACCGGACACCTTTTTACCGTTCTGGCAACCGTCTTGTTTGTATTTGCTCTATTCGGTGGCGCGCGAGCAGCGTGGCCGGAAAAGCCGATCAAGATCGTGCTGCCATTCGGTGCCGGTGGCGTCGCCGATGTTACGGCGCGCATCATGGCGGACAAGCTGACCCAGAAATTAGGCCAGCGGGTGGTGATCGAAAATATGCCTGGGCCCGGCGGTATCAACGCCGCGCGTGCCGTGATAACGGCGCCGCCCGACGGTTACACGATGGCACTTGTCACTAACGGCACCGCAATCAGCGTTGCAGCTTTTAAAAGTCTGCCATTCGACCCCGTGAGGGATTTCGAGCCTGTGTCGATGGTTGGTACTTTCGACCTGGTTTTCGTGGTCAATAGCCAGTCCGAGTACAAAACGCTCGGCGATTTTATCAAGGCGGCGAAGGCGCAGCCTGGCAAACTCAATATCGGCACCATCTCCGTCGGTGGAACGCAGAATCTCGGCGCCGAATTATTCAAATCGATGGCCGGCCTCAACGTGCAGATTGTTCCTTACAAGAATTCACCCGATATCGTGGTTGCGTTGCTGCGCAACGACGTGCAGATGCAGGTGGATTTCCCTCCCGCAGTGCAAGGTCAAGTCAATGACGGCAAGATCCGCGTGCTGGCAACGTCGAGTCCGAACCCGTCGCCGCTTTTGCCCGGCATACCGACCGTAGACCAGGCCGGCGTGAAAGGGTTCGAGGTGATCTCGTGGAACGCCGTCGGTGCTCCAAAGGGTACGCCGAAGGAAATCATCAGCACGATGAATAAGGCGATGCACGAGGTGCTGGCGATGCCCGACGTAAAGGAGCAATTCGCCAAAGTGGGTGTTCTGGCGCACGCGAGTTCGCCCGCCGAATTGATGGGTCGTCTCACGGGTGACATCAAAAAATGGAACGCAGTGATCGATAAGGCAGGTATTCCAAGGAAGTAGCGCTTTTAAGCATCCAATTTTCGACCACGCATCAGCTTTCGCACGAGCGGAGTGCGTGATGGTGACTTCTCAATCAGGCGCAAGACACGGTATGCAGAAAAAGAAACTCTCAGTTGCAATCGTCGGCGCCGGCATGGGCGGCCTCGCAGTTGCGGCGACGTTGCGGCGCGCGAGTATTGACGTCCAGGTCTACGAGCAGGCCGCTCGTTTTGCGCGGATCGGGGCGGGCATCCAAATGATGCCGAATTCGATGAAAGTGTTGCGCGGCATCGGCGTGGAAAACCGGTTGCGTGCAACGGCATTCGCGCCGTACTCGCATCTCAACCGTCTTGCAGACACGGGCGAGGTGACGCGCGAGTTGCCCATGCCGGAAAGTCTCTATGGCGCGCCGTATTTGTGCATGCACCGCGCCGATCTGCATGAAGCGCTCGCCTCTGTTGTTCCGTCAGAAATCATCCAACTCAACAAGAAGCTCGTGGGCCTCGATCAGGCTGGAAGCCGGGTAATATTACGCTTCGAGGATGGGACCTCGGCGAGTGCCGATGCGGTTGTAGGCGCGGACGGCGTGCATTCTGTCGTGCGCGATATCGTCGTCGGGCCAGACGCGCCTATTCATCGGGGGCGCATTGCCTATCGAGCGGTATTTCCGGCGAAACTGATGGGTGGTTTCGACATCGGCCGCTCGCGGACGAAATGGTGGGGCTCCGACCGCCATATCGTCATCTATTATACGAACAAGGCGAAGGGTGAGGTCTATTTTGTCACCAGCGTGCCAGAACCTGCGGAATGGCTGACACGTGAATCCTGGTCCGCCATGGGCGACGTTAAGGAATTGCGCGCGGCATATGAGGGATTTCACCAGGATGTACGCAATGTTCTCAACGCTTGTCCGGACTGCCATAAATGGGCGATTCTGGAGCGCGAGCCGTTGCGACGCTGGAGCGACGGCCGTGTGGTGCTGCTGGGCGATGCCGCGCATCCGATGACGCCATACATGGCCCAGGGCGCTGCGACGTCAATCGAAGACGCGGCCATCCTCGCGCGTTGCCTAGATGCGGTAAACGGTGACGACGTCGAGGGCGCGTTCAAGCGTTACGAAGCTCATCGCAAGCCACGCACGTCAGAGGTACAGGCAATTTCAAGTGCCAATACCTGGATGCGGGAGGGTGACGGCGATACGAGTTGGTTGTATGGCTATGATGCTTGGAGCGCGAACCTCGATCAGCCCGCTGCCAATCCACAGGTGAAGGCGGCATAGTTACTGTTCGCCATACAGCCAGGCGATGCCTTCGTAATTGTCTTCCGGTGTGCGCGCGGACAACGCAGCCTCGCGCAACTCCGCTGCGACGCCTCGCGCATGATAGACCTCGCCATAAACGCGCGCCATGATCTGGGTTCGACCGGTTCGCAAGTAGCGCGCCTGTTCATAGGCTTTGAAAGCGGCTGCCGGGTCATCCGGAGTAATTGCGACCTTATCGGCCAGCACGATTGCGTCTTCGGTTGCCATGCAGGCGCCTTGAGCAAGGTATTGCAACATCGGATGCGCGGCATCGCCCAGCAAGGTCACGCGTCCTTGCGACCAATTCTTGACCGGTTCACGATCGCAAAGAACCCACATGCGCCACGTATCGATGCGCTCCAGCATTCGAAGCACTTGCGGCACCTGCATCTTGAAGTGCTGCCACATCACTTCCTTGCTGCCTTCGGCATTCCAGCCTTCCTCGTAGTGGTCGGAATGGAAAACCGCCACGAGGTTGTAGAGCTCGCCCCGGCGCAACGGATAGTGCACGAAATGCGTGCGCGGCCCCGCCCACAGGACAACGTCAGGCCGCCAAAGGTCCTTCGGCACTTCCTCGCGCTTGAGCACCGCGCGATAGGCGATATGCCCCGAGACGCGCGGGTTCCCGTCGCCAACTACCTGGTCGCGGATCTTTGACCACATTCCGTCGCAGCCAATGAGTGCGCGGCCTTCGACCGTCTCACCATTGTTGAGCGTGACGCTGACGCCGTCGCCGCGATCTCTGTAGGCGTCGACCCGCCGGCTCGTTTCGAGCGTGATGAGATTGCTGCCTTGGCAGGCCTTGAGAAATGCGCCGTGGATGTCGGCCCGGTGGGTGACACCGTAGGGTTGACCGAAGCGTTTGAAAAACGCATCACCCAGTGGAATATTGGTGATCAATTTGCCGGTGAGCGCGTCACGCATTTCCTGCGCGGGCGGACGGTGGGCATCCGCCAGGATCGCCTCCTTGAGGCCGACCTTTTCGAGCGCGCGGAAAATATTTGGGCCAAGCTGGATACCAGCGCCGACTTCGCGGAACTCCGGTGACTGCTCAAATAGCCTGACGGGAAAGCCTTTGTGCGCGAGCGCGTAGGCCGTGATAAGGCCGCCGATACCGCCGCCGGAAATGAGAAACGGGGCGGAACCGCCGTTCGTGCGCGCCATAGGTCACCTCAATTCATAGGGGCCAGCCGAATGGGAGCCTGACCATAAAACCTGCTAACGCGGGACGCAAAGCGCTTCCCGCGCCACAAAAACCCGCCTGCGAAACGCAGGCGGGCGAAATCGAAGAAGAATTGGATGAGCGGCCGGCCTTGGCCGATCGCGGGCCGGTTATTTCGTCACCTGGCCGCGGATTTCACCGGCCTTGTTGGCCGCCGTATGGACGTTCACGTACCATTTGCCGCCCATGAGGTCGGCTGCCTGTGCGTCGGTTAGCGTCGCTGAGCCTTCAAATGTGCCTTTGTCGGCCCCGCTGATCGGCACAACGACCGCGCCATTTTTGCCGGTTTCGCCGGCATGGAAATGGGCGGCAGTCGCTGTTCCAGTCAGGCCGGATACACTGCCCTTCCATGTCAATTGCTTGCTGGCGGTATCGAATGTCGCGGTCAGCGAACCGGTGCCCTTGCTGTCGGTCGGTGGGACTTCACTTGATGCTTTTAGATTGGCCTTAAGATTGACGGTGGCCGCCATAGAGGGCGTCGCAATAATAACGGTGGCGGCGCAGATGGCTGCGATTAGACTCGAGCGTACAAAAAACGTCGTCATAAAAGGCTCCTCCGTTGGAATGCGAGAATACACGCATACAGGGAACACCCTATACTTCGGACTATTCCAGGGTACTACGATCAATGAGATGTGAGCGGAATGGACGTGCTCGACGGCTCGCCACACGCGTCGCACTGCCAATGGTGGCGGATTTCACCGCCCTCGACGAATTCGGAAGAGACCGGCGCGACCATGACGTCACCGCAGTGCGGGCAGCGCATGGGTGCGGCAAAGGCACGGATAGCGGAGAGCTTCGCCCGATATTCATGAAGCTGCATGTCACGGCCTCCTTTTGCTCCCCGGTCCATGCCGGATTGAGTAACGGTGCATCGTGGCAAGGACGAGACGCTTTGATGAAACTGTGGTGGCCAGATCGATAAACTTTTACGACAGACATCATACGATGGCTTCGAATTGTCACCCAAATGGACCAGTTGGAGAAGGCTTTCCTGCCGATACATGCAATGACGCGTGCACTGCGGCGAACAAATTTTCGTCGATTTTACGGAATGGATACAAGGCAGATGTGTGTCGGCTCTTGTCGGGCGCGTCGATCAATCGTTAAAGGGCGGCCGGCGCTCAAAATCTCGCGGGGTTGAGCCATCTTGCATTGAGTTCGCGCATCGCCTGTTCGCGGCTGGCGGCGTAGCCGCGATTCTGGGTGCTGTCGGGCCGTGCTGTGATGGCCCAAGACCACGGCTTTCCCTCCGGCGCCTTCGGTGTCAGGGTGATGCGACCTATTTGGCGCTTACCCTCAAATACGTCGTAGTCGTCCGGCGACCACTCGCCGTCGGGGTTTTTCGATGCGCGTATGAGGGAGAGTGCTTCTGCCATGGGCGGACACGGTTGCCTGGCGACGTCATGCCTAGTTTGACCGCATACTAGCGCGACGGCATGATCTTACGCCTGCTAATCTTAAAGACTAAAATGGAGAGTTCGTCGAGCACACCGGCTCAATACAGACGGGAGGCATGCAATGCACAGGCATGTTTTAATGGCAGCGACTATCGTCTCCGCGTCGACACTCATCGTGTCAGGCGCATGGGCAAGCAAGGCGAAGCCAAAACCGAAACCCGAGCCCGAGAAGTACCTCCAATACAATCTCGAGAACACGTATATCAGCGGTTATAGCTCGCGCGACAGCAACACCACAAAGAGCGGAACGACGCGTCCGGTCCGGATGGACCCCTATAAAAATTACAAATTCAGGTAACAGGGAAGAGATTCGCGGCGGCCGGTCGCCTGTCGCTCAAGTGCGCAGGTCGGCTTTTCAGGCGGCCGCCAGAGGGTCGGCTTGCGCGAAGCCAGCATCGGTTCGCCGTCTGGACTGCATGCTGCAAGGACTCTGGAATCTTCTGGTAAGTTTAGCTTCCGCCATGAAGAGTGGGCTTACGAGCCTGAGCCAATTTTTTTGGTGAGCCGGGATGGGATCGAACCATCGACCACTTGATTAAAAGTCAAGTGCTCTACCACTGAGCTACCGGCCCGCCGTAACCTATGTGCGTCCTGGATGCGTTGGCTGCTTTGCTATTGACTCATGCTCCAACACAAATCGCTCATAGGCCCAATATTCTATCGTCAGTCACTCTTCCGCCTGACAACGCACTCGTCGCGGGCGCATGATCGAAGACAGATCGCGGCGATTGCCTGTAAGGCAAAGAGCTTTCAAGATCAGGCGCTTCGAGGCTGTGTAGGGGCGCTCGCCGGTCCGGTCAATAGGCGCCGGCTCCATTCTTCAACTCGCGCAAGAGCGGATATTTGCTAAGCTGTTCCTGTAAACCGCGTACCGCCCGGAGTTCGCAATGCCGATAGTCAATCGCGTCGCCGACTTGCACGCCGATATCACGGGATGGCGCCGCGACCTGCATATGCACCCCGAACTCATGTATGACGTGCATCGTACGGCCGGCTCCGTCGCGGAAAAACTCAAGGCTTTTGGCTGCGACGAGGTCGTGACCGGTCTTGGCCGCACCGGGGTAGTCGGCGTCATCCGCGGCCGAAAAGGCTCATCGGGGCGCGCCATCGGGTTACGCGCCGACATGGACGCGCTTCCGATCGAAGAAACGACCAATCTGCCGTACAAGTCGACGGTTCCGGGCAAAATGCATGCTTGTGGCCATGATGGCCACACGGCCATGCTCCTTGGTGCCGCACGCTATCTGGCAGACACGCGAAATTTTGACGGCACCGCCGTCGTTATTTTCCAGCCAGCGGAAGAGGGCGGGGGTGGCGGAAAGGCCATGGTTGAGGATGGTCTGATGGACCGCTTTGGCATCGAGGAGGTTTACGGCATGCACAACTATCCCGGCATGCCTGTCGGTAGCTTTGGAATTCGTGCGGGAGCGATGATGGCGGCCGCCGATGCTTTGACCATCGACATTGAGGGCGTCGGAGCCCATGCCGCGCGTCCTCATCTCGGTGTCGACACTGTCCTGGTCGGCGCGCAAATCATCAATGCCATCCAGTCAGTCGTCTCGCGTAATGTCGATCCGCTGAAATCCGCAGTCGTTTCGATCTGCATGTTTCGGGCCGGCAATACCGACAATGTCATACCGCAGACCGTGCAATTGCGCGGTACGGCGCGCAGCCTCGCCGGCGACGTGCGCGAGTTACTCGAGATGCGCTTGCCGGTACTTGTAAAAAATACGGCTGCCGCTTATGGCGCCAAAGCGACGCTGACCTACAGGCGGGGCTATCCGGTATTGGTGAATCACGAACATCAAACCGGATTTGCGGCATCTGTCGCGGGGCAGATTGCGGGCGAGGACAAAGTCGATACCACGCTGCCGCCGATGATGGGGGCGGAAGATTTTTCGTTCATGCTGAACGCTCGGCCCGGCGCATTCATCTGGATCGGAAACGGCGCAAGTGCAGGACTGCATCACCCGGCCTACAACTTCAATGACGATGCGATTCCGTTCGGCACATCGTATTGGGTGAAACTGGTCGAGACTGCCTTGGCTGGGTGATCTGGCCGGCTGTTCGATCTACTGGACCAATTCGCCTGGATTCTGCGGCGGAATTGGCCGCGCCACTTCCGCGACTGTTATGCCTCGGCGCGTTGTCGGCATGATCTCCGCAACCCGCGCTTCGATGCTGCGCCAGTATGAAAACTCGTTGAGCCGGGTGCGTTCTATCATTGCAAGGGCCGTTGCAGCGATGAACGGCAAACTCTGTACGATAAGCACAATTGCAAAAATATTGATTTCGCGAATTTCCTTGGAGTTGGTCCAGTAAACAAAGGCCGCTCCGATGAGCAGGAGGCTGGCGAGGATCGCCTCCCAAAAGGCGTGGAAATCACGCGAGCGATGGAGGCCGCCCTTGGACGTGCGCACGAACGGCAAATGATCCTTGACGACGCCAAAGCCGACCGCACGCGCGACGGTCCATTGCACTGACATTGCGGCAAAGACCGATCCGAGCAGTTGGCCCATCCGCGGTCGCACGCGCAGTTGATAGAGCGTCGCGAAGTGTACGACGGAGACGACAAAACTCACGATAATCGGGGCCGTCAGGATTCGGTCGGGAACGGCGATATCGAGGACTGCAATAAACGGGATCCAGATAATATTGAGGATGGCGACCGCGACGCCGATACTCTCCGCACCGAGCCAGTTGAGCCAGCCAAGGGCAAACTCGCGTTTCTGTTCGCGGGTGAGGCGGCTAGCGCCCGGCAGGAAACGCCGCCAGTGCTTGCGCATAATTTGAAAACCGCCGTAAGCCCAGCGATGACGCTGCTTCTTGTAAGCGTCGAAACTGTCCGGCAATAGGCCGTGTCCGTAGCGGCGGTTCGTGTAATGGGCCTGCCAGCCCAATTCAAGCATGGTCAGGCCGAGATCGGTATCTTCGCAGATCGTGTCGCTCGACCACCCGCCTGAGGCCTCGATTGCAGCGCGCCGGATCAGGCACATCGTGCCGTGGGCAATGATGGCGTTGAATTCGTTACGCTGCACCATTCCAATGTCGAAAAATCCGGCGTACTCGCCATTCATGGCGTGGTGCAAGACGCTGCGTTCACTGTCTCGATGATCCTGCGGCGCCTGCACCAACCCAACGCTCTGATCTTTGAAGATTGGTACGAGGTCTTTGAGCCAGTTTTGATTCACGACGTAGTCAGCATCGATGATGCCGATGATGTCGGCGTCGTCGGCGGTGTGGACGAGGGCGAGGCGAAGGGCGCCCGCCTTGAAACCTTCCAGACGCTCGACGCGCACGAACTTGAAGCGCTCACCGAGCGCGCGGCAATGCTCCTCGATCGGCAGCCATAGCGCCGGATCGGGCGTATTATTGATAATGACGATGCACTCGTAATTCGTATATTCCAGCCGGGCGACTGCATCGAGCGTCTGCTTGAGCATCTCAGGCGGCTCGTTGTAGGCGGGAATGTGTATTGATACCTTGGGCGCTCCGGGATCAGGCGAGAGCGGCGGAGCCGTGATCAGCCGCAGCGGCTTGCGTCCGAACGCAATCGCCGCAATCTCCTCGATGCGGGCGAGCGCGATGATAATCAACGGGACAAGCAACACCATGCCCAGGCCAAGAGCGAAGGCCGCGCCCGGCACGAAATAGTGGCCGTTCCAGTATCCGAAGACGGCTGCAAACCATGCGCCAACGACATTGGCCGCACCGGACAACATGGCAGCCTGCCACAGGGTAATTGGGTTCATCGCAAGCAGCGGCAACGACAACAACACGCTGACCAGGATGGCGATCGTTGCAAGGCGCCAGTGATCCGGATCGGTAATTGGACCGGTCCAGTTGAATTTCGGGTGCCGCGATGCGTCAAACAGTCCCCAATAGGGCCCGACGCCACCTTCGAAGGTCTTCCACGGCTGGTCGATGGCTTCGACAATGTTGTAGTCGATGCCGTAAGCCTCGGCGCGCGTCACAAAATCGCGCAACACCGCGGCCTGTTCGATGCGACCGGGATTGGCGTTGCGCATGTTGTAGCCGGCGCTTGGCCATCCGAACTCGGCGATCACGATGCGCTTGCCCGGATAGGCCTTGCGAAGCTTGTCGTAAATAAGAATGGCCTGGTCGACGACCTGTCCCTCGGAGAAACCCTCCCAATACGGCAGAATGTGTGCAGCGATATAGTCGACTGACGATACGAGCTCGGGATGCTCGAGCCACACATGCCAGATCTCGCCCGTCGTTACCGGCACATTTGTGGAGCGCTTCACGCGCTGGATCATTTGAATAAGGTCGCTGACCTTTTGCTCGCCACGGAAGATCGTTTCGTTCCCGACGAAGATGCCGTTCACGTTGCTGTGGCGCTTGGCCAGGTCGATCACGGAGCGGATTTCGCGCTCGTTGCGCTCTTTATCCTTGTCGATCCACGCGCCCGCCGTAACGCGCAAGCCGAATTCGGATGCGATGCCGGGCACGAGCTCGACCCCGCCGGTCGAGGAATAGGTCCGAATCGCGCGGGTGAGCGGGGCGAGGACCTTGAGGTCGGCGCGAATTTGCGCGGCCGTTGGTTTGCTCCCCGAATCCGGATGCGTCGAGTTTTCGAAAGGCGCGTAGGAAACGCTCGCGAGCTGCCCGTCGAAGTTGGGGGCGCGAGCGGTGTCGCGCATTAAGGCCCACAACCCGGCATGCACGCACGCCACAAGGGCGATCACGGCCGCAACGGTGCGCATAGAACTCAAGACCAAGTGGGGCTGAATGGCAGACCCTTGAGCTCGTCCCCTGAGCTCAGCCGATGCTCTGTCTGCGAGCGCAGAACATAGCGTGGCGTAAGGTGATAATTCAAATAATCAGCAGACATGGCAAATCCTAGGCACTGACATGGCGCCCCGATGAAATTCCGGGTGAGAAACGCCGTTCAGCGTTGGGTGGTTCCGCCGGATGTTGCAGCTGGAGGCTGAACCTCGGCGGCAGGTGTCGGCTCGAGGCTAGGGTTAAGCCAACACGCGTGCACCCGGCCGTTAAGGGTCTCCTGCGCCTTAGGATCGATATTTCCCTGCCGGACCAGACAACGGAAGGTGGCCTGGATATGGGCACTTGGGCATCCGAATCGGTCATAAAGGTCGAGATGTCGGAAGGCGGTGTCCATATCGTCGCGCCATAACAAGGTTACTACGCGGCGTCCCAGCCAGACGCATTCGGGATTACCTGCCGGACCGGTAAGCACGCGGGCGGCCTCGGCTATCTCATCGATCTTCTTTTGGCTTTCCTTGGCGGACTCAGCGGTCGGCTTTTGCGGTTCTGGCGGTTTGCCGTTTCCACCGCTTTGAGCAAACGCTGCCGGGAGGCTGAGAGCTAAAGCTGCCGCGCAGGAAAGCGCCGCAAGGTACTGACGCAACTTGTAGGTAAACCGCATTGTCCCCGTCGGCTGTCTGTATTCAGGCCGTCCACGCGTCCTCGGGTTTGTCTGCAGCCGGATTGGGACGCTAATACGGCGATATCTTACGTGGTAAATTCGCCCTCTCCGGTCGAACTGGCGGTCCAAGCCGCCAATTCGTGCGAACCAAACTTGGCCTCAGGCGAAGGGTTTTGTCCAGCACGACCGCAATGCTTGCTTAAAAGGGGGTCGCCTTGGCAGGGCCGGCAACGCACGATAAGCCGGTCCCTCCGATATTGCAGTTTTCACGCGAGCTTTCGATGCGTAATGCTCTGAGCTGCCTCGCCCTGACGTTCGTTGCGATAGCGGGTTTTTGGACATGGCTGGGCAGTCCGGAGCCAATGCCTTTCCCGGAGATTGGGCGGGGCGAGAAGCTCTATTGCGTGTCATACACTCCCTTTCGAGGAGCCCAGACGCCGCTCGATCCCTCGACGATGATTCCAGCCTCCCAGATCGAGGATGATCTTGCGGCGCTGGCGGGCATTACGGACTGTGTCCGAACCTATTCGGTCGACTTCGGCCTCGATCAGATAGCCGGAATCGCTGCGAAGCACGGCCTTAAGGTGATGCAGGGGCTGTGGCTTTCGAGTAATCCCGACAAAAGCCGCTACCAGGTTGAAACGGCTATTGCGCTTGCCAAGAAGTACCCCGAAACGATCCGTTCGATCGTGGTTGGAAATGAGGTCCTTCTGCGAGGCGAAATGACGGCCACTGACCTTGCCGCGACGATCCGGTCGGTCAAGGCACGTGTCTCCGTGCCGGTGACCTACGCAGACGTCTGGGAGTACTGGCTCCGCAATAGCGATATCGCGAATGCAGTCGATTTCATCACCATCCATATCCTTCCCTATTGGGAGGATTTCCCGATTGCCGCGAGCGCGGCGTCGGCCCACGTGGAGGCAATCCGGCGCCAGGTCGCCGGCGCATTTCCGGGCAAGGATGTGTTGATTGGCGAGGTCGGCTGGCCAAGCGCCGGCCGGATGCGCGAGGGCGCGCGACCGTCGCCGGCCAACCAGGCGCGGGTTATCCAGGACGTGCTTGCGCTGAGCAAGCGCGAGAATTTTCATGTCAATATTATCGAGGCCTATG
>DASSIT010000082.1:0-3796 GCA_035691545.1 Pseudolabrys sp. | reverse complement strand
ATCCACCACCGCGATACAACCTTCTGGCATCGCTTCGATCGCCGTTCGGGTCGAAATCGGCGATGACCATGATTCCGGCGTTGCCAGATCTTCGCGCGCTGGCACGAAACGCAAGGTGAACGCTGGCCCGACCAGCCGCTTCTGACCTGGCCGCAACGGTCGCGTACCTCGCATCCAGACGTTCCGCAGGCCCTTTTTGAGGAGAACCGTGGTGATGGTCGCGGTAGAAACGTGGGAAAGCGTGGCGATCGCTTCGGGGGTCAAGGACATTGAAAATACAGCTCCGGTTGGGAATGGATCGGCCGCGCATCTTGCGGGGCGCGCGCATCGGGTCAAGGGTTGTCGGCGATGCTGCGCGTTGCAAGGATCCGCAAACAGCCCAGCTTATCGCGAATGGCTGGATTAGTTTATTGAAGTAAAAAGCTTATTTTGCGCGAACCGAATTCCACTTGAGCGCAAAACGCGCTAAATCGGGCGCCAATTAATGTGCATTGGGACCATGGCCGCGCCACTCTCCCCGCCCCGCCTTCTGCCCAGTGGCGATGCCGCCATCACGGTGGAATTTGCCCGCAATATCGACGATGCCGCAAACCGTCGGGTGCTGGCGCTCGACCGTCGGCTCGCGAGCGGCCCCATCGAAGGCATCGCCGAGACCGTGCCAACATACCGCTCGTTACTGGTCCATTATGATCCGACCAGGATCGACTTCGACGCGTTGAGCGGGAAACTCCTTGAGCTCTCGCTGGCGCCGGACCCGATCATCGAGAATGCCCGTCACTGGCGCATCCCCGTCGCCTATGGTGGCGAGCACGGCATCGATCTTGAGGATTTCGCAAAGACGCTCCGCATGACGCCCGATGACATCGTGGCGCAACACATTGCCAGCGAATACAAGGTCGCCATGATCGGCTTTTCGCCAGGCTGGTCCTATCTCAGCGGTCTGCACCATTCGCTTCAGATGCCGAGACGGCAAGACCCGCGGTTGCTGACGCCAGCCGGCACGATCTCGATCGGCGGCGTGCAGACCGGGATACAGTGTCTGGCCGGTCCGAGCGGCTGGCATCTGTTGGGCCGCACACCGGTACGAACCTATCAACTGCACCGCGACCCGATCTTCCTGCTAGAGCCCGGCGATCGCGTTACGTTTTACGCAGTCGATGCGAAGACGTTTGCAGAGCAGGATCGTGCCGCCGAGCACGGCGAACTCATCGCGGAAATGATGGCTGCATGAGCAAGCTCGTCGTTTCATCCATTGGCCCGGCAAGCTCCGTGCAGGATGGCGGACGTTTCGGTGCTCAACGATACGGCATGCCGCCGAGCGGCGCGATGGATCGGCTCGGCCTTGCCGCGGCGAACTGCCTGGTTGGAAATGCTGTATTTGCTCCTTGCGTCGAAATCGGTCCGTTCGGGGCTTCATTCACGGCGCGCGACGGTGCCGTCCGCGTTGGACTCGCCGGCGCGCCGCGCGGCGCCGACATCGGTGGACGCGCAATCGCCTGGAATGCCTCCGTAACTCTTGCCGAGGGCGAGACCTTGAAGCTCGGAATGGCCCGCGGGGGATCGTTCAGCTATCTCGCGATCGAAGGCGGGATTAGGGGCGAAGCCGTGTTCGGAAGCCTTTCGGTGAATGCGCGGGCCGGGCTCGGGAGTCCCTACGCGCGTCCATTGCAATCCGGTGACGAATTGCAGGCCGCGCCCGCGAGTGGCGTCCCCGAGCGCCGGATCGATCTGCCCGCGGAAGCGAGCGGTCCGATACGCGTGGTACTGGGCCCACAGGACGACGAATTCGGCGACGGCGTAAAGTGGTTTCTGGACAGCGAGTGGAAGATCTCGGCGACCAGCGACCGCATGGGGTATCGGCTGGAAGGACCCGCAGTCACTCATTTGCACGGCCACAACATCGTTTCCGACGGTACCGTCAACGGCAGCATTCAGGTGCCCGGTAATGGCCAACCCATTGTTCTGATGCCGGACCGCGGCACGAGCGGCGGCTATCCCAAGATCGCCACTGTGATATCGGCCGATTTTGGCCGCTTCGCGCAGATCCCGGCTGGAACCGGTTTTCGTTTCAGGGCAGTCGGCATGAAGGAGGCGCAAGCGGAGGCCAAAAAGTTCGCTGAGCTTTTGCGCAGCCTTCCCGATCGCGTCAAAGGAATCGAAAACTTTGATCTCAACATCGAGGCGCTGCATGGTGCTAATGTGGCGGGTGCCGCCGTGAATGCGGTTGACGCCGGAACGTGGCAAAGTCCATCACCCGCCGACGCTCCGTGAGAGGACCAATGGGCCACCCCACAACAGACGGACAAAAAAGATGAAAACAGTCGACCTCAATTCCGATCTCGGTGAATCCTATGGCGCATGGGAGATGGGCAATGACGCAGCCATGATCGAACTTGCCACGTCGGTCAATGTCGCCTGCGGCTTTCATGGCGGGGATTACAACACCATGCGAAAGACGGTCGAACTCGCGAAGGCACGCGGGGTCAGCATCGGTGCCCATCCCGGCTATTACGATATTCACGGTTTCGGCCGCCGGCCGTTCTACGGGATGAGCGCTTCCGAAGTCGAAAACCTTGTCGCTTATCAGATTGGTGCGTTGCAGGCGATCGCGACTGCGGCCGGCTACAAGGTGACCCATGTCAAGGCGCATGGCGCGTTGTCAAACGTCGCCTGCGAGGAACAGTCGACCGCTCGTGCGATTGCGTCCGCGATCAAGGCGGTCGATCCCAATCTGGTTTTTGTCGTTCTGGCCAATTCCAAACTGGTGCAGGCGGGCGAGGCCGCCAATTTGCCGATGGTGCACGAAGTATTCGCCGACCGCGCCTACGAAGATGATGGCATGCTGATGTCGCGGAAGAAGCCTGGCTCGGTGTTGCACGATGCAAAGCAAATTGCCGACCGCGTGGTTCGGATGGTGCAGGATGGGGCCGTCGTTGCCGCCAGCGGCAAGGTGATCAAGATGCGAACCGACACCGTCTGCATTCATGGCGACACGCCGGGCGCTATTGACATTGCGCGCGGCGTGCGCAGAGCCCTCAAAGAGGCCGGGATCGATGTGGCACCGTTCAGGAAGGCCAGCTAGCTTCTGATCTAGAACGGGTGCACCGAAAGCGAGCCGAACACAACGCCCGCGATCAGGGCGAAGGCGGCGTAAAGCGCTGCCGTGTGAATTGCGCTTCCGCTTTTTCGGGAGAGGGAACGTGCATAAAGATGGATGCGGGCTTCCGCCGATAGGCCGCGCATCGCCGATTTCCAACGGTGCATGCGCACTAGCGGAACATCGCTTCCGGACGGATTCAAGGCGACTGGGAAAATAGCGATAGCACGCTCTGACAAAGCCCCATCGCAGTCGAAAATTCTCTGCTTGAGGTGTGAACGAGAAATTTATTCGTCCGCATTTTCCGGAACTGGAACCGGTTCCATCGCTCAATAAACGTCCTGCTGAAATCTTCCTTTGCGTTTCAGTTCCCCGACGAAAATGACGGCTTCATCGGTGGAGCGTGCGCCGTGTTGCGCGACGATGTCGACCAGCGCGCGTTCAACGTCTTTAGCCATCCGCTTAGCGTCACCGCAGACATAGATGTGGGCCCCTTCGGCGATCCACGACCACAACTCGCGGCCGACCTCCCGCATGCGGTCCTGAACGTAGAATTTTTTCTCGCCGTCGCGCGACCAGGCCAATGACAGCCTGGTCAGAAGTCCGGAGAGTTTCATCGCATTCAGCTCGTCGCGATAAAAGAAATCGTACTCGCTGCGCTGGTGACCGAAAAACAGCCAGTTCTTGCCGCTGGCGCCG
>DASSIT010000081.1:0-34329 GCA_035691545.1 Pseudolabrys sp. | reverse complement strand
AGAAGCCGGATACGACCGTATCGTGCCGAACGCTGATCGGGAACGGACGCCCGGCGATTGATTCCGCGGCGGCAGCGCGCACCGCCGCCGGTAACGCCTCGCGCAATTCGAGCGCCGTTGCGCGCAGCGATTCCTTTGAAGGATTTCCGGTTGTCAGATTCAATATTTATATAACCTCGAGGCGCGACCGACCGCTCGCCGATCAAGATGGCGGCAAGAGATCGGTCAGAATTTGGTGCGGAGCCGCGATGGCCGTCGGAGCATCGATCCCGGGTTCCCTACGAAAGTAGGTGGGCGCCATATGTCCGAGCCCACGAGCCCGGTCAGGGACAGCTCCCTTAGAGATCGATAAGGCCCCGGGGATACTGTCTCCTGACGCACCCCGCAGCCCCGCGAGGACCGAATGTAATGGTTATAGCGAGACGGCGCCACTCGTAACGAAATCCGTTAACCGAGAGCAACGCCGCCATTGCCGACGGTCTGATTGAGTTTCTTGGTAATCCCTTCGATCCGCTCGGCCGCCGAATTGAAGGCCCCGACGACCGCATCGGATGCGGCCTTCGCACGGTCAGCGGCCACAAGACGCGCATCCTGCAAGGCGGCTATTTCTTCGTCCAACCGCCGCATTTTTTGCGTAGCTTCCACCAATTGATCAGCGAGCATCAATGCCGCCATCACGGTGAGCCGCGTGTCGCCGATCTCGCCGAACTTGCGCCGCAGATCGATGATGCGCTGATCAATGTCCTTTGCGAGCGACTGAAGGTGGTCTTCCTGGCCGTCTTCGCATGCGAGACGGAATTGGCGGCCTGCAATGGTGGCGTTGACCTGTGCCATCACGTCACTCGTTCAAATCCAGAACCGATTGGATCGAGCTGATCGCAGCATCCAGTCGCTCGGCTATTTCGCGATTGGTCGTTTCTAGGCGGCGCGAACGAGCGGTCTCGCCGTCGAGCGCGGCCGCAAGACGCGTACGGTCGAGGCCTAATGCCTGAACTTGGGCGGCGAGTCCTTCTTCGTTGCGATCAGCATGCTTCCGCCGCTCGACCGCGGCATCAAGAGCGTCGAGCGCGAGCGCCAGACGTTTCACTGAGGCATCGATTGCACTTTGCTCCGACATCGCTTCTGACCCGCACAAAAACTCTTGTAGCGGCAGTCATTTAGACAAAGAATCTTACGTGCTGCACGACCATGACGTCAACGCTTGGCGGAGGATTTGCCCAGCTGTTTTCGAGACCTGTGAATGGCGGATCGGGACCATGCCGGTCACATTGACTCAAGGGCCTCACATGCTATCCACCCGCCAAAAGGCCCCATTCCATGAGCGTAAAAGCTTCGCCGATGGCAGCCGCGACGCCCAATGAGCGCCGCGACCAATCGGTCGCTAACCCCGCCGTTGCCCATGCAGGCATGGCAAATGCCATCCGTGCTCTCGCGATGGACGCCGTGGAACAGGCCAAATCGGGTCACCCCGGCATGCCAATGGGGATGGCCGACGTGGCGACCGTAGCCTTCACCCGCTTTCTGAAATTCGACGCTGCCGACCCGGCCTGGCCCGACCGCGATCGCTTCGTGCTTTCGGCCGGTCACGGTTCAATGCTGATTTATGCCTTGCTCTACCTTACCGGCTACGAGGCGATGACGATCGATCAGATCAAGCGCTTTCGCCAGCTTGGCTCGAATACGCCTGGGCATCCCGAATATGGCCACACGCCCGGCATCGAGACGACCACCGGTCCGCTCGGACAAGGTCTCGCGAATTCGGTCGGCATGGCCATTGCCGAGAAACATCTCGCGGCAACCTTCGGAGACGAGATCGTCAATCACAAGACCTATGTCGTCGCCTCGGACGGCGATCTGATGGAGGGAATCAGCCAGGAAGCAATTGCGCTCGCGGGCCATCTCAAGCTCAACAAGCTGATCGTCCTGTTCGACGACAACGGCATCTCCATCGACGGCGCCCTGTCGCTCGCCGACAGCGTCGATCAAGTCAAACGTTTCGAAGCCGCAGGCTGGAATGCCTGCCGCATCGACGGACATGACCCAACGGCAATCAACTCGGCACTCGAGAAGGCGCAGACGTCCGACAGGCCAGTGTTGATTGCCTGCAAGACGAAGATCGGATTCGGTGCGCCGACCAAACAAGGCTCGGAGAAATCCCACGGTTCTCCACTCGGCGCCGACGAAATCGCGGGCGCGCGCAAGACACTCGGGTGGACATCCGCACCTTTCGAGGTGCCAGCCGACATATTGAAAGCCTGGCGAACGGCGGGCGCTCGCTCAAGGCACGTGCACGCTGAGTGGAACAAACGTCTTGCCGCGCTCGACAGCGCAAAAAGAAACGAGTTCGAACGCCGGATGAAGGGTATTGTGCCGACGCAAGCGCTCGCAGACGCGACGCGCGCGGTGAAAGCGAAACTTGCAGCGCAGCCGAAGGACATTGCGACGCGGACGGCTTGCGAGTTCGCGCTCGAAAGCCTGATTCCGGCGTTGCCGGAAATGGTCGGCGGCTCGGCTGACCTCACCGGCTCGAACAATACGCGCATCAAGGGCATGAAGGCGATTTCGGCGAACGATTTCTCCGGCCGCTTCATCCACTACGGCGTACGTGAACACGGAATGGCAGCGGCGATGAATGGCATGGCGCTGCACGGCGGCATCGTCCCCTATTCCGGAACGTTCCTTGTGTTTTCGGATTACTGCAGACCGGCAATCCGGCTGGCCGCGCTGATCGGCAAGCGGGTGATCCATGTCATGACGCATGACTCCATCGGTCTCGGCGAAGACGGCCCGACGCATCAGCCCGTCGAGCAACTCGCCGCGCTTCGGGCAATTCCGAACTTGCTCGTATTCCGCCCTTGCGATGCGGTCGAGACCGTTGAGTGCTGGCAACTTGCTCTCGAATCCATTGGCAGGCCGAGCATACTTGCGCTCACGCGCCAGAATTTGCCGCAGCTGCGTAATCGGCTCGACGAAGAAAATATTTGCGCGCAGGGCGCTTATGAAATCGCCGGTCCGGACGGACGCTCGGACGTTTCCATTTTTGCAACCGGCTCCGAAGTCGCAATTGCCGTCGATGGCGCAAAGCTCCTCGCAGAGCGCGGCGTTGCGGCGCGCGTGGTTTCGGTTCCCTGCTTCGAGCTGTTCATGGAGCAGAAAGACGAATACCGCCGGGCGATCGTCGGTGACGCGAGGATCAAGATCGGCGTTGAAGCCGCGGTGCGCCAGGGCTGGGATGCCATTATCGGTTCTGATGGAGTCTTCGTCGGGATGCATTCTTTCGGCGCCAGCGCGCCGTATAAGGAACTGTACAAGAAGTTCGGAATTACCGCGGAAATAGTCGCCGGCGCCGCGCTGGCAAAGCTTGGGAAGACGTAGTCAATGATTATATGTCATGCCGTGATTATTAGCGGCCGTGGCAGATTGAATAAGCCGGGAGTGAATCCATGACAGTACGGGTTGCCATTAACGGATTTGGCCGTATCGGCCGCAATATCCTGCGCGCCATCGCCGAAGCCGATCGCAAGGACATCGAGGTCGTGGCCATTAACGACCTCGGTCCGGTCGAAACCAACGCGCATCTGCTGCGATATGACAGTGTGCACGGCCGCTTTCCCGGTAACGTCTCGGTCAAGGGCGACTCGATCAGCATCGGAAACGGCGCCATCAAGGTCACCGCTGAGCGCGATCCGTCAAAGTTGCCTTGGAAGGATCTCGGCGTCGACATTGCCATGGAATGCACGGGCATTTTTACCGCCAAAGACAAGGCGTCAGCGCATCTGACCGCAGGCGCAAAACGTGTGCTGGTCTCCGCGCCCGCCGATGGCGCAGATCTTACGGTTGTCTTCGGCGTCAACCACGACAAGCTGACGAAGGATCATAAGGTCGTCTCCAACGGCTCCTGTACAACCAATTGCCTTGCTCCGGTTGCCAAGGTCCTCAACGATGCGGTCGGCATCGAGACGGGGTTCATGACCACGATCCACGCCTATACGGGCGACCAGCCGACGCTCGATACAATGCATAAGGACCTTTACCGTGGGCGTGCGGCCGCATTGTCGATGATCCCGACGTCGACCGGGGCGGCCAAGGCGATCGGGCTCGTGTTACCGGAACTCAAGGGCAAGCTCGACGGCGTCGCCATCCGCGTGCCGACACCGAACGTCTCGGTGATCGACCTGAAGATTGTCGCAAAGAGGCAGACGACTAAGGAAGAAATCAACGACGCCATGAAGCGGGCATCGGAGCAGCAGCTCAAGGGCATCCTCACCTATACAAATGATCCAAACGTCTCGATCGACTTCAATCACGATCCGCATTCGTCCACGTTTCACATGGACCAGACCAAAGTCATGAACGGCACGCTGGTGCGCGTGATGTCCTGGTACGACAACGAGTGGGGCTTCTCCAACCGCATGGCGGACACCGCCGTGGCAATAGGGAAGCTGATTTAGTGAAACCTTGATTTTGTCATGTCCGGCCCGTGTCGGGTATCCGCGTCTTGCACCTGCTGGATTTGCGAAGACGCGGGTGGCGGTGACAAGCCCCGCCATGACGACTGAGTGTTGCAATGGACAAGTTTCGCACCCTCGATCAAATCGATGTAAAGGGAAAACGCATTCTCGTGCGCGTCGACCTCAACGTACCGGTGGAAAATGGCGTGGTCACAGATGCAACTCGGATCGAGCGCATTGGACCGGCTATAACAGAGATCGCCGACAAGGGCGGAAAAGTCATTCTGCTTTCACATTTCGGCCGGCCGAAGGGGCGCGATCCAAAAAAATCGCTGAAACCCGTCGCCGCGGAAGTGGCGCGCATCATCAAGCGCCCGGTTAGATTTGCAGACGACTGCATCGGTGAGCAAGCCGCTCGCGCGGTCGCCGCGATGAAGCCGGGCGACATTCTCTGCCTCGAAAATACACGCTTTCATGCCGGCGAAGAGAAAAACGATCCGGCATTCGCGGGCGAGTTGGCAAAGCTTGGAGACATCTGGGTAAACGACGCTTTTTCGGCCTCACATCGCGCACATGCGTCGACCGAAGGCCTCGGGCACAGACTCCCGGCCTATGCAGGGCGCACAATGCAAGCTGAGCTTGACGCACTTTCGAAAGCGCTCGACCATCCTGAGCGGCCGCTGGCCGCAATTGTCGGCGGTGCGAAGATATCAACCAAGCTCGATTTGCTCGGTAATCTTCTCGACAAGGTCGATACGCTGATCATCGGCGGCGCGATGGCGAATACGTTCTTGCTCGCTCAGGGAAATAAGGTGGGCAAGTCGCTCGCTGAAGGCGATCTCGCCGGAACGGCGCGCGACATCATGGACAAAGCTAAAGCCGCAAAGCGCGAGATCGTGCTGCCGGTTGACGCCGTCGTGGCGGAAAAATTCGAGGCGCATGCGCCTTCCCGCGCCGTCGACGTCGACAAGGTCGGCGCCGCCGACATGATCCTCGACATTGGCCCACGCAGCGTCGAGCAGGCGGTCTCGGTGCTGGCGCGCTCAAAGACGCTGGTGTGGAACGGGCCGTTCGGCGCCTTCGAAATGGAACCGTTCGACAATGGAACGGTCGAAGTGGCGGAAGCGGCGGCGGAACTGACGGAAAGCCACAAGCTTGTTACGGTAGCAGGCGGCGGCGATACGGTAGCTGCGCTCAATGTGGCGGGTGTTGGCGACCGGCTCACGTATGTTTCAACCGCCGGCGGCGCCTTCCTCGAATGGCTGGAAGGCAAGGTCTTGCCGGGGGTCGAGGTGCTGCGAGTAAAATGAAGCCGCAGGCATCGTCGCGAGGGGCCCAATGTTACGGATGCGATGGAGGGAAACATGAATCTCGATGAACTGAACAAAATCGCGCAAGCGATGGTGGCGTCCGGCAAGGGCATACTGGCCGCAGATGAATCATCGGGCACCATCAAAAAGCGCTTCGATGTCATTGGCGTCGAATCTACGGAAAACAGCCGGCGCGACTACCGTGAAATGCTCTTTCGTTCAGCCGAGGGAATGAAACATATTTCCGGCGTCATCCTATATGATGAAACCATCTGGCAGAAAGCGCAGGACGGCACGCCGCTCGTCGAGCTGATCAAAAGATCGGGCGCCATTCCCGGCATCAAAGTCGATGAAGGGACAAAGCCGCTACCCTTCTGCCCTGGCGAGGTCGTCACGGCCGGACTCGACAAGCTTTCCGAACGCCTGCCGAAATATTATGAACAAGGCGCGCGGTTTGCGAAGTGGCGCGCGGTGATCGACATTGGCGCCGGCATTCCGACCTACACCTGCATCCGTGCCAATGCGCACGCGCTGGCCCGCTACGCCGCACTTTGTCAGACCAATCAGATCGTGCCGATCGTCGAGCCGGAAGTCCTTATGGACGGCGACCACGATATCGACCGTTGTTATCAAGTGACGGAGCTGATGCTCAAGATCCAGTTCGAGGAACTCTATTTCCAGCGCATCGCCCTTGAGGGCATGGTGCTCAAGCCGAATATGGTCATTGCCGGCAAAAAAAGCGCGAAGAAGTCGGGTGTCGAAGAGGTGGCAGAGAAGACGGTGAAACTCCTGAAGGCCTGTGTACCCGCTTCGGTTCCCGGTATCGCGTTCCTGTCCGGCGGGCAAAGCGACGAGGAAGCTACCGCACATCTCGACGCGATGAACAAGATCGGCAATTTGCCTTGGGCGCTCACCTTTTCCTATGGCCGCGCCCTGCAACACGCGCCGCAAACGACATGGAAGGGCAAGCCGGAAAACGTCGCCGCCGCGCAGCGCGCCTTCTCACATCGCGCCAGGATGAACGGGCTCGCCGCGCTCGGCCAATGGAAATCCGATATGGAGAAAAGGGCGGCATGACGCGCAAAAGGCTGCGCCGCAGCGCAGCCTTTTGACTTTTGATCCCGTTGCGTGCGGGATCAGTCGCAATTGGTTTTTCGAATTGTCTTCGAACCGGCCTCGTCTTCCTTATGCACCGTCTTTGACGTGCAATCGCCGGAGCCATAGGTCTCCTTGGTTATGGTCTTCTTTTCCGTGCCGGGCAGAGCCTCGTGCTCCTCCACGGTGACGGGGGCACCGGGATGGTCGTGCTCGATCACAATCGCGGGATCGTGCCTCTCCTCGATAACCGTCTGCGCGTTGGCGGCAATCACACCGACTACGCTCGCGGCTAGCGCGAGCGCAAGGACGTTGAGCTTCATGGTCGCCTCCTGCTAAGAAGCCTCGCCTGTCAACGCCTCTCCCGCCCCGGCGTTCCGAATTTCAAATTCAAGCAAGGACACGAAACGTGATTGATCTTTACACTTGGACGACCCCCAACGGCCGCAAGATTGCAATCGCTCTCGAAGAACTGGGGTTGCCCTACACCGTTCATCCGATCGACATTTCCAAGGATGAGCAGTTTTCTCCCGAGTTCCTGAAGATCGCCCCGAACAATCGTATTCCCGCAATCGTTGATCACGACACAAATATTGCACTGATGGAATCAGGCGCGATTCTGATCTACCTCGCCGACAAGACCGGCAAGCTGATGCCGAAATCCGGTGAAGGGCGTTACCGCGTGATCGAATGGCTGATGTGGCAAATGGGCGGGCCAGGGCCCATGCTCGGTCAGGTGCATCACTTTGTGAAGTACAACAAAGGGAAAGCTCCTTACGCCGAAGAGCGTTACCTCAAGGAAGCACACCGCCTTTACAAGGTGCTCAACACTCGGCTCGACGGCCGCGAATTCGTGGCCGATCAGTATTCCGTCGCCGACATAGCAATTTGGCCGTGGATATCGCGATTCGAATGGCAGACGATTGATATGAAGCAGTACCCCAATGTCAGGCGATGGTATGAATCCATTGCGGCACGTCCGGCTGTTCAAAAGGGATACCGGGTGCCAAAGGACATGGGCCCAATTCCAATGCCGGGCTGACAGTCGCTCAACCCTGCTTGGACGAAAGGTCCGCAGACGAATAATCTCTCATCTGATTCGCTGGCGATTACGCTGGCAAGGTGATGTCGCGTTCGGACCGAATTCGGCACGTCGTCGAGCCAATGGCCAAGCCGCACATCAACCCCCACTCCGAAACGGCTGGAATTGGCGAAACGCTGCGAAAAGCCTCCGCGCTCCATCGGCTTGGTCGCTTGGACGAGGCGGAGGAATTCTACCGTGAGGCCCTGAATTCTCAGCCTGATAATTTCGACGCGCTCCACCTCTGCGGCGTCCTCATGCATCAACGCGGAAACCATGTGGAAGCACTCAGGCTGATCGAACGTGCGCTCAGAGCGAATGGCCGGTCCGCGCAAGCATATTCAAACTACGGCATCGTCCTGGCGACGTTCGAAAAGCATGAAGACGCTGTAGACAATTATGATCGTGCGCTTGCGCTCAAGCCCGATTTCGCCGAGGCCCTCAACAATCGCGGTAATTCATTGCGCGCACTTAAGCGGCCGCACGAGGCCGTTTTAAGCTTTGAGCAGGCCATTGCCGTCCGCCCCGACTACGCGGAAGCATTCAACAACCGCGGCAACGCCCTGTTTGAGGTCGGTCGCATCGAAGATGCGCTGGCGAACTATGATCGCGCGCTGGCACTGCACCCCTCATTGGCGGATGCGTGGATCAATCGCGCCAATACGCTCCGCACGCTTGGCCGAAACGAAGAGGCTCTACGCGCATTTGACCGGGGAATAGAGCTCAAACCTGACCATGCCGAAAGCCATCTCGCGCGCGGTAATGTCCTGCTCGATCTCAAACGCCCTGCGGATGCTGAAAAGAGTTACGAAAGAGCAATCGCCCTGAACCGGCAGGCGATCGAACCGCTCGTCAATCGCGGCCGCGCGCTTTGCGCCCTCAAACGATTTGATGAATCCATTGCAAGTTATGACCAAGCGCTGGCGATCAGGCAGAACGATGCCGTATGCCTGGTTGGGCGCGGCAACACGAGACATGCAATGAGGTCCTATGCTGCGGCACTCGCAGATTACGACCTTGCTGTCGCAGTTCGGCCGGATTTCGCTGAAGCACACGGCAATCGTGGCAATGCGCTGCGCGAGATCGGCCGTCACCGGGAAGCGTTAGAAGCATTTGATCGTGCTCTCGCGCTCAATCCCGACTACGACGAGGGCCACAACAACCGGGGGAATGCGTTTATTGAACTCAACCGCCCCGCGGAAGCGCTTTCCGATTACGATCGCGCAATCGCTCTGTCACCTGAAAACACCTATGCGTGGGTCAATCGCGGCAACGCTTTGGGATATCTCGGTCGTACGGAAGAGGCGATTGCAAGTTTTCAACGTGCAATCGAACTGGATTCGCAGCTCGTCGAGGCGCATTGGAATAAAGCACTCCTCTTTCTGTCAACCGGCGATTTCGCGCGCGGCTGGGCGGGCTACGAATGGCGTTGGCGGCGCGAAGGCGAGACGATGCCGCGCGAATTCGTGCAGCCGCTGTGGCATGGCGAGGACCTGACCGGAAGGACAATCCTGCTTCATGCCGAACAGGGCTTCGGTGACAGCATTCAGTTCATTCGCTATCTGTCGATGGTCGCGGAGAGAGGCGCCAAAATCGTGCTGGAGCTGCCGGACAGCCTCACGCCGCTCATCGACAATGTTGATGCCGTAATCAGTATTTGCCGCCGCGGCGGTGCCTTGCCGCATTTCGATGTGCATTGCCCGCTGCTGAGCCTGCCGCTGGCATTCGGCACGACGATCGAATCTATTCCAGCGCCAATTCCCTACTTGCGGGCGCCGGCCGAGCGCGCCCGTGACTGGCGCGCGCGATTCGCCGGCGTTCGCAGACCACGCGTCGGTCTGGTCTGGTCGGGAAAGCCCACGCACAAGAACGACCACAATCGCAGCATCGCGCTGAGTCGTCTTAAGCCGATTTTGTCTGTCGCCGGCATTGAATTTGTCAGCTTGCAGCGTGAATATCGCAATAGCGATAGTGCGGCGATTGCGCGCCTGCCTCTCATGCGCCTTGACGACGCCCTGCGCGATTTTGCCGACACTGCGGCCGTGATCGGGGAGCTCGACCTCGTGATCTCAGTCGACACGGCTGTCGCCCATCTCACCGGAGCGATGGGCAGGCCGCTTTGGCTTTTATTGCCGCATATCGGGGATTGGCGATGGTTGCGTGGACGCCCGGATAGTCCTTGGTATCCGACTGCCCGGCTGTTCCGCCAGCCGACCGATGGCAATTGGGACGAGGTGATCATACGCGTGGCAAAAGAGCTCACAGCCTTCGCAGTCCATTCCTCAGCCGCGACCAAGTGACGGCCCGGGTCAATATTCTGCCCGATTGAGCTAGCATGGCGACGTCATGACTTCGCGACCAAAACAGCCAACCCCGCGGCCCGCACCACGCCTTTACTTGATAACGCCGCCGGTAGTGGATGCGTCCATATTTGGATCACTATTGAGCGCGGCCCTCGATGCTGGAGACATCGCCGCGATTCTGTTACGTCTTGCCGACGCCGATGAGAGAACATTGATCAACCGCGCAAAGGCGTTGTGCTCATTGGCACAAGGTCGTGGGGCAGCACTCCTGCTCGACGGACATTTTGAACTTGTCGCGCGCGCGGGCGCCGACGGTGGGCACATGACCGGCATAGCGTCATTCACTGAGGCAATCGGGCAACTTAAGCCCGAACGTATTGCGGGCGCCGGCGGGATGGCGAGCCGGCACGATGCCATGCTTGCCGCCGAACAAGGCGCCGACTACGTGATGTTTGGAGAGCCTGATGTGTCGGGCAAATGTCCTGCTTTCGCGGCGGTGGAGGAGCGCGTCGAGTGGTGGGCGGAAGTCTTCCAAATCCCCTGTATCGGCTATGCACCATCGCTCGATGGCATTGCGCCGCTGGTCTCTGCCGGTGCCGACTTCATCGCGCTGGGCGACGTCGTGTGGCGAGATCCTAGCATCATCGCGAACAAGATACGCGAAGCCGGAGACTATCTGCAGCTTCCGGAGGCGCCCAGATGACGCCGCGGTTGCACTGTTCTGTCGGATTTGTCGCCGTCATTGTAAGTGCGCTGGTGTCGCCGGCGGCAGCGCAGTCCAGGAATCCACCGCCATTGCCGCAATCGGCTCCTGCGCCGCAAAACACGCCGGCGAATGGGGATCAGCCCAAAGTCGACCTCGCCTACGGCGCTTTTCAGCGCGGCTTTTATATCACGGCGTTCAACGAGGCGACGAAACGTGCACAACAGAACGATCCGTCAGCCATGACGCTGCTCGGGGAACTCTATGCGCAAGGGCTGGGCGTCGGCCGCGATGATTCGAAGGCGGCACAATGGTACAAACTCGCGGCCGGCAAAGGCGACCGCGACGCTTTATTTGCACTTGCGATGTTCGCCTACGAAGGACGCGGCGGCGCACGCAATCTTGAAGAGGCCGCTCGCTTGCTGGATGCCGCTGCGAAACTTGGCCATCCGGGCGCTGCTTACGATCTCGGGCTCCTTTATCTGCAGGGCCAGCAAGTCCCCCAGGATTTCAAACGAGCAGGTGAACTGTTTTCGATTGCCGCTGAGGCCGGCAATTCGGATGCGCAGTATGCTCTCGCTACCATGTATAAAGACGGCCGCGGCCAGCCAAAGGACATGAACAAGGCGATGCGGCTCATGCAGCAGGCATCGGTCGGTGGCAATGTCGACGCGATGGTTGAATTTGCAATCGCTCAGTTCAACGGCGAGGCCGTCCCAAAAGACGAGACTGCAGCTGCGAAGTTATTTCTCAAAGCTGCCCATCTCGGCAACGCCGTCGCCCAAAACCGCCTGGCGCGGATCCTTATGGCCGGTCGTGGTATGCCTGCCGATCCGACGGAAGCCGTGAAGTGGCATCTCGTCGCCATGGCCGCGGGCGACAGCGACCCAGAGCTGGACGCCTTCGCATCCAAACAGACGCCCGCTGTGCGTACTGCGGCCGACGCGGCGGCCACAAAATGGCTTTCGACGGTGGCAACGCGACGCCCTTGACGCCGCCGGCCTTCACGGGCAGACCGCTCGCTTCATGCAGCATTCCGCCATCCTCAATGTCATGATCGCTGCCGCGCGCAAGGCCGCGCGCGCGATCAAGCGTGACTTCGGCGAGCTGGAAAAGCTGCAAGTGTCGCTGAAGGGTCCAGCCAATTTTGTGTCGGCCGCCGACCGCCGTGCGGAGGAGATGCTTTTTACCGAGCTTGCTAAAGCGAGGCCCGGTTACGGATTTCTCGGCGAAGAAGGTGGACACCGCGATGGCGCAGACAAGAGTCACATGTGGATTGTCGATCCGCTGGACGGGACCACCAATTTTCTACACGGGATTCCCCACTTTGCCGTCTCGATCGCGCTTGAGCGCGAAGGTACCGTAGTAGCAGGCCTAATATACAATCCTGCGATTGATGAGTTGTTTGTTGCTGAGCGCGGCAAAGGCGCCTTTCTCAACGAGCAGCGCATTCGAGTTGCCGCGCGCAAGCGGTTGGCTGACGCCATCATCGGTTGCGGAATTGCGCATTATGGCCATGGCGATATGCCGCTCTCTCGCAAGGAAATCGGCGTGGTACAGGAAGACGTGGCTGGCTTGCGCCGTTTTGGAGCATCCGCGCTCGACCTTGCATGGGTCGCAGCAGGCCGGCTCGATGGCTATTGGGAACGCAGCCTGAACCCATGGGATATCGCTGCCGGAGTGATCCTGGTGCGGGAGGCCGGCGGTTTTGTCTCCGACTGTGACGGTCGCGAGGAAATGTTCGCCAAAGGGCATGTCTTGGCTGGAAACGAAACTATCCACAAAGAGCTTCTGGCTCGACTCAAGGCTGCCGGCAAAGCCTGACCGACCTAATTTCAACTTATTTCACGGTTTTTACGGACCCGCTGCGGATCCCGCACAACTGTTTTTCCCTGTCACGGGTCTGTGCCATAGTGCATGGCAAGGGCTGCATTTGGCATAATCTTGAAACACATGGCCAAGGAACTCGATCCACTCAAGCTATCGTCGCCACGCATCTTCCTGATCAGGATGCTGGTCTTTGTCGTGCTGGTCGGACTTATCGCCTTCGTGCTGCACAAGCAGATCGAGGTCGCGTTCATGTCCAATCCCGGCCTGAACGCGTTGATTATTGGCGTGGAGGCGATCGGCATCATCCTTTCAATTCGTCAGGTGCTGCGCCTTTATCCTGAAATCGCTTGGGTCAATAACTTCCGTCTGGCCGATCCGGGGCTTGCAGTCGAGCGTCCACCAATACTCCTTGCACCGATGGCCACGATCCTGGGAAGTCGTGTCGGGCGCATGGCAATGTCCTCGCAACTGATGCGCGGGATCCTCGATTCAATTGCAACGCGACTCGATGAGGCGCGGGACATTTCCCGATACATGACCGGTCTGCTTGTGTTTCTCGGGCTACTCGGCACTTTCTGGGGTTTGATTGAGACAGTCAGTTCAGTCGGCAACGTCATTCAGGGCCTCAAGGCGAGCGGCGATGCAGGCAGCATGTTCGACTCGTTGCGCGATGGACTCGCTGCACCGCTGTCCGGAATGGGAATTTCCTTTTCATCCTCACTCTTCGGCCTTGCCGGCTCGCTCGTGCTTGGATTTCTCGATCTGCAATCAAGCCAGGCGCAGAATCGCTTTTACACCGAATTGGAGGATTGGCTTTCGACCACCGTTTACGATCAGGCCGCCGAACCTGCCGTTGCGACCGGTGTCACAAGCGAGGTACGCTCCGCGATCGAACGCCTGCGTGAGGCGGTCGATCAGGCCGGTGCGGGGAAAACGGCGTCTGCGGCAATGGCCAACCTTGCCGAAGCGATCCAGGGCCTCGTGCATCACATGCGCACCGAGCAGCAGATGATCCGTGACTGGGTTGATTCACAGGCCGATCAGCAGCGCGAAATCAAGAAGCTGCTCGAGGTGATGGTGCGCGAGAACGTAAACCGTTGAGTTGAAGTCAATGGCTTTGGCACGAGCACGCCGCGGCGAAAGCGGCATGAACTACTGGCCGGGGTTTGTCGATGCATTGTCGACATTGATCCTTGGCATCATCTTCCTACTCACGGTCTTCGTGGTCGTGCAATTCTACTTGCAGCAGGAAGTTGCCGGAAAAGACACGGCGCTCAGCCGGCTCAATGCGCAAATTGCGCAGCTCACCGAACTGCTGTCGATGGAGAAGTCCGGAAAGACCGATCTCGAGGATCAGCTTGCGCAACTGCGCGCTTCATTGGCCACAGCCGAAAGCGAGCGCGACGACCTGAAAGGCGCCGCCGAAAGCGCAGGCGCCGGCGCCGCAGCAGCGCAGGGAAAAGTTTCCGAACTCTCGGGTCAGCTTGAAGGCGAGAAGAAAATCTCGGCGCGGGCATTGGCTCAGGTCGAGGTGCTCAATCAGCAGATCGCAGCGCTGCGCCGCCAGCTCGCCGCTCTCGAGCAGACCCTCGATGCCGCCGAAAAAAAGGATAAGGATTCCCAGAGCCGTATCACGGAACTCGGCCAGCGCCTGAACGTCGCGTTGGCGGAGCGGGTGAACGAGCTTAAACGTTATCGGTCGGACTTCTTCGGAAAGCTGCGCGAAATCCTCGGCAATCGCACCGATGTTCGGGTGGTCGGCGACCGTTTCGTCCTTCAATCCGAGGTATTCTTCGACACCGGAAAGGCCGATCTCAAGCCGGAAGGCCGCGCGGAACTCGACAAGGTCGCGAGCGCCCTGCTCGAGTTGGAAAAGCAGATCCCGACCGATATCGCCTGGGTGCTTCGTGTCGACGGCCATACCGATGTGCGGCCGATCACAGGCGGAATCTTCAAATCAAACTGGGACTTATCGGCAGCGCGGGCTATTTCGGTGGTGCAATACCTGATCGGCAAAGGCGTTTCGCCGCAAAGACTGGTTGCCGCAGGCTTCGGCGAATTCCAGCCGATTGATCTGGGCAAGTCCGACGATGCCTACAAGCGAAATCGTCGCATCGAGTTCAAGCTGACCGAGCGGTGAGCGCGCACAACTTCATACTACGCCCCTACGCGGCCGCTGATGAAGATGCGGCAATCGAGTTGTGGCGGCGCACATGGTCAAAACACTATCCGCATCTCGATTTCAACGCGCGTCAACCCTGGTGGCGCGAACGGTGGCGCAATGAGTTGGTGCCGGTTGCTTGCATTGTCCTCGCAGAATTGAGCGGCATGATCGTCGGCTTTGTGACGGTTGATCCCAAAACCAAGTACCTTGATCAGATTGTAGTCGCACCCGAACATTGGGGATCAGAGATTGCCCATTTGCTGCTCACTGAAGCAAAACGCCTTTCGCCTCAAGGGCTGGATCTCCTCGTCAACAAGGACAACTATCGTGCCATTCGATTCTATGAGAAGAACGGTTTTTCATATGCCGGCGAAGACAAGAACCCCGTCTCGGGTTTGCCGGTAAGTCGAATGGCATGGCGGCCTTAGGCGGACGTCATTTCGAATTGCAATTTCGCCAACCGTGCGTAAAGGCCACCTGACGAGGATAGCGAAGCGTGAGTCCCCTCCTCGACGATCCGGCCGTGATCCAGCACCAGGATACGATCACACGACTGCACGGTAGCTAGTCGATGCGCAATCACGATACTGGTCCGATTGAGCATCAGTCGACTGAGAGCCTGCTGTACCAAGGTTTCACCCTCGGCATCGAGCGATGAAGTTGCTTCATCAAGCAGGAGCAATGGCGCGCGTCGCAGGATGGCGCGCGCAATTGCGATGCGCTGACGTTGGCCGCCTGAGAGTGTGACACCTCGCTCGCCGATGGGCGTCGCATAACCCAGAGGCAGCCGACGAATGAACTCCGCTGCGTGTGCGGCCTCCGCAGCGCTTTCGATTTCGGCATCTGAGGCGTCCGGCCGGCCGAATTGGATGTTCTCCCGCACGCTGGTGCCGAACACTGTGGCGTCCTGGGGTACCAAGGCGATCTGGGCTCGAAGCGCGGCCGGGTCCACTTCTTTGAGGTGAACACCGTCAAAGCTGACGATGCCAGACGCCGGATCGTAAAAACGCAGGATCAGCTGAAAAGTCGTGCTCTTCCCTGCCCCTGATGGGCCAACCAGTGCCAACTTTTCGCCAGGCGTGACACGAAATGAAAGATCTTCGAGGACCGGCACATCGGGACGGCCCGGATAGGCAAAGCTGACATGACGGAACTCCACCTCACCCCGTGCGGGCCTGTGCAGCGGCAGCGGCCTCGCGGGAGACTTGATCGCGGGCTCAACTTCCAGAATCTCGAAGAGCCGCTCGGCGGCACCGGATGCTTGCGCAATTTCACCCCAAACCTGACTTAACTCACCGAGCCCGCCGGCAGCGAACACCGCGTAAAGTATAAATTGTCCAAGGCGTCCAGCCGTAATGTTTCCGGCGAGGGCATCCTGCGCACCGATCCAAAGCACGACTACGATACTGGCGAAGACCAGGAAGATCACAACCGCCGTTAATACGCCGCGCGCCTTGGTCGCTTCGCGCGCGGCCGCATATGCTTGTTCAACCGCGGTACTAAACCGCGCCTGCGCCAATTTCTCATTTGTAAATGCTTGCAAAGTGCGTACGGCGCCAATCAGCTCGTTCGCATAACCAGACGCGTCGGCCAGTGTATCTTGCGCCGCGCGGCCGCGGCGGCGGACGGCACGTCCAAATCCGACCAGCGGTAGCACAATGACTGGAATCGCGGCCAGTACAAATAAAGAAAGTCGCGGGCTCGTAACAACCATCATCCCCGCGCCGCCAAAGAACAGGACGAGATTGCGTAGCGCAATCGAAACTGAAGCACCGACGGCGGACTTGATCTGAGTCGTATCCGCGGTGAGGCGCGAAATGATCTCACCAGTTCGCTCAGTGTCGAAATATGCGGGTGACAGTTGCGTCAGATGACTGAAAACATCGGACCGCAGGTCCGCGACAATGCGTTCGCCCAAGGTGGTCACGAGGTAAAAGCGAAACGCGCTGGATATCGCGAGTACCGCCACCACGAGAATCATTACCGCAAAATAATTGTCTATCAGCTGCACGGCTCTGTCGGAGAAGCCGAAGTCGATCATTCGGCGCACGGCCACCGGAACGACCAGGGTGGTGAGCGCGGCTATGACCAGCGCGACCAGCGCCGCTATCGCGCGACCCCGATAACGCGAAATATAGGGGAACAGCCGGGTCAGCGGCTTGAGTTTTAGCTTTGGACGCTCGGCGGACGCGGGCGCGCCCGAAATATCGAGCCCCCGTCCATCGCTCGAAAAACTCATGCGATGCCTCTTGCGCCCCGCTAGCGAGACCCTTAATGCCTCGCGACCTTGGTAATGGTCAAATGCGGCGGCTTGCCGCCTTCGTTCGGCTCCTGTATAGGAGCCGCAAAATCGAGCTTATATCGGCGCCGCGAGCACCCCGGATCTAAAGCAATGAAACAAGATATCCATCCTGGCTACCACACGATCAAGGTCGTCATGACCGACGGCAGCGAATTCACCACTCGGTCGACCTGGGGCAAGGAGGGCGATGTCTTGCATCTCGACATCGACCCAAAATCGCATCCTGCCTGGACCGGCGGCCAGCAGCAAATCCTGGATCGTGGCGGCCGCGTGTCTCGTTTCCAGAAAAAGTTTTCCGGCTTCCTGAAAACAGACGAAAAGAAATAGACCCCGACGGCAACAAGAACCCCGCCGATGCGGGGGGTTTTGCTTTATTCGTGCACGAGTGGTTCAACACTCGCTGGGCCAAAGGCGGCCTTTAAGAGCCCCAGCTGGCGCTCAACTGGATTGACCACTGCAGGTCGATCCCCCGAACCTTGATTGTAGATCGTCGCATCAAGGCGACGTACCTTCCCATATAGCTTCTGCGAGCGCGCGATAAGATCGCGCAACGTTGGTGGCAGCAATTCGAGATTGCTCAGGTCGTGGGAATCGGCAGCCGAGAGCTTGACCTTGCTCTTTTCCTTACCTGCCTGGGCGAGCGACATCTCGCCCTCCTTCACCGCCCGGTGGAGCAGCAGCCAGGATGCGAGTTGCATCAGCCGCGTAGTGAGCCGCATGCTTTCTGTTGCGTAAGCCAACGCTGCGGCGCGATCGAGTTTCTTGGATTGCTGCCTGCCTGGGCCGTCGAGGTAGGTCGCGGTCTCTTCGACAAGAGCCATGCCGTCACGGAACAGTTCTGCGAAAGCCTGCGAGCCCGCGAGGCGCTCACCGAACTGAACAGGTTGCGCTTCGCTGAAACTTTTTTCTGACATGACGCAACGCACTCCCACTCGCAGAGCTACATTCGCTCCGTATACGATTGAGTAAGCATGGCGCGCGGGGACAGGCCCTGTCCAGACTACGATATGGTTAACAACGCGATATAGTTGCCGCGTTGATTGACGGACACACCTGTATCACTGGAAATTTGCCCCAGATTGGGACAAAAAAAGAGCCGCCGTTGCCGGCGGCTCGAAGTTGATAACAGGGAGGCGTCAAACAGAGTGGACAGGAGCCACTCAATGTCCACATGAAGATGGACAATGCCAGTAATGGTCGAGAAAGCTTAACGACAACTTAAGAAACCGCGCGCAAAGCCAAATAATTTCTAATTGCTTCGGTGTGACGTTACCGCTGATCCGGAGCAACGGACGAGTGGAAGACAACGGAAGAGCGGAAGACTTGGCTGATGATCAGCGTTTGAAGAACTGGTCGGCCGCCGCGCGAGACGCCTGTTTTTGTCCTATGTCGGCTTCAAGTCGATTGATCTCGTCATGCAGCAGCTTCACCCGTGCACCAAGCTCTTCGACGGAAAGCAAGGTGAGATCTTGGCCGATCTCATGCGCGATTTTCTTCTTTGGTTTGTCATCTTCATCGATCGCCGGCATCGTGAGCCTCCTGCCTCATGAAATTTAGCCGCCATGGGCGTGGTTGTCACATCAACAAGGCGCGCCTAGACAGTGCTTCAGATCGCAACATACGAGGAACCGATGGCTTCTCTCCCGACCCAGATGACGGTGATTGGCATTAAGGCCACCGGCGGCCCGGACATGCTCGTTCCGATCAGGCAATCGGTTCCCCTTCCCGACGCCGGCGAGATTCTTGTGAAGGTCGCTGCCGCAGGCGTGAATCGGCCAGACGTCATGCAGCGTATGGGCCTCTACCCGCCGCCGCCCGGCGCATCCGATATTCCTGGTCTCGAAATCGCCGGAGAAATCGTGGCGCTCGGCACAGGCGTCAAACGCTGGAAAATCGGCGACCGCGTGATGGCGCTCGTGGTCGGCGGCGGATATGCCGAATATTGTCTGGCGCACGAAAGCCATGCGTTGCCCACCGCCGGCCTCACGATGGTCGAGGCGGCTGCGGTGCCGGAGACATTCTTCACCGTCTGGCACAACGCGTTTGAACGGGGTGGATTGAAAAGCGGCGAAACCCTGCTCGTCCATGGCGGCTCTTCCGGCATCGGCACCGCCGCCATCCAACTTGCCAAGGCGCGCGGCGCACGCGTCATTACGACCGCGGGCACGCCGGAAAAGTGCGAAGCATGTAGAAGGCTCGGCGCTGATGTTGCCATTAACTATAAGGCCGAGGACTTCGTCGCGGCGACCAAGTCAGCGACGGCGGACAGAGGCGCTGAGGTTATATTGGACATGGTCGGTGGAGACTATATCGCACGCAATTACGAAGCCGCCGCGGTGGAGGGGCGGATCGTGCAGATTGCATTTCAGGGTAGCCCGAAAGCGACAGTGGATTTTCGTCGCATCATGCTCAAGCGGCTGCACCATACGGGCTCAACATTGCGCTCGCGCTCAATTGCCGACAAGGGCGCCATTGCGCGGGCGGTCGAAGACAATGTGCTGCCGCTGATTGGAGGTCGGAAGGTCAAGCCGGTCATCTACAGGACGTTTCCGCTACAGGAAGCCAGCGCCGCACATGCACTCATGGAATCAAGCACACATATCGGCAAAATCGTGCTAACAGTTTGATGGAATGTCCGTTTTTTCAATAGCCGCGAAATCGGCGCAATGTCGGACTTAAAGCTTAACAGGGTACGATTGTTTGCAGCTTTTCACCGTAGGCAAGGCCGTGGTTACGCGCTTCGAAGCATTGCTGCGGGCGGGGGACTAGGCTTGATCATGACGCGTGGCCTGACGACGCTAGCCATGGCGTTCTGCGTCTCTCTGCTGGCAGTTGGTTCCGCCAACGCAGTGGATGCGGTCAATGTCCGGCTCGACGCGGCGGCTATCGATTTGACGGCCGCTACCGAATTGCAGAAGACCGACGGCGATCGTATTCAGGTGTCCACCGCGCCTGGTCCCGATGGAATCGTACGACGAATCGAAGTGCGCGCGCGCGAAGGTAACAACAATTGGGCAGTCCTCGCGCTCACGAACAACAGCGATGAGCAGATCGATCGATTGATCGTCGTGCCGCACTACCGAATGGTCGGATCCGGACTGTTCTGGCCCGACCTCGGGCTCTCTCGCATAGCGGCGATCACGCCATCGACGGGAGACCGTCCCGTGCGGCAGGAAGGGGCCACCGCCGACGTCTTTCGTATTACTTTGGACCCAGGCACAGTCATCACCCTCGTCGCGGAACTACGCACCGACAAGCTTCCGCAGATCTACCTGTGGGAACCCGATGCGTACAAAGACAAGGTCAATTCGTTCACCCTCTACTATGGGATCGTGATCGGGATCGCCGGATTGCTGGCGCTGTTCCTCACCATACTTTTCGTGGTGAAGGGCTCAATTATGTTTCCAGCGGCGGCCGCCCTTGGCTGGGCGGTATTGATCTATATCGGCATCGACTTCGGTTTCTGGGGCAAAGTCTTCGACATGTCTGCCGGCGCGGAGCGTGTCTGGCGGGCCTGCGGCGAAGCTATTCTTTCGGCAACGCTCCTGGTGTTTCTCTTCGCCTACCTAAACCTGTCACGCTGGCACGTGCGCTATGCTCACATCACGATCGCCTGGCTGGCCGCCCTCGCCGCACTGATTGCCGTTGCTGTGTTTGATCCGGCCGTCGCCGCCGGCATCGCCCGCATGTCGCTTGCCGGCATTGCCGTCTTTGGCCTTGCTCTCGTCATCTATCTCTCCACGCATGGATTTGACCGGGCGGTGCTGTTGATCCCGACATGGCTGTTGCTGGTCGTCTGGACCATGGCCGCCGGATTCGCCGTGACCGGGCTGGTGACCAACGACATTATTGGCCCGGCGCTGCTCGGCGGCCTTGTGCTGATTGTGATGCTGATCGGCTTCACAGTCATGCAGCACGCCTTTGCGGGAGGGATCACGCATGGAATTGTTTCCGACGTTGAGCGCCGCGCACTCGCGCTCACTGGCGCCGGTGACCTGATTTGGGATTGGGACGTTTCCGCCGACAAGATTTTCACCAGCCCGGAAACCGAGCACATGCTCGGTCTCAAGCGCGGCACGCTGGAAGGGCCGGCGGCGGCTTGGCTCGAAGTGCTGCACTCACTTGATCGCGATCGTTTTCGCGCGTCACTCGATAGTGTGGTTGAGCAGCGTCGCGGCCGACTAACCCAGGACTTCCGGCTGCGTACTGCCGACGGGCACTATCTCTGGTTCGCGCTCAAAGCACGTCCGGTCGTCGGTTCCGACGGCGAGGTCGTGCGATTGGTTGGAACCCTCACTGACGTGACGGATATTAAGAATGCCGAAGAAAGGCTGCTTTTCGACGCGGTCCACGACAATCTCACCGGTTTGCCGAACCGCGAGCTCTTTATTGACCGCATGGAGGCAGCCTTTGGCTTTGCGCGCGCCGATCCACAGATTCGACCGTCGATCGTTGTGATCGATCTCGATCGCTTTAAACAGGTAAATGACTCCGTTGGTATTGCCGTGGGTGATTCCATCTTGCTCACGATCGCGCGCCGCCTGTCGCGATTGCTCAAGCCACAGGACACGCTCGCAAGGCTTTCGGGCGACCAGTTCGCGTTGATTTTGCTGTCCGAGCGCGAACCCGCCCGCATCGTCGCCTTTGCGGAAACGATCCGACGTACGTTGCGCGCTCCGATTGCGTTCAACGACCGCGAAATCTTCCTGACTGCCTCGATCGGGCTCGCTCTCGCCGAGAACCAAGCGCACCGCACGGACGAGGTTCTCAAGGACGCTGAGCTGGCGATGTACTACGCGAAGCGAATCGGCGGAGATCGCATCGAAATATTCAAGCCGGCCATGCGCTCCCGCAAGACCGATCGTCTGACCATGGAGTCGGAGTTGCGCCGGGCCATCGAACGCGAAGAGATCAAGGTCCTCTTTCAGCCGATCGTGCGCCTGGAAGACCGGGCTATTGCCGGCTTCGAAGCGTTGGCGCGGTGGGATCACCCCAAGCTTGGCCGTCTCTCGCCGGCAGAGTTCATTTCGATTGCCGAGGAGATTGGACTGATTGTCGACCTTGGCCTTTTCGTGCTCGATCACACCGCCAAGCAGCTAGCCCAGTGGCAAGCCGCCACGCGCGCTCGTGAGCCTGTTTTTGCGAGTGTAAATGTGTCATCGCGCCAGCTGCTGCGTCACGATCTAATCCAGGATCTACGCGGCGTACTTGGCCGCACGGCGCTGGCACGAGGCACGCTGAAACTCGAAATCACCGAATCGCTCGTGATGGAAAATCCAGAGCATGCCGCTCAAATGCTGACACGGATCAAAGAGCTTGGCGCCGGATTATCGCTGGACGATTTTGGAACGGGCCATTCTTCATTGGCATATCTGCAGCGCTTTCCGTTTGATACCATCAAGATCGACCAATCCTTCGTACGGACAACTTCGCGCGGCACCCGGCCGGTAATCCTGCGCTCGATTATCGCGCTTGCACATGACCTTGGGATGGAAGTGGTCGCCGAAGGCGCGGAAACCGATTCCGATGCGGTCGAGCTCTACCAGCTTGGCTGCGAATATGCGCAAGGCTTCGCGTTCGGGGAGCCAATGTCCGCTGATGCCGCCCGCGATTTGCTGATCGACAAGCCAAGCCGGTTGCGTGCGCTCAAGATTGCGTCGGAATAAAATCGAAATTCACGCGTGACCGGCTTCGCTCGACAACATGCCGAGGTCGATGCCGATCTTACGCAGAGCTTTTTCGTATTTTACGTCAGTATTCTGACCGAAAATCAGCTCGGGATCTGCGGCGCAATGCAGCCACCCGTTTTGCTGAATCTCCTCCTCGAGCTGGCCGGGTGCCCACCCTGCATAGCCGAGAGCGAGAATGGCGCTGGCTGGTCCGTTGCCACGCGCGATCGCCTTGAGTATGTCGAGAGTAGCGGTGAGGCAGATCCCTTCATCGATCGGCAACGTCGAGTTTTCGATAAAAAAATCCGCCGAGTGCAAGACGAACCCACGCCCTGTCTCGACCGGGCCGCCTTTTAGCACCTTCAAGTCTTCGGCCCGATCGGGAAGCTGGATGCGCTCGGCAGCGGGTATCACTTCAAGCTGAACCAAAAGATCGGGAAATTTGATGTTCTGTGCCGGATGATTGACGATGATGCCCATAGCCCCTTCGGTTGAGTGGGCGCACACGTAGATCACTGCCCGCGCAAAACGTTCGTCGTTCATCGCCGGCATCGCAATCAGCATCTGGCCATCGAGATAGCCACGGCCCGGAGGGGGTGTCGGCTCCGTTGCTTTGCGCGAAATCTTCATGGCAAAAGGTTACCCGATCGATCCGTATTTGCAAACGAAGCTTGCGGCCGAAAGTTCAATCGTTCACCGTTATAATTCAATATGGCAATTGTGGCGGGGGCCCGCCCCGCGCGTTCAACGCCCGCTCACAATGAATTCAGTAGCGCGGCATGTCGTTACCAACTAAATCGTCCGGCATGAACGATATTCACAGAACATTTGCCGTAATCTCGGTTTCGTGCCTGTTTGTTGCCTCGACAGGCACGCCAACGCAGGCCGCGGACGAATCACCCTGGAATGACGACGTCCGCTCGGCGGTGCGGCTAATTGCCGGAAGTAATACGCGCAGCAATCCCACGCTGCGTGCCGGCGTCGAAATTAAATTGAGACCTGGCTGGAAGACCTACTGGCGCTACCCGGGGGATTCCGGTGTGCCGCCAAATTTCGATTTCTCCGGCTCGGAGAATTTGAAACAGGCAGAGGTTCTTTATCCAACTCCGCACTTGTTCACCGACGAGACCGGCCAATCACTCGGCTACAAAGGCATGGTGATTTTTCCGCTGGCCATTACACCGCAGCAGGAAGGCAAGCCCGTTCGCTTGCACGTGAAAGTCGACTACGCGGTGTGTGAGAAATTATGCGTTCCAGCCGAGGGCACTGCCGAGCTTGTGGTTGCCGGCGGCGAAAGCTCCCAGAATACGACGCTTATGGCCGCCGAGGCCCGCGTACCGAGGCGAGTTACTCCCGCACAATTAGGCCTGACCGTGCGCCGGACCAATAGCGGTCCGAAACCGGTAGTCACTGTTGATCTTGGTGCCCCTGCCGGCAAACCAATCGAGCTTTTTGCCGAAGGTCCGACACCACAGTGGGCGCTACCCATTCCAAAGCCAGTGCAAAATGCGCCGGCCGGCCGAGCCCAGTTCACGTTTGAACTCGACGGCCTGCCGCCGGGCACGGATCCGAAAGGCCAATTCGAGTTGACCTTTACCGTGGTTACCGGTGAACGTGCGGTCGAGGTCAAAAGCCATCTCGACTAATTGGCGGCAAGGGCGTAATTACCCCAGCCAAGAAACGAAAATTATCCGCAACGCGAGAGGACAACCATGCCTATCAAGGTCGGTGATCGTTTGCCCGATACTAAATTCCGCGTGATGACAACCGAAGGGCCTGCCTGGAAGACAACCGACGACATTTTCAAAGGTCGCAAGGTTGCCTTGTTTGCTGTGCCTGGTGCGTTCACTCCGACCTGCAACAACCTTCACATTCCGAGCTTCCTAAACAACGCGGCCGCCATCAAGGCAAAGGGTGTGCACACAATCGCTGTCACCGGCGTCAACGACGTGTTCGTCATGGAAGCCTGGAAGAAATCGACCGGCGCCGACGGCAAGATCGATTTCCTCGCCGACGGTAACGGCGAATTTGCGAAGGCCATCGACATGGCATTTGACGGTTCCGGCAATGGCCTCGGCACGCGTTCGAAACGCTACTCAATGCTGGTCGACGATGGCGTCGTGAAGAAACTCAATATCGAAGATGCGCCCGGCAAATGCGAAATTTCCGGCGGACAGGCGCTTCTGGCTCAGCTGTGAACCTCGCCGGAATTTGACGATTTTTCGTGACGGCCGGGCGTGTTCCCGGCCGTTTCGTTTTTGCGCTGCTATCTCGCTTTCATCGCGCCAGCGGCGCCGGCACGCGCGGCGACAATGCCTTCACGCGCAAGTTCGTCGGCACGCTCATTCATGGCATGACCGGCATGGCCCTTGACCCAGTGCCAATGCACCTTGTGACGGGCAAGCGCGTCGTCGAGACGTTTCCATAGATCGACGTTTTTTACGGGCTTCTTGTCCGCCGTACGCCAGCCGTTCTTCTTCCAGCCATGAATCCAGCTGGTAATGCCATTCTTCAGATATTCGCTATCGGTGTGGAGATCGACGATGCAGGCGCGCTTGAGCGCTTCCAGCGCTGCGATAGCGGCCATCAGCTCCATGCGGTTGTTCGTCGTATGCGGTTCGCCGCCCATGAGCTCTTTTTCGTGGTCGCCGAAGGTGAGTATCGCACCCCAGCCTCCCGGTCCGGGATTACCCGAGCAGGCGCCATCGGTGTGAATGGTGACGCGAAGCTCCGCCATCAAATTCCGTAATCCTCGACGGTTTTCACCGATTGGTGAAACCGCAGCTTTCGGTAGTATTCGAGCGGATCTTTCGGCCGAACCAGCGCCCCGTCCGGCACCGCCAGCCAATCGACAAGCCGCGTGAGCAGGAATCGTACCGCCGCACCGCGCGCGAGGATTGGTAGTGCCGCCCGCTCAGTTGGCGACAGAGAGCGCGCCTTTGCGTAAGCGTTGAGCAAGGCGCGGCCCTTGGTAACATTGTAGGAATGATCGGTTTCGAAACACCATGCATTGAGGCTGATCGCAACGTCATAGGCGAGCATATCGGTGCAGGCAAAATAAAAGTCGATCAGCCCCGAGAGCCTCTCGCCGAGAAAAAAAACGTTGTCCGGGAAAAGATCGGCGTGAATTACGCCTTTCGGCAATGCGTCCGGCCACGATTTCGCGAGGGAGTCGAGTTCATTCGCGATCTCATCGCAAAGTCCGGGACGCACGCTGTCGCCGCGCGCTCTTGCATGCTCGTAAAGCGGCCGCCAGCTCGCGAGCGACAATGCATTCGCGCGGGTCGGCTTGAAATCCGCGCCAGCAAGATGCAGATGGGCCAACGCATCCCCCACCGCCGCGCAGTGACTCGATGTCGGACGCCTGATCCACAGTCCCTCCAGAAAGGTAACCATCGCCGCCGGCCTGCCCGCGACTTTGCCGAGAGTGCCGCCCTGCCTGTTTTTCACGGGTTGCGGGCAGGTGATGCCCCGCGCCGCCAGATGTTCCATGAGCCCAAGAAAAAACGGCAGGTCGGCTTCTGCCACCCGTTTCTCGTAAAGCGTGAGAATGAAATTTCCTGTGCGAGTGTGCACGAGGAAATTCGAGTTCTCCACGCCCTCGGCAATGCCCTTGTAAGAGAGCAGTTCGCCAATGTCGTAACCGGAGAGAAAGCGGGCGAGATCCTCCGCCGTGACATCAGTGTAGACCGCCATGGAAGCGTCACTCCGCCGGCTCGTGCTCCCGCAGCGGCCGCGGCAGCGGGAAAAAGACACCCTCCTCCATCGCCGAGACCGTTTCAACATCGAGCACATACCGCTCAGCGAAAGCGCCCATGACTTCCTCGACGAGGACTTCGGGCGCGGAAGCGCCGGCGGTGATGCCGAGCCGTGCAACGCCGGCGAATTCGCTCCAGCGAATATCGGCGGCTCGCTGCACCAGCAATGCGCGCGGGCATCCCGATTTCTCCGCAACTTCCTTCAGGCGCTGCGAGTTCGATGAATTGGGGGCGCCAACGACGATCATTGCATCGACGATGGGGGCGACACGCTTGACCGCTTCCTGCCGATTTGTGGTCGCGTAACAGATATCTTCCTTGTGGGGACCGACGATTCCGGGGAAGCGGCGCTTCAGGCATTCGACGATGGCCGCGGTATCATCTACCGAGAGGGTGGTCTGCGTCACATAAGCCAGCTTGTTGGTATCGCGCGGAGCAAAGGTTTCGGCGTCATGTATCGTTTCGACCAACGTAATGCTGCCAGCCGGTAGCTGACCCATCGTGCCGACGACTTCCGGATGGGCGGCGTGGCCGATGAGCACGATCTCTCGGCCACGACGGTAATGAATTTCCGCCTCGCGATGCACTTTAGTGACCAGCGGACAAGTTGCGTCAAGCGTGAGAAGGTTGCGCCGTGCGGCCTCCTCGGGAATGGTCCGCGGCACCCCGTGCGCCGAAAAAATGACCGGCGCGTTGTCATCGGGAATTTCGCTCAGTTCCTCGACGAAGATCGCGCCTTTTTCGCGCAGGCTGTCGACGACATACCGGTTGTGCACGATTTCGTGACGTACGTAGACCGGTGCTCCGTAGATCGAAAGTGCCCGCTCAACCGATTCAATGGCCCGTACCACGCCCGCGCAAAAACCCCGCGGTGAGCAGAGTACTACCTTCAGGACGGGCTTTGACGGGTTTGACGGCATCGATTTCCCCGAAACCGCGCATTTTCCGCGCGCATTTCTGCCCTCGACATGGGCCGCGCCGGGCGCCCGTGTCAAGCGGAACGGTTGCATGGCCCGGAATCTGCCCCTATATTCCGGCCACTTTCCGATCATCACCGATGATCTGGTGCTTCGCCCGAGGGCGGACGAAGCGTAGAGGAGATTTTGCATGGCGACCGCAGCACCCTTGATGCCGAAGGCGACCGCCGTCTGGCTTCTGGACAACACCGCGCTGTCGTTCGACCAGATTGCGGAATTCTGCAAGCTCCACCCCCTCGAGGTGAAGGCAATTGCCGATGGGGATGCTGCGCAGGGCATCAAGGGCCTCGACCCGATTCTCACTGGTCAATTGACCCGGGAACAGATTGCCGAGGCTGAAGGTAACCCCGACAGCCGCCTGAAACTGACCGAGTCAAAAGTTTCGGTTCCAGCTACCGAACGCGGGAAAAAGGGTCCCCGTTACACCCCGGTCTCGCGGCGGCAAGATCGGCCCAACGCCATCTTGTGGCTTGTCCGTAACCACCCGGAACTCAAGGACAGCGCGATCATGAGGCTCGTCGGCACGACCAAATCGACGATTGCCTCGATTAGAGACCGCACGCACTGGAATTCCGCCAATTTGGCGCCGATGGATCCGGTGACGCTTGGTCTGGCATCCCAGATCGATCTCGACCTGGAGGTCCAACGCGCCAACAAGGAAAAGCCCGCGCCTGTCGACACTGGCGCAACCTTGCTCCCGGCGGCAGAGACCACCGCGCGCAAAGAGGCCGAAATCGCAGCAGCCGCAGAACCCGAGAAAAAGGGCGGCGATCTCGATGTCGGCGCGGTTTTCGCCAAGCTCAAACAGCTCGGCGGCAAAGGCGACAAGGAAGGCGAGTAGTCGCCTGCAATTTGCACCGTTATTGCGGCAATTTCGACGCAACTATCCGCTCATCACATGCGGGTATTTTGGTGTGGAATCGCAAATGTGGATCGCAATAAGTTGAACAACTGAATTTGTGCGTATTCTTTGAAGTTTCGCGCTTTAATTGCGCAGTAGAATTATTTGCAAATTCCCAATTAAGTCTACCTTCACAGGTGCGGCAGACGATCGCGAACATTGGGCGAGCATCGCGGCGACCTACCGCGGCAGATTGCTCGAACATGTGGCTGTGATGTTGCGCCTCACGGGGCGTCACTCACCCGGCCGTGCGGACCGCCGATCTCCCACCCGGCGTCCGCGCGGCCGGTTTATTTTTAGGCGCGGAGTTTCCACGACATCAGTTTTCCACGGCGAGCGGAACCCGCATTGTTTAATCATATAGATGCGTCAATATCCCCTCGTGCCCTCAATCGCGGCGACGTATCGCGCAATGGATTTTTCGAGAACATCCTTGGCGCGGCTGGGGATGACACGATCGAAATAATGACCGTAGACGACGTCGAACTTATACGGCGCCAGCGCTTTACCGATACGCTCCACCTCGCCCTTCGATAATGGAATGAAATTCGGATAGCTGCGCATAAATGACAGCCATTTGCGGTCGGTGGTGACGGTCAAGACGTCACCCGAGCATACGACACCGCCCCCGCCCGCACCGCCGGCCCAATGCATCACGGTCCCGCCCGGGAAGTGTCCGCCGCAGCGGACCAGCGTGATCCCATCCCAAAGCGTGAAAGTGTCGCCTTCCCACAGTCTGATCGCCTCGTCATTGCGCATGATCCAGTCGCGATCCGCAGCGTTGAGATGGATCGGACAATTGAAGGCACGCGCCCATTCGACCATCGTCGTGTAAAAATGCGGATGCGAGATTGCAATCGCTTTGATTCCACCGAGGCCATTGATCATGTCGATTGTTGCTGCATCGAGCGTGGCTATGCAGTCCCACAACACATTGCCGCCATTCGTGCGCACGAGCAACGCGCGCTGTCCGATTGCAAAGGACGGCTGCGACCCGATCCCAATGACGCCTGTTTCGTATTCGCGAAAGCCGTTCATATGGCTTTGCGCAAGCGCCTCAAGCGTCGTCCACCCCTGCCCTCGCGGCGGCACGTATTGGCGTTCTTCCTCACAAATCGGGCAATGCGCAGGCGGTTGGACAGTGTCCGGGTATTGCGTGCCGCACGCGGTGCAGATGAAGAGGGCCATGTATGTCCCTGGATGTTTCGTATTCGCCTGTCCGCATTGTCCTCATTCGCAACGCATTTTTCCAGTCGGTGCTTGGGCCACACGGAGAGCCTCAATCGGTGACCGAAGTCCCATGGTGAGCCTCGGATAACCGCGCCGGTCTCGTCCAAACGGCTTCAGACGATGGTCTGGAACTCAATCCTGCGGCGGGCGCGGATGGACGTGCCGATGGTGATAGTGGCGCCTGTAGGCGTACGCACTGTGCGCCGAGCGCGGTACCCCCGGCGGCCTGGTCGCGCTGGGTGGTTTTCCAAAACTGTCGGCTGTTGCCGGGGCGTTTGGGCCGTAGTTCGGCATGCTTTGCGCCAGGCAAACCGTCGACGCGCTCAAGAGCGCAGCCGTTGCCAAAGTGAATATTTTCAAAGCCATGGTTCAATCTCCTTTTTTTTGATGTTTTGAGAACAGGCAGACAGGCATTTGGTTCAGTCACGACGCCGTGCTCTGGGTGTAAAAATCGTTCCGCCAGGCAAATGGGTCAGTGCGCCGGCCCGACCTGAAACATGCGCGCGCCATTCGCTACATTGATAAAAGCGGCAAACTTGGTAGACTTGATTTGGGGACACTGCAGCCTCCCCTCCAGATGGTCGCCCCATCCAAGCGCTGCTCGCCGCTGTTTGGTGCGAGCGCCGGATGGGCTTCGGTAACTTCCCACATCGCCGTTGCATAAGCCTGCCGAGGCAGGACAATCCGACATTGCGCGCCAGGATGCAGGAGAAGCAATATGAAATGGATCACCCGAGAACATGTCAAAGTCGATCGCGTTGCGTGCCCCTGGCTCATCAAGAAATTCGTCGACAAGGATGCGGAATTCCTTTTTGTGCCTCCGGACAAAGTGATGGACGAAGCAAAGCGTCTCGGCGCTATTCCTTACGACGTCAAAAACGTTGAATTGGGTCACCACGGCCAGGAATGTTCATTCGAGGCTATCCTCAAGAAATACAAGCTGGCGGACGATCCTGCGCTCGTGCTGCTTGGAAAGATCGTCAATGGGGCGGATACCGACAATTCGCTTTATCGTCAGGCGGAAGGTGCCGGGCTAGAAGCCATCGCCGAGGGTTTCCGCCATTTGGGATACAAAAACGATCATGAAGTTAATGCCGCAGAATGGATCGTTTATGATGCGCTCTACGCCTACTGCCAGGCAATGGTGCGGGCCGGAAAACCGGATGGAAAATTCAAATGATCCCTTGTGCTTACGCGCTCTCTTCGGGAGGCTTGATATGACGAAACGAGAGCAACAACGCCAGGTCGTAAGCGATCTTCAGAGTCCCGCATAATATGAGCGGGAGGCCTAGAAAGGATGTCGTCATCAACGCGCCGGCGAGTGCAGGACTGAGCGAGGACGCAAGGCTGCGTGGAACCGCCGTGACGCTTGCGGCAGCGGGGCGCTCAGGCGGCGTGACAACAGCCATAACATAAGAGCTCCGCGTCGGAACATCCATTTGCGACAACGCGGACCGTACAAGCAGGAAAGTCAGTGCGCTCGGCAGATTTGGCGACACCGCGGCCAGGATCAGGCAGATACTCGAGGGGATGTGGGTGAAAACCATGGTGTTCACGAGGCCGATATATTTTGCGATGTGTGCGGCGAGCGGATATGAGAAGGCGCTCAGCACCGTCGCCCAGAAAAAGAAAATGCTCGCCGCTGTCAGCGACATCTCGAAACGCTGGAACAGCCAGACCGCCAGCAACGACTGGACGACAAAGCCACCCGCGAACGCATCGAGGCTGAATAGCGCAGCCAGCTTGTAGACAACGCCACGCGATTGCCTCAGCGGCGCCGCCGCAGGTCTTTGCTCGACATGCGCATGCGGCAGGCACAAATAGATAGCCGCACACGCAAGCCCGAGCATAGCGTAACCGTAAAACATCAGCTTGAATGCAGCGACCCGAGTATAGCCGGTCGCGAACAATGCATCCGGGGCAGCTGCGGCAAGCGCGCCCACGGCCATCGACAATGCACCGATCAGACTATATCGCGCGAAGACCCGGGTGCGGTTTTCGTCGGTCGCGCCATAAGTGAGCATGGCGTGTTCGACGGGAATGAGGATGCCAATATCTCCTGTCGAAGGATTCACCGTACCGAAAAATGCCGCGGCTATCAGAAAACCGATGGCTTCGGCCTGCGCGAAAGCGAAGCCGGTACAAATCATCAGTATGGCGCCCGCGATCAGCAGGCTTCTCAGATCGCAATGCGGCGCGATAAACCCGGCCGCGAGCGTAAATAGCGCCGTCCCCAATAGCGCGGCCGCGGCGACCAACCCGACCTGCGCGGCATCGTAACCGATCGCAGAAAGATAGGCGGGCAATACGACAATGGCAAAACCATCGCCGAATCCGCGCAATGCGCGTCCGGAAAAAAGAAGAAAAACGTTGGAAAACCGCCGCTTATACATGCGCAATCACCTCGAAACCCCGAGCGTTGCGCAGCGCTTGGACGGCTTAACCGTCTGCGGGGGAGACTGCGTGCCCCCCACTTCGAAGCTACGTTAGCGGCCCCGGCCCGCCGTCACAAGTTCTTGCGGGCGTGGTTGGGGGCACTTGTGGGCATGTGGCGCTCAAAGCATGGCTGCAGCTTTCACTTTCTGCAATCGGCTTTGCAGGCGCTAGAGATAACTCCACCACCATCCTGTGCGCCGCCGCTTGACCCCGGCGAACCAGCGGCAAACCGGACGAAAATTTATAAAGAACCCGCATGCGGGATTGCCCATCCCGCCGTCCTACATCGGGTCTTTCACCCGAGCCCATGCCCCTTCAGCGCAGTCCCAATCTCATCCAGAATAACGGGGTCATCAATCGTCGCGGGCATCGTCCACTTTTCGCCGTCGGCAATCTTCTTGATTGTTCCGCGCAGGATTTTTCCTGAGCGCGTTTTTGGCAGCCGCGCGACGGTGATTACGAGGCGGAACGAAGCAACCGGTCCGATCTTCTCTCGCACCAATGCGACGATCTCCTTCTCGATTTCCGAAGGGGGCCGGTTGACGCCGGCCTTGAGCACGATAAACCCGCACGGTACTTCGCCTTTGAGATCGTCCTTGATGCCGAGGACTGCGCATTCCGCAACATCCTCGTGAGACGCGAGGACTTCTTCCATGCCGCCGGTTGAAAGCCTGTGGCCGGCGACATTGATGATGTCGTCCGTTCGGCTCATCACATAGATGTAGCCGTCCTCATCCTTGTAGCCGGCATCCGCTGTCTTGTAGTAGCCCGGAAATTCCGCAAGATAGCTTTCCTTAAAGCGGTCGTCCTGCATCCACAGTGTCGGGAAACATGCGGGCGGCAGTGGCAGCTTGATGACGATCGACCCGATCTTATTGGCAGGCTGCACCTTATTCGCCTCATCGACGATATCGACCGCATAGCCGGGCATGGGCACACAGGTCGAACCGTATCGTACCGGCAATGTGCCGAGACCGACGGGGTTACCCGCGATGCACCAGCCGGTCTCAGTCTGCCACCAGTGATCGAGGACCGGAACCTTGAGAACTTCCTCGGCCCATTGAATCGTCGGCGGGTCCGCGCGTTCGCCGGCAAGGAAAAGCGTGCGGAATTTCGAAAGATCGTATTTCCCGATCAATTCGCCTTTCGGATCTTCCTTCTTGATCGCGCGGAAGGCGGTGGGCGCAGTGAACAGTGAGACGACACGGTGCTGGGAGATAACGCGCCAGAAAGCGCCCGCGTCGGGCGTTCCCACCGGCTTGCCTTCGTAGAGAATTGACGTGCAGCCATGAAATAAAGGTGCGTAGACGATATAGGAATGACCGACCACCCAGCCGATGTCGGAGGCCGACCACCAAACTTCACCGGGCGAAACGCCGTAAAGATTCTGCATCGACCATTTTAGCGCGACCAGATGGCCACCGTTGTCGCGTACGACGCCTTTCGGAATTCCGGTTGTGCCGGACGTGTAGAGAATGTACAGCGGGTCAGTGGCGGCAACTGGCACGCATTCGCTCGTCTTGGCGTAATTGACTGCATTCTCCCAAACCTTGCGCCAATCATGATCGCGTCCCGCCGTCAACGGCGCCTCACATTGAGGACGCTGAAGAATCATGCAGGTCCGCGGCTTGTGATTCGCCAAATTGATGGCTTCATCGAGTAACGGCTTGTAGGGAATGACACGCGCGCCCTCGATGCCGCAGCTCGCCGAAAGAATGACCTTCGGCCTGCAGTCGTTGATTCTGGTCGCGAGCTCCTTCGGCGCAAAGCCTCCAAACACCACCGAGTGCACGGCACCGATACGTGCGCAAGCCAGCATCGCAAACACCGCCTCCGGCACCATCGGCATGTAAATAATGACACGATCACCCTTTTCGACGCCAAATTCGCGTAGCATTGCGCCAAGCAATTGCACCTCCGACAGCAGCCGGCCGTAGGTGAACGTCTTCACCGTATTGGTAACGGGCGAGTCGTAAATTAGCGCCGGCTGGTCGTTGCGTCCCGCAAGCACATGCCTGTCAAGCGCGTTGTAACAAGTGTTGCAGGTCGCACCTGAAAACCACCGCCCGTAAATTCCGGCATCCGGGTCGAATATCTTCTTTGGCTTCTCGTACCAATC
>DASSIT010000080.1:0-2873 GCA_035691545.1 Pseudolabrys sp. | reverse complement strand
GCGAACATGGTGCGAGTGGTGGTTGCTTCCGCGAAAAGCGGCGGCAAGGCCGTGAAGCGGCCCTGGCTTGGCGCACGTTTGCAAGGGGTGACACCGGAGATCGCCGAAACGCTCGGGCTGAAACTGCCGACCGGGGCTCTGGTTGCCAGTGTCGTGCCGAACAGCCCGGCCGCGCGGGGTGGATTGCGATCGTCCGACCTGATTGTCGCGATCGACGGGCAGGCAGTCGACGATCCCAATGCGTTCGACTATCGCTTTGCAACCCGTCCGCTTGGCACGACATCGCAGATCGATGTGCAGCGCGCCGGCAGGAATTTGAAACTGACGTTGCCGTTGGAAACCGCGCCCGACACCGGCCGCAACGAAATCGTTCTGACCGGACGCTCGCCGTTCCAGGGCGCAAAAGTCTCCAATATCTCGCCGGCCGTTGCCGACGAGCTACATCTGGATGTGGACACCGAAGGTGTCGTTGTGACCGATCTCGCCGACGGCGGAACGGCTGCCAATGTCGGTTTCCAGAAAGGCGACGTCATCGTGTCGGTCAATAATCAGAAAATTCTAAAGACCGGCGATCTGGAAAAAGCAACGCGCGACTCGGCGCGGCTCTGGCGCATCACCTTGGTGAGGGGCGGCCAGCAGATCAACGTCACGCTGGGCGGATGAGCCCGAAACGCCGAAATGAGCGCGAGGGAGCCAGCCTGTTCGCAGCCGCCGGAATGGAGCAGGACGCGCCGCATCCGCTTCCCGACCGATTGCGTCCCAAAAAGCTCTCGGAAGTCGTGGGCCAGGATCACATTCTCGGGAAAGATGGCGCGCTGACGCGCATGCTGGAAACGCGCAATGTAGGTTCGCTGATTTTCTGGGGACCCACAGGCACCGGCAAGACCACCGTGGCGCGGCTTCTGGCGGATGCGACAGACCTGCATTTCGAACAGCTCTCGGCGGTGTTTTCCGGGGTTGCCGACCTGAAGAAGGCATTCGATGCGGCCCGCGCGCGAAGGGAAATGGGCAAGGGCACGCTGCTTTTCGTCGACGAGGTGCATCGCTTCAATCGCGCGCAGCAGGATTCATTTCTGCCTGTGATGGAAGACGGCACCGTGGTGCTGGTCGGCGCCACCACCGAAAATCCGTCATTCGAACTCAATGCGGCGCTGTTGTCGCGCGCCCGCGTGCTGGTGTTTCATCCGCTCGACCAAGCGGCGATCGAAAAGCTGTTCGTTCACGCCGAGCGGGTCGAGGGCAAGAAATTGCCGCTGGATGCAGAAGCGCGTGCCGTTCTGACGCGGATGGCCGACGGCGACGGACGCGCCGCGCTGACATTGGCCGAAGAGGTCTGGCGCGCGGCGCGCCAGGGCGAAACCTTCAATGCCGCGCAGTTGCAAGAGATCCTGCAGCGCCGCGCCCCGATCTACGACAAGTCGGCGGACGGGCATTACAATTTGATCTCGGCGCTGCATAAATCGGTCCGCGGTTCCGATCCCGACGCGGCGCTTTACTATCTGGCGCGAATGCTGGATGCCGGCGAAGACCCGCTATTCCTGGCGCGTCGGGTGGTGCGCATGGCGATCGAGGACATCGGCCTTGCCGATCCGCAGGCGCTTGTGATTGCCAATGCCGCCAAGGACGCGTTCGACTTTCTCGGACACCCGGAAGGTGAGCTCGCGATTGCGCAGGCCGTCATTTATCTCGCCACCGCGCCGAAATCGAATGCCGCCTACAGGGCCTTTGGCGCGGCGGTGCGCGTAGCGAGGGAGGGTGGTTCGCTCTTGCCGCCCAAGCACATCCTCAATGCGCCGACCGGGCTGATGAAATCGGAAGGCTACGGCGAAGGTTACGAATACGACCACGACACGCCGGAAGGCTTTTCGGGCCAGGACTATTTTCCAGAGAGCCTTGGTCGGCAGACATTTTATGATCCACCCGAGCGCGGCTTCGAGCGCGAGATTCGCAAGCGTCTGGAATATTGGGCGAAGCTGAGAGGTCAGAGCAAATGACCGGCTTCGAACGCTTTGTCGCCATCGATTGGTCGGGAGCCAAAGGGGCCAGACACGCCGGCATCCAGATCGCCGAAGCTGAACTGGGACAAACCGAATGCCGGCTTGTCTTTCCAGCAAATGGCGAAAGGTGGAGCAGGCCGGAAGTGATCGATTACATCGTCAAGCTCGGCGAAAAACCCACGCTTGTCGGAATTGATTTTGCCTTCTCCATACCGTGGGACAATGATCTGCTCGGACCGAGGCAAATCGGCGACGTAAGGGCACTCTGGGCTCTTGTCGAAAGTCTTTGCGCGAAGGTCCCTGATTTCTATGCAGGACCTGTCTGGACGAGCGAGCAAAGCCCTTTTCGTCCCTACATTTTGCACGCAAAGCATAGAGGCCAACATTATCGCCGGAGCTATCGGCGCAAGGTCGATGATGTCGAGGGGAAAGCGATTTCAATCTATCACATGATTGGAGCCCAAGTCGGCGCCGGCAGCTTTTCCGGAATGAGGATGCTGCACAGGATTGCGACCCACCACGGCAAGTCCGTCGCGATATGGCCTTTCGACTCGATTGAGAAGGCGAAAACCACAATCGTAGAAATCTACCCCTCTTTTTTCTACCGTAGGGCGGGCGTTGATAGGCCGAGACGCCTTGATCTCTTGGCATCGAACCATGATGAATTGGACAGGGCTCTCAGCTTTTATGATGGCCGCCGCCAGCGGGGCGTTGCTTGCCGGTCTGTCGACCAAGCTGATGCGCTGGTCGCGGCGGCTGCGTTGCGTAAACTCGCCGATAGTGCCGCGTTTATGTACCCGGAAAGCGGAGGCTTTGATCGTCGCGAGGGCTGGATTTTTGGTGTGCCTGTGCGGAACGGAAAGACGTTATGAACCG
>DASSIT010000079.1:0-18925 GCA_035691545.1 Pseudolabrys sp. | reverse complement strand
GCAATTCTCGCCGTCCGATCTGGTCCGCACATTCGGCGAGGCGGGGCTGATCGCGGTTGCGGTGGCGCTCGTGGCCGTTTTGATGGGCGTGCCGCTGCTCGGCGTGTTGCTCATCCGGAATGAAGCCGGATTTGTTGCGGCAGTCCGAAACATGGACAATGCTCTCAATGTCCTGCGCCGGCTGTGCAGCTGGATTGCCATTCGCATGGTGGCACGGCCGGGACTCTACTCGTTTATCAGCCTGATCGTCGTCGCTGGATTGTCGCTTGGGTACACGCAACTACAGCCCCGCTACCGGCTCGCGGACCAGGTCCCCGATCGCGAACAGGCGGTCAAAGCCAGCCAGCGTCTCGACATCAAGCTCACGGGCGCAAATCCTTTCGACGTGTACATTCAGTTCCCGAAAGGGGCATCGCTTTATGCGCCTGAAACCCTGGCTGCGATTGCCGATGTCCACGCCTTGCTCGAACAACAGAAAGGCGTCGGTAATGTCTGGTCGCTTGACACACTACGACGATGGCTTGCCGAGAAACTGCAAAAATCCGACGTCGACACACTCAAGCAATATGTCGACCTGCTGCCGCCCTATCTCACGCGCCGATTCATCTCGGCCGAACATGACGCGGTGATCGTTAGCGGGCGTGTCCCGGATTCCGATGCCAGCCAACTGTTGCCCATCGTCGACCGAGTTGACCGGCAGCTCAATAGCGTGCGCGCGAAATATCCCGGTTACAAAATTGCAGTGACGGGATTGTCTGTGATCGCTGCGCGAAACAGCGCGCTCATGATCGATAAGCTGAGCAGAGGGCTTACGATCGAAATCGTCTTCGTGGCAGCATTTATCGGCTTGGCTTTCTGGTCACCAATCGTGATGCTCATCAGCATTTTGCCTGGCCTGTTTCCGATCGTTCTTGCCGGAACTGTTTTGCTGGCTATCGGTCAAGGCCTGCAGTTTGCGAGTGTGATCGCCCTGACGGTGTCGTTTGGCCTCGGACTGAGTGCGACAATCCACTTTCTCAATCGCCTTCAGATCGAGGATACCGACGCCGACCCCGCAGTTGGCGTCGAACGCGCAACGATCCTGGTCGGTCCGCCGCTGATCCTCACTTCGGCAGTCCTTGCCTGCGGGCTGGCGATGACCGTTCTTTCGAGCCTTCCGTCATTGCGGCTTTTTGGCTGGCTGAGTGCTTTCGCGATGGTCGCGGCTCTGGTCGCCGACCTGTTCATGCTGCGGCCGATTGCGACTTTTCTCAGCAAGATAGTGCGCCGCATGTCTCGGCGCTCGTTGCTCCGGTCTTCAGCAGAATGAACAATCAGGATCGGCGCCTGAGGCTGATCGAGGCGCCTTTAACGCTCGCCTGCGCGTTCTGTGCCCTGATGAGCACCGATTGACGGCCGCCGTGAGTAATTAGCGTCAGGCTCGCCGAAAAGGATTGGCTTTTTGCGAGCACCTGGAAGTGGTCGCCGTCGGCCCTGCCAGAGATCGTCCCGCCGACATTGTGCGTCTGCTCGCTCCAGATCCCGCTGATTGCGCCGGCCGAATAGAGTGCGCTGGCTTGCAGTTCGAAATTGTAGCTGTCACTGGCGCAGCGGATATTGAGCTGGAGCTTTTTTTGGTTCCCGAGAACGTCATAGGCTGCGCGGCATTTGATCGGTTCACGCGAACCATTGGACAGATCAATAGTGCCGGAGCCGGACCATTGACCTGCCAGACGATCAAACGGTGCTATGCTTTGTGCATGACCAGATTCGGCGGCCGAAACTCCCAATATAAGGACAATGGCGGCCCCGCGCAAAAAACTCAAACCCCATTGTGATGGCACTAACATCTTCAGACTCAAATGCAGGCGTCGCATGATGATGCAGCAACACATCGAACAACCGCCGGTTTCTCGTGGAACGCCCGAGGCACCGTGGCGGTTGACATCGAACCATGTACGATAACCGGACACAAGACAATGTTCTCCAGGCTTTGCGCCGTTCTCGTCCTCATCCAAGTCGCTAGCGGTACGGCTTACGCAGCCAACGAAGGCCGTCAGCCCGCGCCGAGCGGCGGACTTTTTCAGGGTACGCCAGAAGAGCAGGCAGCCTGCGCTCCCGACTCGACTAGATTTTGTCAGGACGCCATTCCGGACACGTTCCGTGTCCTTGCGTGCCTGCAGGACCATCGCCACAAGCTCAAGAAGGCCTGCCAAAAGGTCCTGGAAGACCACGGCCAGTAATTTATAAGCGGAATTTTCGCAGCAAAGACGGGCCGTGCCTGTGCAATGCAAAGATCTTGCGGATCAGGCTGTGCCGCTCCGGAATCGCGTGCAGGTGCTCAAGCGCAGGATCCTCGCCATCGAGATATCCCCGGCGCTTGATCGCCGCCCAAATCAGCGGATGCCAGGACTCCCAGATCTTCTCCGCGTCTTCCCGCATAAATCCGCCAATCACTTCGGGAACTGGCCCGAATACCTCCGGCATGGCGCTCGAGAGTTCGCTGTCCCGCAGGACATTCCACTTTGAAAGGCCGCCCATCATCGGCGACCTGATTGAAAACACGACACGCTCGATGCGGGTCTCCCTCGCCGCGAATGCGCACATCGCGCAAGGCTCAATATTGCTGTAGAGCGTACAGCCCGCCAATTCCTTTTGTCCCAGAACTTTTTGTGCTTTCGAGATTGCGACCAGTTCGGCGTGACGCGTAATATCGCCGCCCTGAACTACCTCGTTGGTCGCTTGCGCGATGACTTTGTCCCCCCTGCATACGAGTCCCGCAAAGGGCAATTCGCCCTGCTCTATCGCGGCCGCAGATAGGGCGATGCATCGCGCCATCATGGTCCGGTCGTTGTCTGCAGACTTCGCGCGGGAGCCGTCGGTTTTTTCAGTCATTCCTGGTATGTCGAATGGACCCTGCGGCCCTCCGCCCGTTCAACTCCACAATTTGGCCAGCAAACCGCTTGAGCTAGCGTCGGCGCAGTATCATCGGCAAGCCGCCCCGCGGCCGTAAAGTGACTTTCAGTTCGGGCCATGCAATGTGACCGGGCGCCATCTCGAGCGTGAAATGGCGCACGATCGAGGCGACGATAATGGACGCTTCCTGAATTGCGAAGGTCGCACCGATGCAAATCCGCGGCCCGACGCCGAAGGGAAGATAGGCGAAGCGATCAATCGCGTGCCGGGCATCGCCAAGAAACCGATTTGGTTCGAACGTTGAGGGCTTTTCCCACAATGCGCGGTGACGGTGCAGGACATAAGGCGCAATGACGACCATCGTCCCGCGCTTGATCGGCTCGCCGGCAAGTTCGTCAGGACCCTTGGCCGCACGGCTGATTGCCGAAATGGGCGGATAGAGGCGGTTGGCCTCGTCGATAACGGCTCGCGTCTCGACGAGGCGGTCGGCCAGTCCATCGCGAGGGCCTTCGAAAACGCGATCGGCCTCAGCGCGGACGCGTTCACTCCATTGATCCGATTTTGACAGCAGAAACAGCGACCAGCTTATGCAGTTTGCGGTCGTCTCATGACCGGCCGCTATAAACGTCAGAATATTGGCGCGGATTTCGACTTCCGTAAGCGCCTCACCCGTCTCCGGGTCGGAAGCCTCGAGCAAGAATGTCAATATGTCCCGCGGCGCGCCTTCCGGATCATTGGCGAGGCGATCACGGCGTGTCGAAATAATCGAGTCGATCGCCGATTCAAAAAGGCGAAGCATGGGCCGCAATTTCCAGCGGCCGGGCCGCGGCAAAAATTCGGGAACGCCGAACATGTCGAACGGATCGATCCGCCCGATCGTCTCAAAATAGCGCTTCATCGCCGTGCGGATATCTTCTGCGTCGCGCCCAAGGCCGTCCGAAAAAATCGTCCGTTCCAATACTTCCAAGGTGACGCGCGTGGCCTCAACGGCGACATCTGTCACTTCGCCCTGGCGTTGGCCAAGCCGCTCGACCATGTTGTCGGCTGCGGCGATCATTGCGGAAGTAAAGTTCATGACGGTCTTGCGCGCGAAAAGCGGCGCCAGGGCCCGGCGTTGCATCCGCCAGTTTTGGCCTTCGGCGGTCAGGAGCCCTCCGATCAGGCCAGCCGACAAGACCCTCCGTTGCAGCCAGTCCTTTTCATAATTGTCACAATTTTCCAGCAGGACCCGCCGTATCGCCGCAGGGTCACTGACCACCGCCACGCGTCCGATCGACAATCCACTCGTGACGATAGGTTGTTCGAAATGCGCCGCGGTCCATGCCTCGATTGGATTTTTGGCAAGTACGCGAAGGAGCTCGATGGGTCCGAGAGGCTGCGCCCGGGGAATTGGTGCGGGCGGACTAAGCGCCGCAGGGAAATCAAGCACTATGCACTCCATCTTGCCCTATGGGCCAACTGACATGGCTCATACAACCCGGAGATCAGAACGAGTTGCCGTTGGTTCGAGTTCCAATTTGACAGAATTTGGGCCATAGGGAACAGCGGAACCAGGCTCGATTTCAGCAATTTCAGGTGTACAGACCAATCCACACGGGGTTTCAGGGTGCCTAAGCATGCGAATTCGATCAATCCTCAATACGTGGCCGCTCGCCGCCGCCTTCATGTTTTGCCTGGCGGGCCTCGTCTTCGCACAGCCAGCAAGCATTTCGCCGCCCGATCCAACCGGCGAATGGCTGGTGGCCAAGCGCATTGCGCGCATCAAAATCGTCGATTGCAGTGGCCGCCTTTGGGGGGTCGTGTCATGGGAGGCGCAGCCGGGTACCGACACCAAGAACCCCGACCCGAATTTGCGGTCGCGCCCCACGCTTGGGATGCCGATTCTGCTCGGCATGACCCCTTCGCATGCAAATCAATGGGAAGGGCAGATCTATAATTCCGAGGACGGCAATACCTATTCGGCTTCCATCACACTTTCGGACCCCAATACCTTGCGCGTGCAGGGCTGCGTTCTGGGCTTTTTATGCGGTGGCGAAAACTGGACGCGCGTCGAGGCACAAGACACCTTTGGCAGCGCGCCACCACAAATTCCGGCGCCTAAGTCGAGTGGCCGCAAGGCTACGGCCAAATCCCCTGCGAACAAGCCTCCTGCAAATGCGATCGAGCTGCCCGACGATGTGTGCTCACGGGTCGCGGGCACTACGGGGCTTTCCCATGAGCGCCGGCTGAAATAACACCGCAGCGGCCAAAGTACACACCAGCGAGAGTGCGAGCAGCTTGCCCATGCTCGACGTACCGGGGTGCTGCGAGAGCCAGAGACTCCCGAACGCCGTCGCGGTCGTCAAAGCGCTCCAAATCACGGCACGCGTGAGGCTCGACTGCAGCAAGTTCGTGCGGCCCGAGCGCCAGGCCATAATGTAGTAGATCTTGAACGCCACTCCGACGCCAAGCAACAGCGGCAGAGCGATGATGTTGGCGAAGTTGAGCGGCATGCCGATAAGAACACAAATCTCAAGTGTTACGACGCCCGCCAACAACAAGGGCACCAGCGTCAGCAATACGTCGCCAAACCGCCTCAGAACAATCCAGAGCAATATCGCGATCGAAACGAGCGCGTAGAAACCGGCTTCAATGAAAGCCCTCACTACTGTGCGGCTCGATTCAAGTATCGAAATCGGGCCACCCGTCGCGTTCGGATAATCCGCAAGAATTGCGCGGGCGAATGACCTCAGCACCTCGGTGTCATCGGTATTTCCTTTGGGCGCAGCTTCAATGCGTCCGTGCCCGTCGCTTGTCATCCATTGCTGCTTGAGGACGCCTGGAAGATTGTCCCTTGTGATTCGTTCTGCGGTCAGAAAACCGCGCAACTGGGCAAGATCGGTCTCGAGGGACGTGATGAATGCCGTTTGCGCCCGGGTGCGGGCCGATTCATCGGCCTTCGCGAGCTTTATTCCATCGGCGGCCAGGCGTTTGGCTGCCTCGGCGCCAGCGCCCTTGCTATCCCCCGCGATTTTATTGAGTTGATCAGCCATACTGTTCAAAGCAGCTACATTTTCAGCATCGGTCGGCGGCTTGCTCGGTTCCGACGGCTGCAGCGACTGACCGAGGCTGCGTCGCAAATCTCCGATGAGTGCGAGTTTCTTGTCCTGATCCTGCGGAACAAAACTTAGCAGCGTTGTTGCCTGGAGGACCTGCGGTAATTTCTGTAATTTTGCAGCGGTGGCTGCAGCGTCATCAACCGACGGAGCGATGACGTTGACGGAGTTGATCCCGACCCTCGGGTCCCCACCGAGATCAAGCAAGGTGGAAATCGATTCCGTCTGGGCATTGCGCAAATGTATGGGATCGAAATCGAAGGAAAGAAAATAAAGCAGCGGCAAACCGATGACAGCAACTGCCAAAGTGCCACCAATGACCGGCACGCGATAGTCCTGCAGAAACCTGTCAACGGGAGCGAGCGCGCGATACCCGATCTCCTCCGGCTCTCCGGGCGGGTTGAGTACCGTAATGAGTGCAGGCAATACGGTGATACTTGTTAAATACGCGATCAGCATTCCCGCGCCGGCGATTTGACCCAGTTCCGATACGCCCCTGTAATCGGTCGGGAGAAACGAAAGGAAACCGGCGGCCACGGCGGCGGCGGCGAGAGTCAAAGGCGCGCCGATCTTTTCCGCCGCCTTGGCAAGTGCGGCGCGCATTTTTTCGACGTCATGACGTTCGGCGCGATAGCGCACCGAGAATTGAATTCCGAAATCAACGCCCAGCCCGACGAACAGCACCGCGAAGGCAACGGATATCATGTTCAACGCGCCGACCATCGCGAGACCGAGAGCGGCCGTGAGCGCCAGTCCAATGAACAGATTGACGAAAACCGCGACGATGAGCCGCGCCGACTTCAATGCCAGCCACAGGATCGTCAGAACGACGATGATTGTGCCAATTCCGTTGACGAGAGCGCCTTCCTGAACTGACGCGAATTCCTCGTCGGCCATCGCCACCGAGCCCGTCAGCCGCACGCGTGCCTGATATTTTTGCGAAAGCTGCAGTTCTTTTGCCGCCTCGCGGATGGCAGTACTCGACACTTTTCCCGGCTGGAGCGCGGAAAAATCCAGCACCGGGTGCACTTCGATCAGCCGGCGCAGATCACTCGATCCCGGATCCTCACCGTTGAGCATCGAAAGCCACGAAAACGACGCTGGGCGATCCGCCAGTGCGTCTTCGACAGTCTTCGACGCCATCGACAGAGGCCGGGCCAGCGCGTCCAGCGTGACCATGCGATTTTGTACGCCAACGAGCCCTAACGAGAGGGCTCGGGTAAGCCCGCGCAGACTGGGATCGTCGGCGAGGGTCCCGACCAGGGGCGCCGCCCGCGCCAGCCCTTTGGCGGTGCGCGCGACATCGTCCGTGGCCTGGAACAACAATCCGTTGCGCGCGAAAAATTCACTACCTCCGATATCCTCGACTGAGCGAAAAAGTCGCGGCTGGGATTTCAGGCGAGCGGCCAGCTCGGCAGCCGCGCGGGCAACGTATTCCGCTGTCGGGGCCTCGACGACGATGAGCGTGGCCCCGTAATGTCCGGGAAACGCCTTTGCGAACTCCGCTTCGCGGCGGCGCCAGTCGAGATCAGGAGAAATTAGCTTGTTAATATCCGTGTTGATGGCGAAATGGCGGCCCGAATAGGCGGCCGAAGCGGCAGCACCAATCACCGCTAAAACGATGATCGGCCAAGGAAATCTGGTGCAGAACCGCACGACAGAGGTAACCCAGGACGCCAGCATGCCTAAATCCGCCTTCCGACTAAAATATTAGCGCCCCCACTTGCGCTTAAACGCATCATTTTCAATGCTTTCGAAGCGGAACTATTGCTCTTGTTAATGATTGACGCTGACTGAAAGACTTCATGGCAAAGGCGCCAAAGCTCGCATTGGGCGACGGAAATCATTACGTGAGGGTTTGCCAAGGCTCGAGCGCCTCCGTTCATTCGTGAAGGACAGTTAAAGCATGACGGCGCCCAATGATGATCCCCTGACAAAACCCACCTCTGCAATCCTCGACTCAATAAAGAGTCCTGCCGATTTACGCCGTATCAATGCGCGGCACCTCCAGCAGGTTGCGGACGAACTACGTGCCGAAACCATCAACGCAGTGGCCGTCACCGGCGGACACCTGGGAGCGAGTCTCGGGGTGATCGAGTTGACGGTGGCTCTGCACTACATTTTCGATACGCCAAATGACAAGCTGATTTGGGACGTCGGCCACCAGGCCTACCCGCACAAGATTCTCACCGGCAGGCGCGACCGTATCAGAACGTTGCGTACCGGCGGCGGCCTGTCCGGGTTTACGAAACGCTCCGAGAGCGAATACGACTGCTTCGGTGCGGCCCACTCCTCTACTTCCATCTCCGCCGGACTCGGAATGGCGGTCGCTCGTGACCTCGCCGGAGACAATCACAACGTCGTCTGCGTAATCGGCGATGGTGCGATCTCCGCAGGAATGGCTTACGAAGCCATGAACAATGCCGGCGCCATGAATCGCCGCCTTATTGTGATCCTCAACGACAATGAAATGTCGATCGCGCCACCGGTCGGTGCGATGTCGAATTATCTCACGCGCCTGCTCTCGAGCCCGATGTATATGTCCTTGCGTGACATCGGCAAGCAGTTCGCCGGACACCTGCCAAGATTCTTCAAGGAAAAAGCGTCCCTTGCCGAGGAGCTCGCGCGCGGCTTCGTCACCGGCGGGACCTTGTTCGAAGAGCTTGGCTTTTACTATATCGGCATCGTCGACGGTCATGATCTCGGGCAGCTACTGCCCGTCCTTGAAAATGTGCGTACCGCGGATAACGGACCATTTCTGGTGCACGTGCGCACGCAGAAGGGCAAGGGCTATGCACCTGCCGAAGCGTCGCAGGACAAATATCACGGTGTCGTCAAATTTGACGTCTCGACCGGCAAACAGCACAAGGCGACTTCGAACGCGCCGTCATACACGAAAGTATTCGGCGAAAGCCTCGTTAAAGAGGCCGAAAAGGACGACCGCATTGTGGCGATCACGGCCGCAATGCCGGGCGGCACGGGTGTCGATATTTTCGCGAAGGCCTTTCCGCAACGTGCCTTCGACGTTGGAATTGCGGAGCAGCATGGCGTGACTTTTGCGGCGGGGCTGGCAACCCAAGGCTACAAGCCGTTTGTCGCAATCTATTCGACATTCCTGCAGCGCGCATACGATCAGGTCGTCCATGACGTTGCCATTCAGAAGCTGCCGGTTCGTTTCATCATGGATCGCGCCGGCCTCGTCGGCGCCGACGGACCTACTCACGCCGGCTCATTCGATCTCGCCTACCTGGGCTGCCTGCCGCATTTCGTCATCATGGCGGCGGCCGATGAGGCCGAGCTCGTTCACATGGTGGCGACTGCCGTTACGATCAACGACCGCCCTTCTGCTGTCCGCTACCCGCGTGGTGACGGCGTCGGTGTCGAGCGTCCCGAAGTGGGCGTCCCGCTCGAGATCGGTCGCGGGCGAATCATAACGCAGGGATCAACCGTTGCACTGCTGTCGCTGGGAACACGACTGGCCGAATGCATCAAGGCCGCCGAAGTCTTGGCAGCGCATGGGATCTCGACGACGGTAGCCGATGCCCGCTTTGCCAAGCCGCTTGATAACGATCTTATCCTCCGCCTTGCACGCGAGCACGAATTGCTCGTCACTATCGAAGAAGGCGCCATTGGCGGTTTCGGCTCGCACGTGCTTCAGCTTCTTGCGGAACATGGCGCGCTCGAACGGCCGAATTTCAAAGCCCGGAGCATGTTCTTGCCAGACGTATTTATAGATCACGATTCGCCGCCCGCCATGTATGCAAAAGCCGGACTTGATGCGAATGGGATCGTCGCGAAGGTCTTTGATGCCTTTGGATCGCGCAATGCTCCCGAGCTTCAGCCGGCCGAGATCGCCTTCCTCACCGATCGTGCGCAGCGCCGCCGAAATGGGAGAGCGAACGGGGGCGCGGCATGAAGGTTATTCTTGCTAAACCGCGCGGGTTTTGCGCGGGTGTTGTTCGCGCGATTGAGATCGTCGAACGGGCCCTCGACAAGTACGGACCGCCTGTTTATGTGCGCCACGAGATCGTGCACAACAAATGGGTGGTCGATGCGCTAAAGGCGCGTGGGGCCCATTTTGTGGAGGATCTTTCGGAAGTACCGCCGGATGCCATAACGATCTTCAGTGCTCACGGCGTCGCGAAAAAGGTAGAGGCCGAAGCCTCCGAAAGAGGCCTGCGTGTGCTCAATGCGACCTGTCCTCTCGTCTCGAAGGTGCATGCGCAGGGCCGCCATTACCTGCGCCAGGGACGTACCGTTATCCTGATCGGTCATGCCGGCCACCCCGAAGTCGAGGGTACGCTGGGGCAAATCCCGGGCTCCGTGCTGCTGGTGCAGACGGAAGAGGATGTCGACGCGCTGGACCTTGCCGAGGATACTCCGATCGCGTACGTGACGCAGACTACGCTCAGCGTCGACGATACGCGCGGCGTCATTGCAGCCCTGTTTCGCCGCTTTAAGGACGTCGTAGGACCCGGCACCCAGGATATTTGCTATGCGACGCAAAATCGCCAAACTGCCCTGCTCGAACTGACCAAGCTGGTAGACGTAATTTTTGTGGTCGGAGCGGCGAACAGCTCCAATTCCAATCGACTTCGCGAGATTGGGGTCGAGGCCGGCATTCCAACGCATCTCATCGCCAATGGCGGGGAAATTCGGCCGGAATGGCTGCATAATGTCGATGTGGTCGGAATCACGGCCGGCGCATCGGCACCTGAGGTCATGGTTCGGGATGTGATAAACGCACTCCGGGCCATAACGCCGGTCGAGGTCTTCACCTTGCCTGGCCAGGAAGAACACATCGAATTCCGGGTGCCCGTCGACCTCCTCGACGTCACCGGCGGGAAAACAATAAGTAAGGACATAGACCTTGAGCATTCCTCTCCTTCAGAAACTGTTTGTCGGTAGTTACGTCATCCGCCAGCGTCTGACCGGCCGAGCGCGTTATCCGTTGGTCCTGATGCTTGAGCCGTTGTTCCGGTGCAACCTTGCTTGCGCCGGCTGCGGAAAGATCGACTATCCAGATCCTATTTTGCATCAGAATATGCCGGTTGAAGATGCACTCCATGCCGTTGACGAATGCGGCGCGCCGGTGGTGTCAATCGCAGGTGGCGAGCCCCTGCTTCACAAGCAAATGCCGGAAATCGTCCGCGGCATCATTGCTCGGCGCAAGTTCGTCTACTTGTGCACCAATGCTTTGCTGATGGAAAAGAAACTGTCGCAATATCAGCCAAGCACGTTTTTCACCTGGTCCGTGCATCTTGACGGCGACAAGGAGATGCACGATGCGTCGGTCTGCCAACCGGGTGTCTATGACCGCGCGGTAGCCGCAATTCGAAGCGCCAAAGCGCGCGGCTTCCGCGTGAACATCAACTGCACGCTGTTCAATAACGCCGATGGCGATCAAGTCGCCCGGTTCTTCGACACGGTCATGGCGATGGGCGTCGACGGCATCACGGTTTCGCCGGGCTATGCTTACGAGCGAGCGCCCGATCAGCAGCACTTTCTCAATCGCGATCGCACAAAGCAGCTCTTCCGCGACATATTCCGCGGGCGGGGCTCCACGCGCTGGTCGTTCAGCCAATCGAGCTTGTTTCTCGATTTTCTTGCGGGAAACCAGCGTTACCACTGCACGCCGTGGGGCAATCCGACGCGGACGATATTTGGATGGCAGAAGCCCTGCTATTTGCTTGGGGAAGGCTATGCCAAGACGTTCAACGAGCTTATGAACGAAACCGATTGGGATTCCTACGGCACCGGAAATTACGAGAAATGCGCGGACTGCATGGTGCATTGCGGATACGAAGCTTCTGCCGTCAATGATGCAATCGCGCATCCGCTCAAGGCGTTGGGCGTGAGTTTACGTGGGGTGCGTACTGAAGGCCCGATGCGCCCCGATATCACGCTCACGCATCAGCGCCCTGCTCAATATGTGTTTTCCCAACACGTCGAGCGGAAACTAAACGAGATCCGGCAGGCCGAAACGAATCCGGAACTGGCGGAAGCCGGATAAAGCGGTTCCCAATGCGGCCGAATGGAACTTTCAGCCGCGTCTTGCCGTTGCATAAAATAACAGGACGTCTGCACTATCGAGTATCAGCGGTCTTCGGGATCCAGCCATGCGCGGGCGCGCCGTTATACTCTTTCTCCTCGCGGCATTGACGGCCCCCGTCTGCGACTCCGCGCATGCACAATTGTCGCCGCAGGGGATTCTCGGCGGGATCACCCGGCCTTTTCGCCAGATGCTCGGCGGTCTCGGCCACTATCCGCATGCGCATCGCCATCGTGGCGCAGGTCACCGCACGGCTGCAGCTTCGCCGAGCCATGAGGAGTCCGCCAATGCGGACGCTCGTTTGGGCCGGGTCGGCCCGCCAGCGTGGCCGGCTGCGTTTGAAGAGGTCGTCGGTTTTGCCTTATGGCCTGACGATTACAGCGCGCGAATTCGCGGTCGCGGGTTTGACGTGATCGCCGACACCATTTCCGGCCGCTTCGATCTCCCCCGGTCATCGGTCCGGACGGCCACCACGGGCACAGCCGCTAAAAATGACGGCGACAACAGCGAGGCCGACGTCCAATGCGGTGATTCAGCCACTGCGTCCGACCGTTGGCCAGCAGCACGCCTTGAGCAGATATTGCAGCTGTCCAATGCCCAGCATGACGCTCTCGAAAAGGTGCAATCCACGGCCAGCCGATCCATCAAGGGCCTAAAAGGCGCGTGCCGGAATGCTGGAAACCTCGCTCCGCCTGACCGCCTCAGAGCGCTCGTGCAAATGCTCTGGATGGTGCGCGATGGCGGAATATCAATGCGGGCGCCGCTGAAGCAGTTCTACGACACCCTGACAGCCGCACAGAAGATCAGCCTCGGAAGCGAGCGGATCCAGGCCAGCGCACAGTCGCAGCCTCAGGCGTCGGATCCCGGCGCCAGCAAGCAGTACCAGGCTTGCGCGTCCCCGAACATGGAAAGTGCTGAACGCCTGATAAAAGAAATCGAATTGAAGCTCCGGCCGAACAATGATCAGGCCGCCAGCTTGGAAAACCTGCACAAGGTTTCGTCCGACATGGCCAAATTGCTCATTGCATCCTGCGCCCAGCCGATTCCCTCCGATCCGCTCGCGCGTCTGGATGCCGCGGATGATCAATTGACCGCCATGAACTACGCGGCCACGAATGTGCAGATTGCATTCGATGATTTTTACGGCAAGCTCAGTGACGCTCAGAGAGCCCGCATTGATCCTTCAAACCGCTGACGACTACATTCCAAACGGCACGTTGGATGTTTGGCCTTCCGTCAGGTTGACATAGCGCGCGAGCGCCCAAAGCGGAAAGAATTTCCGGTAACCGTGATAGCGTAGATAGAAGACCCGCGGAAACCCGGTCGCCGTGAATCTTTCTTCGTCCCAGAAACCCGCTTCGTTCTGCGTCTGCACGAGATACCGCACACCGCGCGCCACCGCGGGGTGTGCAGCTTCTCCGCAAGCCATGAGCGCCAGGAGTGCCCAGGCCGTTTGCGATGCCGTACTGGATGCACGTTCGTGACCGTGATAATCGAGCCGATAACTAATCCCGTCTTCGCCCCACCCGCCGTCCGAATTTTGAATTGACCGCAGCCACTCGACGGCCTTGCAGGCCTCGGTCGAGCCACCAAGCCCGCACATGTTGAGCGCGCACAGCGACGACCACGTGCCGTAGATATAGTTGAGTCCCCAGCGGCCGTACCAACTTCCATCGTTCGTTTGCGTGCGAAGCAGATATTCGACCCCGCGCGCCAACGAGGCACTCCGGTCCGGCGTTTCACCCAATTGAGCGAGCATGGAGACACAGCGCGCCGTCACATCTTCGGTCGGCGGATCGATCAGCGCGCCGTGGTCCGCGAACGGGATATTGTTGAGGTAGTCGTACATATTGTCGACATCGAAGGCGGCCCAGCCGCCATTGCGGCTCTGCAGGCCCTTCACCCACTCAGCACCACGTTTGATCGCCAAATCATAACGATCACCCGCCCCGCAACGCCGGGCACGGTCCATCGCCATGACGACAACCGCCGTATCGTCGAGGTCGGGATAGTAGGCATTGGCATATTGAAACGCCCAGCCGCCAGGCCGCACGTGCGGCCGCCTCGCCGACCAATCGCCGACGATATCGAGAACCTGGCGCGGCAGGAGCCAATCGAGGCCGCGAAATGCGGAGGCACAGGCATCCTTGCCGCCCACTTCCAGCATGGCGTGGCAGGCTAAGGCCGTATCCCATACCGGCGATACGCAAGGCTGGCAGTACGCCTCGCTGGGCCCCACAACCAGCAGTTTTTCGATTGATGAACGGGCAATTTCGGCACCAACACGGTTGCCCAGCACATCGAACATCATGGTCGCGTTGGCCATCGCAGGAAAAATCGCACCAAGTCCGTCCTCGCCGTTGAGTCGAACAGTGGTAAATTCAACCGCTCGGTCGATTGCGCGTTTCCGGAGAGCCTTCGGGAAGAGTTTTATCGCAGGACGAAGAACGATATCGATTCCGCGAAACAGCAAAAACCAGATCCAACGCTGGTGCGGCGCCTTCGCCGCCGGTCCTACCGACTGCGGCGGCGCGACGAACAATTCGTCGATGCCCACACCCAGCGGGTTCTTCGCCCGCGGGCGTAACGCCTGAAGCACCAACAGCGGCACGAGCACCGTACGCGCCCAGTAGGATACCTTCGAGAGATGAAACGGAAACCAGCGCGGCAGCAGCGTGATTTCAACCGGCATTTCCGGGACGCTTCGCCATGGAAGGATGCCGTAAAGCGAAAGCAGGACACGTGTAAACACGTTGCTTTCAGCCGCCCCGCCCCGCGTCAGCATTGCTTCGCGCGCGCGCCGCATGTGCGGCGCATCGGGGCTGTCGCCGATCATCTTGAGGGCGAAATAGGCCTTGACGCTGGCGCTCATGTCGAATTGGCCCTCATGATAAAGGGGCCAGCCGCCATGTGCGCCTTGGATACGACGCAGGTAGACTGCGATCTTCTGTTCGAGTTCCTTTGCCACCGGTTCTCCCCGGTAGTGCCTCAGCAGCACGTATTCCGCGGGAATGGTTGCGTCGGCCTCAAGCTCGAAGACCCAATGGCCATCCGCTCGTTGGCAATCGAGCAAGGCATGGGTGCCGCTCGCAGCCGCTTCCTGAACGCCGGATTCTTGCGGCGCCAATCGCGTGGTCTCCGGTCGCGCAAGCGTCATGCCGCGGCCTCCAGTCGCTGCCCGACGAGACTAGCGGCGCGATAGCCAGAGCGGATCGCACTCTCGATTGTCGCAGGCAGGCCTGTCGCCGTCCAATCGCCTGCCAGGACCAAATTGCTCCAAGAAGTCTCGGGGCCAGGACGCAGAGCATTCTGCTCAGGCGTCGCAGCGAAAGTCGCACGCCGTTCTCGCACGAGTTGCCAGGGCGGCAGCTTGGCCGAAACGCCGGTAACCACCGCAATGTCGTTCCATATTGCCTGCGCAAGCTCCGTGCGGGGCATCTCGAACAGACGCCCTGCATCGCTGATCGTCGCGGAGATCCGGCCTGGTAGCGAAAATATCCATTCGGCGGTGCCGTTGATGACGCCCAGCATCGGCGGCAGGCGGACGGGTGGATCAATGCGGAAATGCGCATTTACAATCCCGCGAAACAATGACGGCGCCTGCAGGCCGGGCACGAGGCCGGTCGCCACGTAAGGTGGAACGGCCAGAATTACCGCATCATCGTCGCCAAGCTTGAGTGTCTGCTTTGCAAAATCGAGGCTCGTTACGCGGTCGCCGGAAAAATTCAGTTCGACAAGTTCGTCTTCGAGCGAAATTACAGCACCCTGTTTTTGCAAATGAGAAATAGCAGGTTCAACGAAAACCGCTCCCAACCCTTCCCGCGCCAGAAGCGGCCGGCACGCCTGTCCTCCAAGCGCGAGACTTTCTCGCACAACGGCACCGGCAAGCTTCGCCGAACCTTCGCGCGGCGCGATATTGAGCGCCGCGAGCAGCAAAGGTGCCAGAAAACGTTCATAAATCGGACCCGCGCACTTGATGACTTCGCCGATCGGCTTGTCCGCTTTAGTCCACACAAGGCGCGCCAGGGGAAAATAATCGACAACGGAGGTCTCCGGCACGCGCCGTTCTTTGTCGAATACCCACCACGGAAAACGGCTATCTCCAAATCGCAACGTCCACTGCTGGCTGTTCACCCGGTCAACGAAGGAGAATGCCGCTTCCGGCGGACCTTGCAGGCCCAAGTCGGAGCCGATGGCTTTTACAAAAGAAAGTGCGGCGTGGTTTCCTGACAGAAGCAGGTGGGTACCATTGTCGATGACCATGTCCGTATTGGAATCATAATATGAGCGGCATCGGCCGCCCATGTGCGTCGTGGCCTCATGGACAATGACCGCCCGCCCCGATTGCGCAACACGTACTGCGGCAGCAAGGCCGGCCAGCCCCGCACCGATAATGTGAATTGTACCGGTCTCAGACGAACGCATGCCGCAAGGCGATCCAAAGTAACTGAGACTTATTGACTTGGATGCGAGTCCGCGGCTGCGCCCAGCCGCGCGATACCATGTCCTCCAGCATCTGGCGATACACTTCGCCCATGATTTTCGGAGCCCTTATCGTGGAACGCGCGCACTTCGACATGATCTCTCTGGATCTCACAAAATGCTCCCGAGCACGATCGGCAACGATTACGCAGGCTTTGCCCAGGCGCGGATCAGTTACCGCAGATTGCGGACTGGTAGCGTCGACGTCGGCCAACTGCAAGGCTTCGCGCGGAATATACAGGCGTCCGATTCCGGCGTCCTCGTCGATGTCACGTAAAATATTCGTGAGTTGAAGCGCCCGGCCGAGATGATGGGCCAGCAGTCTACCGTCGGCATCGCTCAAACCGAACACTCGCACCGATAGCCGTCCGACAGCAGAGGCTACGCGATCGCAATAGAGATCGAGCTGTTCGAGGCTCGGCGCGACGATGTCGGCACGCGCATCCATGCCCACACCGTCGATGACGTCATGGAAATCCTCCTTGTGGAGCCCATAACGAGCCACCGCCTTTGCCAGACGCTCGAGCCTGGGTAAATTCTGACCTGCGTAAATAGCCTCGATATCGCGTCGCCACTCCTCCAGTTGTGCCAATCGACGTTCGCGTGGCAGGTCACTGTCGGCGATATCGTCGACGTCGCGGCAGAACGAGTAAATTTCGAACATCGCCTCCCGTTGGTCGCGGGCGAGGATGCGCATGGCGAGATAGAATGAACTGCCACCCGCCCGCTTTGCCGCAGGCGAATGGCCTTCTGCGACATTTGCGCCTTGTACCGTCATGGGACCTGGTACCGGCGCGCTGGCGCGACCGTCCTCAGCAACCGCTGCAAGCCCGTACGCATTCCACTATCGAGAGCAGTCGCCAAGGCCTCGGTTTTGGTCAGATGCACTTTTTCGCTCAGGGGATCCCTGGCGTCGAGAATCGCCAATAAACGCCTTGCCAGTGATTGGATAACGGAAATCTCAATGGCGAGTCTCGCATCCGCCACGCTCGCCGCAAGACCCCCGCTCTGTTGCAGCAAGGTAGCGGTTCTGGCCGCCATTCCACGAAGACAAACTCTCAAGGCAGGTGCGGCCCGGCCTTCACCGAGCGATTCGACGGCTGCGCCCGCAGCCGCCAGCGCATCGAGTGGAATATAAACGCGGTCGAGTAGGCGATAATCGGCGCCGCAATCCTGCAAATGATTGACGACTTGCAATGCCGCACACAAGGCATCTGAAGCCGGCCAAGTCTCTTTCGCCTCTCCGTGCACGTCAAGGACGAAACGGCCGACCGGCATTGCCGAGCGGGAGCAATAGTCGATGAGGTCGTCCCAATCGGCATACCGGCGCTTTTCTGCGTCTTGCCGAAATGCATCCAGCAGATCCTGCGCATGCCGGGACGGGAGACCACGCGCATTCAATACCTCGCGTAGCCTAATTCCTTCAGGGTCATCCCCGCCGTGGCCGAGTAAACTTGATTCAAGTCGGTTGAGGCGCGAAATTTTTTCGGCGCTTCCAAGATCAGGATGGTCGGCGATATCGTCAGCGACACGCACAAACTCGTAAAATGCCATGATGGCGGGACGGTGCCTACGCGCAATCATGCGCGAGGCGACAGGAAAATTCTCGTCGCCTGCTCCCTTGCCTGACCGAAGTTCACCGCTTCTTGTCATTGCAGGCTTGGCGCGTTCGTATGAACACGCCCCTTCCATTGGCCCCCTCTTTGCCGCAGATGCTGGTAGGCAGAATTGAGCGTGTAACACATATAGAGCAATGCAATGACCGGAAGCGTTATGCTCCATACCAAAGATCGTCCGTAATATCGCAACGTGGGTACAAACGAAAATGCCATTGCAATCCACGCTGCCAATCCCAAAAATTGGGGCCACCCGGACGCGAAGAGTGAAAACAGCGGTGGGAGAACAAACGTAATTGTCATCGCGATCGTGGTAGCAATCAGTAGAACGGGTGAATAGCGAAGCTGGCTATAGGCGCAACGCGAAATCATCCGCCCCACATCGGCGAAAGTCTTGTACGGCCGGATGCTGCAGACGCGATTGGTCAGGCCGAGCCAGATCGGTCCGGTCTCCTTTAGTTTAGCAGCGAGCGAGCAATCATCGATCAATGCATTCTGGATACACGCAACTCCGCCGATTTTCTTGAGCGCTTCAGTTCTGACGAGCATGCAGCCGCCAGCCGCGGCGGCCAGGCCGCGATCGGAACGACAAACCCAGGTAAAAGGGAAAAGCATCTGAAAAAAATAGATAAAGGCCGGCACGTGGACCCGCTCGGCAAGGCTCTCACAACGCAGCTTCGCCATCAATGACGTAAGTGCGAACCCGCCGTTCCTCGAGCGCGCGACCAGTTGGGCAAGGGTATCGGACGCATGAACGATATCGGCATCGGTCAGCAACAGGTATT
>DASSIT010000078.1:0-24122 GCA_035691545.1 Pseudolabrys sp. | reverse complement strand
GTTGCGTCAAATTCGGCTAGCCTGAATTTTATCGATCGACAGGAGGCGCACCAATGCGGCAGGAGGACTGGATACCTGGCGAGGCGCGCGCTGCGGCGGTGGAGCGCAAGCTCAGGGCGGGCGAGGCGCTGTTCCGGCTCGGCGACAAGACGATGGGCCTGTGGGAAGTGATCGCCGGCCGCGTGCGGCTCGCGCGGGTTGACCGCTCGGGGCGCGAGATTGTGCTGCATGTCGCCGGCGCCGGCGAAACTATCGCCGAAGCTTCGCTCTTTTCGCCGCATTATCATTGCGACGCGATCGCCAGCACCAGCGCGACGGTGCGTCTCTATCCGAAGCGCGAGGTGCTGGCCGTTTTCGAACGAAACCCGGATGCTGCGCGGATGTTTGCCGCAGCGCTTGCCCGTCAGGTGATGGATCTGCGCACGCGGATCGAGCAACGCAACATCCGCTCGGCGCGCGAGCGCGTACGGCATTTTCTCGCGCTCAACGCCGTGGCCGGCGGCGGCACGGTCGAGCTGCGCGGCACATTGAAGGACGTTGCAGCCGAAATCGGGCTCACCCATGAGGCGTTTTACCGGGCCCTGGCCGCACTTGAGCGCTCACGCCAGATCAGGCGCAGCCGAGGGAAGATTACACTCCTGAATCGCGTATGATTGAGATCATATGGGCCTTTCGCGGGCCCGGCTATCAAGGCAGCTGGGGCATAACCTGAGAGAGGCTCCCGATGATGAAATTTCCCTGGAAGACAACCCTTGCGGTGTCGGCAATTCTCGCCGCGACCGTTTACGCCTACGCGCAGATCTCGTCGGGCGGGCCGATGGGCATGCACGGCCAGATGCAGGGTGGCATGAATGGCAGCATGAATGGCGGAATGGGCGGCGACATGAATGGCTCGATGGCCGAGATGCACCGGCAGATGATGCAGGGGCAGGGATCCGCCGGCATGCACGGCAACATGGGGCAAGGAATGCACGAAGGAATGCACCACGGCATGCACGGAGGGGCGGGCATGCATGGCCAGCAATCCGGAGCACTCGGCGCGCCAACGATGCCGGGACAGGATGCGTTTGGCACGATCCAGGAAATCGTCCAGATCCTGCAAGCCGATTCCTCGACCGATTGGTCGAAGGTCAACATCGCCGCGCTGCGTCAGCATCTGATCGACATGAACGAAGTCACGCTGCACGCGGCCGCGGCCGAGCGCGCGCTCGACAACGGCATCGAGATCGCCGTGACCGGCGAGGGCCGTACCCTGGAAGCGATCAAGCGCATGGTGCCCGCGCATGTGAGCGAACTGCGCGAGATCGGTTGGGAGGCGAAGACTGACGACTTGCCGAACGGCGTCAAACTCACGGTGACGGCGAGCGAGACGCATCCGCTGACGATGCTCAAGGCTCTTGGCTTCATGGGCATCATGGTGCAGGGCGGCCACCACCAGCCGCATCACCTGATGATGGCGAAGGGCGAATTCCCGATGCATTAGCGCATGATCTCGAAAAGTGGGAACCGGTTTTCGGAGAAGATCATGCGCCGGCAAAAGCGCTGATCCCGAAAAGTGGGAACCGGTTTTCGGAAAAGATCATGCGCCTGTAAAACGTCAGAGAAGCGCGGCGATTCGATCTAGATGGATAACAACCTAATGCTTCCGGGCGGCGACGCGGAAGCCGATGATCGTGGTTTCACCCAGCGCCTTGGCGGCCTCCAGGCGGTGCAGGCCTTCGACCAGCACGAAGCGCGTGCCATCCTCGCGCACCAGGATCGGCGTCTGCTGGCCCTCCGCCAGCATGCTTTGCGCGAGCGCATCGACGCGCTTGGGGTCGAGCGTTTTGCGGCGCGCGGTCGGCACGTAGATATTGGCGACCGGAAAGGCCTCGCGTTTCATCATGGCCGGGGAAGGCTAGCACAGTTGCGCCGTTGACGGGCGTAAGTGCTCGCACCGGCTCCCGGCCGTCATTGACCGCCACATTGCTGTGTCGAATTTCCTGCGAACCAGGCGGCGTTGCTCAGCGGTGACGCCCTTCCGGCTTGGTCAGGGCCTCGGCCACGCTGCGCGGACGCCGCCCGCCGATTACCTGGGCGCTGCACTTCTGGTCGGCCGGGCAGTAAACGGTGCAATCGGTGCCGGGGCCGCCGTGGCAGTCGGTGCCGCAGCCAGAGCTCTTGGCATCCTGCGAGAACTTGCCGCCGGCGCTGTCGCAGGCACTCTTGAGTTGCTCTGCGCTTGTCTTCGGCAAAGTAAGGTCTCTGGCGAGCACCGCGCCGCTGAGCGCGAGGGCGCCGGTCAGAATTAGCAACGTGGTCACGTGTCGCACGGCGGACTCCACAGGTCGCGCCGCCCCCTCCTCATTATGTCACAACTTGTGCGCGGGGAAAGGAGCCTGGACGCTTGCTCCGTTCATTCCGCGCAAGCGGGAATCCAGGGTTGCGGGGTCCCCGCTTTCGCGGGGACGAACGGAGGAAATTTTCAGACGCGCTCCACGAAACTATCCACCACGCGCTTCTCGCCCGCCTTGTCGAAGCGGATCGTGAGCTTGTTGCCGTCCACGCCCACCACATTGCCATTGCCGAATTTCTGATGAAATACGCGGTCGCCGGCGGCGAAGGACGACGCCGTGCCGGTGGATTTGGCGATGAGCTCGCCTTCGATGACCAGCGGCTTCTTGTGCCGGGAAGGCGTGCCGCGCGCGTTGGGGCCCGCTTTGGCCTTGAGGGGCGCGATGTCTTCCGAATCCGCATCGTCATCGAACACGCCATCCGGCACGTAGCGCGGCTGGCCGTTGTCGTAGAAACCGCCCTTTCCCTTGCGCTGCTGCGCGCGCTGCCAGCCGGGGGTGGTGTAGCCGGAACCGAAGGCGCTCATCTCGTCGAAGCGCGAGGCGCCATAGCCCGACATGCCGAAACCGCCGGCGCCGCCCGCGGCCTCCTTCACCTCCACATTGTCTTCCGGCAGCTCGTCGAGGAAGCGCGAGGGAACGGTCGAGGTCCACATGCCGTGAATGCGGCGGTTGGTGGCGAAATAGATGCGCGCGCTCTTTCTCGCGCGCGTGAGCCCGACATGGGCGAGGCGGCGCTCTTCCTCAAGCCCGGCGCGGCCGCTCTCGTCGAGAGAGCGTTGATGCGGGAACAGGCCTTCCTCCCAGCCGGGCAGGAACACGGTGTCGAATTCCAGCCCCTTGGCGGAATGCAGCGTCATGATGTTGACGGCCTGCTCAGCCTCGGCCCCCTCGCGGTCCATCACCAGCGAAATGTGCTCGAGGAAGCCCTGCAGGTTCTCGAATTCCTCCATGGAGCGCACCAGCTCCTTGAGGTTTTCCAGGCGGCCGGCGGCGTCGGCGGAACGGTCCTTCTGCCACATGTCGGTGTAGCCGCTCTCATCGAGCACGATCTCGGCCAGCTCCGTGTGCGGCATTGAATCTTTTTTCGCGCGCCAGCGCTCGAAGGCGGCCATCAGGTCGCGAAGCGCCAGCCGCGGTTTCGGCTTCATCTCGTCGGTGGCGGACAGGGCGCTGGCGGCTTCGGAGAGCGGAATGCGTTTCTTGCGCGCGTAGTCGTGCAGCATCTGCAGCGCAGCGTCGCCGAGGCCGCGCTTGGGCACGTTGACGATACGCTCGAAGGCGAGATCGTCGGCCGGCTGCGCAATCACGCGCAGGTAGGCCAGCGCATCGCGGATTTCGGCGCGCTCGTAGAAGCGGGGCCCGCCGATGACGCGATAGGGCAGGCCGAGCTGAATGAAGCGGTCTTCGAATTCGCGCATCTGGAACGAGGCGCGCACCAGGATGGCGATCTCGTCGAGCGGGTGATCTTCGCCGCGCTCGCGCGCCGCGCGCTGGAGCTGCTCGATTTCCTCGCCAATGGCGCGCGCCTCTTCCTCCGAGTCCCAGCCACCGGTGACCTGCACCTTTTCGCCCAGCACGTCTTCGGTGCGCAAGGTCTTGCCGAGGCGACCTTCGTTGTGGGCGATGAGGTGGGAGGCAGCGGCGAGGATATGGCCGGTGCTGCGGTAGTTTCGTTCCAGCCGGATGACCTTGGCGCCGGGGAAGTCGTGGTCAAAGCGCAGGATGTTGTCGACCTCCGCCCCGCGCCAGCCGTAGATCGACTGGTCGTCATCGCCGACGCAGCAGATGTTTTTGGGGTGGCGGGTTTCTGTTTTCCGCTCGCCGCTTTTTCCTTCATCATCACCGGGCCGACGCGCCGCAGGTGCGTTGTGACCCGGGGATCCATCGTCTTCGGGAAGAGGAATGGATTGCCGGATCAAGCCCGGCAACGATGGCGGAGAGGCCGGAGTGTCGACGGACCCGGATTGCGTTGTCGTCTGCGCCAGCAGTTTCAGCCACAGATATTGCGCGACGTTCGTGTCCTGATACTCGTCGACCAGGATGAACTTGAATCGCTCCTGAAACGTGCGCAGCACGTCGGCGTTCTGGCGGAACAGGCGGATGTTCTCCAGCAGCAGGTCGCCGAAGTCGGCGGCATTGAGCGTCTTCAGCCGCTCCTGATACGCGACGTAAAGCTTCTTGCCCTTGCCGTTGGCAAAGCTCGCCGCCTCGCCAGGGGGAACATTCTCGGGCGTGAGGCCGCGGTTCTTCCAGCCGTCGATCAGCATCGCCAGCACGCGCGCGGGCCAGCGCTTCTCGTCGAGCTTCTCGGCCTCCAGGATCTGCTTCATCACGCGGATCTGGTCGTCGGTGTCGAGGATCGTGAAGTTGTTCTTCAGGCCGACCAGCTCGGCGTGCCGGCGCAGGATCTTCACGCCGATCGAGTGGAAGGTGCCGAGCCAGGGCATGCCCTCGACGATCTGCCCGACCATCTGGCCGACGCGGTCTTTCATTTCGCGCGCCGCCTTGTTGGTGAAGGTGACGGCAAGAATCTGGCTCGGATGCGCGCGGCCGAGGTTCAGTATGTGCGCGATGCGCGTGGTGAGCACGCGGGTCTTGCCGGTGCCGGCGCCCGCGAGCACCAGCACGGGGCCGTCCAGCGTCTCCACCGCCTCGCGCTGCTCCGGGTTGAGGTCGGCGAGATAAGGCGCGGCGCGCTGGCCGAGCGCGCGCGCGGCGATGCCGCCCGCGACGGGTTGCGGGCTCGCCGGGGCAGGCTCATTGCGCAAGTCGTAACGGTTGGGCTCGGCCATGTTGTCCGGGTGAGGCGGGAGAAGGCCGCCAGCATGATTCTCAATAGCAAAGATGGCACCCGCAGGCGCCAATTTCGAGGCCAGATGTGCCCTTGTGCCCTCCCGGCGGCGGATTTAGCGTGATTTTTCCGCTGTTTTTCAAAGACCGATCCATCCCTGGGGGAACTCCGTGCGACTGAAGGACAAGGTGGCGCTCGTCACCGGCGCCGGCCGCGGCATTGGCCGCGATATCGCTCTCGCCTATGCGCGCGAGGGCGCGCATGTGGTGATCAATGACGTCGACCCGGCGACCGCGGAGGCCACGGCGAAAGACGCTGCGGCGCTCGGCAGCCGCAGCCTTGCCGTGGTGGCGGACGTCGCCAAAGCCGCGGACATCGGCCGGCTCATCGACACGATCATCAAGGAGCGCAGCCGCATCGATATCCTGGTCAACAACGCGATGAAGATCGTGCCGGGCAAGCTCGAGGCGCTGCCGGAAGCGGCATGGGACACGACGATGAATATCGGGCTCAAGGGCGCGTTCCTCGTCAGTCAGGCGGCGGCCCGGCACATGATCGCGCAGAAGTCGGGCGTCATTGTCAACATCGCGTCGATCGCGGGGCTTTATCCCTACAACTGGGCCGGCGCCTACAGCGTGGTTAAGGCGGGGCTCATCATGCTGACGAAGCTGCAGGCGGTGGAATGGGCGCCCTACGGCGTTCGCGCCAATGCAATCACGCCCGGCTACATCCGCACGCCGGGCACCGAGGCGATGTATGCCGATCCGGAAATCTACGAAGGCCGCCGCAAGGGCGTGCCGATGGGCCGTGTCGGCTCGGGTGAGGATATCGCGGGACCGGCGGTGTTTCTCGCGAGCGATGAGTCGCAATACACCACCGGCAGCGTGGTCGGCGCCGACGGCGGGCAGGCGGTCGGTTATTTCCTCACCGTGCCGGGAAGGCGGTTCTCCGGCGGGCGGATTGATTAGGCATCCTACGCCCTGGATCCCCGCTATCGCGGGGATGAGCGGGAGGGGGGTGTGTCTGGATTTTGTTTTTCGTGGGGATGAGCGGGAGAGGGTGTGCCCGGACAACACACATTCCGCTCATTCCCGCGCAGGCGGGAATCCAGCAGCAGATCTCAGCTTATGAAATTGTCGCCGTGGATCCCCGCTTTTGCGGGGATGAGCGGGAGGGGGTGTGTCCGGATTTTGTTTTTCGCGGGGATGAGCGGGAGAGGGCGTGCCCGGATTCTGTTTTTCGCGGGGACGAGCGGGCGGGCAAACTTGTAGGGTGGGTTAAGTCTCCGCCGAAGCGCGGCGGCGCGAAGGCGGAGACGAACCCACCAGCGGGCTTGCATTTCGTCGGTGGGCTCGGCGCAAATGCGCCTTAATCCACCCTACGGTTTGCGGCAGGAATTACCGATTGAACACCCAGGTCATCATTGTCGGTGCCGGACCGGTCGGGCTCACCCTGGCGATCGATCTCGGCCGCCGCGGCGTGCGCTGCATTCTTCTCGAGCAGAAGGACGCCCCGCAGTTCCTGCCCAAGATGGAGCGCTGCAACGCGCGCACCATGGAGATCTACCGCCGGCTCGGCATCGCGCAGAAAATCCGCGACGCCGGCTTTCCGCGCGACGTGCCCATGGATGTCTTCATCGTCACCTCGCTGGTGGAACCGCCGCTGCTGCATCTGCCTTACCCGTCGGTCGCGCAGGCCCAGAAGGACATCGCGGCCTGCACCGACGGCTCGATGCCGCTCGAGCCCTATCAGCTCATTTCCCAATACACGCTCGAGCCGCTGCTGAAATCGGTGGCCGAAACGCTGCCGGGCGTGGATGTGCGCTATGGCTGCGAGTTCATCTCGTTCGCGCAGGATGACGCCGGCGTGCGCGCCACGGTGAAGAGCGGCGGCGCAACGTCGGAACTTAGCGCCAATTATCTCGTCGGCTGCGACGGCGGCGCGAGCGCCGTGCGGCGCCAGCTCGGCATCAGGCTTTCCGGCGATGCCAACCTGCTGCAATTGCGGCAGGCGCTCTACCGCTGCGACGATCTGTTCGAGCGCATCCCGATCGGGAAAGGACGGCATTATCACGTTGCCGACGCGCACCACTCGTTCCTGATCGTGCAGGACTCGACGCGCCATTTCACACTGCATTCCGTGGTCGACAGCGACGACGAGATGAAGACGATGTTCGAGCGGACCGTCGCCATGAAGGTCGACTACGAGATGCTGTCCTGCGCGCCCTGGCGGCAGAACCTGCTGCTGGCCGACAGCTACAGGCACGGCCGTGTGTTTCTTGCCGGCGACGCGGTGCATCTGGTGATTCCGACCGGCGGACTTGGCATGAACAGCGGCGTCGGCGATGCCATTGACCTGTCGTGGAAGCTCGCCGCAACGCTTCAGGGCTGGGGCGGGCCGCGCCTGCTGGCTTCGTACGAGGTCGAACGCCGGCAAATCGGTGCGCGCAATGTCGAGGCTTCGCGTCATGCCTCGCGTGGTCGGCGCGCCTGGCGCGCGGCGTTCAGGCCGGATATCCGCGACAACACGCCGGAGGGCGCCGCGACGCGGGCCAACCTTGCCCGCATCGCGGACATCGAGCAGCGCAAGAGCAATGAGATGATCGGCGCCGAACTCGGTTATCGCTACAGGGAATCGCCGGTCATCTGGCCGGAAGCGGGCGAGGGCCCGCCGGACAATTTCATGAAGTACGAACCCACCAGCTGGCCGGGCGCGCGGCTGCCGCATGTGTGGCTGGCCGGCGGCGCGGCGCTGCATGACCGCATCGGCGATGGTTACACATTGTTGCGTCTCGCGGGCGCGCAGGCCGACGGTGCGGCGCTGGCGCGGGCCTTTGCCGCGCACGGCGCGCCGTTGAGCGTTCTCGACATCGGGGAACAGCGGCCGCGCGACGTCTACGGCTTCGACCTGCTGCTGCTGCGGCCCGACCTGCACGTCGTCTGGCGCGGCAACCGCCTGCCGGATGACCCGGCCAGGCTCGCGGCCATCGCGATCGGGCATTGAATTCCACGAACTGAACTGCTTAATCCGCTCGTCCCCGCGAAAGCGCGGACCCAGGATCCAATGCATGGCTCTTCAATCCGCCCTGGATCGCCATCGCAAGTCGGCTTTAGCCGACTTGCGCACTCGGATGGCCAACGTCGGGTATACCCGATGTTGGCGCGCCGGGATAAGCGGGAGAGGGTGTTGGCGCGCGGGGATGAGCTGAAGAACAAATGCCCAAGAAACTCGCACTAACGCTTGCCTGCGGCGACTACGAGATCGCCCGGGCCCTGCTGACGGGGAAGGTGGAGCCCGACGGCGTCGACCTCACGATTCTTACCGCCATGGATTCAGCCACGCGGCATTGGCGATTTCTCAATAACGGCGAATTCGATGTCGCGGAGCTCTCGGCATCATCCTATCTCGCCGCGCGCGACAACGATCTGCCGTTCCGCGCCATTCCGGTTTTTCTGCATCGCCGCTTCCGCCACGGCTTCATGTTCATCAACACGGGCAAGGGCGTCAAAAAGCCGGCCGACCTCAAAGGCCGCAGGGTCGGCGTCAAAACCATGATGACGACGGCGGTGCTGTGGATGCGTGGCATTCTGCAGAGCGAGTACGGCGTTCCGCTCGACAGCATCGAATGGGTTGCGGAGATCGAGGACGACGTCAAAGTCAGCCTGCCCGCGGGCACCAGATATTCCTGCCTGCCGGACAACAAGTCGGTCGAGACCATGCTGGCCGAAGGCGAACTCGACGCCGTCTTTCATTCCGACCTGATCAAGCCGTTTGTCGCGAAAGATCCGCGCGTCGCGCGTCTTTTTTCGGACCACAAGACGGAGGAGATGGCTTATTTCGAGCGCACGGGAATTTTTCCGATCATGCATGTGCTGGGCATCCGCAAGGCGCTGGCGGAGGAGCATCCCTGGCTCGCCGTCAACCTGTACAAGGCCTTCAACGATGCCAAGAGCGCCGCAATGAAGCGCATGGCGAACCCGCGTATCGTGCCGCTCGCCTGGTATCGCGATGCTTGGGAAGAACAGGAGTGCCTGCTCGGGCCTGACCCGTGGGAATACGGGCTCAGCGAAAAAAACCGCAAGGTGCTGGAGACGCTTGTGCGCTATTCGCACGAACAGGGGCTGATCAGAAAGCGGCCGGCGCTGGAGGATCTGTTTCTCGGCGTCGGCACCGGCCGCAAGCGCGGCGGCGAGTTTCGGATTTAGGATCGTTGGCGACCACTTTTTCTCCGCTCCGGGCAAATGTCCTTTATCCGCTCGTCCCCGCGAAAGCGGGGACCCAGGGCGATATGCTATTGAGTTCGCAACTGCTGGATCCCCGCTTTCGCGGGGATGAGCGGGAGAGGGTGCAGACGCGGGCAAAATATTCCGCTCATTCCCGCACGCCAAGGTCGGGTTTACTCGATGTTGGCCGTATTACGTGCGCAAGAAGACACAAGTCGATTGCGATGGGGACCCAAGGCTACAATTGATGAGGGGCAAGGTAGTACTCCTGGATTCCGCTTGCGCGGGAATGAGCGGAGTGGCGAACACAAATGTCCATTATCCGCTCGTCCCCGCGAAAGCGGGGACCCAGGGCGATATGCTATTGAATTCGCAACAGTTGGATCCCCTTGCGCACTCGGCTGGCCGACATCGGACAAACGCGCTGTTGGCGTGCGGGAATGAGCGGCGAGTGGAGTTGCACGTTCCGAGGTCAGCACGTAGCCTCCGCCGCAAACAAGACCAAATGACGGGAGGATTCATCCGTGCGCACAAAAACAATCATGCTCGCCATTGCCGCCGTGCTGGCCGCCGCGCTGTCGTCCGCTCAGGCGCAAGAGAAAGTCTGGAAGCATGGCATCCTCGAAGCCAAGAGCGATGCGGGCTTCATCGCCATGGTCGACAAGGGCGGGTTTGGCGCCAAGCACGGGCTGAAAATCGAACTGCTCCAGATCAAGGCGGGCGCCACACTGATGAAGGCGCTCATTTCGGGCGAAATCGACAGCGTCGACATGGGTTCGGCGGAGTCGATCGTGGCCGCCGTTCGCGGCACCGGCGTGAAGATCGTCGGCTGTACCTGGCCAGGCGTGCCGCAGGTCGTTCTGGCCAAGGCTGAGGTCAAGTCATTGGCCGACCTCAAGGGCAGGACGGTCGCAATATCGTCGCCCGGTTCGCTGCCCGACCTGCTGTTCCGCGGCATGCTGAGCGAAGCCAATGTCCCGTTCGCGGACGTGAAGCTGGCGACGCAGGGCGCCGATCTCGATCGCTACAAGTCGCTCATTGCCGGCATCACCGATGCGGCGGTCGTGTCGAATGAGTTCGAGGCCATCATGCCGTCCAATATCAAGGTGCTTGCCAAGGGCAGCAGCGCGGTTCCGAAATTCATCCGCCTGTGCGTCGCCACCAACAGCAAGGTTCTTGCCGAGCGCCGCGATGACCTCGTCAAATTCGTCGCCGCCGAAATGGACGCCTATAAATTCGCCGCCGCGCATCGCGATGAGGCCGTTAAGCTTGCCCATGAAATGACCCATGCGAAGCCCGACGACAAGCGCGCCGAATTCATCTCGGACCAGGCGATCCGCGACAAGCAGATCGACCCGACGCTGGCGATCCCGGCCGACCGCATCACCTGGATGCAGGAGCTGTTCCTCAAGGCCGGCGTCATTCCGAAGACCGTGCCGACGGCGTCGATCATCGACACCAGCGTGCACGACGATGCGGTGAAGCAGGCGGGGAAATAACCGGAACCAGCGGCTAGATCTCGTCGCGCAACTCGCCGCCGAGAATTCCGGCCAGCGTTGCCGCCACCGCGCCGAACAGGAGCGCGAGGAACGACCAGAACGACAGATAGGCCGCGGCCTTGCGCGCCTCATCGGACATGGCCGTCGCCGTTTGCCCGTCCGCGTGTGCGGAAAGAACGCCAGTGATGACAAGCGCGGCGACCATCAGTGCGACGCCAACCACCCATGCCATGAATCCATGCGCCGCATCGCGGAATTTGGTCTCTGGTCCCGGAATGTGGTCGCGAATGCGCAAGCGTGCGGCGAGGTAGCCGCCGGTTGCGAAGGCCAGGGTTTCAGCGAGCACGAGCCAGACCGCGCCTGCGATCGTCATTGAGGTCGTGCTGGGCCCGGAGTAGGGCGTCGAGATGGCAAGCCCAATGCCGGTACCGAGCGAAATAACAATGAAGGCCACCGCCCATGCGGCCAACGCGCCGGCAATGACAACGCTCCAGCTGAAGGCCGATCGCGGCCCACGCGTCTGAATGATCTCAACATTTTCGCCTACAATCGCCGTATCGGTCATCGCCAGCTCCCGGCACAAAGGTTTTGCGGGCGCGCCCGTCGGGCGTCCCGGCTTCGGCAATTCAACAGGGCAAAACTGCGATAGTTCCCGCCGGCCGGATTTGACGGCGAGGAACATTTTTAGGGACCGCACATTACCCAAGTGTCAGTGCCGTGACGCTGTGACAGGAGCGGAACATGCTCGGCTGGGTCGTTACATTTCTCATCATCGGGTTGATTGCCGCCGTTCTCGGATTCGGCGGGCTTGCGGGTGCGTCCTTTGCCGCCGCGAAAATCATTTTCTTTGTCGCGATCATTCTGCTGCTGCTCTCGATCGTCTTCGGAGCGATCCGCCGGCCGCTCTAACGCTGGCCTTCAATTCCCTTCCGGCATTGCGATGCGGCGCCCGACAGCTTCCGGGCGCGGCAATTTCGCATGCGCGGCTTTCATGCGCGCGAGCGAGCGCATGGCCGAGTCCGGAAAGGCCGCGACTTTCTTCGTGGCCATGTCGACATGGAGGGTCATGTTTTCCGAGGTTGCCGACACCCAGCCCTCCGCCGCGTGATAGAGCTGCTCGAAATAGTGAACGCGCTTTGAATCGAAATCGAGCAACTGGAACGTCACCCGCACGGGGTCGCCTTCGCGCAGCTCGCGCAGATAACGCACATGCACTTCGGCCGTGAAAGTGGAATGGTTTTGCCGCTTGAGGTAATCGAGCCCGATACCGATCAGCTCGTAGCACTCGTCCACCGCGCGATCGAACAGGACATTGTAATAGGCCATGTTGAGGTGGCCGTTGTAGTCGATCCATTGCGGCTCGACGTGCATCACCGACGACACGAAGGGTGCGAAGAACAGGGGCTCGAGGTCGGTACGGTCAAGCATACTAGGCCCTTCCGGAACGACAGAGGCGGTTTTGGCGAGCGCAACACACGCCGTTCATTCCCGCGTAAGCGGGAATCCAGAGCGCAATTCCGGGCGCCAAGAATTTCTGCCCTGGGTCCCCATCGCAAGTCGGCATTAGCCGACTTGCGCACGTGATACGGCCAACATCGGGTAAACCCGACGTTGGCGCGCGGGGACGAACGGATGTCCGGTGCGGGCTCACGCGCTGATCGGATAAACCGCCTTCTCGCCGCTGAGGACGCGCGCGACATCGCTCGCGCACTTGGTCTGGAGCTCTTCGAGTGCCTGGATTGAATAGAACGCAGTGTGCGGAGAGATGATGACATTGTCGCGGCCAAGCAGCGGTGAATCCTTGGCCAGCGGCTCAGTAGCGACAACATCGAGGCCCGCGCCGCCGACCTGGCCGGATTCGAGGGCCGCAACGAGTGCCGCCTCGTCAATCAGCGGACCGCGCGCCGTGTTCACGACGTAAGCGCCCTTTTTCATCTTCGCGAAGGCGGCGGCATTCATCAACCCCCGCGTCGCCGGCAGCAAAGGCGCGTGGACCGATACGTAGTCGGATGTCTTGAGCAGCGTATCGAAATCCACGCTCTCGACCTTTGCGGCCTTGAACACGTCCGGCGTGGCAAAGGGATCGTAGGCAATCACCTTGATTCCGAACGCCTGCGCCTTCGGCGCGACCAGCCGCGGAATGTGGCCAAAGCCGACAAGGCCGAGCACCGTTCCCTCGATACGGCGGATCGGCACGACGGCCGGCATTTCCCATCGGCCACTCTGGACCAGTTTGTTGGAGAGCGGGATTTTACGGATCAACGCCAGCAGCAGCGCCATTGCGTGGTCGGAAACTTCCCGGATGCAATAATCCGGCACGTAGTTGACGGCGATGCCTTTCTCCTTGGCGGCCGCAAGATCGATGTTGTCGACGCCGAGTCCGAAACGGCCGATCGCCTTGCAGCGCGTGAGCTGGACGAGGATATCGCGCGTAAGTTTCGCGTAGGTCACGAGGATGGCGTCGGCATCCCTGGCGACGGCAAGTATGTCGCCGGCGCTCACGCCTTTCGATATTCGATAGGTGGGGTTGAGGCGGGCCAGCGCAGCCTTGGCCGGATCGAGCGAGGGGAAAACACTGTCGGTCACAGCAATCACGGGTGCGGCCATCGCAGACTCCAGATTTGAGGAGAGAGAACGCCCCGAAAATTACGACAGTGGCGCCCGGCAGTCTACCGACTGGCGGTGGGCAGCCCGCAATTTCAAAGGCTTAGTGCGATTAACCAAAAATTAACGACACCCGCTCGCGCGCGGCTCCTTCGACTATCCTGACAAAAAAATACGGGAGCGCGATTATGGCCGGCAAGGTTGCGCGAGGCACCTATCTGCTCGTTGTTGCGACGATGATCGTTGTGTGGCTCGTTACCTTCAACAAGGAAGCGCCCGCTGCACCGCAGCCGGAGCCGCAGGTCTGGCAGATTTATTCCTGATCCGAGACGGCAGGTTTTCCGAGTCTGCGATCGGTTGCTAAGTTTGCGCACAGCCCGGCCGCTCCATCCAGCGTGCTGATGCCAACCCCGCGCGCGCGATTGCAAATTCCTCGAACAAAAACAGCGCGTTGCGACGGTTCGTCGAGCGGGTGAGGCCGCGGCGTCCTCAAGGGAAATCAAGACTTCCTCAAGGACAAATCAAGCGCAGCTCAAAGCTTTAAAGCCACCCAAGGCGCATCCATGCGGCCAGGAATCGCATGGAGCAGACGATGCACAGGAACACGACCCGCCGGCAGAGTAGCGGTGCCGCCGCCGTTGATCGCTATCGCGGGGAAGCGGTCATGCTGCGCGCGCAGGCGAGGTCGGAATTCTTCAGGGGCATAGGCGGATCTCGCCAGCTGCTCGGTGGGCTAGCGATCATCGTTGGCACGATTTCCGCGCTCCATCTCATATTTCCGATGCCGGCAGCAGCCGAGTTGCCCGGCACGATCGTTGCGCACGGCGAGGTTCTGATCACGACCCTGCATGCCGCGGGCGCCCAAATCTATGAATGCAAGCCCGACTCGACGGGCACGCGCGTTTGGCAGTTCCGCGAGCCGATCGCGACGCTGTTCGTCGCCGGCAAGACAGTAGGTCGCCATTATGCCGGCCCAACATGGGAATTCGCCGACGGCAGCGCGGTGACCGGAAAGGTTGCCAGTTCGTCGCCGGGCGCGACCACCGACGATATCCCCCTGCTCAAGCTTGTAGCGACGTCGTGGCGCGGCAAGGGACAGCTCAGCGGAGCAACGACAATTCAGCGGCTCGGCACCAAAGGCGGCAGCCTCGAAGGGCCATGCGATGAATTCGGTGCGTTCCGAAGCGTGCCGTATGCCGCAGATTACGTTTTTTACAGAAAAGCGGGCGACTTCGTTGCTCATCAATCAAACTGAAGATGGAGGGTGTCATGGGCAGGTTAATTGCATTTCTTTACGGCGTTCTGGCCTATGTCGTGTTTTTCGTCGCCATCCTTTACTCGATCGGCTTCGTCACCGGTCTCGGGGTTCCGAAGACGATCGATACGGGAACCGAGGTCCCGCTGCTGGAGGCTATCGTCGTCAATCTCGCATTGATGACGCTGTTTGCACTTCCAGCACAGCGTGATGGCGCGTCCGCAATTCAAGGCGTGGTGGACGCGCATCGTGCCGCCTGCGATCGAGCGCAGCACTTATGTGCTGCTCGCGAGCCTGGCATTACTGCTGCTGTGCTGGCAGTGGCGGCCGATCCCGGCGGTAGTGTGGCAGGTGAGCAACCCCCAGGTCGCCGCGTCTCTGCTCGGCCTCGAACTGTTCGGCTGGGCGGTGGTCTTCCTGAGCACGTTCCTGATCAATCATTTTGAATTGTTCGGCCTGCACCAGGTCGCCAATAACCTTGCCGGCAGGCCGATGCCGAAGGCGCGTTTCAAGACGCCGTTCTTCTACAATTTCGTGCGCCACCCGATCTATCTCGGATTCATCATCGCGTTCTGGGCGGCGCCGGTGATGACGACAGGGCGTCTGCTGTTTGCGGCGGTGACGACGGCCTACATCTTCGTTGGTATCGCGCTTGAGGAGCGTGATCTCATCACGATCTTCGGCGACGAATATCGCCGCTACCGGCAACGGGTGGCCATGATCGTGCCGTTCGTCGGCCGGTCATCCTGAGCGGCGGGGCCGGCGCGTGGCGCCCTTCCGGCGTCAACGGGTTGTCCCCACAGCTACCGACACAGCCGGCCTCGTTTCACCCCCAAGCGGTCCTCTGCTAACGTCGATCCGACAGTACCAGCAGAGGACAGCCGCATGGCCGTCACAAGCATTGCCGCGGGACAGACAAGCCGCAATCCGGCTGCGATCAGGAAAGTGGTTTCCGCGCTGACCGCGGCCTTCGGCAACCGCGTGGTGACGTCGCAGGCGGTGCGCGACCAACACGGCAATACCGTTACCTGGATCGCCAACCAGCCGCCTGACGCCGTCGTCTATCCGCAAAACACCGAAGAAGTGCAGCAGATCGTCCGCATCTGTGCGGAGAATAGCGTCGCCATGATTCCGTTCGGGGTGGGCACGTCGCTGGAGGGACACGTCAATGCGCCTGCCGGCGGTGTGTCGATCGATTTCCGCGACATGAACAAGGTTCTCACGGTCCATGCCGAGGACCTCGACTGCGTCATCGAGCCGGGCATCACCCGCAAGGCGCTCAACGAACAGCTGCGTGACAGCGGCCTGTTCTTTCCGATCGACCCCGGCGCCGATGCGTCGCTCGGCGGCATGGCGGCGACGCGCTGCTCCGGCACCAATGCGGTGCGCTACGGAACCATGAAAGACAATGTACTGGCGCTCAAGGTCGTGCTCGCCAATGGCGAGGTAATCGACACCGCGCGGCGAGCCAAGAAGACCTCCGCCGGGTATGATCTCACCCGCCTCATGGTGGGTTCGGAAGGCACGCTCGGCGTCATCACGCAGCTGACGTTGAAGCTTTCGGGAATTCCGGAAGCGATTGCCGGCGGCACCTGTCCGTTTCCGTCGGTGGAGGCGTGTTGCAATACCGCGATCCACACTATCCAGTCGGGTATTCCGATTGCACGCATCGAATTGCTCGACGCGCTGCAGGTTCGGGCGTGCAATCTGCATTCCCATCTCGAGCTGCCCGAGACACCGATGTTGTTTCTAGAATTCCACGGCACGCAGGCTTCGGTCTCCGAACAGTCAAAGCGGTTCGGCGAGATCGCGGCGGAATTTGGTGGTGGTCCTTTTACGTGGACCATGAAGCCGGAAGAGCGCACGCGCCTGTGGGAGGCGCGCCATCATGCGGCGCTCTCGAATTTCACCCTGCGCCCGGGAGCGTCAATGGTTGCGACCGATGTTTGCGTACCGATATCGCGGCTGGCGGAATGCGTCACCGAAACCCAGCGCGATATCGAGGAAAGCCGCATCCTGGCACCGATCGTGGGCCATGTCGGTGATGGGAATTTTCACCTGACATTGCTGATCGACATGGACGATGCCGACGAGGTCAAGCGCGCGAAAGCGCTGTCGGAGCGCTTGGTTGAGCGCGCGCTTGCCATGGACGGGACATGTACCGGCGAGCATGGCGTCGGGCAGGGCAAGATGAAGTATCTCGTGGCCGAGCATGGCGCGGCGGCGCTCGCGGTGATGGCTTCGATCAAGCGCGCGCTTGACCCACAGAACATCATGAACCCGGGCAAGATTGTCGCGCTGAGTTGAAAGCGCCGTCCGCATCCGATGGCGCCCGTTGACGATTCGACCAGGCGCCGCGACATAGATTTGCCGCCAAATGCGGCAACAAGAACGCCAGAATGGCTTATATTTCATCGTGCTGAGCGCGAATGCGGGCCCGCTGTGAACAGGGGCCGCCGGGCGCCGGAGTTGGCATTGCAAACGACTTTGCTTGGTTTGGCGATAGCGGTCATCCTGGCGCTCGTGGCAGCGCTGGTCGGTCCGTTGCTGATCGATTGGGGCAGCCATCGCGCACTGCTGGAGGCGCAAGCGAGCCGGCTGATCGGGGTCAAGCTGCACGTTGCCGGTGCGATCGATGTGCGCCTGCTCCCGTCGCCGCGACTCACGCTGCACGACATCGATTTAGGCAATAACCGCGATAAGATTCATGCTCGCTTGCTTGGCGTAGAATTTGCCCTCGGTCCCTTGATGCGTGGTGAATGGCGCGCCGCAGAACTGCATCTCGACGGCCCGAAACTCAGCCTCGGACTCGACACCAACGGCCGGATGCTGGCGCCCCGTCTCGCGATCGCCTTCAGGCCCGACGACCTTTCGATCGAGCGGCTGAGCATCGAGAATGGCACTATCGTTCTTGCCGACGCGGCGAGCGGGACGAGCATCACGCTCGGTCAGTTGCGTTTCAGCGGCGAAGCGCGCTCGCTCGTCGGCCCTGTCAAGGGTGAGGGAGCGGTGACTCTCGCTGGTGGGCGCTACCCGTACCGGCTGTCGGTCGGTCGCCTTACCGACGAGGATGTACTCAAGCTGCACATTAACGTCGATGCCGTGGATCATCCTCTCAGCATCGAAGCCGACGGAATGCTGGCTCTGGCCGACGGTTCGCCGCGTTTCGATGGAACACTCGGTCTGTCGCGGCCGGTGGGCATCATCAAATCGGTTTCCGGCCGTCCGGGCGAGGCTGTTACCCAACCTTGGCGCGTGAGCGCAAAGGTCAAGGCGACGGCACAATCGGCTCTGATGAAGAACGTCGAGTTCAATTACGGTCCGGAGGATCAGGGCTACCGGCTTACCGGAGTCGCCGACTTCAAATTTGGGCGGCATCCGCGCTTCGATGGAGTGCTTTCGGGCCGGCAGGTCGATATTGACCGCGCGGTCGGCGGCGCGGCCGGAGAAAGGCAAGCGCCATTCGCCGCCATTCGCCGCCTTGCCGAGCTGGGTGCGCTGGCATTTCGTCCGGCGCTGCCAATTCAGGTCGGAATAGGCATCGATCAAGTCACGCTCGGCGGAAACAGCGTGCAGAATGTCCGCGGTGATATCAGCAGCAGCGCCGGCGGCTGGAATCTCGACCGCCTCGAGTTTCGTGCGCCAGGCCTCACGCAAGTGCGGTTGAGCGGCAGGCTCGCGGTCGAAAATCGCGGTGTCGCGTTCACAGGGCCCGCGGAGGTCGACACTTCCGATCCCAAGGCGCTTGCCTCCTGGCTGGAGGGGCGTAGCGAAAGCACACAGGGCGATCTGAAGCCCTTGAGCTTGCGCGGCGACATCACGCTTGCGAATGAAAGGATTTTGGTCGAGCGGCTCAACGCCGAATTTGACCGCAAGCCGGTGACGGGGCGCCTCGCTTATTTTCTCCCGGCTGACAAACAGCCGGCACGGCTCGAAGCGGAGCTCAAGGCGCCCCAGATTGACATCGATGCCGCGTTGGATTTTGGCCGTGCGCTTTTCGCCGGCTCGGCGCTCGAGCGGCCGCGCGAAATGACGCTTGCCGCAGATATCGGTCGCGCGACGCTCGCCGGCATTGACGCCCGTGATGCGCATGTGCGCCTGAAGATTGATGGAGATGGTTTGCAGCTGGATAGGCTGTCGATTGGCGATCTCGGCGGCGGCAATATTACGGCGGCGGGGCATATTGAAACGGGGGGTCATGCACCGCGTGGGACGCTCTCGCTGGATCTCGGGACCAATCGAACCGCCGCCATTACCGCGATTGTTTCGAAATTCGCGCCGGAACGTGCAGGGGACGTTGCCGGCACGCTCGATCGTTTCGGACACGCACAGTTGCATGCAAAACTCGACATTTCTGCTGGCGACAAAGGCGCGGCGAGCATTGCGCAGCTGGATCTCACTGGAAACCTCGACGATCTGCGCGTCGGTGCGCGAGCGCGCGTGAAGGGCAATTGGGAAAGTCGCACGCTGTCCGACATCGACATAGATACAACCATCGATGCGAATGAAGGCGCATCGCTGGTCAGGCTTCTCGAACTTGACGGGTTCGTTTTGGCCGGCAAAGGGCCAGGTCAGCTGAAGGCCAGCGTCAAGGGGCCTGCTGGGGCTGATTTGACGCTCGACTTGCGGGTTGCGGCCGCCGGCTTGTCCGCGCTGGCGACCGGTAGCGGGCGTTATTCGGAAAGCGGTGGTTTGACCGGCACGGCAACCCTCGACGTTCAACAAGCCGATCTGCGGTCGCTCCGGCCTGGCGGTCCTTCTGAGAGTGCCGCAGGCTTACCGCTTAAACTCACTTCACATGTAAAGGTGACTGGCGGGCTGATAACGCTCGATGATATCGACGCGGCGCTGGGCGAATCGAAAATTCGCGGCCGTCTCGCCGTCGACAACGGCTCCCCACATCGCATCGAAGGCGTTCTGAAGGCGGACTCCGTCGATGCTTCTGCCTCGATCGCCTACGCGATCGGCTTGCCGCGCGCGGTAGCCACGGGCCAGGGCTGGCGCTGGTCCCGCGAGCCGTTTACGCGGGGTGCGTTCGGCAAATTTTCCGGCAAGGTTTTGCTGGAGTTTGAGCGCGCCGAATTGCTTCCGTCCCTGGTGGCGCGGCAGGTCCGTGCGATGTTGCGTCTTGATGGTAACGAAATTGCGTTGGATGGCGTCACTGCGGAACTTGCCGGAGGGCAGCTTGCCGGCGCGCTTGATTTTCGTAGCGCCGAAGACGGCACGACCATGCACAGCAAGTTTTCGCTCGATCATGCGGACGCAGCGCGGCTGCCGTCCTCTACCGTCAAGCCACCGCTTGGTGGATCACTGGAACTGGCCATGGAGATGGGGGGCACCGGAATGAGCCCCATTGCGCTCGTCGGTTCACTTAAAGGTTCAGGCAGACTGACGCTCGATGGCGGTACAATCGCCGGCATCGATCCGCACGCATTCGATCTGGTTGCGCACGCGGTCGACCATGGTCTGCCGATCGAGACGAGCCGCATCTCAGAAGTCGTGAGCAAATCTAGCGAGGGCGGGACGCTCGATGTAAATCATGCGGAATGCATCTTAACGGTCGCAGCCGGGCAGATTCGTCTCGATAAATCTACCATCGACGGCAAAGATGTTGCGTTGTCCGCCGTGGGGACGCTCGATCTTACGGATGGCATTATCGACGCACGGTTGGTGCTGTCAGGCCGAAATGAGGCGGCCGGCGCTCGCCCCGATATATTCCTTGCAGTGAAGGGACCGGTGCAGGCTCCGACGCGCACGATCGACGTGTCGGCGCTTACGGGTTGGCTGACGTTGCGGGCGGTCGAAAATCAAACGAGGCGATTGCGCGCAATCGAGAACGTCCCAGCGCAGCCGAGCGAGCCGCCGCTTCCTAAAAGCAAATCGGCGCCGGCATTACCGGCGCCGATTAATATTAAGCCCGTCCCCAAACCGCGAAGTGCGGGACGGGGTGCGGCGTCAATCCGCTCGCAGAACTGAATGCATGACGTGCGACGTTTGCATGTCGCGAGGATCGGGAGCTACAGTGTGTTCCTCGCCACTATGCACACGGTAATGGTCAAGAACGAAAAGACGAATCGCCGATGACAGATTCCCGTGGCGGCGATCGGTGTCGATCGATGCCACAAGATCGGAAAGCGTCAACTCTCTGCCATTGGCGATTTCTTTAAGTCCTTTCCAGAATGCGTCCTCAAGACTTACGCTTGTCTTGTGACCCGCAATAACAATCGAACGTTTGACAACCGGAGATTTCATCGGCGGTCCCCTTTTTCGATCCGGCGCCGGTCGAGGTCGCGGTTGGATTTGGCTTGCAGTGCGACTTCAAGCTTGCGGACATGCTTGGGTTGACCAAATGCAAGACGATTGGCTTGTGCACCTTGTTCGTGCTGCCGCCGTTTTGCTTGCTTGCGGACGGTCCGAAGATTGATCACTTCAGCCATTCCGTGGCCCTCGACGGTAACCAGTTAGTTTCGGTTCGGTGTTCAGCTAGCCGTGAACCATTGCTGCCAAATGCGCCCACACGTGGGCGGAAACGTGCCTTTACGGCGAACTTCACAACATTGCTGCTGATACTGCTCTGCCAATTGTCGCCGCGATTCAATACACAGTTAGTTGATTACAAAAGTCGAATAAATGAATCCGCCAGAATGCGAGTAGAAACAAATGGAGAATTTGCGAGGTGCTCGGAAACTTCGAAATGTATATTCATGGGCATCAACTACTATACTCACGAAAACACGAAACTCACATCAGGTGTAACTTGACGGCAGTTTTCTGCTCCGCAGCAATTTGACAGAGGAGTCGAGAAAATCAGTAGCGGGATACGTACCCTAGGCAGACCTCAATACAGTCGGCGTTCAAGTTTAGTGCAAGATTAGAGATTGCGATCGCGAAGCACGGACCACCGTGCGCGTGTCTTAATTTGTTTTAGGCACGCATCTTGCCCGCTTGAATTTACTTCCTTGCGCGTGCGAATCGAGTTCCAAATCTCTGAGGGCGATGGAACTTATCGAGGGCGCGTCATATTTTCCGGGCGAACAATGCTGTCAAATTCTTTCGGCGTGACAAAGCCGAGACGTATTGCCTCTTCGCGCAGCGTCGTGCCATTGGCCTGGGCTGCTTTGGCGACCTGCGCGGCCTTGTCGTAGCCGATTTTCGGCGAAAGCGCCGTCACAAGCATCAATGAACGCTGCATAAGCTCGCGAATCCGCGGCTCATTGGCGCGAATTCCAGCGATGCAATTTTCAGTGAACGAATTCACGGCATCGCCGACCAGGCGGATCGATTGCATCATGCAATAGGCGATCACCGGCTTGAAGACATTGAGTTCGAAGTGGCCCTGGCTGCCGGCAATGGTGATAGTCGTCTGATTTCCAAACACCTGGCAGCAAACCATTGTCAGTGCCTCGCTTTGCGTCGGGTTGGTCTTGCCGGGCATGATCGAGGATCCAAGTTCATTGCTGGGAAGAATCAACTCACCGAGACCGCATCGGGGGCCCGATCCAAGCAGGCGAATGTCATTCGCAATCTTGAAAAGCGCTGTAGCTGCCGCATTAATCGTGCCATGCACGAACACATAGGCATCATGGCCGGCCATATGCTCGAATTTATTGGGCGCGCTTGTGAATGGTAATTTTGTCAGCCGCGCGATCCGTTTCGCGAATGCCGCTGCGAATTGCGGCTTGGCGTTGAGCCCGGTGCCTACCGCCGTGCCTCCTTGTGCAAGCGGATAAAGCTCACGCTGAGCCAGGTCCAGTCGCGTAAGCGCAGATTTCACCTGCGCAGCGTAACCGGAGAATTCCTGGCCCAAGGTGATTGGCGTTGCATCCATCATGTGCGTCCGCCCGATCTTGACGATCTTGGCGAATTCCTTGGCCTTTTTGTCGAGCGCCCGGAACATGCCTGCAAGCTTGGGCTTGAGGTGTCGTTCGATCTCGATCGCGGCCGCAATGTGCATGGCGGTCGGGACAGAGTCGTTTGAGGACTGACTCATGTTGACGTGATCGTTCGGATGCACGGGTGACTTGGAGCCGAGTTCGCCGCCAAGTCTGAGATTGGCGAAATTGGCAACCACTTCGTTCACGTTCATGTTTGTTTGGGTGCCGGACCCCGTCTGCCAGACAAGAAGAGGAAAGTGATCGTCTAGTTTGCCGTCCGCGATTTCTTGCGCGACGGCGGCGATCGCTGCGGCACGTTTGCGATCGAGTGAGCCGAGGTCGCGATTGACCTCTGCCGCCGCGCGCTTGATCAAGCCGAGCGCCCGCACAATTTCGATCGGCATGCGCTCAGCTCCGATGCGAAAATTATGCAATGAGCGCTGTGTTTGCGCCCCCCAAAGCCTGTCGGACGGGATTTCCAGCGACCCGAAAGCGTCACTTTCGATACGCGTCTTCGAGCGAGCTTTTCGCGCATTGCCCATTGCGGCCGTCCTCACGGTGGGGGTCACAGAACCTATGCCGATTGACGTATCGGGCAAGCCCGGTGCAGCTCCGCCAAGAACGGCCGAGCCTATTTCTTGCGGAATCGATCCAGGCGGACCACCTGGCCTCCGCCGCTGCCCGTTGGCTTGTCGGGCTTTTCACGCTTGGCGGCGGGTGTCGCCGCACGCGGTACAGGCTCAGCTTCGGGCGTCACCTCAAGATCTGGCGGACTTGTCGGCGGCCGCTTCTTTTTTGGTGCCACCGGTTCCTGTGCATTGGCGGGGGCCGACCGCTCTTCTCCTTCGGCGACCTCTTCAAATTGGAGGCCAAACTGCACCGAGGGGTCGAAAAAGCCGTTGATTGCTTCAAACGGCACAGTCAGCCGTTCGGGAATTCCGCCGAATGAAAGACCGACTTCGAATTCCTCTTCACCCACTTTTAGATCCCAGAATTGGTGCTGAAGAATTATCGTCATTTCATCCGGATACTGCGCGCGCAAGCGATCGGACATGCGTACGCCGTCGGCGACGGTATCGAACGAAATGTAAAAATGATGGTCGCCGGGCAGGCCCTTCTTGGCCGTTTCGGTCAACACGTTTCGTACGACACCGCGCAGCGCCTGCTGGGTCAGAAGATCGTATCGGATTTGATCATTCATAGCGGATTGGCGCGCCGTTACAGGAATCGCTGGATGCTAGCCCGGGCAGCGCGCTCCGCGCTATCCCCGCTGGTGCTCCGCACAGTCGCATCGTCATAATTGGATAGCTCTAGATCGCAACGAAGTGGAGGCTTCTGTTGCCAGGTGCCTCCGGACCCCGCCTGGCGGAGCTTAACCCGCCAGGGCTTTAGTTCGGTATTTCAAACCGCTTACGCGGCCTGAGCAACCGGAGCATAGTTGTCGTTTGCAACTATGAAATGGCCCGATAACGGCGGAACCATGCCGAGCAAAAGCACGCCCTTTACGCCCTCGTCGATCCTATTTCGCCCCCGCCGAAGC
>DASSIT010000077.1:0-43293 GCA_035691545.1 Pseudolabrys sp. | reverse complement strand
CGTGCGGTAACGAGCTTCGCATTCATGCGCTGTGCCGAGCCGTTGGCATTCCTTGCGATTGCCGCCTCGGCAATCCGGCACCACATGTAACCGAGTGCGACAAGGCCGAAGAGATGCATGTAGTCATACGATCCCGCGCCGGCATTGTCGGGCTTGGTCATGGCGTTCTGCATGAACCACATCGAAGCCTCCTGCAAATGCGCCAGCGAAATGCCCAACGGCTTGAGGTAGACATTCATCGTATCGCTATTTGCGCGGTCTTTCAGATAGGTCTGAACCTCGTTAAAGAAAGCCATAATCGCACGGCCGCCATCCTTTCCGAGTTTGCGCCCGACAAGATCAAGCGCCTGGATGCCGTTTGCACCCTCGTAGATTTGCGCAATACGGGCATCGCGGACGAATTGTTCCATGCCGTGTTCGGCGATATAGCCATGGCCGCCGAATATCTGCTGCGCCATCACCGCGTTGGCGAAGCCGCCGTCCGTGAGCACGCCCTTGATGACCGGTGTAAGCAGACCCAAGTGATCGTCGGCGCTCTTGCGCTCCTTTTCATCCTCGGAGCGGTGCGCAACGTCACTCTTAAGCGCCGTCCACATGACGAGTGCGCGGGCAGCCTCGTTGAAGGCACGAATCGTCATGAGCGTGCGCCGCACATCAGGATGTACGACAATCGGATCGGCAGGCTTGTCCGGATATTTCGTTCCGGAAATTGAACGCCCTTGCAGTCTTTCTTTCGCGTAGATTGCAGCATTCTGGTAGGCGACTTCCGAGAGCGCCAGACCCTGCACACCGACGCCGAGGCGCGCCTCGTTCATCATCGTGAACATGGCATTGAGGCCGCGATTTTCTTCGCCGACCAGCCAACCGACCGCGCCATCAAAATTCATCACGCAAGTAGAGTTGCCGTGGATACCCATTTTTTCCTCGATGGATCCACAACCCACTGCATTGCCCGGACCAAGCGACCCGTCGTCGTTGACCATTATTTTCGGCACTACGAAAAGCGATATGCCCTTGGTACCGGCAGGTGCGCCATCAATGCGCGCGAGGACGAGATGAATGATATTTTGCGAAAGATCGTGCTCGCCGGCGGAAATGAATATTTTAGTGCCCGTGATCTTATAGCTGCCATCCGCCTGCTTGGTCGCTTTTGTCCGCAGCAAGCCAAGATCGGTTCCGCAGTGCGGTTCGGTGAGGTTCATCGTGCCGGTCCATGCGCCTTCCACCATTCTCGGCAGATATTTTGTTTTCAGCGCATCGGAAGCGTGCGCGAGCAGCGCGGCGATAGCGCCTTGCGTGAGGCCCGGGTACATGGCGAACGCCATATTCGCGGAGCAAAAGAACTCGTTGACGATTTCTGTCAAGGTCGCGGGGAGTCCCTGGCCGCCAAACTCTGTCGGAACCGAGATTCCAATCCAGCCACCGTCGATGACTTGCTTGTAGGCGTTCTTAAATCCCGTCGGCGTCGCGACGCTTCCGTCCGGCGCGCGCTTGCATCCTTCCTTGTCGCCGACGCGATTGAGCGGGGTCAGAACTTCTTCGCTGAATTTGGCCGCCTCACGCAGGACCGCCTCCACCACGTCGGGCGAGGCATCGGAAAAGCCGGGTAAATTACCGTAGTGGTCGAGGTGGAAGACGTCATTAAGCAAGAATAAAGCGTCGTCCACTGGAGCTCTGTAGGTCGGCATGAACTTCTCCCCGGCCACTCGCCGTGAGGTGTTAACAGGATATGAAGCAAACCGCCGGCTGCAGTCCGCAAAGGCTACCGACGCAGCCTAATTTCCGTGCCCGCTCATATTATGGCGGAGCCGGTTTACACCCGGGTTAAGGAGGCAAAACTCACGGCAATTGGCGCGCCTAGCGCGCGCCGGGCGTATCCGCTGACGGCGCACCGCGAGATACGTCGAACATCTCCGCATAGATTTGTCGCAACTCAGCAAGCGCGCTGTCGATCTCGCGGAGCTGCTTTTCCAGCATAGCAATCTGCTCGACGCATTTCCTGCGGTTGATTGGAAGAGGGCCGGCAAAGCCGCGCGCGCGCGCAAGGAGCATTTCGCGGATCTCCGCCAAAGTAAAACCAAGTCGCTTGCCCCGCAGTATGAACGCGAGGCTGTCACGATCGTCCTGATTGAACACGCGACCGTTGCCCTCTCGTCGTGGAGCGAGCAATCCCTTGCTCTGGTAAAAGCGCAACGCCCGGACAGTGATACCAGCCTCGCTGGCAAGTTCTGCGACGGTAAAGCCCTTGGATGGCAGTGAAGTTTGGGTATCGTCCCCGGCTTGACCGACACCGGCGCCAAAGTGCGCGCGGCACTCTTTGTCCATGTCCGCCCCAATCAATTTTCGCATGGAACTCGTATCGACTCGTGTGAATTTTAATCCGGCAACCTCCACTGGCGGTAGCATTGGGGTGTTCCGCCCAGAAAATCTTACAGATTGCTCGTACGCAAATAATTGCCGCTATCTAGCGGTTCCGGGCGGGGCGGCGGGAAATCGACGCAAAAAGCCGTGCTTGCGCCAAACGTTAACGGCTTGTTTACCGCAACCGGCAAAAAGTCGGTGCGTGGACGAAGGACCGGGCCCTGCTTCAACCCGCTGTTAACGCGTGCCGGTTCCACGAGAGTCACTAGGACTCTTAGCGACTCCACCTCGAACGTGGTGTGAGCATGAAATTTGGGCTTCCTTGGAGCGTCAAAGACATTCGGCCCGAAGCGCGTGAGACCGCACAGGAAGCGGCGCGCCGCGCGGGACTGTCGTTGGATGAATGGCTCAACGCCTCCATTTTGCAACGCGCCGCCGAGCAAGGCGTCAGGTCACGTTTGCCCGCGCGCAACAGAAGCGAGGGTCCTCCCGACGATTATTCCAGGGTCCAACATCGACTCGATGATTTGACTCGCCGCATCGAACAAGTTGCACACACAGGGTCGGGCACTTACGCACGGCAACCAGGCCGGCAGCAGACGGACGCATTCGCCGACATGATTGGCCGACTCGAATACCGGCTACAAGAAGTCTCTGCGCGACTGCCGGAGTCACCCGCAAACACCGCGCAACTGCCGCCCGACCTTGAACGTGCGATTGCAGAATTCAACGCGCGCAGACGCGCGCTCAGTGGTGAACCGGCATATGCGGAACGAGAGGGCGTTCCCGTCACAGGAGCACCGGAAATCCGCCAGGAGCCGGCACCCACGCAAAACCTCGCCAACCTGGAAGAGCAGCTGCGCCGCATCACCGACGGAATAGAGGCGCTCAAGCGACCCGACGTCGAGGAGGCAATAAACGCGCTACGCACTGAACTCGGCGAGATCGGCAGGACGCTCAATGACGCGATGCCGCGCCAGGCCATAGAAACAATCGAGATGCAGATTCAGGTTCTGGCCCAGCGCATCGATGAAGGGCAGCGGTCCGGCGTTGATCGTAATAGCCTCGCCGGGGTTGAGAGCGGACTGGATGAAGTACGGGAGATCCTGCGTGCGCTGATGCCGGCGGAAAATCTCGTGGGATACAACGCTTCAATTGGTGCTATTGCCGCAAAGCTCGATCTAATTGTGGGCGAAGGAGATCCGGCGACACTTCAGGATCTCGATCGCTCCCTCGCCACCTTGCGCGAAATGTCGATGCACGTTGCCTCAAATGAGGCCGTAAGCAGCCTTGCGGCCCAGGTGCAAACCCTGACCGAAAAAGTTGACCGAATAGCGATCGGTAGCAACTCCAGTGAAGTGCTGGGCAGTCTTCAAAATCGTATCGACGCGCTTACCGTCGCCGTTTCCGAGCGCACGCAGATTGAGGCCGCCACGCCGCATCGTCTGGAATCATTGATGCAGACATTGTCCGACAAAATCGGACAGATGCAGGAATCCGACGGCAACCGAGCTGCAGTCATGCATCTCGAGGACCGCATTGTCGAGCTGATGGAACGATTTGATGTAACCGAGTCGCGCCTCGGTCAATTGGGCGCAATCGAGCGCGGCCTGGCTGACCTGCTCGTGCATATGGAAGCGCTTCGCACGAATAAAGATTTATCGGCGCTCCGTGCCGACAGCCCCATCGTTGATTCACTTAGGCAGGAAATTGCGCAAACGCGGGGCTGCGTGGACTCGGTGGACGGGAGACTTGGCAACCTCGTCGATCGCCTCGCAACCATTGAAAAGGATTTAGGTGTTGGTCGGCAGCCGTCCTCCGCAGGCGAAGCCAATGCACCAGAGCCGGCTGACGCCGAAGGCATAGACGCCTTGGATACCGACATCGGTTTCCCCAAAATTTCGGCAGCCCCATCTCCGGTTGCGGCGCCTCAGCCATCGTCGCCATTATCGATTTCGGCTCCCCCGCTGGACGAGGCACTGCGGGCGACCGTCGCTTCTCTCACACCCGCGCCATCGCCGTCGACGGGCCAGATCTGGCCGGCGCCAATGCCGGCCGATAACTTCACTTTGGCAAACCTGCCCCTTGAGCCCGGATCGGGCCCGCCACGCGTCGCTGGTTCTCCGAGCGCGCGTATTGCGGCATCAGAGGCTGCCCTTGGCGACGTCCGCCCGCAAACGGTCGTTCCGGGTAATAAATCCAATTTTATCGCCGCCGCTCGCCGCGCCGCACAGGCCGCGGGACAGGATCCACGAGGGCGTCCGTCACGCCCCGATATGTCCAGAACCAACGCCGGCGGCAGTCCGGCGCCGCGTGGCAAGGCCGCCACCCGGATCAAATCTCTCTTCCTTGCGGCGAGCATCATGGCGATTATCGTCGGCTCGTTCCATTTTGCAGGCAATGTCTTCGATTTCAGCGTTTTCGATTCGAAGAGCACCAAGGTTGCGACAGAACCCGAGGCCGATCCCGAGACAAGTGAAAACTCGATTCCACCGGCAGAGACCGAGACCGTTGCTGGCCTTCCCGGCGACCAGCCGCCCGCAGCAAATCCCGCCGAACCGACAGCCGCACCGGCCGCCACGGTCGATAGCGATATCACTGCGAGCCTTTTGGCCCCACCGGTCATGCCCAGTCTGACACCCGCATCCCCGCCAAGCGTCGGAGTAATCCCGCCAAATCCGCCGGCCCCGGTCTTGAACCAGGCGCCGCAGAGCGGGGCCGCGCTGTTGGACCCGCCGGCATTGAATTTGACCAAGCCCAAGCCGAAAGCTTCCGGTCCGAGCGAAGTCACCGGCTCCATAGCGCGCGCGCCGTCCGGTGCGACGCCCAAGCGCTCAACTGAATTTCAGCCGCAACCACCCGCTCCCGACCGGCTGCCGGTTGGCATCGGCGGCCCGCAACTCCGCAGCGCCGCCCTCGCCGGCGACGCGGGCGCAGCCTATGAAATCGCCTTGCGCTTCGTTGAGGCGCGCGGCGTCTCGGCAAATCTGGAGGAAGCCGCGCGCTGGTTCGAACGCGCTGCGAGCAAGGGTCTGGCGCCGGCACAATTCCGCTATGCGAGCATGCTCGAGAAAGGCCAGGGCGTAAAAAAGGATCTCACGGCAGCCCAGAAGCTTTACATAGCGGCAGCGGGCAAAGGTCACGCCAAAGCAATGCACAATCTCGCCGTCCTGTATGCCGAGGGTATCGACGGCAATCCTGATTACACCAACGCAGCCCAATGGTTCCGCAAGGCTGCAGAGCTCGGCGTCGCGGACAGCCAGTACAATCTCGGCGTTTTGGCTGCTCGTGGCCTTGGTACAGAGAGAAACATCGCCGAGGCCTACAAATGGTTTGCGCTCGCCGCCGCTCAGGGCGACCGTGACGCTGGGCGTAAACGCGACGAAGTTGCTGCCCACCTCGACGCCCAGGCGCTGGCAGCCGCCCAGCAAGCCGTCAAAAACTTTACACCCACCGTACAGCCACCGGCGGCAATCACTGTCCCTGCCCCTATAGGTGGCTGGGACCGCGCCACGCCATCCTCCGAGAAGCCGCGGGCCGCCGCCGGGCCGCTTTCGATCAGCGCGTTCAACTCGGGAAAACCGTGAATGGCCACGGCCTACCATCGAGAACACTGATCTTTCACAGGTTCATCGGCTAAATTGGAGCGGCGCCCGGGCCAGCCTGCATTTTAAATCTGCCATTCGCTGCGCGTCCGCTGTCGTTTGTGCGGGTTTCGGTGTTAATTCTCATATGAGCTGGCGAGTTGCGGAGCTGGTCGCTCGTATATTTGCCTTAACCGTTGGACGGACCGCTTGCAGATCTATCTTCCGATCGCCGACCTGCCCGTGAACGTATTCCTGGTGCTGGGGATGGGACTCGCGGTCGGCTACATCTCGGGCATGTTTGGCATCGGCGGCGGCTTCCTCATGACGCCGCTCCTCATTTTCATCGGGATTTCACCTGCAGTCGCTGTTGCAACCGTATCAAGCCACATCGCGGCATCGTCATTCACAGGCGCGATCAGTTATTGGCGCAAACGTTCGCTCGATGTGGCCCTTGCGATGATGCTGCTCAGTGCCGGCATTGTCGGCACCGCTACCGGCGTCTGGCTCTTCACCGAGTTGCGGGCGCTCGACCAACTCGACCTGGTCATCGGCCTCTCTTACGTCACTCTGCTCACGATCGTCGGCGGGATGATGATCTATGAGAGCATACGTGCGGTAATGCGGACGCGCCGCGGCATGCCCGCCACGCTGCGCCGTCCCGGGAGTCATACGTGGCTCCACGGGTTGCCATTCAAGATGCGGTTCAAACGATCCAAAATCTACGTGTCGGCAATTCCGGTCTGGGCAATCGGATTTGTGATCGGATTTGTCGGCGCAATCATGGGTATCGGCGGCGGCTTCCTTCTTGTGCCAATGCTCATTTATTTCTTGCGCGTGCCGACCGCGACCGTGATTGGCACCTCCATGATCCTGACGTTGATCACCATGGCCTCCGCAACTGTGATGCACGCAGCCACCAACCATCTTGTGGATGCGGTACTGGCGCTGATCTTGATGATCGGTGGCGTCATCGGCGCGCAATTCGGGGCACGGACAGGACAAAAAATGCGGGGCGAACGACTGCGCCTGCTGCTCGGTCTGCTGGTATTCGCGGTGGGCATGCGCTTCGCCTATGAACTGGTGGTGCAGCCTGACGATCTCTATTCGCTTCGTTATGTCGAGACCGGATGATGCGGCGGCTTGCGGCGACATTTGCAATCATCACCTTGGCGTGCGGCGTAACCCCCGCTGCTGCCGAAAGGCTGGTTGTTTCGCTGTCAAATCACCGCGTTGCGGTGACCTCGAGCTTCATTGGCGAGGAATTGGTTCTGTTCGGTACGATTGAACCGGACTCGTCGTCCAACTCCTTGCGTCCACCATATGATCTGGTGGTCACGGTTACGGGCCCGCGCCAGACCCTGCGCACGCGCCGCAAGCAGCGCATGTTCGGAATTTGGGTCAATGTCGATTCGCGAGAGTTCGTGGGCGTACCGTCGTATCTCGCGGTATTGAGCAATCGCCCCGTGAGCGACATTGCGAACCAGGATACATTGCGGCGTCTGCAGGTTGGTCTCGACTATTTTTTGCTTCCACAGCGAATCGGCCCCGACTTTGCTGATACGGTGCGTGACGACCCGTTCCGCCTCGCCTTCGTCCGCCTCAAGAACCAGCAGGGGCTCTATCGAGAATCGGGCACCGCTGTCACGTTCCTGACGCCAACTGTTTTTCGGGCTGCTATCCAGATGCCTGCAGCGGTGCCAACCGGCACCTACCAAATTGAAGTCGAGTTGTTCGCGAGCGGCAATCTTGCGGCCCGCACGAACACCGCCCTTGAGGTGATCAAGACCGGCTTCGAGCAATATGTCGCCGACGCCGCACGCGATAATGGCCTTCTCTTTGGAATGGCAACCGCGTTGATGGCACTACTCATCGGCTGGTTTGCCAGCATCGTGTTCCGACGCGACTAGGAAGCGGCTTCAATCACCGTCGGAATACCAAGCCGAAGCATCCGCAAACGCGGACCCAACGCGCGGATTCAGACCGATCACAGACACCGAGTTGGTGTTGGTCGCAGCCGAGAATGCCGGCCCCGCGACGCGCCGTTTGGCTGAATTGCTCGCCGAATTTTGTGAAGGGCTCGGCTCGCGCAAGGCGGCCTGATCGGCGAAATATTCAGTCCGGCATGCAGCGCCTTGCGGCAAATGTGTAGAGCCGGCTGTCACCGAGCAAATGGACGGTGAAGGCCAGCGTGCCGAACAGGTTGGCAAACGCCGCGTTGCGAATATTGAGGCCGCCCGCGAATGCACCGAAGGCCGGCATGTTCAGCCGCATTTCATCCGCGGCAAAGCAGCGGCGGCTCACAGTCCGTCCGCGATGCGAAACGCGCGCGACCGGATGCAAATGTCCGCTGATTTCGCCCGCCTCACCTGTCGGCAAGTGACGAAAAGTCAGCGGCCCTGATGCCATTACATCACTAAATGCGCCGCCAATGCCGTATGCCGGCTCCGGATCGTGGTTGCCGGTAATCCATATCCATTCGCGGCCACGCTGCATGATGAGCAATGACTCTCGATCTTCATCGGAAAGACGTGCCGACCCACCGCAGTCGTGGAAACTGTCGCCCAAGGCGACGACACAACGGGGCGCATAATTCGTGACCAAGCGCGCAAGCTGCGCGAGCGTTGCCGCGGTATCGTAGGGCGGCATGAGCACGCCGCGGCTCGCGAGGCTTGAGCCTTTCTCAAGATGCAAGTCGGCGACCACCAAAATCCCCTGCTCCGGCCAATAGAGCGCGCCGCTGGGGACGGCGAGCAGCGATATGCCGGCGATGCCCACTACGCGCTCCGGCTTTGCGGTGACGGGTTCGCGGAAATGGGCCGGAATATTCAATGCATCGCCTCCTTGATAAGCTGGTCAGCAGCTTCGGCCAACAAACTGTCCGCCGCTTCGCCATAGACAGTCTCGCGCCCGATTTCCAGCAATACCGGAACGGAAAGCGGCGAGACATGGTCGAGTTCTTTATGGACGATTCGCCCCTTGATGCGCGAGAGCATTTCACCGAGACGTTTGATGTCGAGGAGGCCGGTCGCAGCATCGGCGCGGGCGGCCCGCAGCAAAATATGATCCGCCTGGTGCTTGCGCAGCACGTCATAGACGAGATCAGTCGAAATGGTCAGCTGACGCCGTGATTTTTCCTCTCCGGGAAAGCGCTTTTCGATCAATCCGGAAATAATTGCACAGCTGCGGAACGTACGCTTCATCAGCGCCGATTCGGCAAGCCATGCTTCCAGATCGTCACCGAGCATGTCTTCATCGAAGAGCTGAGCGAGCGACAGATCGCCACGCGCGAGGTGCAAGGTGACATCACCAAGCCCCCAAACCGCGAGCGCATATTCATTGGCCACAAAACCAAGTGGCTTCAGCCGCGCCCGTTCGAGACGCCGGGTAAGCAACATACCGAGCGTCTGATGCGCCAGACGGCCTTCGAAAGGATAGCAGACCAGATAATGTTTTGCGGCGCGGGGAAATGTTTCGACGAGCAAATCGCCCGCCTTGGGCAAGAGCGAGCGCCATCTCTGGATTTCCAGCCACTCCCTTACCTGTTCAGGCAGAGCAACCCAGGCCTCCGGCTTTGCCAACAATGCCCGTACACGCGCCGCGAGGTAGGTTGAAAGCGGAAATTTGCCTCCTTCGTATGCCGGCACTTTAGGATCGGTGGCATTGGCACGCGAGACATAAACCTCATCCTCGACCAGTGCTTCGTATTTGAGGATTTCGCCGGCGAACACGAACGTATCGCCCGGCGACAGCGTCTCGATGAAGTATTCCTCGACTTCGCCGAGAATGCGCCCGCCGCGCGGGACAACGGCCCCGCTCCGGCGCGAGCGGACAAGTCGCACTTTGACCATGTCGGCCTCGACTATAGTGCCTACGTTCATTCGATAGCGCTGCGCGATCCGCGGATGTGTAATGCGCCAGCGGCCGTCCTTGCCTTGCCTGATCTTGGCGAAGCGCTCATAAGCCTTAAGCGCATAGCCGCCGGTCGCCACGAAATCGAGCGCTGCATCGAAATCGGCGCGCGTGAGGCCTGAATAAGGCGCTGCGGCACGCACTTCTTCATAGAGTTCGTCGCTCTGGAATGGAGCGCCTACGGCCCGACCCAGAATGTGCTGGGCAAGCACGTCAAGTGCGCCAGTGCGCAGCGGTGGCGTGTCCTGCGCGTTTTCGGCAACTGCATCGATCGCCGCACGGCATTCCAGAACTTCAAAGCGATTGGCGGGCACCAGTACCGCCTCGGATGGCTCGTCGAGTCGGTGGTTCGAACGCCCGATCCGCTGCATCAGGCGTGAACATCCCTTGGGGGCACCGACATTAATCACCAGGTCAACATCGCCCCAATCCACGCCGAGATCCAGGGACGACGTGCAAACCACCGCGCGAAGTTTTCCTTTTGCCATGGCGTCTTCGACGCGACGCCGTTGCGCAACGTCGAGCGAGCCATGATGGAGCGCGATAGCGAGATTGTCGTCGTTCACGCGCCACAGTTCCTGAAACAGAAATTCGGCCTGGCTTCGCGTATTGACGAATACCAGCGTGGTCGTATGCGACTTGATGAGTGAATAGATTTCGCCAAGCGCGTGGTGTGCCGAGTGCCCGGCCCAGGGTAGATGTTCTTCCGTATCAAGCATGGCCACGCGCGGCTGCGCACCTGAATCTGCAACTACCAGATCGGCACGCGTTTCACCACACAATGTTTGCGGCACCAGGAAACGACAAAGATCCGCAGGCTCAGCGACTGTTGCAGAGAGACCGACGGTGGTCAGCTGCGGAGCGAGCCTGAACAACCGCGCGAGACCGAGTGAAAGCAGATCGCCGCGCTTGGAGATAGCCAGCGAGTGTAATTCATCGAGAATCACGCGCCGGAGACCGCCGAACATGTAAGGCGCGTCGGCGCTGGCGAGGAGGAGCGCAAGTTGCTCTGGCGTGGTGAGCAGGATATCCGGCGGGTCGCGGCGTTGACGCTGACGCTTGGATGCCGGGGTGTCGCCGGTGCGCGTTTCGAGCCGCACGGCCAACTCCATCTCCTCTACCGGAGTTTCCAGGTTACGCGCGATGTCGACGGCCAACGCTTTCAATGGCGATATGTAAAGTGTGTGAAGGCCCTGCGAACGTACCAACGCGCGCCCCGTCGATCTAAGGTTTCTCGCCCCCCTGCCGCGCTCGCTCAGCTCGACGAGTGTCGGGAGAAAACCTGCAAGCGTCTTGCCCCCGCCGGTCGGCGCAATCAGCAGCGTCGAGCGGCCAGCGCCAGCCTTTGCGAGCAGTTCCAGCTGATGCGCGCGCGGTTGCCAGCCGCGGCTCGCGAACCAGCGCGAGAAAAGCGGAGGGAGGGGTCCCGTCTGACTAAGTTCGAGCAGCGGCACGGTCAATTTATTCTCACTCGTCGTTGCCGGGCGAGCTCCCGGCCATCCACGACGTTCTCTTGGCAGCAAAGCAAGATGCAGATGCCCGGCACAAGACCGGGAATAACAGGAGGCTAGATCTGCGCGAGGACGATCAACCCCGGCACCGGCGTTCCTTTTTCGGTGCGCGTGGAAACGGCATTGAGGCTCAGCACGTTCAGCCCGGCTCCGGTCAACGCCGATCGTATATGCGCCTGACCGTGGGCATATCGCAACGTCTCGCGCAGTATGATTCCGGCGCCATCATGCGTTTCTACACTGAATGCAATCTTGCCTCGCGGTGCCAACACCTGCGCCACGGCCTTGAACATCGGCGCCAGGTCGTCGAAATACATAAAAACGTCGGCGGCGAGTACGAAGTGATAACGCGCTTTGATCTTGGCCTCACTGGCAAGGAACCCGACAACCTCGGCTTCAATCAGCCGATCGTACAAGCCTTTCGCGCGTGCCCGCGAAAGCATCGCAGGCGAGAGATCGACGCCCACAATCCAATCGCTGCATGGACGGAATGGAAGCGCCGCGAGCCCGGTGCCGCAACCGAGATCAAGCACTGGACCAAATTTAATCGACCCATCAAAGCGCGACTCCACAACTGCACGATACAGGAGCTCCGGAGCGCGGTAGCTCAATCCATCCGACAGCGCTTCGTCGAATGCCGGTGCGTAACCATCAAACAGCGCTCGAATATATCCTTCCGGCATGGCGCCCATGGGACGGACGCCGAGGCGCGTGAGCTGAAGCGCAGCGCCGTGACGGTCTGCGGGGTCGGCTGACCTCGCCGCTTCAAAAGCCGCAATCGCACCTTCCCGGTCGTCCAATTGCGAACGCACTTGACCGAGCGCGAACAAGGCGGCGGCATAGGCGGGCGCGAGTTCGAGCGCCTGTACTAACAGGTCGGCAGCGCCGGTAAGATCGCCTTTGGCCTCAAGGTCGCGCGCCCATTCAAATCGCCGGTCGGCGATCAGATTGCCAGATGACAGGTGGATTCGCTGCAGCTGCAATGCCTGGAACCTCAATTGCCCGCCTCGTCAATTTTAGTGCATATCTCTAGCCTGTGCGCGTGATAGCATCGGGGCACTTGCGAGGACATAACAGGCCATGAGCAACGAAACCGTATCAAGGGTATTCGGGGGTTCGCCGCTGGGGGTGCTGGCGCGCCTCGTTCTGGTATCGATCCTGGTCGGCGTGATCTTATCAGCGCTCGGGCTCGACCCCTTCGACATCGTGCACAGCATTGAGCGGATCATCCGCACCCTGTGGAATATGGGCTTCGACGCATTCCGCTGGCTGTGGCGGTATTTCCTGCTTGGGGCCGTGATCGTGATCCCCGTCTGGATACTCGTCCGATTATTCAATGCGCCGCGCGGGCGCTAACCGGGCCAGCTTTCTGCAGTGATCGCGGCAGCATCGCTGCCAACCATCGAAGCGAGCGAATTGCGATGGCCACGCTTGAGGGCTGCCGTAAGGTCCGACTTGATCTCCGTCATGACACTTATTCCGCGATAGACCATTCCAGAATAGAGTTGCAGCAGCGTTGCGCCCGCCTTGATTTTGGCGATAGCGGCCGCACCGGAGTCGATGCCGCCCACACCGACCAAGGGGAATGCACCTTCGGCACGCACGAATGTTTCCGCCAACATGCGGGTTGCAAGCTTGAACAAGGGCCGCCCCGATAATCCGCCCTGTTCGTGAGCTTTTTCGTGGTCGCGCATTGCGGTTGGCCGTGAGATCGTCGTGTTACCAACGATCATGCCGTCAACGGAGCGCTTGCGAGCGACGCCGACAACGTCATCCAGTTCAGGCAACGTCAGATCAGGCGCAATCTTGAGCAGGACGGGCGTCAAGCCCGCGCGCAGACGCACGCGCTCGCGGGCGTCGAACACGCGCGCAAGCAGATCATCGAGTGCCCTTGCCTGCTGCAAATCACGCAGACCGGGCGTGTTCGGTGACGACACATTGATGGTGAAATAGCTCGCAACAAGTGCGAAAGTTTCGATCAATTGCACATAGTCCGCGACGCGGTCGTGGGTATCGCGATTTGCGCCGATATTGACGCCGACGATACCGCCGGCGCCGCGGCGCGCGGCAAGCCGCATATGAGCCGCGGCCGCTCCCTCACTATTGAATCCGAGTCGATTAATTATGCCCTCATCCGCTTCCAGCCGAAACAGCCGCGGCTTTGGATTTCCAGCCTGCGCGCGCGGCGTGATGGTTCCGACTTCAACGAAACCGAACCCCAGGCGCAATAACGCATCCGGCACCTGAGCGTTCTTGTCGAAACCGGCGGCAAGTCCGACGGGATTCGGAAACTCCAGTCCGAAAGCGCGCACGCCAAGCGCGGCGGAATCGGCGGGCGCCTTCGCAAACGGCATGTACCGCAGCGCTTTGACCGCAAGCGCATGCGCATCCTCCGGATCCAAGGCCCGCAGGAATGGCCGCGAAATGCGGTCAAAAAGTCCGATCACAGCAAGGGATTCCGGATTTGCATGCCAAACGACCCTATCGGCGCGTCCGAGGCTTATTCAAGACGTCAGTCACAGGAAAGTATTGCGAAGCAGGGGCGACTCAAGGTTATAATTCCTATCATTCGGAACTTCAGCGCTATCCGGTGCCGCGATGGCTATGCTCACCCATAATCAGATTTGGACGGCTATCGACCGGCTGGCGTCCCGTTCGAAGCTTTCACCATCGGGACTTGCCAAGAAGGCGGGCCTTGATCCGACCACTTTCAACAAATCAAAACGCGTCACACCGGAAGGGAGGCCGCGCTGGCCTTCGACTGAATCCGTCGCCAAGGCGCTGCAAGCTACCAGCACCAAATTCGACACCTTCGTCACCTTGATCAGCGACGGCGGCAAACCGGCGATGCGCAGTGTGCCGCTGATCGGTTTTGCGCAGGCCGGCGCCGGAGGTTTTTTCGACGACGGCGGATTTCCGTTAGGAAAAGGTTGGGAAGAAATCGCTTTTCCTGCAGTCACGGACGAACACGCCTATGCGCTCGAGATTTCGGGCGATTCAATGAAACCCGCCTATCGCAGCGGCGATGTTATCATCGTTTCGCCGGGGGCTGCAGTGCGCAAGGGCGACCGGGTCGTGGTCAAGACTCGCGATGGCGAAGTCATGGTCAAGGAACTAAAACGTAAAACGGCAAAATCGATCGAGCTCAAATCGCTCAATGCCGAACATCGCGACCGCACGTTATCAATGTCGGATATCGTTTGGGTCGCGCGTATCGTCTGGGCGAGTCAGTAATCCTCCTGCGAGCGAATATGAGGAACAGCGATGGTTTCAAACTTTCATTCCAGTGCATGCACCTGCTGCGTCAGCATCCAGAGCAGCCGATTTGACCGCAGGCACTTCCTGCGTCTTTCGGGCGGCGCCGGGTTGATTGCGATTTATCCCGGGCTTGCACTTGGGGCCGCCGGAAAATACCAGGCAATGCTTCTATCCTGCATCGATCCGCGTTTTCCCGAGCCGACGATCAGGTATATGGAAGCGCGTCACTTGAAGGGTCAATACAGCCAATTCACGGTTGCGGGTGCCGCAGTCGGCGTTGTGGCTCCGGCATTCAAGGATTGGGCCAAAACGTTCTGGGACAATCTCGCCGCGTCAATCGAGCTGCACAACATTCACAAAGTGATCGCGATCGACCACCGCGATTGCAGCGCGGCAAAGATCGCATATGGACCGGAGAAGGTCGCAAACGCCAGGATTGAAATCGAAACGCACCGAGCCGCGCTGATGGAATTCCGAAAGGAAGTCGGCGAACGCCATCCCAAGCTTGCCGTCGAGATCGGGCTAATGGCGCTCAACGGCAAGACCGAGATGTTCAGCTAGGATTTCGGCGACATTCGTTTTAATTACGCGCTGCGGGCCAGCGCCCCGTCGATCATGTCGATCGTATTTTGCAGGCCGTAAACGGCCACGAATGATCCGAAACGCGGCCCTTTTTCCTGGCCGAGCAGCACCTGATAAAGCAAATTGAACCAGTCAAGCGAAACGCCCGGCTTGCCATCCTTGGCCTTTTTCTTTTGGTCGAGGAACGGCTCGCGCCGGCCGACTTCGTAGACGACGTTCTGGATCACCTCCGCCGTCGCATCGGGCGCCAGTTGCGAGAGCGCATCACGCAGATCGATCAGGGCCGCGCGCTCGCTATCATTCGGCTCGCGGAATTTCTTCTCCGGCAGCACGAAGTCACGGAAATAATGGATGGCATAGTCGACGAGCTCATTGAGTTTGGGATGCGTCTGCGGCGTCACGCCCGGCCGGTAGCGGCCAATAAAGCCCCACAGCGTATCGGCGTTTTCTGCATTCGAGGACGACACCAGGGTAAGCAGCATGGCAAACGAGATCGGCATCTCGATCTTTGGCGGATTGCCGGCATGTATATGCCAGATCGGATTCGAGAGTCGCTGCCGCGCATCCTGTCGCTCATAGCCGTCGAGAAACTGGTAGTACTCGTCGACGTTTCGCGGAATCACGTCGAAGTAAAGGCGTTTCGCCGCCTTCGGCTCACGATACATGAACAACGACAGACTTTCCGGACTGGCATAGCGAAGCCACTCTTCGATGGTGAGGCCATTGCCTTTTGACTTGGAGATTTTCTGGCCCTTCTCATCGAGGAACAGTTCGTAATTGAATCCCTCGGGCGCGCTGCCGCCCAACGCCCGGCTGATCTCGCCAGATAGCTTCACTGAATCGATCAGATCCTTGCCCGCCATTTCGTAGTCGACGCCGAGTGCGACCCAGCGCATGGCCCAATCCGGCTTCCATTGCAGTTTGCAACGGCCGCCGGTTACCGGCGTGCTCACATGTTTTTTTGTGCCGGGCTCTTCGTAGGTAATCGTCCCAGCCTTGGCGTCGTGCGCAATCACCGGGACTTGGAGAACGATGCCCGACTTGGGATCAATTGGAAGAAAGGGCGAATAAGTCGCAGCCCGCTCCTCGCGAAGCGACGGCAACATGATCGCCATCACTTCATCGAAGCGCGTCAGCACCTTAAGCAGCGCCTGATCGAAGCGCCCCGATTTGTAACACTCGGTCGACGACAGGAATTCGTACTCGAAGCCGAAGTGGTCGAGGAACGCCCGCAGGCGCGCGTTGTTGTGTTCGCCGAAGCTTGGATGTGTACCAAACGGATCCGGGACCTTTGTCAGCGGCTTGCCGAGATGCTGGGCCAGCATCTCCTTGTTCGGGACATTGTCGGGGACTTTGCGCAAACCGTCCATGTCATCCGAAAACGCGATTAGTCGCGATTTCACTTTGTCGTCGGTCAAAACACGAAAGGCATGGCGCACCATGGTCGTACGCGCGACCTCGCCAAACGTACCGATGTGCGGCAGGCCGGATGGCCCGTAGCCCGTCTCGAATATCACCTCATCCTTCGGGTGCGTCTTGAGGCGCGCGACGATTTTCCGCGCTTCCTCGAACGGCCAGGCACTCGATTGCTCGGCAACTTGGCGCAGGGATATTGCGGTTTCGGCAACTGCCATCACGATCTCCGGGCCGCGGACACTAGAAATGCCGCGCGGAAACGTCAAATTCACGGCTCAAAACGGGCTAACGGGGAAATAACGCAACCAGAGATCCGTAAATCGCCCCTTTTCCCAGAGCCGGAACAGCGCCCAATTAAATGCCTGCCGCAGCAGGTCATTACCGCGCTTCACCGCAATGCCGACGCCCTCCCCGAAAAACCTGCTCTCGAGATAAGGCCCGCCGCGAAATGTGCAGCAGTTTGCAGAGTCGGTACCATTGAGCCAAAACGCGAGTGACACGCCGTCGCCGAACAGGAGATCGACGTCGCCCCGCTTGAGCGCGAAGCGCGCCGAATCCGCATCCGGATAAGGATGGAGTTCGGCCTCGGTGAAGAGGGTCTTGAGATAAGCTTCGTGCGCGGTACCGCCGATGACAGCAATCTTTTTTCCTTCCAGCGCTTCCGGCCGGACGTCCTCAATCGGGCTGTCGCGCCGCGCCACGAAACGTGCGGGCGTGCGGTAGTATGGATCGCTGAAGTCGAGGCGCGAGCGCATTTCAGGCGTCTCGGCAATAGAAGCGATGATTGCATCCCCGTTATTCGTATTGAGCGCGTTGATCAACGTATCGAAACGCCGTTGCTGCACTGTGCAAGCAACCTTGAGCTCTTCGCAGATCAACCGCGCCAGATCGATGTTGAAACCAACGGGAGCACCGTCCGGCCCAGCGTAGTTAAAGGGTGGATAGTCAGTTTCGGTGAGAAAGCGGATGATGCTGATGCGCGAGAGATCCGGTCGTTCGGGCCGCCGTCGCGGGTCCCAGAAGCCTGGCACCGCCATCAGGTCGGCCACGACAGCGGGCGTTGTGGGTACTGAGGGGCCGACAGCGGGCGCCGACGGGGAGGACGGCCTCGGCACCGGCTCTTGCGCATGCGCGAGGTTGGCCGTGAGAGCGAGGACCACGGCAAGCGCGCACATCGTACTGCGTGACCGATGCGTGCCGAAATCGAACCTCATCCAGCGACCTTTCCCCTGATTGGCGGCGAACATATCATCGCCGCGGCAGCGGGCTAGTCATATTCGGACAAGATTCGTGGCTGACCGGACAACCGGCGGTCATGCACCTGTCAGATGTTTCTCGATCTCGTGCACCGGCATTTTGACCAGGTCCCTGTCAACCTCCGCGCGCACCGCGCCTTTCAGGGTGTGCGAATAGGCGGGCCGGATCATTCCGAGCGCGCGGGGAGGTGCCACCATGATAAGTGATTTGGTCTTGCCGGCAATAATGGCGCCGTCGAGATGATTGGCCAATTGCACGAGGAATAATCGCTCCGACTGGTCGTGCCAGTCTGTTTGTTCGACGGAGCTCCGCGTATTGCCGGTAGAACTGTGTGTGCGACCGGGGGCATCCGCACCCATTGCGTGGGTCGGCAAATCTTTATGTTCAAAGACCTTGATCATTTTGAGGTTGGGGAATTTGGCGTCGCCGGCATTCTCGAGCACCAGCGCTTTTGCGCCGTCACAGACAACAACCCACTCACCATGGCGTATCATCAATTCAGACATCGGCTACCTCCACATTCGCGCTCAAATCTACACCGCGAGCGAAGCCGGCAACTTGCTCTGAATCAAACTCCGAAATCTCTGTTTTGTTGCCGAATTAAGGGTCAATTCGTGCCATCAAGGAGGCGGCGAGCAATAACCTGTGCCTGAATCTCGGCGGCGCCCTCGAATATGTTCAGGATGCGGGCGTCGCACAGTATCCGCGAGACCGGAAACTCCAGCGCAAACCCATTGCCCCCATGTACCTGCACGGCGTTGTCTGCGGCGGCCCATGCGACCCGCGCGGCAAGAAGTTTTGCCATCCCGGCCTCCAGATCGCAACGGCGCCCGGAATCTTTCTCACGCGCAGCATGATAGGTAAGTTGACGCGCGATCATGATTTCCACGGCCATCATGACAATTTTGTCGGCTACTCGGGGGAAACCGATGATCGGAGCGCCGAATTGTACGCGGCTGAGCGCGTAATCCAGAGCCTGCTCCATGGCAGCCTGTGCGACGCCGATCGCACGCGCTGCGGTCTGAATGCGGGCGGATTCAAAAGTCTGCATCAGCTGTTTGAACCCGAGACCCTCAGCGCCTCCAAGCAGATTCTCTGCTTTCACTTCGAAGCCGTCGAAGGCAATCTCGTATTCCTTCATGCCCCGATACCCCAGCACCTCGATTTCGGTGCCGCTCATTCCAGGCGCCGGAAAGGGATTTCGGTCGTCTCCCCGCGGCTTTTCGGCCAGCAACATTGAGAGGCCGCGATGGCCTGTTTCTTTCGGGTCAGTGCGGACCAGCAATGTCATAAGGTCGGCGCGAACCGGGTGCGTAATCCAGGTCTTGTTGCCAAAGACCTTGTACACGTCGCCCTCGCGCACGGCTCGCGTCTTGATCGAGGCAAGATCAGAACCGGTATTGGGCTCGGTGAACACCGCGGTCGGAAGGATTTCGCCGGAGGCTATCTTTGGCAGCCATTTATCCTTCTGCGCCGAGGTGCCGCTTCCGAGAATCAATTCCGCAGCGATTTCCGAACGCGTACCCAGTGAGCCGACGCCAATGTAGCCACGTGACAATTCTTCGGAGACCACACACATGGATTCCTTGCCGAGGCCCAACCCGCCAAACGCGTCCGGAATCGTAAGACCGAAGACGCCGAGTTCGGACATCTGCGAAATGATCTCCAGCGGTATGTAGCTATTGGTGCGATGCCATGCTTGCGCGTTGCCGATCACTTCAGCATCGGAAAATTTGCGCATCTCCTCGCGTATCGATTCCAATGTGTTGTCGAGGCCGCAAGCGCCAACGGTGGCGCCGCGACCATGCTGCAGCAATTCAATCAGGCGGGCACGCCGTTCGGTAGTATTACCCTCGACAACTAGGCTCTCGAGCAGAGGAGTGATGCGCGCCGCAGTCTGGGCTGCGGAGAGACCAAGATCGGACAGGCGCGCCACCTCGCCTTGACTCATCGAGATCCCGCCCGCGACCTGAGCCACATATTCGCCAAGTCCAATACGGACGATCAGTTCCTCGATTTCGCCAAGCGTTCCATCGCGGGCCAGTCGTTCGGAATAAGATGCAAGCTGGCGCACGGCTTCCACGTAAGTCGCAAGCCAAGCAAGCCCATGGGCGGCGCGCTGCCCGCGATCGAACGACGGCCCCGACACCTTCCCATTGACGGATACCCGCTCCCGGACCTTGGCCACCGCATCGGACAACAATGCATCAAGGGCGCCGACCGCCTCGCGAGCGAGCTCGGTCAGTTCATGATTTTTGGCAGAACGGGGGGCAGCGATAGGCATGCAACTCTCGAAGGATGGCGGCCGGTGTCAATTGACACTACGCGTGCAGTGCACAAAAGCAAAGCGACGCGGAATTCCAAGGGCTTTTGCCATGTGGCGCGGCGGACAGCAGCCAAATTGCTATAAAAATTAACCATTTGGCGCTTTACATAATTACCGCTGCGCAGTGCCGCCTGCCGATTGGCAACACCAGAACCAGCCGCATGCCGCCATTCGAGCTATCGCATTTGTACAATCGGCTGGCCGGGATGCTCACATCATTTTCGGTGCGAACTCGCATCATCGTGCTCGCGCTCATTCCGGTTGCCGGGTTCCTGTTCAACGGCATCACCTTCGTTTCTGGCGAAGGGGATGTCGGTGCCGCGTTCCAGTCGGTGTCGAATGCACGCGCCCTCGCGGATGCCAGCCGCGACTTCAAGATTGCCATCGCCGCGATGCGGATCGCCGCAAAAGATTTCACCGCGGCACCGCATGGCACGCTTGTCGATGCTTTTCAGCAATCTCAGAATATGGCGCGCCGCAGCCTTGATACAATTGAAAACGCCGGAAGCGGCACGCGCGCCGACGACATCAAGGCACTGCGCGGTGAACTCGACGGATTGAAAAAAAATTTCGATAAGCTGGTCGCGGAGCAGCGTACACTTGGATTCAACGACAATGAGGGCCTGCGTGGCGAACTGCAAAGCACCGGCCTTAACATCGAGCGCGCCATCAACGACAACATGACTTGGCTGGCCGACACTGACGCCAAGGAACTCATGATGACGCTGCTGGTCATGCGTCACTATGAAGCCGAGTACCGGCTCAGCCCTGCGGAGCTGACGCGGCAAGAATTCCAAGGCGCCTATCGAAAATTCACGCAGAGATTTGCGAATGTTGACGGCGCGCCCGCAATGAAGACCAAGCTTGAGAACGAAGTGAAGCAATATGCTGAAACCTTCGCGCGCTGGATCGATGTTAGTGACGAGGCGCAGCCGATGCGAGCGCTGATCGACATCGACAGCCAGAACATGCTTCCGCGAGCCGACGCCGTTATTACGTCGGCTAACAGCACGGCGGAGCGGGCGGCGGAAGCCCTCGTGGCGTCACAGCGCCGCACCCGCAATGGCATAATCATGGTTGGCATCGCTATGGTGGCGGCGGGGCTTGGCTTTAGCTGGCTGATCGGGCGGAGTATCACGCGCCCGCTCAACGGCCTTGCAACAGTGATGATCCGCCTCGCCGACGGCGACACCAGCGCGCGTATACCAGCAACACGCGCGCGCGATGAAATCGGTGAAATGGCCCGAACCGTGATAGTGTTCCGGGACAATATGATCGAACGTGAACGGTTGGCTCAGACTCAGGCTGACGCAAGCCGTGCCCGCGAACTGCGCAGCGACATGATTGGGATGACGATTTCGCAATTCAAGCATTCGGTCGAAAGTGCACTCAGCAAGCTGCGCGCGGCGTCGATGAAACTGGAGATGAACTCATCCGATCTGAACAAGGCTGCCGATACGGTCTCTTCGGAAACGGATACGGCAAAAAGCCGCGTGGCCGCTGCTTCAGAAAACGTCACTGCCGCTGCGAGTTCGGTCGAGGAATTGGCCGCTTCCATCGGCGAAATCGCTTCTCAGGCGGCCAAGTCCACTGAAGTTGCCGGCCGTGCGGTTTCTGAAGCTCAACGTACGGTCACGACGATGACAGAACTCGGCAACGCCGCCACTCGTATCGGCGAAGTGGTCGGGTTGATCCAGGCAATAGCGGGTCAAACAAATCTACTCGCGCTCAATGCCACAATCGAGGCGGCGCGCGCCGGTGAGTCCGGCAAGGGATTCGCTGTCGTGGCGGCCGAGGTGAAATCCCTAGCGAGCCAAACCGCGAGGGCGACCGAAGAAATTGCGGACCAGATTGGCTCCATCCAGTCGGCGGCGGCCGATGCGTCACAAGCCATCGAACAGGTTGACGCAATTATCCATGAGATGTCGACAATTGCCACGATGGTTGCGGCCACCGTGGACCAGCAGAATTCGGCAGTAGCATCGATCGCTGAAGGCGTCAGCCGGGCTTCGGGAGAGGCCCGTGTCGGGGCGGATGCGATGAGCCGTGTGGCAGGCGTTACGGCGAAAGCTCGCTCGACGGCCTCCGACGTCAAGGATCTCGCTGATTCTGTTGCGCTCGAAGCCGAAGGCCTGGACGCGCAAGTGCGACGGTTCCTGACCAACGTGCAGGCCGCTTAGCTTTTCCGCAATTTTAGCGGTCGATGGGGCCGACAACGGCCTTGCAAAGCGCGCAACAATAGATGATTTGATGGGTTTCCGGCCTGTAGGAGCGCCCATTGAGCGTCTTGAAACGGTCAGTGCGAATTTCAACCGGCGCTTTCAGGCATTTTACCGACGATGACGGCTGGGCGATCGCGAGCCATATCGCGCTTTCCACGCTCATGGCTCTTTTTCCGTTTTTGATTGTCGTCACCGCGCTTGCCGGATTTTTCTTTGGCTCGAAGGAACTTGCTGACGAGGCCGCACGAATTTTGCTGGAGGCCTGGCCAAAGCAGGTGGCTGCACCGATCGCGCTCGATATTACCGGCGTTCTGACGTCGACACGAGGCGACGTCCTTACCCTCGGCGTTCTCTTCGCGCTCTATTTCGCATCAAGTGGTGTCGAGAGTCTGCGAATTGGGCTAAATCGCGCCTATCGGATGAAGGAGCCGCGGGCATGGTGGCTTCTTCGAATTGAATCGATCATTTATGTGCTTGTTGGTGCCGTGGCTATCCTGGCATTTTCATTCCTGGTCGTGCTTGCGCCACTGATCCTGGCAAAGCTTATGCTCTACGTCCCCGCCCTCGATCGCTTCGGCGACCTGATAACCTTTGCACGTTACGGCGTTGCCGTAGTCGTGCTCGTGGTTGCGTTGACAATCGTACACTTGTGGCTGCCTGCCGGCCGGCGCTCATTCATGGAGATCGCGCCCGGCATAGTTGCCACTTTGCTCCTATGGCTGATCACCGGTGCGGCCTTCGGCCGCTACCTTGCCAACTACGCGTTTGCATACGTATCCATGTATGCGGGACTGGCGTCGGCCATGGTCGCCCTGGTCTTTCTCTACGTCTGCGCATCGATATTCATTTATGGCGGCGAATTGAATTTCATGATTTCGCAGACGCGCGCCAAAGCGGCCTAACCGGCCGACGCTTCCTGCGCGTCATCGAATGTTTTCAATCCGGTACGCGGAGCATTCACCATCACCGCCATATTGCCGGGCGGATGCTCATTCTTCCACATCTTCATGTGCGCGAGCGGAATACTCTCCCAGCCGAACACCTCGCTCATACACGGATCAATGCGTTGCTCGAGGACAAACCGGTTGGCCTGCGACGCCTGCTTAAGGTGAGCGAAATGCGAGCCCTGAATACGCTTCTGCCGCATCCAAACGTAACGCGCGTCGAAGGTGAGATTGTATCCCGTCGTTCCTGCGCAGAAGACGACCATGCCACCTCGCTTTACGACAAGGCACGATACCGGGAAGGTCTGTTCGCCGGGATGTTCAAATACGATATCGACGTCGCGCTTGCCTGTTATGTCCCAAATCGCCTTGCCGAAACGACGCGCTTCCTTGGTCCAATCGCTGTATTCCGGCGAGCTCACCGGCGGCATGGGACCCCAGCACTTGAACTCTTTCCGGTTGATCGCGCCCTTGGCGCCGAGGTTGAGGACGTACTCGGCTTTCGAATCATCCGAGACAACTGCAATCGCATTCGCACCCGATGCCGCAACGAGTTGAACACCGAATACGCCGAGTCCGCCGGACGCGCCCCACACCAGCACATTGTCGCCGGGTTTGAGCGTGTGCGGCGCATGGCCGAACAACATGCGATAGGCCGTTGCCAGCGTGAGCGTGTAGCACGCGGATTCTTCCCAAGAGAGATGGTTCGGCTTTTGCATGAGCTGCCGTGACTGCACGCGGCAGAACTGCGCAAACGATCCATCCGGCGTTTCGTAGCCCCAGATCCGCTGCGATGGAGAAAGCAACGGATCGCCGCCATTGCAGTCTTCATCGTCGCCGTCGTCTTGGTTGCAGTGGACGATGACTTCGTCGCCGACTTTCCAGCGCTTGACCTTGGCGCCGACCGCCCACACCACGCCGGAAGCATCCGAGCCGGCGATATGAAATGGATGCTTGTGGCCATCGAGCGGCGAGACCGGCACACCCAGTCCGGCCCAGACGCCGTTGTAATTGACGCCCGCCGCCATCACATAGACCAGCACTTCGTCATCGGCGATCGGCCAGGTTGGCACGACCTCAAGCTGGAAAGATTGATCGGGAGGTCCGTGGCGCTCCTTGCGGATCACCCAGGCGTGCATTTTTCCGGGCACATGACCGAGCGGCGGAATCTCCCCAATCTCGTAGAGATCCTTGAGCGGAGCCACGGTCCGTACCTTGGTGGCAGCCGGCATCGAATTTCTCCCTGTCCTGATAACAGTGTGACGCAAACTATGTTGCGTCGCAATATGACCTTTGGCGCCGGAAAAAATCGCGCCATCACAAGGGTATAGAGGGCGATACCCATATTCGCCGACAACTCCGTCACCTGGCGTTTAAGGGTTTTGCAATGGCAGGCGGCCTAGCGTGGCGCAGTTCACCTCAGAGTGCGGGATGTCCGAACAGATCCTTCGCCGAACGAGCCGGACGCTGGACGTGCAGGCTGCGATGCCATGGATCGTGGCCGCGGGCGTCTACCTCCTGCTTATGGCGGTCGCGCCGCGCCTGCTCGCCGATCCCGACACCTATTCGCACATCGCGCTCGGCCGATGGATTCTCGAAAACCATACGATACCGACCACGGATCCGTTCTCGGCCACTTTTCGCGGGACGCATTGGGTCGCCTTTGAGTGGCTTTCCGAAATAACGTTTGCGCTCGCATACATGCTCGGAGGCTGGATCGGCGTCGTTGCACTGGCGGCAGCGGCCGTGGCGACCGCGTTCGGTCTGTTGACGCGTTTCCTGCTTCGCGAACTGCAATTGACCGCGGCGCTGTCCGCAGCCCTCGCCGCCCTGCCCCTCGTCGCGCCGCATATCCTGGCGCGCCCACATATTCTCGCACTCCCGGTCATGGTTGCATGGATCGGGTTGCTGATCCGCGCCGTCGACACACGCACTCAGCCGCCATGGCTCCTGCTCCCGCTGATGACGCTGTGGGCTAATCTGCACGGCAGCTTCACGTTCGGATTGGTAATGATCGCCCCTATCGCGTGCGATGCAGTCTGGCGCGCGAAGCAGTCCGAGCGGATGAACGTCGCCCGGCAATGGCTAATTTTTGCGGTGGCCGCGTTTGTCGCGGCCTGCCTAAATCCCTTCGGCCCCGAAATGATCATGGTGACGTTCCGGACGGCGGCGCTCGGCGTGGCCTTGTCCACTGTCACCGAATGGCGGCCACAGGACTTCGGCCACATCGGAAGCTTCGAAATCATCATGCTTGGCGCCTTCGGCTTTGCGCTCTATCGGGGCGTGGAGTTGCCCATCCTGCGCCTGGCGATCGTGCTGGGCGTGCTGCACCTCAGCCTTGCCCAAAGCCGCCACGCCGATTTGCTGGGCCTGCTTGTGCCGATATTTCTGGCACGTCCGCTCGCGGAACAGTTTTCAGCGCTATCCGCTGAACGAACAGCCTCGGTTGCGCGGCTCGGAACATGGCCTCCGGCTCTGGCGATGCTGCTGTTGCTTGCGGTCACCGGCTTGGCTGCGCTCCGTAAGGACGTAACACCGGCATCGAACATTACGCCCGCGAACGCCCTCCGCACGCTTCGTGCGGCGACATCCGGACCTATTCTCAATGACTATAATTTCGGCGGCTATCTCGATTTTGCCGGCATACCGCCGTTTATCGACGGGCGAGCTGAACTCTACGGCGGGGCCTTCATGCTTCGGCATGCCCGGGCATTGACCCTGCAAAATCTTCCCGACTTCCTGCGGCTCCTCGACGAATACCGGATCGGCGCGACGCTGCTCGCGCCGTCAACGCCGGCGGTTGCGCTGCTCGATCGGCTGCCGGACTGGCAACGCATTTACGCCGACGACGTTGCCGTTGTGCATCTGCACCGCCCGTGATCGCCCAAAATCGGGCACTGCCCTGAGCCTTTTGCGAATTCGAAAGATTCGTGTTGCGATGCAACAAGAAACACGCCACGTTGCGACCGAGGGCGCACTGCGGCCATGACATGCGAGAGCACGACACGCGATAAACCGTGGATTTTCCGCACCTATGCCGGCCATTCGACGGCGGCGGATTCCAATTCGCTTTATCGAAAAAACCTTGCGAAGGGTCAGACCGGTCTTTCGGTCGCGTTCGATTTGCCGACTCAGACCGGGTACGACTCCGATCACATTCTGGCCAAAGGCGAAGTCGGAAAGGTCGGGGTGCCTATCTGTCACCTGGGCGACATGCGAGCGCTATTTGACGGCATCCCGCTCGTCTCGATGAACACATCGATGACCATCAACGCCACCGCTGCATGGCTGATGGCGCTTTACATCGCGGTCGCCGACGAACAAGGCGCGCCGCGCGCCTCCCTGCAGGGGACAATCCAGAACGACATTATCAAGGAGTATTTGTCGCGCGGCACCTACGTATTTCCGCCCGTGCCGTCGATGCGATTGATCAAGGACGTTATCCTGTTCACGACCAAAGAGATTCCGAAATGGAATCCGATCAACGTGTGCTCCTATCACCTGCAGGAAGCGGGCGCGACGCCGGTGCAGGAACTCGCCTTCGCGCTTGCTACCGCAATCGCGGTCCTCGACACCGTCAAGGCGTCAGGTGAAGTGACGCCGGATATATTCGGCGACGTAGTCGGCCGCATCTCCTTTTTCGTCAATGCCGGTCTTCGCTTCATTACCGAGTTGTGCAAGATGCGCGCATTCACCGAGTTGTGGGACGAGATCACGCGCGAACGCTACGGAATCACGGATGCAAAACAAAGATTGTTTCGCTATGGCGTTCAGGTGAATTCACTTGGGCTGACCGAGCCGCAACCCGAGAACAACGTCGCGCGTATCCTGATCGAGATGCTGGCGGTGACTTTGTCAAAAAATGCTCGAGCGCGTGCAGTCCAACTGCCGGCATGGAATGAGGCACTCGGCTTGCCGCGCCCTTGGGACCAGCAGTGGTCACTGCGCATGCAGCAGATCCTCGCTTACGAGACCGATCTTCTCGACTACGGCGACATTTTTGATGGCTCCGCCGAAATCACACGAAAAGTCGATGATCTCAAGCGGCAGGCCAAGGACGAGCTCAAGCGGATCGAAGAAATGGGTGGCGCCGTGGCTGCCGTCGATACCGGCTACATGAAGCAGCAGCTCGTCGAATCGAACACCAGGCGCCTTGAAGCGATCGAACGCGGCGACCAGATCGTGGTCGGCGTCAACAAATATCTCGAGAGCGAACCCTCGCCGTTGGCCGATTCAGCTGACGCCATCCTGACCGTGTCGGAAGATGCCGAGCGGGGACAGATCGAGAAACTGAAAGCGTGGCGTGACACGCGTGACAAAACCGCCGTGGCTGCCGCCCTGAAGGATCTCAAGCACGCCGCTACGACCGGCGGCAACATCATGCCCGCCTCGATAGCCTGCGCAAAGGCTGGCGTGACCACCGGCGAGTGGGGCTGGACGCTCCGCGAGGCTTTCGGTGAATACCGCGCCCCCACCGGAGTGGGCCGCGCGATGCGTAATGATGTGACTGGCCTCGATGACATTCGCGCCGACGTCGATCGTGTCTCACGTAAACTAGGCCGGCGGCTTACGTTTCTGGTCGGCAAACCGGGCCTCGACGGGCATTCGAACGGCGCCGAGCAGATCGCGGTACGCGCGCGCGACGCCGGCATGCAGGTCGTCTATGAAGGCATTCGACTGACACCCGAGGAAATCGTCGATGCCGCCCGCGAGCAGAAGGCGCATGTAGTCGGCCTGTCGGTGCTTTCCGGCAGCCATCTGCCGCTAGTCGAGGATGTCGTCGGCCGGATGAAGCAGGCAGGCCTCAATGTGCCCGTCGTCGTCGGCGGCATTATTCCACCCGAAGATGCGGCCGAGCTTGAAAAGGCCGGCGTCGCAGCGGTCTATACGCCTAAGGATTTTGAGCTCAATCGAATCATGTCGGACGTGGTCCGCATCGTGGAGCGCGCCAAAGGCGTCACCAACGCCTGAGATCTACGCATCAACCGCTGCAAACGCCTCCGCAAGTTTTCGGGGGCTTACCGGCTTCACGAAATAGAAGCTCATTCCGGCGCCACGCGCGGTCTCTTCGTCGCCGGCCTGGCTGTGGCCCGAGATTCCAATGACAGGCGTCTGCCCCGCCTTTCCCGGCAGCGCGCGAATGCGCTTCGTCGCGTCAATTCCGTTCAAGCCCGAAAGCGTAACATCCATTAAAACGACGTCGTAATTGCCGCGCTCGACCGCTATCACGACCGCTTCGCCGGTCTCGACAAAATCGGCCTTGTGACCGAGCTCGCGCAAGATCGTATTCATGACGACGCGGCCATACGGATTGTCCTCCGCGCAGAGAACCGACAATGGACGGCCAGACATTGGGCGGGTATCCGCAGGCTTTGCCGCCGGACGCGAGCTCGCCGACTCGACCAGCACGCTGAGGTGAAAACTTGAACCGGCGCCTTTCTTGCTGACGACCTTAAGATCGCCGCCCATCTCCTTGGCCAAACGCTTGACGTAGGAAAGTCCGAGTCCGGCGCCTCCATAGACTCTTGCGACCTTGGCGCTCGCCTGCGCGAAGGGACGAAACAGCTTCCTGAGTTCGCCGGCGCCGATGCCGATGCCGCTGTCGGCAAACGTGAAAACCAGCCGGACCCGACCACGCGCGAGACTTTTGGCCGCGGCTGTGAAAGTGACCGACCCTTCGTTCGTAAACTTCACCGCATTGTCGGCGAGATTTTCCAGTGCCGCGCGCAGCCGCATCCCGTCTCCCGACACGAGAGCAGGCAAATCCGGCGCGATTCGGATCTCTGCCCCGATTGCCTTGCTGCTCGCGCGCGCAGCGAGCGCGGCCCCGACGGTTTCAGCGAGTGCGCGTGGCGAGAACGGCTCGTTTCGAAGCAGAAGTCCGCTTGCGTCCGCTTTGGCGACATCAACGATCAATGTAGCCAGCGCCGCCAGATGATCGGCACCGCTTTTGATCGCCGCAGCCCATTCGCGCTCGCGCGCGCCTAACTCCGAGGAAACGAGCAGTTCAGCAAGGGCCACGATGCCGGTTAACGGCGTGCGGATGTCGTGGGCAATGCCGGCAAGCGCGGCCTCGACCGCGCGTCGTGACGGCATTTTCTCCGCACGAAGCGTCGCGGCGCGCTTGCGCGGCCGGCGGTGCGTTCGCCGCGGTTTTTTCTTGCGCTTCGCCATCTGTCCCTTACCCGAAGCCTGACAATGGCACGGAAGCCGCGCTCAATCGAGCCCAGACAATCGGCGGATATCGGCGAGCGATGCACCTTTGGCGCGAAGCTCGCGCAAACCGGTTGACCCCGTCGACTTGGAAAGCTTGGTGCCGCCAGCGTCCAATATGAGGGGGTGGTGGTGATAAACGGGCTCTGGCAACTCGAGCAGAGCCTGAAGCAAGCGATGCACAGCGGTCGCGTGAAACAGGTCGCGCCCGCGCACGACGTCGGTGACACCTTGCGCGGCATCGTCGACTACAACCGAAAGATGATAGCTGGTCGGCACCTCCTTGCGAGCGAGAATTATGTCGCCCCAGATCAAAGGATTGGCCGAAATGCATCCGGTTTCGCCGGACGGACCTTCGCCGCTTTCGCGCCAGCCGAGCCTGCCAACCCGCGCGAGCGCCGCCTGCATGTCGAGCCGCAGCGCATAGGCCTCGCCCGCATTCATGCGACGCCTTTTCTCAACTCTCGACGTGGCCTTTGCATTGCCCGGGTACAATGGCGCGCCGTCGGGGTCGTGCGGCCACTGTGCGCGGGCCTCGTGCGCAGCGATCAGCCGGGCAATTTCGGCGCGGCTTTCGAAACTCGGATAGACAAGGTCCATCGCCTCTAGTCTTTCCAGGGCAGCACGATATTCGCCGTGGTGTGCGGATTGTCGTCGTACCGGCATTTCCCAGGCGAGCCCAAGCCAGGCGAGGTCGTCGTAGATCGCGGTCTCAAATTCCGGGCGGCAACGGGCGGTATCGATATCCTCGATTCGCAGCAGCATCCGCCCGCCCTTGGCGTGCGCCATGTCGGCATTGAGCAGCGCCGAAAGCGCATGGCCGAGATGCAGATAACCGTTTGGGGACGGCGCAAAGCGGAAAACGGGTGGCATGGCTTTTCTATCTATCGTCTTGCTTGCTACAGGGGTAGCGCATGACAAATTTCCTTCACACTGATGCCGATCTGCGGGCGAGTCTGGCGGAACTGGTTCTAGCCGACCCTCGGCTCAAACCGGTTGCGGAAAAAGCTGGCCCTTTTGGGCTGCGCCGCCGGGAACCGGGTTTCCCAGGCCTCTGTGCCATCGTGTGCGGTCAGCAGCTTTCAACCGCAAGCGCCGCAGCCATCCGCAACCGGCTCTTTGCTGCGTTTGATCCATTTCATCATGACACCCTGCGCCGGGCACGCAGCGACAGGCTCAAGCGGCTCGGCCTCTCCGCACCCAAAATCAAGTCAATCCGCGAGATCGCGAAGGCCGTCGCCACGGGACGCATCGATCTGACTGCTGTCGGTAATATGGACGCAGATGAAGCGCATGCGGCCCTCGTCGCCCTCCACGGCGTTGGGCCCTGGACGGCGGATATCTATCTGCTCTTTTGCCTTGGTCATGCCGACGCATTTCCGTCCGGTGATTTGGCGGTCCAGGAATCGGCACGCATCGCCCTGGGTCTTCGCAGGCGTCCCGATGCCAAGGCGCTGACCAAAATAGCCGAAGCGTGGCGGCCATGGCGAGGCGTGGCCGCGCACCTGCTTTGGGCCTACTATCATGTCGTCAAGAAACGCGACGTGGTGCCGGTTCAGCCGAATGGCCCGCCGAAAGCAAAGGTCGGCGGGTACCCCACAAAGAGGAAAAGAAAGAATGGCTGAACTCGATGGACCGCGGATCGAACCGCGCTCAGGGCGAGCGCGCCAGCTGGTTGTTTTCCTGCATGGCTACGGCGCCGACGGTAACGATGTGATCGAGATCGGCCGGGCCTGGCAACGCCTCTTGCCGGATGCGGCATTTGCGTCGCCGCATGCGCCGCGCCCATGCGGCCAGGCGCCCGTCGGCCGGGAATGGTTCCCCCTCACCTTCCGAAATCCCGAGGAACGTTGGGCAGGAGTGAACGAGGCAGCACCTATCCTCGATAGCTTTCTCGATTCCGAACTCAAACGCCACCAACTTCCGACTTCGGCGCTCGGCTTGGTGGGATTCAGCCAGGGCACGATGATGGCGCTCCACGTCGGATTGCGCAGACCCGTCGCGCCGGCTGCGATCGTCGGCTATTCGGGCATGCTCGTCATGCCCGAGAATATCGATGTGGACACTTTCGCTGCCGAAATCCGCAGTCGGCCGCCGGTGCTGTTGATTCACGGCGACGCTGACCAGCTCATTTCCGTGCAGGCACTGTTTCACGCCGCGCAGGCGCTCGCCGCCCTTGATGTCCCCGCGCAGTGGCACATCTCTTCGGGAATCGGGCACGGGATCGACCCCGAGGGCATGCGGCAAGGCGGCGAATTCCTGGCCAAGGGCTTTGCCGCCGGCAATTAGGGCCTTGCGGGTAACCGCCCGCCCCGGCTTCACAATCTTGTCACGCTGCACTATTACTAGGCGCGTTAGCTGCGTGGCGGCAGCCTCAGGGAGGTCGAGGAGCGTCGCTTGAACGTGCATGTATCGCCCGCCGGATTTCCGGCCCTCGTACTCAACGCGGATTTTCGGCCGTTGAGCTATTACCCGTTGTCACTATGGTCCTGGCAGGACGCGATCAAGGCGGTCTTCCTCGAACGAGTTAACATCGTCGCCAATTACGATCGGGCGGTACACAGCCCTTCTTTCGAGATGAAACTGCCGAGCGTGGTTTCGCTCAAGACATTTGTGAAACCTTCGACTCATCCCGCCTTCACCCGGTTCAACGTCTTCCTGCGCGACCGCTTCTCCTGCCAATATTGCGGCGAACACGACGACCTCACGTTCGATCACCTTCTGCCGCGCTCGCGTGGCGGGCACACGACGTGGGACAACGTCGTGGCCGCCTGCTCACCATGCAATTTGCGCAAGGGCAACCTGACGCCCAATGAGGCCAGGATGTGGCCGTCTCAAATGCCATTCCAGCCGACAGTTCATCATCTGCATCGGAATGGCCGGCTATTCCCGCCCAACTATCTGCACGAGAGCTGGCTCGACTATCTCTATTGGGATACCGAGCTCGAACCGTAAGGCTTTCCGCCGTTTCTTCCTTGGGCTACCGCCTGCGAACGCGCCGGCCGAGATGAGTTTGCAAGCGCGGGATTGACAAAACAAAATGCTCGACACATTTTAGGCGCGTCGGGCTTTCATTGCAGCCGCCCGGCTTTCCCAAGACGCTTCGTCCAAGCGCTGCTCCAGTCCCGCTGAGGGACGGGGAGCGCTTCGATGACTGTACAAGCACAATCTATCTCTTCGCCTGCAACGGCGAATCCGGTCCCGCAATCTCCCGCCGCCCGCACCAAACTCCTTCTTGAAGGCCCGATCTTTCCGACGTTGCTGCGGCTTGCGGCACCGAACGTACTCAATTTCCTCGCATTCGTCGGCGTGATCACGTTCGACGGCTTTTTTCTCGGCCGGATTGGAACGGATGCGCTCGCGGGAGCATCACTCGCCTTTCCTTGGATAATGCTTGTTCTGCAAACAACGAACAGCGGCATGGGCGTTGGCGTGTCCTCCGCGGTAGCGCGGGCGCTGGGAGCAAACAACCGCGACCGGGCCGACGATCTGGTCTTCCATGCATTTCTGTTGGCCCTCGCACTTGGCGCAATTTTCTCGACAGTGATGTTGCTCGCTGCGCCTTTCATTTTCCAGTTGATGGGTGGGCGCGCCATGATGCTCAGGGACGCGCTCGCATACGCGAACGTCGCCCTCGGCGGAGCCGTGTGCATCACGGTCCTGAATCTGCTCGGGAATGCAGTGCGCGGCACCGGAAACATGAGCCTGCACGCTAGCGTTCTGGTCGGCTGCGTCGTGGCCCACATCGCACTCTCTCCAATTCTGATCTTCGGATGGGGGCCTTTTCCCGCACTCGGTCCCGCTGGCGCAGGTTGGGGACTCGTCATCCCCTTCGCGGTCGGCAGCCTCATCATGATTGCTTACCTGCGCTCATCGTGCTCCGTCGTCCGGCTGACGTTTCGAGGTCGTGCACCTCGATGGGAGCCGTTCGCGGATGTCCTCAAAGTCGGCGTGCCCGGATTGATCAACACTGCGATCACAAATTTGTCCGTCGTGGTGCTGACCGGCATTGCTGGGCAATTTGGACCGGAAGCAGCGATCGGCTATGCGATGGGAGCGCGGCTTGAGTATATCATGCAGCCAATCGCCTTCGGCTTCGGAACCGCCATTGTTGCGATGGTGGGGACGAACTGGGGAGCGCGACAGTATCACCGTTCGCGTCGAATCGCCTGGACCGGGGCAAGCACGATTGCGGTCGTGTGTGGGATGCTTGGCCTCATCGTCGCGGTACAACCCAGCCTTTGGTTGGCGTTATTCAGTGATAGCGCGGAAGTGGAGCGTATCGGAGCCCTCTACCTCCGCATAGTTGGACCGGTTTACGGCTGCTTCGGTCTCGGTTTCGGTCTGTTCTTTGTGAGCCAAGGGCTTGGGCGAGGCTTCGCGGCCATGAGCGCGAACGCCGCACGCTTAATCGTGAGTGCGGGCACCGGACTGTTGGCAGTTTATGGGCTTGGACTTAGCATTGCGAGCTTGTTCGCCGCGGTGGCCGGAGGCTTCGCTCTCTATGCGTCGCTCCTCGCCTATGCGGTTGTTCGCGTCAGACCTGACAGCAACACCGCAATAGCGAGGTGATTATTTGAACGCCACGGATAAATGGGGATCAGAATGAAAATCATTACTCTCGTTTCACTGGCTTTTATTGGCTCCTTGTTCATGCTCGGCCCTTTACGAGCCGACAGTTGCGAGGAGTGCAGCAACTTTCAAAAAGCCTGCTTAAAGGCTCATTCTAAAGCAGCATGCAAAACCGACTACGAAATTTGCATGAAGCATTGTCGGGAGAAATGATCGAGGATCCACACATGACGACGCCAACGGCACCCGAGAGAGGATCTATCGGAGAGCTGGTGCGCTATTTTCTACACCTCGGCCTGGTCGGATTTGGCGGACCGGTGGCTTTGGTCGGTCAGATGGAACGTGAACTTGTTTCTGACCGAAAATGGTTGACCAAAGAACAGATGCGAGAGGCCATCGCCATCTGCCAGTCTCTGCCGGGACCGCTCGCAATCCAGGTCGGCATCTACATTTCCTATGTTCGTGCGGGTTTCTGGGGTGCTTGGGCGGGCGGCTGGGCTTTTATCCTGCCGAACTTCGTGATCGTCGCGGCGCTGGGTGCCCTCTACGTCTACCTTGGCGATTTGAAGCCGGTGACCGCCGTGTTCTACGGCGTGAGCCCGGCGGTGATCGCCCTGATACTGCATTCCTGCTATCGCCTCGCAAAGTTGGGGATGGAGGATTGGATACAATGGGCGATTGCAGCCATATGTCTTGTCGTCACTATTGCGCTGCAAGCTGAAGTCGCGCTGCTGTTTATCGGCGCAGGCATCGTTGGCATCCTTTACTACGGACAAATATTTCGAGGGACACCAAACTCCACGCTGCCCGCGATCGGAGTGCCCGTGCTCGCGCAGCTGGCACCAGTGGCTTCGAGTTCGACGCTCGGCAAGCTATTTCTGTTTTTCCTTAAGGCGGGTTCGCTCACGTTCGGCAGCGGCCTCGTCATCGTTCCGTTTTTGGAGCAGGGTTTAGTCCAACAATATAATTGGCTCGATCAACGGCAGTTTTTGATTGCCGTCGCTATCGGCATGATCAGCCCCGGTCCCGTGGTCATTACTGCCACGTTCGTCGGCTACCTCGTCGCAGGCTTCTGGGGCTCGCTCGTCTCTACGGTAGGTATTTTCTTTCCTTCGTTTGCCCTGGTCTTGGTGGCAGCGCCGCTATTGGCGCGCCACCGCGGCAACCTGAATGTGCAAGGCTTCGTTAAGGGCGCCTATGCGGCGGCGATTGGAACCATTCTCGGCGCCTGCGTCCTGCTCGGTAGGATCGCCGTTGGTGATTGGCTAACCGCTCTTATCGCGGCGGCATCGCTTGGGGTTCTTTTCCGATGGAAGGTCAGCAATCCACTGCTCATCGCCGTGACGGCGGCGGTTGGTTTGATTGCATTTCCAATCCTGGAGCCAACCTGGGTAATGGTTAAATGATAATTCGTTTAACGCGCCCCAATGGCTGCTTCAGATCCACTCGTCGCCCTTGGCGGACATCGAAGCGCTAACAGCGAATGCTTGCTTTCGAGGGAAGAGCAGAGGAGGCACCGACCTTAAGATCGTTATCGTCTTGTGGAGGCGAGACCTACCGATGTTTGAGTCTTAGGGGTCGCAAGCGACAATCTTGGCACCACTATGGTTTTGTTGAACATTTTGGTAGATTTGACCGTCTTAAGTGCGGGGACACGCATTGGAGTTCGTCATGATGAGCAAGCTGCAGTTTAGCCGCTGCGAGCGCGCGGTATCATTGGCGGCAGCGGTTGTCGGCATCCTGTGGATGGCAAGTTCCGCGCTCGCGCAGCCGGCGCCCGTTTCCGCCGGCCCGCCGGATCCAAAATTGATCGAGGATCTCGTGGCCGCCAGTCGCATCCTCGCCGATCACGGCCTGCTCGACGGCTGGGGCCATGTTTCCGTCCGTCACAACCGCGATTCGAACCGATATCTCATGTCGCGCGGGCTATCGGCCGATCTTGTGACTGCAAAGGATATTATCGAATTTGACCTTGATAGCCGGCCCGTCGATACGCACGGCCTGCCGATGTCGGGACTTTTCACCGAACGATATATCCATGGCGAGATCTACAAACTGCGTCCCGATGTGATGGCCATCGTTCATACGCATGCGCCTTCTCTCATTCCATTCGGCGTTACCAAGATCCCGCTGCAACCGATGTATCACCGGTCGGCATTCATCAGTTTCGGAATTCCGGTATTCGAAATCCGCGACAAGGCCGGCATGACCGACATGCTGATCAGAAACTCGACACTTGGTCACGACCTTGCCGACGTCCTCGGCGATCATCCTGCAGCATTGATGCGCGGACATGGCGCGGTCATCACCGGGCCGTCGCTGCCGCGCGTGGTCGGCCGCACGATATTTCTCGCGCTCAATGCAACGCTCCAGGCCGAGGCCATGAACATGGGCGCGCCGATCACCTACATGGATCCGGAAGAGGCGCGCAAAATCGAAGCGCGCGAGGGGCATGGTCTTGCGCGCACGTGGGAGGGCTGGAAGCAAAAGGTGATGGGAAAGCCCTAGGTCGTTCCACCCGGCAACATCCGCTGGAGAACCCCGTCGCGCCGGATGAAGTAATGATATAGCCCCGCCAGCACGTGCAGGCCGACCAGCGTCAGCATCAGATAATTTGCCAGCAGCGCGTGGACATCGCCTGTCCAGCCGAAACCCGCGGCTCGGGTGCCGACCAATTTAGGCAGCTCAAGGCCGAACATTACGATCGGCATGCCGCGCCACGACGCGTTGACCCAGCCAAGGACCGGAATGACGAACAGCAGGATATACAGCAGCCAATGGACCACTCGTGCGCCCTGCACCTGCCATGGCGGAACGCCTTCAAGCGGTGCGGGCTCACTATGGACGGCACGCCAGCCAAGTCGGATGATGGCGACAGCGATAATTACGATCCCCATTGAAAAATGAATGCTGATCACCGTCGTCACCGGCGTATTGCGGCCGATGTGCGGCATGCTCCACGCGGCGACGAACTGGCCGATAAGCAGCACCACGATAAGCCAATGAAGAAATTTTGCCGTGGACGTGTAGTTGGAAGTGTTCATGCGTCCTTTCGCCCTTGTCAAAGAACAATCAGCGCTTATATGAGTTCCAATGGTGATGTTGAGCTCCGATGTTCAGCCCCAACGCTGGATCCCCCGGCTCCATCATTATGCGGCCACGAATATGCAGCGGCGACGCCGGATGTACGCGCGCCTTAGCAATTCGTGGTCGTAGTCGTTTTGATCTCGGTCAAGCGCGCGATTTCAGCCGTTCCTTGTCGTAGCCGGCGACACGCTTGTAGCCTTCCGAAAGCGCCACAAGCTCTTCGTGGCTGATCACGTCGTCGATATTCTTGAACGGCTTGTCGCCGGTACGGCGGTAGACTTCGTGCAGGATTGCATCGGGGGGGGCCTTGCGGTTTGCCAGCACGACCTCACTCGTTGCCGGCAGACGTTTGGCCTCGTAGGCCTTGAGAGCGGCGACCGAGTCGTCATTTGCGACGAGTGCATCCGTGAGCGCGCGGCAATCTAGAATTGCCTGCGCCGCACCGTTGGCACCACGCGGATACATTGGATGTGCGGCGTCGCCGAGCAGGGTCAGACGGCCGAAACTCCAACGCGGCAAAGGATCCTGATCGACCATCGGGTACTCGAGAATCGCATCCGAACTGCTGATGAATTGCGGCACATCGAGCCAATCGAAGTGCCAGTCCGCCATGGCGGGCAGAAAATCCTCGAGTCGGCCGCGCCTGTTCCAGTCGCGGGCCTGATATTGCGGGGTCTCGATGTCACACACCCAGTTCACAAGCTGACGGCCTTCGGCATCGACATTGTTGCGGATCGGGTAAATCAACAGCTTTGCCGGATGATGCCAACCGACGCGGATCATGCTGGCGCCAGACAGGAACGGTTTCCAGCGCGTGACGCCGCGCCACATATTGATCCCTGAATACTTCGGAGGCCCTTCATTGGGATACAGCTGCTTGCGCAGTACCGAATGTATGCCTTCGGCACTGACCAACACGCTGCCGCGCTGGGGCGAAAGCGGTTTGCCGTTCGCGTCCTCGAAATAGCCAATGGCCCCATCGCCTTCGTAATCGACTCGCGTGCATTTGTGGTCAAGGATCACCTTATCCGCCCCGGCGCGCTGAACGAATGCATCGAGCAGCACCATTTGCAGGTCGCCACGGTGAATCGAGAATTGCGGCACGTCGTAACCGGCAAAACGGCCGGCGGGCTCGCTGTAGATGTATTGACCGTAGCGATTGTAGAAACAGTACTCGCGGGTCGTGACGGCGACCTTTGCGAGCGCGTCTTCGAGACCCAAGGCGCAGAGCTCACGCGATGCGTGCGGCAAGATATTGATGCCGACGCCAACTGCCTTGAGTTCGGGCGCAGCCTCGAAGATACGGCACGCAATGCCGGCGCGGTGGAGCATAAGCCCCAGCGTCAATCCGCCGATGCCCGCGCCGATAATCAGAACTTCCATGTTGGTCAACCTCTGGTGAAAAATTCTAGCGTGGCTGGCTCTTCCAGGCGAGCGAAGTCTTGAAGCCCCAGGCGGCGACAGCCGCAAGGAATAGCGAAACCATCACGTCGTAGCCGGCAAGTGAGATTCCCAGGAACCGCCAGGCCGCTTCGTCACAGCGGACGATTTTGATGTCCTGAAGGCGATTAAGCAAACTTCCAGCCGAACCGAGGCTGTTGATTGGCCCCGAACAATCGGTAGGGCCCGGCCAGAACTTCCATTCGACGCCGGCGTGATAAGCTGACAAACCGGTATTCCAAAGCATGACGACGGTGATCACGGCAAAACCGGCGGTGATAACCTTGCTGGAAGCGCCATGATTGGCGCCAAGCCAAAGTAGTGCCGCAAGCGGAACGCTGACGTAGAAAGCATTTCGCTGGTCGAGGCAGAGCGGACACGGCGGATAGCCTAGGACATACTCGAAGAAAAAGAAGCCGCAGATTGTGAGCGCGCCGATAGCCGCCACGGTCGCGGCGGCGGCAGCAATTGGGTCGCGGCGGACCATGCCTAGCAGTTCGTTCATTTGCGCTCCGGTACCATTCCGCATTCGTCAATCTTGGCTGAGACGATCGTTGGTGCCGGTGGTCGGGGTCGAACCGACACTCCTTTTGGGAACACGATTTTGAGTCGTGCGCGTCTGCCAATTCCGCCACACCGGCTTGGGGCCATAGCTATAGCGTCAAGTTGCTGGACAGCCAAACAAAAAGGCGTGTGTTGGCGCTTGCATATGGCGGATTGGTAACAGCACCCCGCGCGCCGTAAGATGAAGCAGAAATCAGTTTTGCAGGAGAAGGCTCGATGAATGAAGAAGCCCTAAACATGTCGCTTCGCAAATTTCTCAAGGTCGTGGGTGTCACCTCGCAACAGGAGATCGAAAAGGCAATTCGCGCGGCAGTGGCCGATGGGCGCCTCAAGGGCAACGAGACGATCGGCGCGCAGATGGTGCTTTCCATCGGGAAGATCGGGCTCAATCACAAGGTCGACGGGGAAATCAACCTTAGCTAAGCAGGCTACGGCACAATCTCGGTTGCGGCATTTCGCCGGCCAAACGCCGCTTCCATTTCGCGCCGCGCTTTCACCGCGACGTCGTTTGGATCATAGACGACGTCGTCCCACCGGAGCGCTTCGCCCTCTTGGACATCGCGCGTAAGCTTGACCTCGTGCGCAAGGCCAAGCGGAAGCAATCCGCGTTCGAGCGAGGATTCGGCCGGGGTCTGCTTTCCCCAAACGCAGAACCCGCCTTCGCCATCGAGGACCTCGCCCGACTTCAAAGCACGCTTGGCCGTTGCGACAACGTCCGAACGGAATCCGGTAGGCGCGCCAGTCGGCTCCTTGCGTAACGCCGCGCTCGCAACAGAGACCCCAAGCTCCAGGCCGATCATGTGGATTGGCCGGTAAAGCGCAGCGTACTTGCCGCTCTTGTCCGGCAACATCGCGTATTCCTTGAAGCAGCGCCGCGCATATTCGGTGTCGCCTTCGAAAACCACGTAAGTACCGAGCGCAAGATGATGCGGCACTTCGCGCCCGTCGCGATACACCGATGACGTCACTTCCGTTACACCAGGCTTTTCCAGCGTGCCGCCGTCGCTTTTTGGCTTGCAGATATCGGCAAGTTCGAAACGCGTTGCCGGCGGGAAATTCAGCCCGTTCGTCTGCGGAAGGAGCCCCGTCGCGTTGCACACCGCGGTCATCTCAATGCCGGATTTGGTGCCATCGACGAAACTATTGAACATTTTCGGATTGATCGACTGGCGATCGGAAATGTTCAGGTATTTGTCGAGGATTTCCCAGACATTGTCGGGATTGGACTTGTGGTAGTGAGGTTCGTAGCGCGTGCCCTTGCCTGCGCAGATTACCTTGAACCCTGCCGTGCGCGCCCAGTCGACATGCTCGCAGATAAGCGCGGGCTGATCACCCCAGGCAAGTGAATAGACGACACCCGCCGCGATCGCTCGCCGCGCCAGCAGTGGCCCCGCCACCGCATCGGCTTCGACATTGACCATCACTATGTGCTTGCCATTGGCGATCGCACCGAGTGCATGGCGAATTCCGGCCCCAGGTACGCCGGTCGCTTCCACGATGACTTCGATCTGAGGGTCGGCAATGAGCGACTGAGCGTCATCGGTAACGAACGTCGAGCGCTTATTGTTCGCTTCGGCAAGCGAGCTTGCGGCGTAAGACTCACCCGGCCAACCCGCAGTCGCAAGCTGGCTGCGTGCACGCGTGACGTCGAGATCGGCAACGCCGACTACGTGGATGCCACGTGTAAGCCGCGCCTGTGAAAGAAACATCGTGCCGAACTTCCCGGCACCTATCACCGCGACTGTGACGGGCCGGCCTGCGGCCTCACGCTCAAGTAGCTTTGCATGGAGATTCACGAAGCACCCCGGCACTTGCCTGCGACCGAAACATAAACGCGGTCGCCGTACAAGCGTCTCTCAGCCGGCCTTTATCGATTATTGGCAGAGCGCGCGCGAGACGAACGTTTCGGTCCGGCACTCAGGACCGGTCGAACGGCCTGCCATCCACACTTTGGGCGGACATACCTCGGCTGTCGTCATGTCGAGACTCTTTCCCGAGTCGAAGCCCTTTGCCTTGCACATGATGTTGGCGGCAGCAACGCAATCGGGCGCGCCATTTGGCGCGAGTTGACATTTTTCGTGGCCACTGACGGCCCGCGCCGCCGGAATTCGCGCGACCGCCCCCGCTGCGTCCTTGGCACCTTCGACTGTAGTCTTTGCGGCTTCATCGCCGAAGCTCTCGACCTTCTTGCGCGTGTCCTTGAACGAGGTGCTGACGTTTGCGGACTGCTCCGCGAACCAGCGGCTGATCGCCGCAAAGAATCCTTCGTCCTGCTCAGTCTTTTGAGTGGGAGCCATATCTTGCGCCAAAGCCAGCGCCGAAGTGAAAATCAATCCGGCCGCAAACAGCAAGGCCAGCGCCGAGAAAGACGCTTTCCTGTTCGCTCTAAATGCTGACGTGCGTATTCTGCCCATAACCCGCCAGATAACGGCATTACTTCTGCCTAACGGCTTAGGTACCTTTGCACCACCGCCGTTAGGACGGGCAGGTGGCAAAATTGAGGAACTTCGGGCCGTCACATCAAATATAGCGCCGCTACGATACCGATTACGAGAACCGCGGCGCCGAGTGACACCCACAGGCCCAGCCGTCTTTCAATAATGTGCCGCGCGCTCTCGCCGTATCGATGTAACAGAAACGCCAGAAGAAAGAACCGGGCCCCACGCGTGATGATCGAAAAAAGTACAAATAAGCCAAGGTTGTAACCGGCAAATCCCGACGTGATCGTGACGATCTTGTAGGGGATCGGCGTAAGACCCTTCAGCAGTATGATCAGGGCACCCCACTGCGCATAGGCTGCTCGAAACGCCTCAACCTTGTCGCCGTAGCCATAAAGCTGGATCAGCCAATTCCCGACAGAGTCATAAAGTAAAGCGCCGATGCCGTAGCCGAGCAGGCCGCCGGCGACGGATGTGACACTGCACCAGGCTGCCATCACGTAAGCGCGCTCGGGTCGCGCCAGTGCCATCGGGATCAACATGACGTCGGGAGGCACTGGAAAAAATGAGCTCTCCGCGAACGAAACGGCGCCCATAATCCATAATGCGTATGGTTTGTGGGCAGCGGTCAGACACCAGTCGTAAAGACGGCGCAGCAGGGAACGCGACTCGGCGGCCTCAGCGGTCATGAGAACACTCGTCGGGAGAATTGTGACGGATCAACGGCGCTTGCGAACGCGCCTGGTCTCCAGCGCCACAACTTTACGCCTTGCCGCGGCGCGCACCAAATCTTTTGGCACTTTCTCGGCGATACCGAACATCAGTTCGCGTCTGCGCATTTCCGCCCAAACATCTTCTGGACGCACGCCCGCGTGAACCCATAACACCACGAGATTGTAGAGCAGGTCGGCGCTTTCCTTGACGACGGCCTCCGGCTGCCCATGCATCGCGTCGATGACAACCTCGACCGCCTCTTCGGCAAGTTTTTTGGCCATCTTCGCGCGGCCGGCGCGCAGCAGCCGAGCCGTCCGTGATTTCGCGGGGTCCGAACCGCGGACAGCGATCACAGCATCGTAAAGGCGGGCGACCGAATCAGCCATGCAGACCAGAATACCCGAAACGAGCACGAAACCGGTTAACGCCTATGGCGGCATTGGCGATGGTGCGGTACCTCCATGCCCCACGGTAATTGAATGATTAATCCGGGAATTGGGTCCAAAGGGTGGCGACTGCGCCCTCGGATGAGCCCGTTTCGCCGCATTTGGGCGGCCCGGAGGCACTACTCTTCTTCCGTCAGAAGCGCGGCATTGCCACCGGAAGCGGCCGTATTCACCGTGACGACCTGCTCGAGCGCGAAGCGATGCAGATAATCGGGGCCGCCAGCTTTCGGGCCCGTTCCCGACAAAAAGCTGCCGCCGAATGGCTGGGAACCGACAACGGCGCCGATCATATTGCGGTTCACATAGACATTTCCGTGCGGAAGACGGACGGTGATGCGCGCGACAATGTCGTCGATGCGCGAATGGATCCCGAGCGTCAGCGCGGTGCCGTTGGCGGCAATGTCGTCGAGGAGCTGGTCGAGTTCACTCGCCCGCCAGCGGACCAC
>DASSIT010000076.1:0-49482 GCA_035691545.1 Pseudolabrys sp. | reverse complement strand
AGCGTTGGTGCCCAGGAGAGGACTCGAACCTCCACGGCTTTCACCGCTAGTACCTGAAACTAGTGCGTCTACCAATTCCGCCACCTGGGCTCGTTGGGACGAGATACGGAGCCACTTCCGCCTTGTCAATGAACGGGTTTTACGCCTCTGTACAGGCCTTTGCCGATCCTGTATTTGCCGGGTTTCAAGGCATTCTCACCAAAGAATCGAGAGCGGCATGACCGCACGCAGCCCTTACGACACCTTGGTCACAGTGTACGGCGGCTCGGGCTTTCTCGGCCGGCATGTTGTCCGTGCTCTTGCCAAGCGTCACTATCGGATCCGGGTGGCGGTGCGACGGCCCGAACTCGCGGGCTACCTGCAACCGCTCGGCCGCGTCGGCCAGATCCACGCCGTGCAGGCCAATCTGCGGAATGCCGCTTCAGTCGACTCCGCCGCGCGCGATGCCGCGGTTCTCATCAATCTCGTCGGCATCCTTTTCGAACGCGGCCGCCAGCGCTTCGATGCTGTCCACACCCATGGCACCGAGCAGGTCGCATTGGCAGCGAACGCACATGCCGCGCGGCTCGTGCATGTGTCGGCGATTGGCGCCGACGAGAATTCGTCGAGTGCTTATGCGCGCTCGAAAGCCGCGGCCGAAAAGCTGGCGTTGACTGCCCATCCCGCGGCAACGGTCATGCGGCCGTCAATCATGTTCGGGCCCGAGGACGATTTTTTCAATCGTTTCGCCGCGCTTGCGCGGATGTCGCCGGCATTGCCGTTGATCGGCGGAGGGCTCACGCGCTTCCAGCCGGTATTTGTCGGCGACGTCGCGACCGCCATCGCTGATGCGGTCGACGGCAGCGCGCGCCCGGGCACAATTTACGAGCTTGGCGGCGCCGAAGTGAAGACGTTCAAGGAGCTGATGCAGTTTGTGCTCGCAACAACCGAGCGCAAGCGCCTGCTGGTTCCGCTGCCCTTCTTCATGGCGAAGATGCAGGCCATGTTTCTGCAATTCCTGCCGAAGCCTTTGCTCACGCCCGACCAGGTGGAGCTGCTGCGCTTCGACAACGTGGTGTCGGAAGCGGCCAAGGCAGAAGGCCGTACCTTGCACGGGCTCGGTATTGAGCCTGAGACAATCGAGGCAATTGTGCCCTCTTATCTGTGGCGATTCCGCAAGACCGGCCAGTTCCGCAGCCGCGTAGCGTGATCTCTCAGAGGATGTACAGCGCAAACAGCCCGGCGGCACCCACCAGGATGCGCCACCACGCGAAAAGCGCGAAGCTGTGACGCTGCACGTATTGCAGGAACGTCTTCACCACGATCCACCCGAAGATAAACGAAAAGATGAAACCCACGGCGGTTACCGTGATATTGCTGCCGACGGCAATTTCTCCGCGGCTCTTGTAGAGCTCATACGCGAAGGCCCCGACCATGGTCGGCATCGCCAGCCAGAACGAGAATTCCGCGGCAGAGCGGCGGTCGGCGCCGAACAGCATTGCGCCCACGATGGTCGCGCCTGCTCGAGATACTCCCGGCACCATCGAGAGACACTGAATAATCCCGATGCCGAAATACATCGGCAGGGTGAATGCCGTTGCATCCTGGAAGCGCACGTTGAGCTTCAGCCGGTCAACCCACAACAATACAAAACCGCCTATGATGAGCGAGAAGCACACGACCCGCACATCGAACAGGTATGATTTGATGATGTGATAGGCGAGCGCACCGACCACCGCGGCGGGCAAGAACGCAAGCAGAATACCGATGATGAAACGTGCGGCCTCCCATTGCGTAAACATCGCCTTGGCAAGGCCCCAGAGCCGGCCGAAATAAATTGTCAGAAGAGCCAGGATCGCGCCGAGTTGAATCAGAATCGCGAAAGATTTTCCGAAGGAATCGTCTCCCCAACCGAACAAGTGTTCCATCAGAAGCAAATGGCCGGTCGACGAGACCGGCAGATATTCCGTCAAACCCTCGACAATGCCGAGCACAGCCGCCTTGATGAGGTCGAGATGCATGAACCGCTCCGGAGAAGTTGCAGGTTTGCCGGTGGAAGGAATGCGGGCGTGCGCTTTTGGCTCAAAGCTCGGCCAGTGGCAACGAAAAAACGCGGAGATTTTTGCGGCGATTTGCGCCGCCGTGCGGCCTTTCTATAGTGCGCCTGCTGATTCCCGTCGCCCACCTCAGGCCAAGCGCCCATGCTGACCCTGTTTCACCACCCGATCTGTCCACGTTCGCGCTACGTACGCCTGATTCTCAGCGAATACGGTATTGCGGTCCAACTGGTCGAGGAAAAATTCTGGGAACGGCGAGAGCAATTCCTCGTGCTCAACCCCGCCGGCGAACTGCCAGTGCTTGTCACCGAGGGTCAGCCGCCCGTCCCCGGCGCAAGCGTCATCGCCGAATACATCGAAGAAACCCACCCTGACGACTTTGGCGGAGATCGTCTGCTGCCGCAGCTCCCGGCGCGGCGGATCGAGGTGCGTCGGCTGGCAAACTGGTTCAACGATAAGTTTCATTCCGAGGTCAGCGGCCCCCTGGTGGCGGAGCGGGCATTCAAGCGTCATATGACCCAGGAGCAGGGCGGCGGGCCGCCCGATACGGACACGCTGCGCGCCGCGCGCCAGAATATCCGCTATCATCTGGCCTATATAGGCTGGCTGGTACGGACCCGCGACTGGCTCGCCGGTGATCGTCTCAGCCTGGCCGATCTGGCCGCGGCCGCACATCTTTCGGCCGCTGATTACCTGGGCGAAGTGCCGTGGAACGAAGACGAAGCGACAAAGAACTGGTACGCGCGCGTGAAATCACGTCCGTCGTTTCGAACGATCCTGGCCGACACGATCGCCGGCCTGCCGCCGTCGAAGAATTACGCCGATCTCGATTTCTAGAAGACGCCGGAGCGATCAGATCGGCGCTTGCCGCACAGGCGCGCCGGCAAGGGTTCGACACCTTCGGCATCGTGAAGCCGGACGCCGCGCCCGAACTAGAAACGCGGCTCAATCATTTTCTCGCCGAGAAGGCTTACGGCGATATGGACTGGCTTGCGTCCAGCGCCCGACGCCGTGCGTCACCTCTCGTGATGTGGCCGGACGTGCGCTCGATCGTCATGCTCGGAATGAATTATGGCCCGGATGATGATCCGCTGGCGGCGTTGAAGGCGCGCGATCGGGGCGCAATTTCGGTTTATGCCCGAGGCGACGATTATCACGAACTCATCAAGGCGCGCCTCAAAGCGTTGGCGCGCTGGCTCGTCGCCAGCGCCGGCGGCGATGTGAAGGTATTCGTCGATACCGCCGCCGTCATGGAGAAGCCGCTCGCGGCGGGCGCCGGCCTGGGTTGGCAGGGCAAGCATACCAATCTGGTTTCTCGCCAGTTCGGATCCTGGCTATTTCTCGGCTCGATTTTCACCACGCTCGAACTGCCCGTCGACAGCGCCGACAGTGACAGTTGCGGCACCTGCCGCGCGTGCCTCGACATTTGCCCAACAGCGGCCTTTCCAGCTCCCTACAGGATCGATGCGCGCCGCTGTATTTCCTATCTCACCATCGAGCACAAGGGCCCGATTCCTCGAGACCTGCGAGCTGCGATCGGCAATCGCATCTACGGCTGCGACGATTGCCTTGCCGTCTGCCCTTGGAACAAGTTTGCGAGTAAAGGACGGGAAGCAAAACTCGCGGCGCGCGACACATTGCGTACACCCCGCCTGGCCGATCTTTCCCGTCTCGACGATGCGCAGTTTCGGGCATTGTTTTCCAAGACTGCGATCAAGCGAACGGGCAGGGATCGCTTTGTCCGAAACGTGTTGATCGCCATCGGCAATTCAGGTGAAGCCAGCCTCGCCGTTGACGCCGAGCGGCTGCTCAAGGATGCGTCGCCCTTGGTGCGCGGCGCGGCCGTCTGGGCGCTGTCGCAACTATTGTCGCGTCCGAAACTCGTGGCATTGGCGCAGCAATACCTCGACAGCGATCCGTCCGTACGGGAAGAATGGACCGTTGCGCTCAGCTAAAATTCCTTCACTGCGGCAATCAAGCGCTCAATGTCCTCCGGTCGTGACAGTCGGTGATCGCCATCCTTGATGAGCGTGAGAACAACGTCGTCGCGCGAAAAATGAGACACCAGTTCCACGGCGTGCTGCCACGGCACGTCGGGATCCTGCACGCCCTGAAGAATATGAACGGGGCAGCCGGTTTCGATCAAGCCGTCGAGCAGGAGATGCTTGCGCCCATCTTCGATCAAACGCCGCGTAATTGGATAAGGCTCCTCGCCATATTCGGACGGCCGCATCCACTGTCCCTTTTGCTCGATCTCGCGTCTGATGACGCTGGAAAACTGCTTCCACATCAGTTCCTCGGTAAAGTCGACCGCCGGCGCGATGAGCACCATGCCTGCGATCGGCGCAGCGCCTTTCTGCGCGGCCAAGGCTCGCGCCAACAGCAGCGCCAGCCAGCCGCCCATGGATGAGCCGATCACCACCTGAGCGCCTTTTGCATAATGCGCGTAGACCGCAAGACCTTCCTCCAGCCACCGGCCAATCGTCCCGTCGGTAAAGTCTCCACCGGACTCGCCATGACCCGAATAATCGAATCGCACGCAGCCGCGACCTTCGCCTTCAGCCCAGCGATCGAGCGCCTGGGCCTTCGTGCCTTTCATGTCTGATTTGAACCCGCCGAGCCAAAAAATGCCGGGGCTCTTTCCGGCGCGCATGCGTACAGCAACCGTCCGTTTTGACGCAGACGAACCGATGATCATGGAGCTGAGTTGTGCGTCGCTCATTTTTGGTCGAGTTGGTTATCTTATTCAAAAGCGGTCTCACCGCAGGCAAACGCAACGACCAGACGTTGCCCAGGCCGCGCCCGAAGACTATACCTTAATCCATAGGGACCCCCGACCCTTATACTCTCAAAATTCGTTGAAATTTCGCGATCATAACTTCATGTCAAGCTTGCATGCACAAGTGCCGGAACCGAGCAATCAGCACGCGATCGCCGCGCGCGACCCTTTTGCACGACAAGAAGCCGCGGTCACCACCGGTCCGATCGTGGCGCTCATCGTCGTTCCCACCCTGGACGTCGGTGCCGCCGACGCTGGTGCCATTGAGCTTGCGCGCATCCTTACGGGCGCTGGTTATCGCGCGATCGTCGTATCGCGTGCAGGCCGCATGGTCGCGGACATCACGGCGGCGGGAATCGAGTTCGTTCCGCTCGATGTGTCGAGCAACAACCCAATCATGATCCTGCGCAATGCGATTGTTCTGGCGCGGCTTGCGCGAGAGAGACAATGCAACGTCATCCACGCTTTTGGTCGCGCCGGTGCGTGGAGCGCATTCTTCGCCGCGAGAATGCGTGGGATTCCATTTCTGACAAGTTGGTACAAGGGCTTTAGCGAGCAGAATATTCTCAAGCGCCTGTACAACGGCATCATGGCGCGAGGTGACCGAGTCATCGCGTCGAGCGAGCAAATCGCGCAGCTGATCAACGATCGCTATGGGACATCCTGGAACAAGATAAGTGTCGCCTCTTGCAGCATCGATCTCGAAAGTTTTGATCCGGAAAAAGTGACGCACGAGCGCATTGAAGCGTTGCGCAGCGCCTGGGGCGTGAAACGCGACACCAAGGTTGTACTGATCACGGGACGAATTTTGCGGCGAAAAGGTCATCACGTGGTCGTCAAGGCGGTGAAGCGCCTTAAGGAAATGGGAATCAAGAACTTCCTGTGCGTGTTCGTGGGCGAGGATCGTGGTCGCACCCGCTACACCGGCGAACTGTGGGATCTCGTGCTCACGACCGGCACCATGGACGTTATCCGAATGGCTGCTCCGGTCGCCGACATGCCGGCTGCCTATGCCGCGGCTTCCGTCGTCGTCTCCGCGGCGGTACGGCCGGAAGGCGTGCAGCGTGCCATACTCGAAGCGCAAGCGATGGCGCGGCCGGTCATCGTTTCCGATCTCGCGGCCGGCCCCGATGTGGTTTTGACGGCGCCCGCTGTCCCGGAAAGCCGTATTGCCGGCCTCCGATTCCCACCCGACGACGACGCCGCATTAGCGGCAGCCTTGTTGCGGCTATTTGCGATGCCTGAGCCGAACCGCGCGACCATCGGCCGGCGCGGGCGCGAGTGGGTGCTGGGGCATTTCAATTCCGCGATCGTTGCCGAACAGACCCTGCGGCTCTACCGCGATGTCGCCGGCGTTGAGGCGTCGAGGGATCAGGCCGGCCGAAGTTAAAGCACGCCGAAATTCGAGCATTTCGGGTGTTTTGGCGGTTAATTTTGCCTGTACAGCCAACAATGTCTGCGGAACTGCGTTGACTTCTGGGCCGTTTCTACCAATCTTTCCCTATTCCGGAAGCGTCCGATGGCGCCGAAGGACAGTTGCAACTACTCAAGGAGAAAATTGCCATTCGTCGTCCGATGAAGTCCGCGCTGCCCGTTCAAAAGGACGGCCCGCGCATCAACGAGGAGATCCGCGTCCGCGAGGTCCAGCTAATCGATGCCAGTGGTCACAACCACGGCCCCACACCCATCCAAGCCGCGCTCGAGATGGCGCAGACCGCGGGGCTCGACCTGGTCGAAATCGCCCCCAACTCTGCACCTCCTGTCTGCAAGATCCTGGATTACGGCAAATACAAATACCAGGCGCAGAAGAAGGCGGCCGAAGCCCGCAAAAAACAGAAAGTCGTCGAGATCAAGGAGATCAAGCTCCGGCCAATGATCGATGATCACGACTATCAAGTTAAGATGCGGTCGATGAAGCGTTTTTTCGAAGAGGGCGACAAGGTGAAGATCACCCTGCGTTTCCGCGGCCGCGAAATGGCGCATCAGGAACTCGGCACCAGATTGCTCGAACGCGTGAAGGACGATGTGGGCCCGATCGCCAAGGTCGAACAGGAGCCGAAATTCGAGGGCCGTCAGATGATTATGGTCCTGGCGCCGCGTTAGCGTCGATTTTACATCCCGTCCATTGATTAGCGCGCCATTCGCAGATTCTGCGGTGGCGCGTTAGCGTTTTAACGCCGTTTAGCACCCCTGAACGCCCTGGAGTTGCATGGCGCGGCCACCTCTGCCATAACGCCGCGCATTCGCCGCCCGGCCGGTTAGGGCTGCCGTGGCGGCGATTAACGCTCAATCCCGAGCACCCGCTCCAGAGTCCACGGCTCTGAGAGCTTTATTCCGGCCATGCGGGCTCGTCTCGTATCGTGCCGATCAGGAGAGCCAAATGCCCAAATTGAAGACCAAATCGGGCGCCAAAAAGCGCTTCAAGATTACCGCGACCGGCAAGGTAAAGTACCAGCAGTCCGGAAAGCGCCACGGCATGATTAAGCGGACCACCAAGACGATCCGCGAACATCGCGGCACCAACGTGCTGTTCAAGACGGACGGCGACAACATCAAGAAATACTGGCTGCCGAACGGCTGACCGATTTTTCTGCCGGCCGAGCGCCGTCGTCCTTCATCGAATATTTGCACTACTGCAAGGAGTATTCCCATGGCCCGCGTCAAACGTGGTGTCACCTCGCACGCCAAGCACAAGAAAGTCCTGAAAGCCGCGAAGGGCTATTACGGACGCCGCAAAAATACGATCCGCATCGCCAAACAGGCAGTGGAGAAGGCAAACCAATATGCCTTCCGTGACCGCAAGCGGCGCAAACGTTCGTTCCGCGCGTTGTGGATTCAGCGCCTGAATGCCGCGGTGCGGCCGTTCGGGTTGAATTACAGCCGCTTCATCGCTGGTTTGGCCAAAGCCGGCCTGATGGTCGACCGCAAGGTTTTGTCAGACCTCGCCATTCACGAACCGGCGGCATTTCAGGCGATCGTGGAAAAGGCCAAGGCAGCATTGCCGGCATAAGGCTTGGCCGCCGTCGTGGCCGGCTTGTCCCGGTCATCACGATCAGCCAGGTACGGTGCCGACCTAAGCGGGATGTGCGGCTTCAGGCCCGCGCATGACACCGAGGGTGGTGGCGAACCATGACCGATATCGCGCGATTGGAACATGATCTGCTTGCGAGTATCGCCTTCGCCAAGGACGAGGCGGCGGTAGAGGCCCTGCGCGTGGCGGCGCTCGGCAAGAACGGAACCGTGTCCTCGCTCCTCAAGACTCTGGGGGCCATGACACCCGATGAGCGCAAGGCAAATGGACCGGTAATCAATGGCTTGAAGGATCGGGTGACCGCGGCGATCGCAGAAAAAAAGACCATGCTCGGCGCTGCGGCGCTCAATGCCCGGCTCAACACCGAAACAGTCGACGTCACCTTGCCGGTGCGTGAAGCACCGGCCGAAATCGGGCGCGTGCATCCGATCAGCCAGGTCATCGACGAGCTTACCGCCATATTTGCCGATATGGGTTTTGCCGTCGCCGAAGGGCCCGACATCGAAACCGACGACTACAATTTCACCAAATTGAATTTTCCCGAAGGTCACCCGGCGCGGGAAATGCACGACACTTTCTATTTCGCGCCCAAGCCCGACGGCTCGCGCCTGCTGCTGCGTACGCACACGTCGCCGGTTCAGGTGCGTACGATGCTCAGCCAAAAACCGCCCATCCGGGTCATCATCCCCGGCCGCACTTATCGCAGCGATTCCGACCAAACGCACACGCCGATGTTCCACCAGGTCGAAGGCCTTGTGATCGACAAAGGCTCGCATCTCGGCCACCTGAAATGGATCCTGGAAGAATTCTGCAAGGCATTCTTCGAGGTGGACAACGTGAAAATGCGTTTCCGCCCTTCATTTTTTCCGTTCACTGAGCCATCGCTTGAGGTCGACATCCAGTGCAAGCGCGACAAAGGCGAGATCCGCTTCGGCGAAGGAGAGGATTGGCTGGAAATCCTCGGCTGCGGCATGGTGCACCCGAACGTATTGCGCAATTGCGGCCTGGATCCGGACGAATATCAAGGATTTGCCTGGGGCATGGGCATCGACCGCATCGCGATGCTGAAATATGGCATGCCTGATCTGCGGGCATTTTTTGAAGCCGATGTGCGCTGGCTAGAACACTATGGATTCCGGCCCCTCGACTTTCCCACGCTTGCGGGGGGATTGAGTTCATGACCGCCATAAAGCCGGCTCGCTCGCCGATTGATCGCGCCTTCTTTGCGCTTGTGACGCGAGGCTGGGGCGCACGCAGGGTCGCAAATTATGAAGACGCCTTGCGTAGACGCGACAACGCGATGTCGGCTGAGGCCACACACACCCTTGCTTCGATCGATGCCAAGGCGACCGGGCTGCTCACGCATACATCCATGATGATCGCCGGCCTCGGATTGATCGCGCCACTGGTTGCCGACAACCGAATTGAGGTCGGCATCGTCATCGCGGAAATGGCGATTTATCTGCTGATCGCGCTCGGCTGCCTACGATGCCTGTCAGTTTTCCATGCGCGCGAGTTTGACGGTTCCGGCGACCGCATTCAGGAGGTCATTCATCGCGAATTGATCATTCGCGCGGAGCTTTACAGTCTTTGTATTCGCGCGGCGATCATCTTCACGACGGTGGTCTTTGCGCTTCTGCCGATTCTCTACTTTTGGACGCCGGAGAAGGCGTCATGAAGTTCACCCTGCCTTGGCTGAAGCAATATCTCGAGACCGACGCCTCGCTCGCCGAGATCGTCGACAAGCTCACCATGATCGGGCTTGAGGTCGAAAGCGTTGACGACAAGGCAAGCCTCCTTAAGCCCTTTGTCATTGCCTCAGTCATATCTGCCGAAAAGCATCCCAATGCGGACCGTCTGAGAGTCTGCATGGTCGATATCGGTGACGGCAAACCGATCCAGGTCGTGTGTGGCGCGCCGAACGCACGCGCAGGAATGAAAGGCGTATTTTCCCCGCCGGGTACATACATTCCGGGCAAAAATATTACGCTGACCGTCGGGACCATCCGCGGGGTGGAGAGCCGCGGAATGCTCTGCTCGGCCGCCGAGTTGATGATCTCCGACGACCACCAGGGAATTATCGACCTGCCGGCCGATGCCCCGGTCGGCAAGTCTTACGCCGAATGGGCTATCCTCGGCGACGCCGTGATCGAAATCAATCTGACACCGAATCGTCCGGACTGTAGCGGCGTCTCCGGAATTGCGCGCGATCTCGGCGCGACATCCATCGGGGTCTTTACCGACAAGGTCCCGAAGCCCGTGAAGGGATTCTTCGCTTGCCCGGTAAAAGTGACGCTCGATTTCGGTAAAACTCCGTCACTATGCCCGGCTTTTGGGCTGCGGTTGGTGCGTGGCGTCAAAAATGGTCCTTCGCCTGAGTGGCTGCAAAAGCGTCTTAGCGCGATCGGCCTGCGGCCGATCAATGCGCTCGTCGACATCACCAACTTCATCACGTTCGATCGCGGCCGGCCATTGCACGTATTCGACGCTGACAAAGTTCACGGCAACCTGACTGTGCGCCGGGCAAAAAACGGTGAAACGCTGCTCGCCCTTGACGGCAAGACTTATGAACTGGACGAAGCCATTTGTGTGATCGCCGACGAAAAGGGTGTTGAATCGCTCGCCGGGATCATGGGCGGCGAGGCGAGCGGATGTTCGGAATCTACGACCAACGTGCTGATCGAATCGGCACTGTGGGACGAACTTAATATTGCCCAAACCGGTCGCAAGCTCGGCATCAATTCCGACGCCCGCTACCGATTCGAGCGAGGCGTCGATCCCGCCTTCATGATTCCCGGGCTCGAGCTGGCAACGCAAATGGTGCTCGACCTGTGCGGCGGTGAACCATCGGAGACCATTGTCGCCGGCGATCCGACGCCGAAGGAGAAGGTCATAGACTTTCCCTTGAGCGAGCTTCCACGCCTGGCCGGCCTGAAAATGTCCATCATCGATATCCGGCGTATTCTCGAAAAGCTGGGCTTCTTCGCGGCTGGCAAGAGCGAGCGTGTGAAAATCGCGGTGCCATCGTGGCGGCCCGATGTCCATGGCCGCGCGGATATTGTCGAAGAACTGGTGCGCATCGTCGGCGTGGACCGGGTGCCGTCAACGCGATTCGGGCGCGAAAATCCGCGCAAGCCGGTGCTTACGGCAATCCAGAATCGCACGCGAAAGGCGAAACGCGCACTCGCGGCACAAGGCCTGGTCGAAGCGGTAACCTGGTCATTCGTATCCAAGAAGGAAGCCGAACTGTTTGGCGGCGGTCGACCGGAATTGGCGCTTGCCAATCCGATTGCCGCAGAATTGTCCGACATGCGGCCAAGCCTTATCCCGGGCCTGGTGGCGGCAGCTCAACGCAACGCCGACCGTGGATTCCCCGACACCGCATTGTTCGAAGTTGGCCAAATCTTCAAGGGCGATAAGCCCGCCGATCAACTCACCGCCGCCGGTGGATTGCGCCGCGCCCTCGCAAAAGCAGCCGGCAGCGGACGCCATTGGACGAATAAGGCCGGCACGGTGGATGTTTTTGACGCGAAATCCGATGCATTCGCAGTCCTCGCCGCGGCCGGCGCGCCGATGCAGGCCTTGCAGATTGTCCCGGGCGGGCCGGCCTGGTTTCATCCGGGTCGAAGTGGCACGATCCAGATCGGCCCACAGAACGTCCTGGGGCACTTTGGAGAACTTCATCCGCGCGCAATTGCCGGGTTGGCGGCGGAAGGTCCCTTGGTCGGCTTCGAAGTCATCCTCGAAAATATTCCCGAGCCAAAAATCCGGCAGACCCGAACGAAACCCTTGCTGGAACTGTCGCCATTTCAGCCGATCGAACGCGATTTCGCTTTTGTCGTCGACACCGCGGTCAAAGCCGCCGATATCGTTCGTGCCGCGCAAAATGCCGATAGAAAACTCATCGCCGATGTCGTTGTTTTTGACGTTTACGAAGGCAAGGGTATCGAAGCCGGCAAGAAATCGATCGCCATTGCTGTCACAATCCAGCCGCTCGAAAAAACATTTACGGATGCCGAGATCGACGCGCTCGCCGGGAAAGTCGTCGCGGAAGTGACCAAGCGCACCGGCGGCACCTTGCGCGGCTAAGCCGGCAACAAATCCGCGAACGCAAATCCGTCCCGCTCTACCGTCTCACCGGTTTTGACCGCTATTTTTCGCGCAAGCATTGGCCCGGCCGAAACAAATGTGTGGAACTCGCCATTCTCGCCGCACGGATCAGTACCGGGCGGCAAGGCGTCGAGCAAAGTATTGTCAAATCGGCGGCCTGCGTAGAAAGCCGGCAACTTGCTCAGGTCGACGGTGCAAATAGTGGCTTCCACGCCGGCATCGATCATCTCACGCGCAAGCGCGGAAGTCTGCCGGCCCCAGAGCGGGAACGCCGGCGCGATACCGGTGTCGGCAAGTTGCCGCTCGCGATATTTCCGCACGTCCTCGAGAAACAGATCGCCGAAGATCACGTGTGTGACACCAGATGCCGGCGCGGCCTTCATCGCTGCCGCCATCTTTCTTTCGTAGACCTCGTTCGAACACGGAAAGGGGATGTGCACCACGATCGGACGCAGGCCGGCAGCCTCGACTTGCATCCGTACAAGCTCGTCTCGCACACCGTGCATGCTGACGCGGTTGAAGGGCTCTGTCGCCGTGATCAAGGCACCAATGATTTCGAAATCGCCGGAGCGGCGAACTTCATAAAGGGCCCAGGCGCTGTCCTTGCCACTCGACCAGGCAATGAGCGCCTTGTGTACCCCCGACGTTATTGGCGCTCTGCGCATCGGCGATAGTCCCGCACGGGCGTGCATTCATACCGCAGCTGTTGACATGGTATCCAAATTGTTTCCGACAGATGATACGGGTACCAGGCACACAACATGCGTCAGATAACATGCCTAACGATCAGTAACGCCGGCAATCGCTCGTTGCGCGCAAACTGGTGAACCAAATTGCAATGACTCCCCGCTAAATTCCCGGGCCAAAGCAATACCGCGCTGGGGTAGCGCCAGCCGAAGGGGAACGTCTTGAGCGCCCAGAATTTGGCGCCGAGGGCCGGTTATGAGCTGGATGGTCGACGGGGTCGGGCGTTTTTTGGCCTATTACCTGGAGAAACCGGTACAGGGCTATGAGCCTTTTACGCCGTCGGACCCTGATGCCTTGCGCGCAACCTTGCGGCCCGGAGACGTACTTCTGGTCGAAGGCAACAATCATATTTCCGGAGTCATCAAGTACCTGACGCAATCTACGTGGTCGCACGCCGCGCTTTATGTCGGTCCAATCGGTGACCGCGTTGCCGCCGACGGCGAGCCATTGGTGCTCGTTGAGGCGAATATCGGCCAGGGCGTCATTGCGGCGCCCCTTTCAAAATATGCGCGTTTTCACACGCGTATCTGCCGACCAATCCGCCTAGACGAAGAAGACCGCGCTCGCGTTTGCGCCTACGCGGCGGAGCGCATCGGTTTTGACTACGATCTCAAGAACATCATCGACTTGCTGCGCTATCTGTTTCCGCTGCCGGTGCCTCAGCGCTGGCGGCGTCGAATGATTGCGCTCGGATCCGGCCACCCTACGCGCATCATCTGCTCGGCATTGATCGCGCAAGCATTCGAAACGGTGCGCTATCCGATCCTGCCAAAGATAACAAAGCTCGACAGCGAAGCTGCGCGCCAGGAAATCCTGGAGATCCGCCACTCGTCACTTTATGCCCCCCGCGATTTTGACATTTCGCCGTTCTTTGAGGTGGTGAAGCCAACTATCGTGCATGGCTTCGATTACAAGTCGATGTCGTGGGCCGATAAGCTTGCCCCCGACGCGGACGAGATCGTCGCACTCGTGCCGGTGGACGACGACACGCTTTCACCGGTCGCGTGACTTGCGGGCTTGCCCTGCGCGGCTGAGGGTCTTACCTGTCTCGCTATGATCGACGCCGCCGGTAAAGCTCTCTCACAGATGTTCACCCCTGCCTTGCGGCAGGTGCTGCTCAAGGCGGTCGGATTGGCGCTCATTCTGATCGTTATTATCGGTGTCTTGATGCATCGCCTATTGGCGGCCTGGGCGGAGGCCGGCGCCAATTGGGCAGAGCAGGCGACCGGCGTGGCGCCGCACGCGGCCTGGGCGGCGCTCGCCTGGGTCCTGTCAATCATGGCAAGTCTCGGCATCATTACCGGCGCGCTGTTTCTGATGCCGGCGGTGACGGCGTTCGTGGGCAGCTTTTTCGTCGATGAAATAGCCGAAGCGGTCGAACGCGAATCCTACCCCGGAGAAACGCCCGGCCGGGCCGTATCGTTTTTCCGCGCGTTGATTGAAGGCCTGAAATTCGCGGCGCTCGCGGTAGCGGTTTATCTTTGCGCGTTGCCGTTTGTGCTGTTCGCAGGGCTAGGCATCATCATTCTGTTTCTCGCAAATTCCTACCTTCTTGGTCGCGAATATTTTGAGCTAGCCGCCATGCGGTTCCGCCGGCCGCACGACGCAAAAGCGATGCGTAAATCAAACGCGATTTACGTCTTTCTTGCGGGCATGGTGATTGCCGTTTTTGTGTCGATACCGATCGTCAATCTGGCGACGCCGATATTTGCAATGGCCTTCATGGTCCACGTGCACAAGAAGCTGTCGGGCGCCCGGGCGGAGCTACTCGCAACGCCACGCTGAATTCAGTTCCTCGATCGCAGGTCGATGACGCGCTTCGCCTTTCCGAGCGACCGTTCGACGCTACCCGGCTTAACCGCACGCACGGTCGCAGTGACGCCGATCGACTCTTTGATGTGATGCGCAAGATCACGATCGCAGGCCGCAAGAGCGGCGGCGTCCGCAGCCGCCCGAGACTCGACCACGACCGTGATCTCATCGAGCCGTTCGACGCGGCGGAGTTCGATGACAAAATGCGGCGCCAGCCTTTCGTCTTTCAGGATGATTTCCTCGATTTGGCTGGGAAAAACGTTGACGCCACGTACGATCATCATGTCGTCGGAACGACCTGCGACCTTTTCCATTCGCCTCATCGAACGCGCCGAGCCAGGCAACAGCCGGGACAGATCGCGCGTGCGATAGCGAATGACCGGCATCGCTTCCTTGGTCAATGTGGTGAACACCAGCTCGCCCACTTCTCCTTCCGGAAGCACCTGGCTGGTCGCGGGATCGATGACTTCCGGATAAAAATGGTCCTCCCATATGTGCGGACCATCCTTGCTTTCAATGCACTCGCAGGAGACGCCTGGACCGATGATTTCGGATAAGCCGTAATTGTCGATGGCATGAAGGTCGAATGCATCTTCGATCTCTGACCGCATTGCGTTGGTCCAGGGCTCCGCGCCGCACATGGCGATCTTGAGAGAGCATTGGCGCGGATCGATGCCCTGTGCGCGGAATTCATCAAGGATCGCAAGCATATAACTCGGGGTGACGAAAATAACGTCAGGCCTGAAATCCGCGATCAAACGTACCTGACGTTCGGTCATGCCGCCCGATACGGGTACTACCGTCATTCCCAAACGCTCGGCGCCGTAGTGAAAACCGATGCCGCCGGTAAACAGGCCATATCCGTATGAATTCTGCACCAGCATGCCGGGTTTGCAGCCGGCCGCCCGCATGCAGCGGGCCATCAGGCCGGCCCAGGTTTCAATGTCGCGTGGGCTGTAGCCGACAACGGTTGGCTTGCCGGTGGTGCCCGAGGACGCATGGATGCGCAGTACCTGTTCGCGCGGGATTGCAAACATGCCAAACGGGTAGTGAGCGCGCAGATCGTCTTTGACCGTAAAAGGAAAATTCGACAGATCATCGAGCGATTTTAAATCGTCGGGATGCAGCCCGGCCTTGTCGAACGCTTTTTTGTAATGCGCGACGTTGCCGTACGCGTGCTTGAGCGTCCATTTGAGGCGTTTGAGCTGAAGGGCCGCGATCTCGTCACGCGACGCAATCTCGATTGGGTCGAGGCCCTCGCGTAGCGGCGTCAGGTTGGCGCCCTTGAGCAACAATCGCGGCATGCGCTCCCCCCGTATCTCAAATCTTCCGTTGCGCCGCGTTCCAGTGCTTTTCCAGATTGGCGATCAGCGCCGGGCTGAAGTGGCAATAGGCCTGCTCACGGCAATAGACCGCCATATAACGGCGGAACAGATCCAGCGGCTCCTCGCCGACCCGGATGGCGCGACGATTTCCGGCCGCGCTGACCACGCCGGAACCGGTGAAGTCCTCGACAACGCCTCGGATCGCTTCATCCACCTTGGCCGGTGGCACCACCAGATCGCAGATCATGCGGCCTTCGGGCGTGTCGCAATCGAGCCGGCGGCCCATCAGGATCGCCTGGCGCGTGATGCGATCGCCGACAAAACGAGGCATGCGCAAATTGGCCGCGCCCGGAATGATGCCCTCCTTTCGTGCCGGCAAAGTCAAATAGGCGTCGCTCGCCGCAACCACGTAATCCATGGCCAAGAGATACTGGCATCCGCCGCCGATCGCCCATGCATCGACGCCCGCGACCCAGGGCTTTTCACGCGTTCCCGCGTGGATTTCATCGGGACTTGCCTCACCCATCGCCAGGCCGCGGAACATCTTGTTCACGACACCCATGTCGCGGCGGATGTACCAGAGGAAGGGAATCCTGCCCCGATAGAGATGGGTCAGATTGATTCCGCTCGAAAAGATCTTGCGGCCCTTATATTTCGGGTGTTCGACGGTATCGCCGCGCAGCACGCAGATCTCGCTCATCGGATCGAGAATCGCGATATCGGTCGCCGTCTCCGTGTCGGTGAGCGTGTCGTCATCCTCCGCGTTGAGAAAACGTGGATTGTGAACCGTCACCACCGCGGCCCGGCCCTGACGTTCGACGCGAGCAGGTCCAAAATCGACCACGCCGCTTTTATTGAATTCACCCATGCGTTCCAGGGATTTCGGCGTCGGGTACAGCATGGCTTCGCAAAGATGCATTCCGGCATCCGGAAGCGCCAACGCATGTGCCAGGAAAATACCCTGATCGACTTCGACGCCGTCCTTTTCGCGCTGCGGATTTTCCGCTTCGGCCGAGACCTCCCGTCGCGTCGGCGTCAGGCCGGGCACCACTTTCGCGGCTGCATAAACCAGATCCTCCACGCGCACGAAAACCGACAGGTTCTTTGTAACCTTGCGATAGACAGCCTCGGCATGCCGTTCGAGAAATCGCTCCCGCGCAGCACGGCATTTCGACAAAATGAATTCTGCCGCACGCACCTGTTCGGGCGTGCGTTGAAGTTTCTTCGGAAGCTTGGCGAGGAGATCAGCGCCGAAGCCCCAGAATTTTGTGCCGGCCGCGGCGTCACGCTTGTAATTTCCGGTGATTTTTAATTCCGCTTTCCGCCACGAGGCGGCAGCTTTTGCCGGAAGTCCGGCTCGTTCGAAATTGTTCCCCGGATCAGCGCGATCGACGCGTCGTCCGCTGCCCGAGCCTTCCATGCGCGCACTCCCTGATACCCGTTATTTTGCAACTGTCTTGCCCGGCCATTGGCACAAATCGCTGATGATGCATTTTTCGCACAGCGGCTTGCGCGCCACGCAAGTGTAGCGCCCATGCAGAATAAGCCAATGGTGCGCATGACGTTTGTATTCGGCAGGCACCACGCGATCCAACTTCATTTCGACTTCGAGCGGCGTTTTGCCCGTGGCAATTCCGGTGCGGTTCCCGACACGGAATATGTGAGTATCGACAGCGATGGTCGGCTCACCGAAGGCAATATTTAGCACGACATTTGCGGTTTTGCGGCCAACGCCCGGCAGAGCCTCCAGCGCCTCGCGCGTGCGCGGCACTTGACCGCCATGCTCGGCCACCAGCTTGCATGAAAGCGCGATGACGTTTTTTGCCTTGGTGCGGAAAAGACCGATGGTCTTTATCAGGTCGCGCACCTTATCTTCACCCAAGGCCGCCATTTTCTCAGGCGAATCGGCCAATGCAAACAGTGCCGGCGTCGCCTTGTTGACGCCGGCGTCGGTCGCCTGGGCGGAGAGAACAACAGCAACGAGCAGCGTAAACGGATTGATGTGCTGTAGTTCACCCTTGGGCTCGGGATTGGCGGATTTGAAACGCCGGAACGCTTCCGCTATCTGGGCGGTGGTCCATTGCGGCAACTTACCAAGTGCAGCCTTGCGATCGGCCGCGGCACGTTTGCGTAGTGGCTTTACCTTTGCGCGGGTTCTTCGCGTCTTTGCTTTGCGTCGTTTTTCCTTGCGTGTCCTCGACGGTAGTTTGCGGGTGGGGATTTTTGCCATGATTTCGGTATACTCAGGCCAATGCGCACCGACAACGCTGCCGATCTCGAACCCACCATCTTTTCGGCGACACTTACGCCGCACCGCTCGCTCGGGCGGGTGGGGTTTCTGATTCTGATGCTGCTGTTCGGCAGCGTCAGCTTCGTGACCGGCATGGTATTTCTTTTGATGGGCGCCTGGCCGGTATTCGGCTTCTTCGGGCTCGACGTCCTGTTGCTCTATTGGGCCTTTCGGCTCAATTACCGGCACGCCGCGGCCTACGAGGAGGTGACGGTTACGCCGTCCACGCTCAAGGTACGCAAGGTGAGCCATCTCGGCCGCGCACGCGAATGGGCTCTCAATCCGCTCTGGGTCAGGCTCGACAAAGTAGAGTTGGAAGAGTTCGGCATCGATCGATTATTTCTCGTTTCAAGGGGCAAAAAACTGGCCATTGCAAGCTTTCTGGGTCCGGACGAAAAGGCCGATTTTGCGAAGGAACTTGGCACCGCGTTAAACGAAGCCCGGCGGGGGCCCACAAGGACCGTGTTCGATTAGCCAGAAATCGGGTGGTTCGGCCGCGTGGGCCATCTTAAATAGCACGCATGAACATGAGCATCGCAAAACCCGCATTGACCAACCGTTTCAGTGAATTCGCACCGCTCCCAACCGCGGCCGCCGACTACGATATTGTCCGACGCGCGATTGCGCACATTCGTGGTAACTGGCGCGCGCAGCCTGAGATCGACGTAATCGCGGATGCTGCCGGCGTTTCTGCGACAGACTTGCACCACCTGTTCCGCCGCTGGTGCGGCTTGACGCCAAAAGCATTCCTGCAGGCCCTGACGCTAAACCATGCGCGTGACCTGCTTCGCTCCTCGGCGAGTGTGCTGGACACTGCCTACGAAGTCGGCTTGTCCGGACCAGGCCGGCTGCATGATTTATTCGTCACCCACGAGGCGATGTCTCCCGGCGAATGGAAGGCTCGCGGCGAAGGCCTGACCATGACGTACGGATTCCATCCCTGCCCGTTCGGCATGGCACTGGTGATGACGACCCCGCGCGGGCTCGCAGGTCTCGCGCTTGCCGATGCCGGCAAGGAACGCGCGGCCCTAAAGGATATGCGGTCGCGGTGGCCGAAGGCACACTATGTCGAAGACTTTGCGGCAACCGCCGCCACCGCGCGACGTATCTTCGATCCGGCGCTGTGGCGAAAGGATCAGCCACTGCGTGTCGTACTGATCGGCACGGATTTCGAAGTACGGGTCTGGGAAAAGTTGCTGACCATCCCCATGGGCGGGCTCACCACCTACTCCGATCTTGCCGCCAAAGCCGGGGCGCCGAAGGCCGCCAGGGCCGTAGGTGCGGCGGTCGGCAAGAACCCGATCTGCTTCGTGGTGCCTTGCCATCGTGTCATCGGCAAGGACGGCGACATAACCGGCTATCATTGGGGCCTCACGCGCAAGCGCGCGATGTTGGGCTGGGAAGCAGGAATAGCGGCAGCAGCCTAATTAGGCCGCCAGATCGAGCTTCGACGCCACCGTTGAATCCGTGTTGAGCCGATAGATCATCGGCACGCCGGTATCCAGGTTGAGTTTGGTGATGCTTTCCGGCGTGTGCTTGTCGAGCACCATCACCAGCGCACGTAGCGAATTGCCGTGCGCCGAGACCAGCACCCGCTCGCCGCGCAGCACGCGCGGCAAAATCTCTGTGATGTAATAGGGCAGCACCCGTGCGGCGGTGTCGCGCAGGCTTTCTCCTCCCGGCGGGGCAACATCATACGAGCGGCGCCAGATGTGCACCTGCTCTTCGCCCCACTTCTTGCGTGCATCATCTTTGTTGAGGCCGACCAGATCTCCATAGTCGCGTTCGTTCAGGGCCTGATTCTTGAACACCGGAATCGCTGCCTGTCCCAGTTCGCCCAACATCAAATCGAGCGTACGTTGCGCGCGCTTAAGTGCGGAGGTGAACGCAACATCGAACTTGATTCCCTGCGCCTTGAGCTTGCGGCCGGCCTCCCGGGCCTCCGCTATACCCTTCTCAGTCAGATCGACATCCCGCCAGCCGGTGAAAAGGTTCTTCAGGTTCCAATCGCTTTGGCCGTGGCGCACGAGCACCAGCAAACGATCCGTCCCGGTCATTCAATGCACTCCAATTTCCTTTTATTGAGAATATGCGCGCTGTCCACCAACCGGCTCCTAGAGATTTCCGAGGCCCAGGACGTCGGCCATGGAATAGAGACCGGGCTTCTGGTTGCGCGCCCAAGCCGCGGCATGCAGCGCGCCGCGCGCGAAGATCATTCGGTCTTCCGCCTTGTGCGTGAGCTCAATCCGCTCGGCAGGCCCCGCAAAGATCACGCTGTGTTCGCCCACCACGGTTCCACCGCGCAAGTTCGCAAAACCAATGTTGCCGGCGTGCCGCGCGCCGGTATTGCCGTCTCGGCTACGCACCGAATTTTTGTCGAAGTCGATGCCGCGGCCTTCCGCTGCCGCGCGGCCAAGCATCAGCGCGGTGCCGGACGGCGCATCGACTTTCTGGTTGTGATGCATTTCCAGGATTTCGATATCGAACGAATTGTCGAGCGTCTTGGCGACGCGCCGGACCAGTGCCGCCAGCAGGTTGACCCCAAGGCTCATGTTGCCGGACTTGACGATCACCGCGCTCTTCGCAGCGTCCTTGATCTTCGCGTCATCGGCGACGCTCAGACCGGTGGTACCAACAATATGCGTCTTGCCGGCCTTGGCCACGAGCGCAGCCAAGGCAACGGTGGCAACGGGCGCGGTGAAATCAATGATGCCGTCAGCCTTTGCAAGCAGCGGCGCGGCATCGCCGGCCAGCTTGATTCCGTTCTCGGGAAGGCCGGCCAGAACGCCAGCGTCCCAACCGATCAGGGGCGAGCGAACGTCCTCAAGCGCACCCGCAAGCGAGAATTCCCTGCTATCGGCGATCGCCTTGACCAGCGTGCGGCCCATCCGCCCGCCGGCGCCCGCCACGATCAGGCGCATTTCAGCCATTGTTCAACTCCGCGAAATCTGCGGCGGGTATAGCGGGACCCGGGCTTCAGGTCACCTCCCCCCGGCTATGGCTGCGGTCCATCGTAGCCCTCGATCACGATCAGGTCCGCATCTGCGCTGGACTGTCGCAGCGCAATCGCCTTGGCATATTCCGGAGAGCGATAGCACCTCAGCGCCGCTTCGTAGCCGGGAAATTCGATAACGACGACACGGCTGCGGTTTTTTCCCTCCACCACCTCCATCTTGCCGCCGCGCGTCACGTACCGCCCGCCAAACTTGCGGAAAATATCCGGCAACAACGCGACATATTCCTTGTAGCCATCGGCGCTACGCACATCAACATTCGCGATCCAATACCCTTTTGCCATCTCCACCTCTCACTTTTTCGAAGCTTGTTCGATTTCCGCCACGATGGAATCAGCCGCCGCCCGCGGGTCGCGCGCTTCCACGACCGGGCGACCGACCACCAGGTAGTCGGCACCGGCATCAATTGCCCCGGCCGGAGTCATGATTCGTTTCTGATCGCCTGTAGCGCTGCCTGCCGGCCGGATACCTGGCGTCACCAGCACCATGCGCGCGCCTACGATGTCGCGCAGCGAGGCCGCCTCTTCTGCTGAACAGACGAGCCCATCAATTCCGATATCGCGCGCCTGGGCAGCGCGCGCCGCGGCGAGTTCCCGCACATTGAGTTCATAGCCCGCTGCAGCCAGATCGGCATCGTCATAGGAAGTGAGCACTGTCACGGCGAGGATGCGCAGCCGGGAGCCGCGCTTGCCTTCGGCTGCGGCTTTCATGGTCTGCGGGTAGGCGTGCACGGTGAGAAAAGTTGCACCCAGTTCCGCCACGCTTTCGACGCCCTTGATAATCGTATTGCCGATATCGTGCAGCTTGAGATCGAGGAACACCTGCTTGCCGGCTCCAATTAGTCCGGCCGCAAAGGGCAACCCGCCTGCAAAGGCGAGCTGATAGCCTATCTTGTAGAACCAGACCGACTCGCCGAGTCGCGCGACCATCGCCTCGGCCGCCGCCACTGACGACACATCGAGAGCCACGATCAATCTTTCGCGGGCATCCAACGACACGGATCAACCTCCTCAGACCATCAGCCGCGCTATCTCGACCAGTCTTTCGAGCTCCGCACGAAATTCATTGGCGGTGCCTGCGTCGGCAATATTATCCATATCGTCGAAGGCTGTTTCCGCACGCTGGATCGAGACTTGCTCGGGGATCACGAGTGCGCCGCAGCCGAGCTCGAGAATTTGCCGCAGGGCCATTAGTGAGCGGAGTCCGCCAGCGCGGCCCGGCGATGCCGAAGCAATCGCGAAGACGCGCCCCTTGAAAGCCGCGTAAGTTGGATCACCACGCTCGCGAACGCGCGAAACCCAGTCGATCGCATTCTTCAATAGCGGCGTCACGGATGCGCTGTATTCGGGGCTGGCGATGAACACACCATGGTGTGACATGATCATCTGCTTGAGTTTGACGGCATTGGCCGGCTGTCCCGTGCGCGCGTCGAGATCGGCCTCGTAGATCGGCAAGGGAAAATCGGCCAGCGAAATACGCGTGACGTCGACGTCGAGTAATGTCAGCTCTTTGGCCGCCAGAGCGGCCAGCCTGACGTTGTGTGAGCCGGTGCGCGTCGACCCGGGCAAGACGAGAATTTTGGGGATCGGCATCAGCGGCTCCGCTTTCGCGGGCAACGACACCACACCATCAGCGGCCGCGATAGACCCACACGCGCGCCGGCGGCAGGTTCATCCAGATGAGTTCCGAAGATTCCGCGCGCACTCCGGAGAGTTCTCGCGGGATCGGCGGCAGCATGGCGTAGGTGAATTGCACGAATGGAGCGCCTTCCGCCAGCAACGTCATGGCCTCGGATATCAGGCGCAGCCGCGTGCGCAACGGCTTGGTAACCAGAGGCAGCCCCGAAACCACCGCGGCGGCCGGTTGCGAAATATAGTCCCCAAGCAAACGGCGCAGCCGATAAGCGTCACCCTGAACAACCGTCGCAGCCGGATAGCGCGACCGCAAAAGCCGGCAGAAATCGGGATTGAATTCGACTAGAATGAGCCGTGCCGGATCAACGCCGCGCCGGACAAGCGCCTCCGTCACCGGCCCGGTACCTGGGCCCAGTTCGATAACAGGACCGCTCGATTGCGGATCGACGTAGCGCGCCATCGCGCGCGCAAGGACGCGGCTCGACGGCATCACTGCGCCGGTCGAGAGCGGCTTTTCGATCCATGAACGGATGAATTGCATCTCGTCGTCGAGACGCAGGCTCTTTTTTTCGACGCGGGCGACTGAATGTGATGGCATTGCTGCTGCAAGGTCACGCGTACGGGCGGCGGGATACGCCGCAACATTTACGGGTATAGGGCGCAAGGCAGGGGGTCAAGGTGGTTAGCCCGATTGGCTGCCCCGGCTCCCTAATCCATCCAGAAACTCTTTGACTCGACTAAAGAAACCGGCCGATTCCGGCTGGGTCGTCTCCGAAGACAGTTTTTCGAATTCCGCCAGCAATTCGCGCTGGCGTTTTGTCAGGTTTTGCGGCGTTTCCACTGCTACCTGAACGTACATATCGCCGGTTTGTTTCGACCGCAGCACCGGCATGCCCTTACTGGTGAGCCGGAAGCGACGGCCCGTCTGCGTACCGGGGGGGACCTTGACCCGGACCTTGCTGCCGTCGATCGCAGGGACTTCGAATTCGCCGCCCAGCGCCGCGCTCGCCATCGATATCGGCACCCGGCAATGCAGATCGGCACCGTCACGCTGGAAGAACTCGTGCGGCGTTACCTCCAGAAAAATATACAGATCGCCGGCTGGTCCGCCGCGCAATCCGGCCTCGCCTTCGCCGGCCAGACGGATGCGGGTACCGTCTTCAACCCCCGCCGGGATATTCACTGAAAGCGTGCGTTCGCGGGTTACACGTCCTCCGCCCCCGCAAACCTTGCAGGGATCATCGATAACCTGGCCACGGCCCTGGCAGGTGGGACATGTGCGCTCAAGCGTAAAGAACCCCTGCGCATGTCTGATTTTACCAGCACCGCTGCAGGTCGCACACGGCTTCGGTTTGGTGCCTGCTTTGGCTCCGCTACCCGAGCAGGCTTCGCAGATCACCGAGGTCGGGATGCGAATTTGCGCAGTTTTGCCGATGAATGCCTCGTCGAGGCTGATTTCCATGTTGTAGCGCAGATCGGACCCGCGTTCGCGACCGGAGCTGCGGCCACGCACCGAACCCATGCCGAAGATGCCTTCAAAAATATCAGCGAAAGTGGAGCCGAAATCGGCACCGAATCCGTGCCCCCCGCCCATGCCGCCATGTTCGAATGCAGCGTGGCCAAAACGATCATAGGCGGCACGCTTGTCGCCGTCCTTGAGGACGTCGTAGGCCTCGTTGATTTCCTTGAATCGATGCTCGCAGTCGCCGTCGCCAGGATTGCGGTCCGGGTGATGTTGCATCGCAAGCTTGCGAAATGCAGCCTTGAGCTCGACCTCGGTGCAGCCGCGGCTAACGCCCAGGACCTCGTAGTAGTCGCGCTTGGACATCCGGATTGCGCCCTAGTTCATCACGCCGAGACAGGCGTACTTGATTCGGCCACCGCGGGTCCTTGCAAAGATGCACCCCCGGACGAGCGCCCGGGGGTGACATCGCGTATGGACGGCCTGCGCATGGCTCGCGCCCTGCAATCAGGCGGATTTCTTCTTGTCGTCGTCGACCTCGGTAAACTCCGCGTCGACCACGTCTTCCTTTTTCTCGCCCGAGGCCTCGCCGCCGGCACCAGGCGCGCCTTGAGCTTCTTGCTGCTGCTTGTACATGGCCTCGCCCAATTTCATCGAAGCCTGCGCCAGCGTGTTGGTCTTGGCCTGAATGGCCGAAGAGTCGTCGCCCTTAAGCGCTTCCTTGAGATCGGCAATCGCATTTTCGATCGCGGTGCGTTCTGCATCGCCGACCTTCGAACCGTGCTCGGACAGCGCCTTCTCGGTCGAATGCACCAGCGCCTCGGCGTGGTTCTTGGCCTCCACCGCTGCCTTGCGCTTCTTGTCCTCTTCGGCGTGTGCCTCCGCATCCTTGACCATCTTTTCGATGTCGGTTTCCGACAGCCCACCCGACGCCTGAATTCGGATCTGCTGCTCCTTGCCGGTCGCTTTGTCTTTTGCCTGGACGTTGACGATGCCGTTGGCATCGATGTCGAAGGTGACCTCGATTTGCGGCACGCCGCGCGGCGCCGGCGGGATGCCGACCAGATCGAACTGGCCAAGTATCTTGTTGTCCGCGGCCATCTCGCGCTCGCCTTGGAACACGCGGATGGTGACCGCGTTCTGATTGTCCTCGGCCGTAGAGAAGACTTGCGACTTCTTGGTCGGGATCGTCGTGTTGCGATCGATGATGCGGGTGAACACGCCGCCCAGCGTTTCGATGCCGAGCGAAAGCGGGGTCACGTCGAGCAACAGCACGTCCTTGACGTCGCCGGCCAGCACGCCGGCCTGGATGGCGGCGCCGATGGCGACTACCTCATCCGGGTTGACGCCCTTGTGCGGCTCCTTGCCGAACAGCTGCTTTACGACTTCCTGCACCTTCGGCATGCGGGTCATGCCGCCGACCAGCACCACTTCGTTGATCTGCGCCGCCGAGATGCCGGCGTCCTTGAGCGCCTGTTTGCAGGGCTGCATCGTTTTTTGGATGAGATCGTCGACCAGCGCCTCAAATTTGGCGCGGGTCAGTTTCATCGTCAGATGCTTGGGACCCGACGCATCTGCCGTGATGAACGGCAGGTTGATTTCGGTCTGCGTCGTCGAAGACAATTCGATCTTCGCCTTTTCGGCAGATTCCTTGAGCCGCTGCAACGCGAGCTTGTCGCGGCGCAGATCAATGCCCTGCTCTTTCTGAAATTCATCGGCGAGATAGTTCACCAGCCGCATGTCGAAGTCTTCGCCGCCCAGGAACGTATCGCCGTTCGTGGACTTCACCTCAAACACGCCGTCGCCGATTTCGAGAATTGAAATATCGAATGTGCCGCCGCCAAGATCGTAGACCGCGATGGTACCGGTCTTCTGCTTGTCGAGACCATAGGCGAGCGCCGCGGCTGTCGGCTCGTTGATAATGCGCAGCACTTCAAGGCCCGCGATCTTGCCAGCGTCCTTGGTGGCCTGACGTTGCGCGTCGTTGAAATAGGCCGGGACCGTGATGACCGCCTGCTCGACTTTCTGCCCGAGATAGGCCTCCGCCGTCTCTTTCATCTTTTGCAGGATGAAGGCAGAGATCTGCGAGGGCGAGTAGGTTTTGCTATCGACTTCGACCCATGCGTCGCCGTTCGAGGCCTTGCTGATCTTGTAAGGGACTAGCTTCTTGTCCTTCTCGACCATCGGATCGTCGTAGCGGCGCCCGATCAGGCGCTTGACGGCGAAGATGGTCTTTTCCGGATTGGTGACCGCCTGGCGCTTGGCCGGCTGGCCAACGAGACGCTCGCCGTCATCGGAAAAGGCGACAATCGAAGGCGTGGTGCGCATGCCCTCGGCGTTCTCGATGACTTTCGGTGTCTTGCCTTCCATGACGGCAACACACGAATTGGTGGTGCCGAGGTCGATGCCGATGACCTTGCCCATGGTTGTTCCTCTCAAATTGCGGCAGGCCGGCCGGGCCGCTTGGCGCCCGAGTGGGAATGTCAGCGGTTCATCCGCCAACCCCCGATCCAGCCCCCTGGATACGTGATTCACCGCATTTCTGCGGCTTCCTCGGTCATATAGGAGTGCCACTGTAGCCCGCAAGTCAGCCGGTCACGAAATCGCGATCAGGGCCCGTCGGCCGCCACCAATGGTTATCGAGCCATTGCTGCACGGCGCAAGGACGGTTAGGGAGGGCTGACAATGATGTTTTTGAAGGCCGCCGCACCAATGGTCCGTCGAGTGCTCGTTTACCTGTGCGCGTCCCTGGCCGGATTAATAGCCCTGACATCGGCGGCGTCCGCCGATCCCGTCTTCCCGCGAGGCTTGCGGGTTGGCCTCGAGCCTCCGGGCGACCTGAGGGCGAGTACCCGCTTTCCAGGGTTCGAGGACGTGGATCGCCACGTATCCATTGCCATCCTCGATTTGCCGGCCAGCGCCTATGCCGAACTTGAAAGCGCGGCCTTTTCCAAGGTTCAGACTGAGCTCGAGCAGGCCAAACGCGAAAGCTTTCCGTTCGGGGGCGGCATCGGGTTTCTCATCAGTGGCGTTAAGCAGAACGATGGCGTTACGCTTCATCGCTGGTCGCTGCTGGCCCAGTCAGTGGGCGGGGCGGTTCCGGACCTCACGACGTTGATCAATGTCGAAGTGCCGGAAAGCGCACTCGCAGTCTATTCCGACGCCGTCGTCCGCAAGGCACTTGCCAGTGTCACGTTTCGCCCCGCGCCCATCCAGGAGCAGCTCGGTCTGTTGCCGTTCAAGTTTGACGATCTAGCCGGCTTCCAGATCATTCAGGTGATGCCGGCGGGAGTCGTCATCCTCGCCGATAAGTCGAATGATCATCCCCAGAAGCAGTCTCTTATGATCGTCTCTGTCGGAGGTAACCTCCCATCCGATCCATCCGACCGGGCCAGGCTTGCGCGGGACCTGCTCTCAAACGCTCCCGTCCGGGACCTGACAATGCAATCGGCCGAATCGATGAGAATTAGCGGGGCGCCCGGCCACGAAATCAGAGCTCAGGGCGTAAACCCCTCTGGTCAAAAAGTATCGATGGTGCAGTGGCTGCGCTTTGGCTCGGGCGGCTATCTGCGCATCGTTGCCGTCAGCCCCACCGAAGATTGGGATACGATGTTCACCCGCTTCCGCGCGGTCCGCGACGGTATTGATTTGCGGTGACGCTTAAAGCGGATTTTCGTCCGACTGCGAATTGTCGTTGGCGGAATCGGTGGCTTTCGGCGTGGCCTTGCTGACCGCAACGAGTGCCGGTCGCAGCACGCGATCTCCGATCATGTAGCCAGCCTGGATTACCTGCGCGACCTGACCCGGCGGCTGATCCGACGTTGGGACTTCGTACATTGCCTGATGTACGTTCGGATCGAACTTCTCGCCCTGCGGTGAGAATTTCCTCACGCCGTTCTTTTCGAGGGATTTGAGCAGTTCGCGCTCGGTGAGCTCTACGCCTTCGATCAGCGCCTTTACCTTGGCGTCCGCGCCCTCGCGCAACTCGGGGCCGATCGCTTCCAGCGCCCGATGCATATTGTCCGCGACCGCCAAAACATCGCGCGCGAATCCTGCGATGCCATAAAGTCGCGCATCCAGCACCTCGCGTTCAGTGCGTTTGCGCAGATTCTCCATTTCGGCGAGCGTACGCAGCAACTTGTCCTTGAATTCGACGGCTTCCCGCCTGGCTTCGGCGACAGGATCGGCCTGTTCGGGCGCGGTCGGGCTTTCGGCCTCGGGGGCCGCAGTTGCAGCCTGGCGGGCGGTGGGGTCCGTCATCGTGCTCAATCCATCCTCGGCAATATCCGGATGCCCCGCATATCAGGGCTCCGGCATGAAAAATCAAGCGTTTAGGGTGAGAGCAGCCGGCTTACGACCCTGGCGGTGTAGTCGACCATGGGGATGACGCGGGCATAGTTGAGTCGGGTTGGCCCGATAACGCCGATCACTCCAACAATCCGTCCCTTGTGATCGCGATACGGCGCCACAATGGTTGAAGATCCGGAGAGGGAGAACAGGTTGTTCTCGGAGCCGATGAAGATGCGCACACCGTCCGCGCGCTCCGCCCGGCCTAGCAGATCGATCACCCCGCGCTTTGTTTCAAGCGCGTCGAACAGGGAACGCACGCGTTCGAGATCTTCGAGTGCCCGCAAATCTTCCAGAAGGTTGGCGTGACCGCGCACGATCAGCTGGCGGTCCTCGTCATCGCCGCCGGACCAACTGGCGAGCCCGGCCGCGATAACTTTCTGCGTGAGTTGGTCGAGCTCGGCCTGGCCTTCTGCAACCGCATTTTCGATTTCGACGCGCAGATCAACAAGCGTCTTGCCGCGGATGCGGGCATTGAGGAAGTTTGCCGCTTCCGTGAGAGAAGACGTCGGCAAGCCGGCCGGCACATTGAGCACGCGATTTTCGACCTGCCCGTCCTCAGCTACAAGAACAGCTAGGGCGCGTTCGGGCTCCAGCCTGACAAACTCGACATGTTTGAGCCTGACGTTCGCCTTGGCGGTGAGCACAACGCCGGCAGATCGGGTCAATCCCGACAGCATTTGCAAGGCCTCGGTAAGAACGTTTTCCATCGATTTGTTGGTGTGCGCGCCCGCCACCTGAGCTTCAATCGACCGGCGGTCCTGCTCGGTGAGATCGCCAACTTGCATCAATGCGTCGACGAAAAACCGCAGCCCGATCTCGGTCGGGAGCCGGCCCGCTGACGTGTGCGGCGCGTAAATCAGGCCCAGCTGTTCCAGGTCCGACATCACATTGCGGACCGAGGCTGGCGACAGCGAAATCGGCAGCAGCTTCGATAGATTGCGGGAACCCACCGGTTCGCCGGTCGTAAGGTAGCTTTCGACGATTTGGCGGAAGATCTCCCGCGAGCGCTCATTGAGCGCCGCCAGGCTCACCTGTGTCGCGCCGATTGGAATATCATGAGACGCCAAGACTGAACTCCTCGAAAGCCAGCCAACAATTGACCATTGAGGCGGTCTTGTTCAAGCCGGGCGTATGGTTATGGTGAGCGTCAAATATCAAAGGAGCAAGCCCGATGCGGCCAAGCCGCCGACAAATTGACGAGCTGCGCGCTGTTTCACTCGAGCGCGGTGTCGTCAAATATGCCGAAGGCTCGTGTTTTGTGAAGTTTGGTGACACTCACGTGCTGGTGACGGCGAGCCTCGAGGAGCGGCTCCCCCCTTGGCTGAAGGGCCAGGGCCGCGGCTGGGTGACCGCCGAATACGGCATGCTGCCGCGCGCTACTTCGGAACGCACGCGGCGCGAAGCAAGCGCCGGCAAGCAGGGCGGACGCACGGTCGAAATCCAGCGCCTAATCGGCCGCTCCCTCCGCTCGGTCGTGGATTTGCCTGCACTGGGCGAACGTCAGATAACGATTGATTGCGACGTTATCCAGGCCGACGGGGGAACGCGCACTGCATCGATCACGGGCGCCTGGGTGGCGCTCGCCGACTGCTTCAACTGGATGAAGTCGCGTGACATGATCAAGGCCGAGGTGCTGCGCGATCATATCGCGGCTGTTTCCTGCGGCGTATGCAAAGGCACTGCCGTCCTCGATCTCGACTATGCGGAGGATTCCGAAGCCGACACCGACGCCAATTTCGTGATGACGGGCTCCGGCAACATCGTGGAAATCCAGGCAACCGCCGAAAAAACCCCCTTCAGCGAAGATCAGTTTGCCGCGCTGCTCGCCCTCGCCCGCAAGGGAATTGCGACGCTGGTGGATCTGCAAAAAATGGCGGTGATGTGATTTATGGTGACGCGACGCGTTCCGGGCGATCTTATCCGGCCGTGACAAAATCTATGCATCGACAACTTACTGGTCCGGTCGTCATCGCTACCCACAATCCGGGCAAGCTCAAGGAAATGGGCGAGCTCCTTGCTCCCTTTGGGATCGCTGCGAAGTCGGCGGCCGAGCTCGGGCTACCTGAGCCCGATGAGACCGGGAAGACTTTCGCTGCGAACGCACGCATCAAGGCGCTGGCCGCCGCACGCGCGAGCGGCAAGGCCGCGTTCGCCGACGATTCCGGCCTGGTCGTCGATGCGCTTGATGGCGAACCGGGAATACATTCGGCCCGCTGGGCGGGACCGGACAGGGATTTTCGCGCCGCGATGAATCGCATTCAAACATTGCTGATCGAGCGGGATGCAAAATTGCCGGATCAACGGCGCGCGCATTTTTTCGCCGCACTTTGTCTCGCCTGGCCCGATGGGCATATCGAGGAATTTGAGGGCCGTGTTGACGGTGTCGCGGTGTGGCCGCCGCGTGGCGACAAGGGTTTCGGCTATGATCCGCTGTTTCGTCCAGACGGATTCGACCGCACCTTCGGCCAGATGAGCGCGGACGAAAAGCACGGGCTGCCGCCGAAGGGGCAAGGCCTGTCGCATCGCGCGCGCGCGTTCATGAAGCTGGCCTCCGCGTGCCTTCCAGCACGTTGAACTGATTCCTGATCGTTACAATTTTAATCAACTGTTGCGGCCAGCAGCGTTTGTTCGCTGGTTGCGGCGCTCCGCTCGGGCTATGATTTAACATGTCGTTAACCACGCCCTTTGCCGTCTACATTCACTGGCCCTTCTGCCTGTCGAAGTGCCCCTATTGCGACTTCAACAGTCATGTCCGTCATGGCGGCATCGACGAAGCGCGGTTCGTGCGTGCCTATGAGGCCGAGATCGCAGCGGCGGCGGCTCGCGTGCCGGGCCGCACCGTATCGAGCATTTTCTTCGGCGGCGGCACGCCATCGCTGATGCATCCCTCTTCCGTGCAGACAATCCTCGACTGCATCGGCAAGCATTGGGCGATCGCAGGTGACGTCGAAGTGACGCTTGAGGCAAATCCCACCAGCGTGGAAGCAACCCGCTTTCGCGGATTTCGCGCCGCAGGCGTCAATCGCGTTTCGCTCGGCGTACAGGCTCTGGATGACGCTGCGTTGAAAGAGCTTGGCCGCTTGCATACCGCGCAAGAGGCTCTCGATGCGGTTGCGGTCGCGCGCTCAATTTTTAACCGCTATTCATTCGACCTGATCTATGCGCGCCCGCGCCAATCGCTTGCCGCCTGGGCGGCGGAACTCAAGCGCGCCATTGCAGAAGCCGCCGAACACCTTTCGCTCTATCAGCTGACCATCGAGCAGGGAACGCCCTTTTTCGGACTGCACAAGGCCGGAAAATTGATAGTTCCCGATGAAGACAGCGCTCGCGACCTGTACGATCTCACGCAGGAAATCTGCGGGAAGTCGGGGCTTCCTGCCTACGAAATCTCCAACCACGCACGGCCTGGCGCACAGTGCCGGCACAATCTCATTTATTGGCGCGGGCACGACTATGCCGGCGTCGGCCCCGGCGCGCATGGCCGGCTCACGATCGAGGGCCGCCGCGTCGCGACCGAAACCGACAGACGGCCGGAAGCCTGGCTGATGCGCGTGGAAGCAAATGGCGACGGCATGACCGTGAATGAAAAACTGACGTCCGGCGAAGTAGCCGACGAATATCTGCTGATGGGCTTGCGGCTCGCCGAAGGCATCGATACCGCGCGCTATGCCGCGCTGGCTGGACGCGCGCTCGATCCCAAACGCATTTCGATATTGCGTGGGGAAGGTGCGGTGGAAACGACGACCGACGGCCGTCTGCGTGTGACGCCGAGCGGGTTTCCGCTGCTCGATGCGGTGGTCGCAGATCTCGCGGCCTGAATTCAGGTCCCTGACTGGAACGACTTCGGCGCGGGACTGACTACCTGCCCGCCGGTCGGCGTCACGCGCAACACAGCCAAGCCGCGTTCGTTGGCGCCCTGCGGCAAAAATCGGAAGACGCCGTCAATTCCCGCAAATCCCGACGCATTGGTCAACACCTGCTCGCTGAAGCGCTGCGCGCCTTGAGTCTTTACGAGTGCGGCAACGAGAGCTGTCGCATCGTAAGCAAGCGTCGCCGTACGCACCGGGTCCTGTCCGTAGCGGGCACGATAGCGCGCGGAGAAATTCCGGAATCCCCCGGATTCCGGCGCGGCATACCAGCCGCCATCGAGCACGGTCGTCGAAAAGATGCGCGGGTCATCCCACAGGCCCGTCCCGAGCAGTTGCACCCGCTTGAGATTGACGCCGCCAGCGGCGAGTGCCTGCACGACTTGCGGCACGGCATCGGCACCATCGGGAATGAAGATGCTGTCGACCTGATTGGCGGCCTGCGCCACGCGGCGGGCCACTTCTGACATTCTGTTCGCGTCGATTGGATATTTCTCGAGCGCAACAACGCGGCCGCCGCGGCGTGACACTTCCTGCTGGAATGCGGCTTCGACCACCGTGCCATAGGGATTGTCAGGCAATAGCGCGGCAAATGACCGCTTGCCACGCGACACCGCGAAATCAACGATGCGGCGCACATCGCTCTCCGGGAGGAAGCTGAGCAGATAGACGCCGTGCGCCGCGACGCTCGCATCCGTCGAGAATGCGATCACCGGAATGTTGCGCGAGCGAGCGACCTGCCCGACCGCGCTCACCGACTGCGCGAATAGTGGGCCGATGATGATTTCAGCGCCTTCATTGATCGCCTGCTCGGCGCCAGCCTGCGCGCCTTGCGGCGTGCCGCCATCATCTTTCACGACAAGCTGAACGTTCGTTGCCTTGAATTCCGCGAGCGCCATTTCGGCTGCGTTTTTCATTGACTGGGCGGCAACTCCGGCATTGCCTTGCGCCGACAGCGGCAAGATCAGGCAGATGCGCACCTGGCCGTCTGCGGCAGGCGCGTTGACGGCCTGCCCTTCCGGCTGCGACGTCGTGACGCTGTTCCCCAGCTGTGTGGTGCAGGCGGCAACAACTATGCCTATCGCGACAAAAGACAGCGCAGCGCGAGCATATCGCCACGCGCGCTTCAACACCCCTTCCTCAAGCGACGTTCCCAACATGGTCGCTCCCCGCTCGACAATTCCGTGTCAGTCGTAACCGGTATCGCCGAATTTGTCCCGCAAAAGTTGAGGTTATGAATAGACGGGATAATCTGCCGCCGATGACGCGCCCCATGTGGCCGTCTAGAGTGCCGCTCATGGCGACTGAAAGCAAAGTGAAATTGCGCCGCTACGCCCCGCTCGGCGCAGCGATCGAAGCCGCGAAAGCGCCCACCGGTCTTTACCTCGTCGCCACGCCGATCGGGAACCTCGGAGACATTACCTTGCGCGCGCTCGAAGTGCTTGCCGGTTCCGACGTGATCGCATGCGAGGATACGCGTGTAACCCGCAAGCTGACCGAACGCTACGGCATCGCCACACCCCTGACTCCGTACCACGAGCACAATGCTGCCGAAGCGCGCCCAAAACTGCTTGCCCGGCTCGCCGAGGGCCAGGCAGTAGCGCTGGTGTCGGACGCCGGCACGCCCCTGATTTCCGATCCCGGCTATAAGCTGGTGCGTGCGGCACGTGAGGCTGGTATTGATGTGATTGCATTGCCGGGCGCGTCGGCTGTTCTTGCTGCATTATCGGTCGCCGGATTGCCGACCGACCGATTCTTTTTCGAAGGGTTCCTTCCTCCGAAGCAATCAGCGAGGCAAAAACGCATCGCCGCGATTGCGAATATCCCGGCAACGCTGGTGTTGTTTGAAACGGGCCCGCGCGTTGCCGCGATGCTCGCCGATCTTGCCGAAGCAATCGGCCCGCGGCCGGCGGCCATTTGCCGTGAGCTCACGAAGTTGCATGAAGAGGTGAGAGCTTCCGATCTCAATACGTTGGCGCGTGAATACGCAGGCGATGCCGAAACCCGAGGCGAGTTCGTCGTTGTCGTTGCTCCGCCTGCCGCAGGTGAGCAGAAGGCCGACGACCTCGACGTGCTTCTCCGGCAGGCGCTTGCGCGCGTCTCGGTCAAGGATGCGGTCGGCGAAGTCGCCGCCGCGACCGGCCTTCCCCGACGCGAAATCTACCAGCGCGCACTCGCGCTCGCCAAAGATGCCGCCGATGAATGATCGGCCACCGCGTTCGCCTGGGCGAGAGCCGCATCCCGATCGTCAGGCTGCATTTCGGACCGGGATTTCCGCGGAGAGCCGGGCGGCCGCACTCCTCATAGCAAAGGGGTTCCGCATCCTCGCGCGTCGTTGGAGAAGCCCGCTCGGCGAAATCGACATTATTGCGCGACGGCGTCGGCTGCTCGTGTTTGCCGAAGTGAAGGCGCGCGCGAGTCTCGATGCGGCCGCGGAATCCGTGAACGAGCGGCAACGCCGGCGAATTGCCGGGGCGGCGGAAATCTGGCTTGCGGCAAATCCCGACGCGTCGATCCAGGATATTCGCTTTGATGCTATTCTGGTGGCCCCTGGCAAAATTCCACGCCACATTCCCGCGGCGTTTGAAATGAATTAGGGCTCAGGCGCTCAGCCGCTCGAAAAACTGATCGACCTGCGTGCGGATCCGCTGGGCAACACCGCCGAGATCATCGGCCACCGACTTCACGGCAGAGGCGCTCGAGCGCGTGTCTTGCGTCGCCGCTCCCATCAGGTTGACTTCCCTGGCGGTTTCGACGGTGCGCTCGGCAGCGATCTCGACGCCGCGAGCGATTTCCTGGGTCGCTGCGCCCTGCTCGGTCACCGCGGCTGCGATTGTGCTGCTGATATTGCCGATCTCGCGGATCGTATGCTCAATTCCGGTAATAGCTGTAATTGATCGCTGCGTCGCGCGCTGCATGCCCGCGATCTGAGCGCCTATCTCCTCGGTTGCGCGGCTGGTCTGGCCGGCGAGCGCCTTCACCTCGCCGGCAACCACAGCAAAGCCGCGCCCGGCCTCTCCGGCACGCGCAGCCTCGATCGTGGCGTTCAGGGCCAACAAATTTGTTTGCTCGGCGATGTCGGTGATGAGCTTGACAACATCGCCGATGCGAGCGGCGGCTTCATCAAGTTCCTTGACCGCAGTATTTGTGGATTCGACTTCATTGACGGCCTTGGTCGCGATGGCATTGGACTGGGCCACCTGCCGGTCAATTTCGTTGACCGACGCCGACAATTCGTCCGCGGCTGAAGCAATGTCGCGCACGTTTGAAGAAGCTTCCGATGAAGCTTCCTCGGCGCGCTTGGTTTTGCTCGATGCATTGTCGGCGGCAGCGGCGAGTTGAGTCGAAGCCGCCAGCATTTCGTCCGAAATTCGTCCCAGCTCCGCCAGCGTCGCCTCTACCTCGGCCGAGAAATGCGTAATTTCGTTCGACATTTTTTCCTGACGCCGCTTGCGCAAGTCGGCGTCGTTGCGGACAGTATGATTGAGTTCATCGTTGCTTCGCATCGCCTTTTGGAAAACGCCGATCGTGCGCGCCAGCGCACCTATCTCATCATTGCGATTGCTGAAGGGAATTTCGATGTTCGCGTTACCTGCCGCCACGGATTCCGTGATTTTTGTGATGGCGCCGATCGGCCTCGTCACGCTGCGCGATATTATCGCCACGCCGACTATCGCGAGCGCAACCGCAATGGCGGCCAGTACGCTGAGCAGCAGCGCGGTGTGGTCGATGCCTTCGTCGATCTGCGTGTAAATCTGGCTGGCCCGGTCCGTATAATGCTGGCTCAGTGCTTCCAGGTCCTTGGTGAGCGCGAGCCGGGTTTCCGCCGGCTGATTTTTCTCGGCCCATTCGCGCGCGGCCTGCGCACCTGATTGTTTGGCGACCGGCGCTAGCTTGTACAGGTAGTCCTGATATCCGTTGAGCCGGACGGCAAAGTTGCTGAACGCCAGGGCATCGCTGTTGCGGACGCTGCGTTGCCAATCGCCGACAACCGCGCTGATCTGGTCGGTGGCTTTGAGCAATGCGGCGGCATATTTCGCCGCTTCGGCCGCGTCCGCCGACATGAAGATGCCGCGCGTTTCCATCATCGTGGCATAGATCAGCCCGTTGATGCGTTCGACATTCCAGCTGCCGGCATTGGCGGATTCGAACTCGTCGGTCAGCGCGGCATGTTCGCGGGCATTCGATACCGCAACCACGGACAGCGCCACGGTGGTGGCGGCCATCAGCGCAAAAATCGTATAGAGCCTTGCAGCGATCGATAGCTTCGGCAGATTCACCAGCGGCCCCCCGCCCGTGCAACGGCACTCAAGAAGCGGCTATAGTGCGGGTAATGTGTTAACGCTTTATTCGCCTAAAGGTAGCCATGAGCCTGAAAATCGCCGTGCAAATGGATCCGATCCAGCGGATCAATATCAAGGGGGACTCGACTTTTGCCCTCCTCTTGGAGGCACAAGAACGTGGGCATCAGCTCGCCTATTACACCCCCGATCGGCTCGCATTGCTTGGCGGCCGATTGTTTGCCCATGTCGAACCGCTCGCCGTCCGCGACCAGGCGGGGGACCACTTCACGCTGGGCGAGCCGCGGCGAGTCGAGCTTTCGGAATTCGACGTTGTGCTGCTGCGCCAGGATCCGCCGTTCGATCTCGCCTATGTGACGACGACCCACCTGCTCGAACGCATTCACCCCAAGACGCTGGTGGTCAATGACCCGGCACATGTGCGCAACGCCCCGGAAAAGGTTTTCGTCACCGAGTTTTCCGATCTGATGCCCCCGACGCTGGTCACGCGCGACCTCGGCGAGATCAAGGCGTTCCGGATCGAGCACGGGGATATCGTCATGAAGCCGCTCTACGGCAAAGGCGGTGAGGCTGTGTTCCGGCTGGCGCGTGAAGACCTCAACTTCGGCTCACTCTACGATCTGTTCGCAAGCACATTCCGCGAGCAGTGGGTGGTGCAGAAATTTCTCCCCAACATCAAGCACGGCGACAAGCGTATTATCCTCGTCGATGGGGAGTATGCCGGCGCAGTCAATCGTATCCCGGCCGCCGACGACCTGCGTTCCAACATGGTACGCGGCGGCGCGCCGGCCGCGACAGAATTGACCAAGCGCGAGGCCGAGATCTGCAAGCGCATCGGACCGGCTCTCCGCGACCGCGGACTTCTGTTTGTTGGTATTGACGTGATTGATGGGTATCTGACCGAGATCAATGTTACCTCCCCCACCGGAATACGCTCGATCAAGAGCCTCGGAGGGGCCGACATCGCTGCGCTGATCTGGGACAAGATCGAGGCAAAGCGGCGCAGATGATGTCAAACGCGGCGGCAAGTTCATGACCCTTGCTCTCACCATCGCCACGACGGACTACGATCATTTTCGCGACTTTCGCCTCGGCCTGGTCCGCGCAGAAGGTATTGACGCGAACTGGCTCACGCTCGGTCACCACGAAATTTTTTCTCGATTTACCTTTAACCGTGAATGGGATGTGTCCGAGCTCTCCTTCGCCAAATTCACGGCGCAGGTGACACGCAAGGACAGCGACATCATCGGCTTGCCGGTCTATGCCTCGCGCCTGTTTCGTTTTTCGTCGTTTTACGTGAACCGCAAGGCGGGCATCAAGACGGCCAAGGATCTTCGCGGCAAGCGCGTCGGCGTTCCGGAATGGGCGCACACCGCGGCGGTCTACATGCGCGGCTGGCTGATGCATGAGGGCGGTATATCCCTTTCCGAAATCGATTGGGTGCAGGCAGGGACCAACGAAGCCGGCCGGATCGAAAAGGTAGAACTGTCGCTGCCAAAGAGCGTCCGGCTGACCGGCGCGCCCGACAAAACGCTAAGTGAAATGATCGCCTCAGGCGAGCTCGACTGCGTCATCATCGCGCGGCCGCCGAATTCATTTCGGGAAAAGCACCCTGATGTCGTGCGTCTGTTCCCCGACTATGAAGCGCTGGAGCAGAAATATTATCAGGACACCGGCGTCTATCCGATCATGCATGTCATTGCGATGCGCAAGGCAATCCTGGACCAGCAGCCTTGGGTGGCGCGGAATTTGTACAACGCATTCGAGGAGTCGAAACGCCGCAGCCTCGAACGCATTCTGGATCCGGCCGTTTCGCGATACCCGGTTCCGTGGCTGACCAATTACGCGGTCCGCGTGCAACAAGCGTTCGGCGGCAATCTTTTTCCCTATGGCATCGAGCCAAATCGGCCGACACTGGAGCTGTTTTTGCGCTATGCCCACGAACAGGGCATCGCGCATCGCCTCGCCACGCCCGAAGAAATCTTTCCCGCGGGAATCATGGCTTCGGTGAAGATCTGACTATTTTGACGCGCGCTTTGCCGCCTCGGATCGGATATCTGGCGCCGTCATTGTGGCAAGATCGAAGGCGGCCTTGAGATTGCCGGCCTTCACCAGCTCGCCCTGCATCCAGTTCAACTTATCGAGCGGCAGCGCAATTGATGGATCGATTGCGTGGCGTTTGAGCGTGTCGTCATAGGCGTAAGCAGGCCGCGGATCGTCGGGCTTGGCGTGGATCGCTTCACGGGTAAGCTTTATCGTCTCATCGCGGTGGGTCTCGGAGAAATTCAGCGCATCCATTTGGGCGGCAACGAAGTTGATTGCGTCCGATCGCCGCGCTGCGATCGTCTTTCCGGTCATCGTCAGGCACAGCCGCACATAATTGGGCAGCGCGTCATGACCGGTAACCAGCATCTTCACGTCCTTCGGGGCCACTGCCATGAATTCAGCCGCAACGATTCCGGCGTCAGCGACACCGGCCACCACCGCCTTGAAGCGATCAAGATCCCCACCGAGATTTGCGAAATGCACATCCGTGGCCGGAATTTTATGTTGCTCGAGGATGGCGTTGATCAGCAGGTTGGGCAGCGAACCGGGAGCCGCCACTGCAATCGTCTTGCCCTTGAGATCCTCGACCTTGTCGATGGCGGACTTGACCATCAGCCCGTGGGGTACGCCCGGCCAGTCGCATCCGACAATCTTGAGATCGGCGCCGCGTGACCCGGCGAGGATGGCGGCGCCGGGGCTCGATTCAATGCTGTCGACTTCGCCGGCGAGCAGCGCCTTGTGCGCGAGTGCCCCGTTTTTCATCGGCACTATTTCAAGCTTAAGGCCATGTCTCTCCGCGAAATCGCGTTGACCGACCATGAGCATGAAACCGGCATCTCCTTTCGGCTCAATGACGACATGTTTCCAGGGCTTGAGCTCCTGAGTGAGCGCGGGTGTAGCCGTCATCACCAGCAGCAGCGCGACGAGATTCCGGGCAAGCGTCATCATGGATCCTCCGCCTTTTCTTCGGACGCATGATCATCGGCCAAATGTCCGAGATCAATGATGCTGTGGGTCCGGCGCGTTCAAATCGCTTCCTTGTGCGGGCCGCTCGCTTCCGATACTACTTTAGCGAGTATCGGAAGAGGCCCGGTTGTATGGTCGAACGTGTTGCCACAGTGGCTTTTGAGGGCATCGAAGCTCGGGCCGTTGACGTTCAGGTGCAGGTGGCGCCTGGCCTCCCGGCGTTCAATATAGTCGGCTTGCCCGACAAGGCGGTCTCGGAAGCAAAGGAGCGGGTCCGTGCGGCCTTGATCGCGTCAGGTCTTGCGCTTCCGGCTCGGCGCATCACCGTCAACCTCGCGCCGGCCGATTTGCCGAAGGAAGGCAGCCATTACGATCTGCCGATCGCACTCGGCCTGATGGCCGCAATCGGCGCTCTGCCGCATGGTGCGTTGAATAGTTTCACGGTGCTGGGCGAGCTTGGGCTCGACGGCTCGATTGCACCAGTCGCCGGTGTGTTGCCGGCCGCGATCGGAGCCAATGGACGCGGACAAGGTTTAATATGTCCAGCCGTGTGCGGAGCGGAGGCGGCGTGGGCGAGCCCCGAGCTCGAGATTGTCGCCGCTCAATCGCTGATCCAGCTCGCCAATCATTTCAAAGGCACGCAGATTCTCGCGCGACCGCAGCCGAAGATCCACGAACGGGCCGGCGCGCCGGTCGATCTTTCCGACATCAAAGGCCAGGAAAGCGCGAAGCGTGCGCTCGAAGTCGCCGCGGCCGGCGCGCACAATCTGATTATGGTCGGCCCGCCGGGCGCCGGCAAATCGATGTTGGCGTCCCGCCTGCCGACGATCCTGCCGCCGGTTTCACCGGCCGAATTGCTGGAAATCTCGATGATCGCTTCAGTCGCCGGCGAAATCGAAGGCGGCGCTCTCACAAACCGGCGGCCGTTTCGATCGCCGCATCATTCTGCCTCGATGCCGGCGCTGGTCGGCGGCGGGCTGCGGGCGCGGCCCGGCGAAATTTCCCTCGCGCACAACGGAGTTCTGTTTCTCGACGAGCTGCCGGAATTTTCCGGCCACGTGCTCGACTCTCTGCGCCAGCCGCTCGAAACCGGCGAGGTTTCCATCGCAAGAGCCAACCATCGCACCACCTATCCGGCACGGTTCATGCTCGTTGCGGCGATGAATCCCTGCCGTTGCGGTCGCGCGAGCGACCCGGGCTTTACCTGCAAGCGCGGCGCCAGCGACCGATGCGCGGCGGAATATCAAGGCCGCCTGTCGGGCCCGCTGCTTGACCGCATCGACCTGCATATCGAGGTACCGGCCGTGACGGCAGCCGACCTGATCCTGCCGGCTCCGGCCGAAGGCAGCCGCGATGTCGCCGCGCGCGTCGCGCGTGCGCGAGATATACAGGCTGCGCGTTACGCCACCCTCGGTTTGAACAATATACGCACCAACGCGCAGGTCAGCGGTCCAGTGCTTGAAGATGTCGCACGCACCGATGCCGCGGGCCTCGCGCTGCTGCGCGAGGCTGCCGATTCAATGCGCTTGTCGGCGCGCGGATATCACCGAGTCTTGCGCGTCGCGCGCACACTTGCCGATCTTGACGCGACCGAGAATGTTGGCCGAACCCATCTTGCCGAAGCGCTCTCCTACCGAGCGCTCGCCGACGAAGTCCGGCGCGCCGCCTGAGGTGTCGTGGCCGCAGTTTGTTTAACGCCCCATTTACCATGTCGCGCGAGCGGCCGATATCTCAGTTAATCGAGAATAAATTTGCAAGGTTCGTGGCGCCAAATGAGGCACTCTCGCGGGCAGCCGGCGCGTCCAGCGGTTCGGGCCCGACGACGCCGGAGCCATGCAAGCCACATCTCGGTCGACAAATCAGCCGACGAAAATTCCGCCACGCAGCCGCGCGGCGCTCGTGCTGTCTGTGCGCGCCGTTCCTATCGCTATTTCAATCATCGCCGTAACGATCGCCTTTCTAACCGGCGCCTATCTGCAAAATGCCGATCATGGATTTGCAAGCTACGCAATGATCGCCACGGCGTCAGCGGCAACCGCGCTTTCGGCTTTCGCTCTGCTGCGTCAACGCGCGGCCGTGGCGGCCGCACGCTCCGCCGAGGCCCACAACGAACAACTATCGGACCGGCTTTGGGAGTTGCGCGAGGCCGAAGAGCGCGCACGCAGTTTGCTGGAGGCTCAGGGCGACCTCATCGTGCGCCGCGACAGCGCGGGCCGCATTACCTATGCGAATGACGCTTTCTGCGCGCTCGCAGGCAGAACGCGCGACGCGCTGATCGGGACCACCGAAGAGCTGCCCATCCTTGAACGTGGCGCCCTCGCCGTTCAACCCGACGGCACTCGCGTTTATGATCAAAAGATCGCCAGCGGCAGTTTTGTGCGCTGGATCGCCTGGCGAGAGGTTACCGTCCGTGGCGAAACCGGTACGGAGATCCAAGGCGTCGGCCGCGACGTCACGAATCGCGTCGAGGCCGAGCACGCTCTCGGCCACGCGCGCGACCAGGCGGAGACTGCGAACCGCGCCAAGTCGCGCTTTCTTGCAATGGTCAGCCATGAAATTCGCACTCCACTCAACGGTATGCTTGGGATGGCCGACCTGTTGCTCGATACATCACTCACCGCCGAGCAGTTGACCTATGCCAAGGCGGCAAAGACCTCCGGTGAAACGCTGCTCTCGCTGATCGAGGAAATTCTCGACTTTTCGAAGATCGAGGCCGGGAGACTTGATCTCGAAGCGCGGCCCTTCACACTTGCCGTCTTGGTCGAGGAAGCGGTCGAACTCATGGCACCGCGCGCGCAGGCAAAGGGAATCGAAATCGCTTCATTCGTGGATGAGCGCGTGCCGGCGGAAGTAGTCGGCGATGCGGCGCGGATACGCCAAGTTCTTCTCAATCTGACAAGTAATGCCATCAAGTTTACCGAAAAGGGCGGCGTGTCGGTGATCGTCGAGCCAGGAGAGCAGGAGAGCGATATCCATTTCGAAGTCCGCGATACCGGCATCGGGGTAAAGAGCGAAGACCTGACGCGCATCTTCATGGATTTCGAACAGGGTGACGGATCATCGACGCGCCGTTTCGGTGGGACCGGACTGGGACTCGCCATTTCCAAACGTATTATCGAACGTATGGATGGGCGCATCACGGTCGCGAGCGAACCCGGCGCGGGCTCAACCTTCAGCGTCGACGTCCCGTTGCCGCGGGCGCTCGATGGGCAAGCGACGACTTTTGTCGCGCCAGATCTCAGCCATGCCGAAGTGATGATCGTTGGGCCGGCTGAAATCGAATCCTCGCTGCTCGCGCGGCGTCTTGGGCGCTGGGGCGCCAAGACCTGCGCAGTGATCGATGAAAGGGTCGCAGCAGCGTTGCTGCCGGAGCGGCCATGGGACGCGCTGCTAGTCGATTACCCGTTGGCGTCGGCGATGATAGCGAACGGCGATTTTGCCACGCTTGCCGTCCCCAGGCGTATCGTGCTCATCCGTCCAGCCGAAAGGAACGAGCTGCCGGCGCTGAAGGCTGCCGGGTTCACAGGCTATCTGGTCAAGCCCGTACGCGTCGCGTCGCTTGCCGCGCGGCTCACGACGGTCGATGCTTTCGAGCATTCACCGGCGGAAGCTGAAGCCGATACCGGAACTGCGGCGTCTCTCGCCGGCAAAGGAATGTCGATTCTTGTGGCTGAGGATAATGAGATCAACGCCCTTTTAGCGCGCGCACTACTCACCCGCCTTGGGCATCGCCCAATCATTGCGAGCGACGGCGAAGCGGCAGTCGAGTCCTGGCTTGCCGCGCGCGCGGCCGGCAGCCGCTTCGATCTCGTCCTGATGGACCTGCAAATGCCGGGCGTTGATGGCCTTGAAGCGACGCGCCGGATCCGCGCCGCCGAGCTGGAAGCTGGCGATGCGCAAACCCGGATAATTGCTGTTACGGCCAATGCTCAAACTGAAGACCGCGAGGCGATGCTGGCCGCCGGTCTGGATGGGCTGGTGGTAAAACCGCTCGATCGAGACCGGCTGCGCGAGGTACTTGATGCCATACCGGGCACCTTCCACAACCCGCTTGCGGCCTGACCGCAGCTTCCCCACATTGTCATAATTCCGTGTCCGGCCCGTGGTGTAGGGGGTACCACCGATTGAAATAATGATTCGCCTGACCGGTATCCTCGCCCAAACCAAAGATTTCGCGCCGATAGGGACCGATAGGACCTGACGACCCATGGCCATCCGCGCCAGTCTCCAGCCTGCACGCAGTCTTTTTGAACGCTTTCGCCCGGCGCCCGTGGGGCCGGGCGTCCCAGGTCTAATCTCGTCGCTTCAGGCCTATGGTGGCCTGCGCGCATGGGCAGCGCGCACGCATCGGCCCTCTCGCAGTTTGGGCCGGATTGGTTCTCTGGAAGTACGACTCGCCCAGACCGCCGCCGAGGTGCGGCAGGCCCAGAAACTGCGTTACAGGATTTTCTACCAGGAAGGCTCAGCGGTACCCAATCCGGCGCGGCTGTTGGCGCGGCGCGACGTCGACGGCTACGACGCAATTTGCGACCACCTGCTGGTGGTCGACCACGCCTCGCGCGATCGTGGCGCGCCGAATCGCCCAGCCGTCGTCGGCACCTATCGGCTGTTGCGGCAGCCGCTCGCTGAAGAATATGGTGGGTTCTATACCGCCGGTGAATTCGACATCAATTTGCTCATCGCCCGCCATGCCGGCATGCAATTTCTTGAACTTGGCCGATCCTGCGTACTGGCACCGTACCGGAACAAGCGTACCGTCGAGTTGCTTTGGCGTGGCATTCACGCCTACATCCTGCAAAATCGCTGCGACGTTATGTTCGGCTGCGCCAGCCTCGAGGGCACCGACCCGAAAAGACTGGCTCTGTCGCTTTCATTTCTTCATCACTATGCGCGGGCCCCGGAGCCCTGGCGGGCGCAGGCGCTGCCCAACCGATTTGTCGAGATGAATCGGATGTCGAAAGAGGCGATTGATCCAAAGGATGCGCTGCGCGTGCTTCCTCCGCTCATTAAAGGCTATCTGCGTCTAGGCGCATATATTGGCGAAGGGGCAGTGGTCGACTACGAATTCGGCACAACCGACGTCCTGATCGTGTTGCCGGTGGCAGCCATTAAACAGCGCTATCTCCAGCACTTCGACCTCAACCACCGGGCCGCTTGAGCAAGCAGGCCGGGACGATCGCATCTTACAGTTTTCGAAGCGCGACTTCCTCGACGAGGTGACTCTCGTTTTTCTTCAAGATCAAATCCGCGCGCTGCCGGGTCGGCAGTATGTTTTCGTGCAAATTGACCAAGTTGATGCGCGACCAGATTGAAGAGGCGGTTTCCGTCGCCTCTGCGTCCGACAAATTCGAGTAGCGGTGAAAATAGGATTTCGGATCGCGGAACGCGGTGCTGCGCAAGGTCAAAAACCGGTCCACGTACCAGGATTTGAGCACGTCTTCGTCGGCATCGAGATAGACGGAAAAGTCGAAAAAGTCGGAGACAAAGGGAATAGCCTTGCCATCCTTCGGCAATCGCCCGGTCTGCAACACGTTCAGGCCTTCAACGATGAGAATTTCCGGCCGGTCGACTTCGACCCATTGGTTCGGCATGACGTCGTAAATTAAATGCGAATAGATCGGCGCCCGCACCGGCCGCCGCCCGGCCTTCACATCTGAAAGGAAGCGCAACAGCGACGGCAGGTCGTAGCTCTCGGGAAAACCCTTCTTCTCCATCAGGCCTTCACGCTCGAGCACGATGTTGGGATAAAGAAAGCCGTCGGTCGTGATGAGATCGACCTTCGGCACATTCGTCCAGCGCGCCAGCAAGGCTTGCAGCACGCGTGCCGTTGTCGATTTGCCGACCGCCACGGAGCCGGCAACCCCTATGATGTACGGCATCTTCACGTCGGTGGTACCGAGGAATCGCTCTTGCGCGCGGAACAGCCGCTGGGTTGCCGCCACGTAAAGTGAAAGCAGCCGCGACAACGGCAAATAAATGTCTTCGACTTCCTTGATATCCAGCCGGTCATGCAGCGAGCGCAGGCGCGTAACCTCTTCCGAGGTCAGCGTCATTGGTGTGTCTTCGCGCAGTGCCGCCCACTCCGCCCGCGAGAACGAGCGGTATGGCGAGAGATTTTCCTCGATGCGCTGTTCCATCAGGACATCCAGTCAGCGTGAGCGCCCGGCCTTTTCCTCGTGCCCGGTCTGCGCGGTACGCTTTTCGAGCGTGGCTTCGACCTCGGCCAGGGAGACGCCGCGCGCCTCCAGCAGCACGAGCAGATGATAAAGAAGGTCGGCCGCTTCGGCGACGAGCCGACCTTTGTCTTCCTGCACGGCGGCCAAGCCCGTCTCGATGGCCTCCTCGCCGAGTTTCTTGGCGCAATGGGCAACGCCCTTTTCGATCAAGGCGCGGGTATATGATTCGGCAGCGCTCGCGCCGGCACGCTCGTGCACGCGTTTTTCCAGGTCGGCCAGCGTAAATTTGCTCATCGGAACGTCCTTCGGCGCGGGTCCTTTAGCACCTCTTCCCCGTCGCGGGGAGAGTAGTCACGCATCCATGCGAATCGGCAGACCGGCATTGGCCATGTAGGCCTTGGCTTCGCGTACCGTATGCTCGCCGAAATGAAAAATAGAGGCTGCAAGCACCGCTGTCGCGTGACCTTCGCGGATGCCCTCGACCATGTGATTCAGCGTGCCGACCCCGCCCGATGCAATGACAGGCACATTGATCGCGTCTGCTACGGCCCGCGTAAGTGGAATGTCGTAGCCTTCTTTCGTGCCATCGCGATCCATCGACGTGAGCAGGATTTCGCCGGCGCCCAGCGCGACCACTTCCTTCGCATACTCGATTGCATCGAGGCCGGTCGGATTACGCCCGCCATGAGTATAGATTTCCCAACGGTCTTTATCACTCGGCCCAATTGCTTTTTTGGCGTCGATCGCCACCACGATGCACTGATCGCCGAATTTTTCGGCAGCTTCCTTGACGAACGTGCGACGGGCTACCGCCGCGGTATTGATCGACACCTTGTCCGCCCCACAGGTCAGGAGCTTGCGGATGTCATCGACCGTGCGTACGCCGCCCCCCACCGTGAGTGGCATGAAGCAGGCCTCGGCCGTGCGCGTAACCACGTCGTAGATAGTGTCGCGGTTTTCATGGCTCGCCGTTATGTCGAGAAAACACAGTTCATCGGCGCCGGCGGCGTCATATGCGATCGCGGCCTCGACCGGATCGCCGGCGTCGCGCAGGCCGACAAAGTTGACGCCCTTGACGACTCGGCCGTCCTTCACGTCGAGACAGGGGATGATGCGGACCTTGAACATTAACCGGTTGTCCTTCCGGCGCGGATTAGCGCAAGCGCTTCGGCCGCATCAAGCCGTCCGTCATAGAGCGCACGGCCCGCTATGGCTCCGGCGAGGTTGCGAGCGCGCGGCGCCAATAGTGCCCTGATGTCCTCGATTGAGGCCAAGCCGCCCGATGCGATGACCGGTATCGATATTGCATCAGCGAGCGCGATGGTGGCGTCGAAATTGAGGCCGCGCAGCATCCCGTCGCGCGCGATGTCAGTGTAGATAATTGCCGAAACGCCGACATCCTCGAAGCGCCGGGCGATTTCAGGCGCGGACAATTCCGAACTCTGGGCCCAGCCCGCGACCGCCACTTTGCCGTCGCGCGCATCAAGCCCCACCGCAATTTGCCCGGGAAAGTCGCGGGCCGCCTGCTTGACGAAGGGCGGATCACGCACGGCGGCCGTCCCGATGATGACGCGGGCCACTCCCTTCTCCAGCCAGGCTTCGACTGTCGCCGTGTCGCGCACCCCGCCGCCGAGCTGCAAAGGGATGCTGACCGTTTCAAGGATGCGGTCAACGGCATCGGCGTTCACCGGCTTGCCGGCGAACGCACCGTCGAGATCGACAATGTGAAGATATTCAAATCCCTGCTGCTCGAAGGCACGCGCCTGTGCGGCCGGATCGCGATGGAACACGGTCGCGCGCGTCATGTCGCCTTGCTCGAGCCGCACCGCGAGGCCTTCTTTGAGGTCGATGGCGGGAAAGAGGATCATGGCGACCACTTCAGAAAGTTAGCGATGAGCGAAAGCCCGAGTCGCTGGCTTTTCTCGGGATGGAACTGCGTGCCAACCATATTGTCGCGTCCGACAATGGCGGTAAGCGGACCGCCGTAGTCTGCCTGCGCCACCAGGTCATCGGGTCTGGCGGTTTTGAGCTGGTAGGAATGGACAAAATAGGCATGCAATCCATCCGGACCAAGCGGGATATCCTCAAGCAGCGGATGCACCTTCACTAAATTCAGGGTGTTCCAGCCCATGTGCGGAATTTTCAATTCCGGATCGGTCGGCGTTATGCGGTCGACTTCGCCGGCAATCCAGCCGAAGCCCGGGGTTGTCTGATATTCGCGCCCCCGCTCGGCCATCAATTGCATGCCGACGCAGATTCCGAAAAACGGTTTTCCCTTTTTTCGTACGCTCTCCTCGAGCGCATCAATCATGCCTGGGATGGCATCAAGGCCGCGCCGGCAATCGGCAAATGCACCGACACCCGGCAGCACGATCCGCTCGGCGCGCGCGACGGCGTCGGGATCGCCGGTGACGAGGATCGGCTGCTTGTGTCCGCTCTCACGCGCGGCACGTTCAAAAGCCTTGGCGGCGGAGTGGAGATTGCCCGAACCATAATCGACAATGGCAACGCTCACCCGCGGCCTCCCGGCTCGGGAAACAGCCCGATCACATCGGATGGTGAGGGGGAACCACGTCGTACCGGCGTCGAATATATCGTTTCCGCTGAATTGGGTTTTGACCGCATATCCGCGCCGCGCGTGCACCATTCACCGTAGAACCGCCGCTCCGCCATTTCCGCGTCTTCACCAACCACGAAACCGACCGTCGTCCAGCCGCGCCGCGTCAACGTCCAGCGCCATATGCTTGACGACTCGACGCCGATAAGCACGGCGACAAGTGTTCCAGCAATCAGCTGCACATTCGGCGGCACTCGCAGCAGCGCCATTGCGACCCCGCTCGCGCCATAACCGACAACATAGATCAGCAGCGCCAGCCATAGCCGGTGGCGGAGCAGCCACAATGGCGTCAGCACGAATGCCCAGAAATGGAATCCATCGCGCACAAATTGGAACAGCTCGGGCGCGCCAGATGCATCACCCGTGCGCGCCGGTGGTGCGTGAACGGTATAAGTGGGCATTGCTCTTCCTCGTACTCAGACTCGCCGTCGCGTTCCACATCGTGCCCGACGGCCCAGGTCCGGTATAGACGGCGCTACACGACGCGTCTTCACCCGCCGAGCGAACCCTTCGTGGATGGCACCTCGTCCTTGGCGCGCGGGTCGATCGTCACTGCCGCCCGCATCGCGCGCGCCAAACCCTTGAAGCACGACTCCGCAATGTGATGATCGTTCGTGCCATACAATAGCTCGGCATGCAGAGTAATACCCGCATTCATCGCAAATGCCTGGAACCATTCCTGCACCAACTCGGTGTCGAAGGTTCCGACCTTGTCGCGCACGAACTCGGCCTTGAAGACCAGAAACGGGCGGCCGGAAATGTCGATCGCGACCCGCGTAAGCGCCTCGTCCATCGGCACGTGCACGTCGGCGTAGCGCGTGATGCCCTTCATGTCACCGAGCGCCTGCTTCACTGCCTGCCCTAGCGCGATGCCAACGTCTTCGGTCGTATGATGATGATCGATATGGAGATCGCCCCTG
>DASSIT010000075.1:0-10971 GCA_035691545.1 Pseudolabrys sp. | reverse complement strand
CCTGCAGCGTCGTCCTGCGGACGGCTGTGTCCGGCCCTAACGGCGGAAGAACTGGTGGGCGCTCTCTATATCCGATCATTCCCGGGCAGGCCGGATAGAATCTCCGCTCGTCCCCGCACGCCGGATGGAAGCTCCGCTCATCCCCGCGCAGGCGGGGATCCCGGGCGACACACGAGGCTGTGCAGTTTGTTCTGGACCCCCGCTTGCACGGGGGTGAGCGGAATTCTGTTTCCGGCGATGCAATGGGCCCTCGATCCCGCTTTCCGCCTGCGCGCTCTGCGCTTCGGCGGACAAGAATCCGGCAAAGCTCGCAACGCGAGCATAGGTTGGGGCGCGGGGGAGAGCGGAGATTTTGTGTCCGGCAATGCAGTGGTCACTGGACCCCCGCTTGCGCGGGGGTGAGCGGAGTTTCTATCCCCCGCAATGCAGCGGTGTCATGCCCGGCTCTATGCCGGGCATTCACTTCTTTGCAGGATTGCCGCAAGCAAGACGGGGAGGTGTGCGCTGTCCACACCCGCTTATTCCCGCGCAGGCCGGATGGAATCTCCGCTCATCCCCGCGCAAGCGGGGATCCAGGGCGACACACCAGGCTGTGCAGTTTGTTCTGGACCCCCGCCTGCGCGGGGGTGAGCGGAGTTTTTTGTCCTGCAGCGTCGTCCTGCGGACGGCTGTGTCCGGCCCTAACGGCGGAAGAACTGGTGGGCGCTCTCTATATCCGATCATTCCCGGGCAGGCCGGATAGAATCTCCGCTCGTCCCCGCGCGCCGGATGGAAGCTCCGCTCATCCCGCGCAAGCGGGGATCCAGGGCGACACACCGGGCTGTGCAGTTTGTGCTGGACCCCCGCTTGCGCGGGGTGAGCGGAATTCTGTTTCGGCGATGCAGCGGGGTTTCTGTTCCCGGCAACGCAATCGTCACGCCCGGCGATGTTGATGGTGAGGCTAAGCGTGCAACTTAGCTCGGTGACCGAGACTCACTTCGGCTTCAGCAGGACATGCCTTTTCTTGCCGAGCGAAAGCTTGATCACCCCTTCGGGCGTCAGATGCTTCGTGGTCAGCATCAACTTATCGTCGCTCACCGTCTCGTCGTTTACTTTGAGGCCTCCGGCCTTGACCTGGCGGCGTGCTTCACTGTTGGAAGCAACGAGCCTCGCCTTGTCGGCAAAAGCCGACAGCACGCCGAGACCTTTATCCAGTTCCGCCCGCACGATGTCGACTGTCGGAAGATCTTCCGCGAGCGCACCTACCTCGAATGTCTTGCGCGCTGTTTCGGCTGCCCGATCTGCGGCGGTGCGGCCGTGCACGAGCGCGGTCGCTTCATTGGCGAGGATTTTCTTCGCCTCGTTGATCTCGTTGCCCTTGAGGGCGGCGAGACGCGCTATCTCCGGCAACGGCAGCACGGTGAACAGTTTGAGGAATCGCACGACGTCGCCGTCTTCGGTATTTCGCCAATATTGCCAGTAGTCGTATGGGCTCAGCAGATCGGCATTGAGCCAAACCGCACCGGCGGCGGTCTTTCCCATCTTCGCGCCAGACGAGGTTGTGATCAGCGGCGAAGTGAGCGCAAACAATTGTACATTAAGCATGCGGCGGCCGAGGTCGATGCCGCTGACGATATTGCCCCACTGATCGGAGCCGCCCATCTGAAGAATGCAGGCGTGGCGCTTGTGCAGTTCGACGAAATCATAGGCCTGAAGAATCATGTAGTTGAATTCGAGGAATGACAGTTCCTGCTGCCGATCAAGACGCAGCTTCACGGAATCGAAGGCAAGCATGCGGTTCACCGAGAAATGCCGGCCGACGTCCCGCAGGAAGTCGATGTAGTTGAGCGAGTTCAGCCAATCTGCATTGTTCGCCATGATGGCGTTGCCGCCCGCGCCTTCAAATTTCAGGAACTTTGCAAAGATCGCGCGAATGCCCTTGAGATTGTCGCTGATCATCGCCTCGGTGAGGATGCGACGGCTTTCATCCTTTCCGGATGGGTCGCCGACGCGGGTTGTCCCGCCGCCCATCAAAGCGATCGCCTTGTGCCCGGTCTGTTGCAGCCAGTACAGCATCATGATCGGCAACAACGAGCCGACATGCAGCGACGCCGCGGTGCAATCAAAGCCGATATAAGCCGTTATGGTGCCGGCCTTGGCGCGCGCGTCCAGCGTTTCAGGTTCCGACAGCTGGTGGACGAATCCGCGTTCGGCGAGAACGTTGAGGAAATCCGACTTGTAGGCGCTCATAGCTGATGATCTCGCGGCGGACTTGTCGCATGCATCGGCGGGTGGTGTAACAGGTCCGGCGTCGGATTCAACGATTCATGATCCCGAACGGCTGGGACCGGCCGGGATCATGCGTCAAGCGCGGCGGGGTGGGTGTTGGGGGTGGTCAGGGCGATCGGGCTGATGAGCGGGACCTCGCTCGACGGCGTCGACGTGGCGTTGATCGAGACCGACGGCGAACGCGTTGCGCGCTTCGGGCCGACCGGTTACCGGCCGTATTCCGATACGGAGCGTGACCTCCTTCGTCAGGCCTTGGCGGAAGGTGCCGCGCTTTCGGACCGCTGGCAGCGGCCGGGCGTCCTCAAGGAGGCCGACGCATTCGTGACGCGCGTGCATGCCGAAGCCGTCGAGACCTTTCTGAAAGCCGAACGGGTCGACAAAACCGGCGTCACCATCGTCGGGTTTCATGGACAGACGGTCCTGCATCGGCCGGCCGCGCGCCTGACGGTGCAGCTCGGCGATGGGGAAGCGCTTGCGGCGCGGCTCAAGTTATCCGTGGCTTATGATTTCCGAGCCGCCGATATGGCGGCGGGCGGGCAGGGCGCGCCGCTGGTGCCGGTATTCCATCAGGCTCTGGCGCGGGGGCTTGATCGCCCGCATCCGATCGCGGTGTTGAATCTTGGGGGCGTAGCCAACGTCACCTTTGTCGATGGCGGCGATCCCATCGCGTGCGACACCGGACCCGGTAATGCATTGATTGATGACTTCATGCGCGCGCGTACCGGCGCCCCTTACGACAATCACGGCGACGCAGCGGCGGACGGCAAACCCGACCAATCCTTTATCGACGGAGTCCTTTGCGACCCGTTTTTTGAACTCAGGACCCCGAAGTCGCTCGACCGCAATGCCTTCGCGTTCGGAAATATAGGACTGCCGGATCACTCGGTTGCTGACGGCGCGGCGACCCTTTCGGCGCTGACGGTCCAGGCCGTCGGGCGCATTGTTCCGCATCTTCCAGCGGTGCCGAAGGCCTGGATCGTTGCCGGCGGCGGAGCACGCAATCGTACGCTGATGAAGATGCTCCAGCAGCGTCTTGCGCCGGCGACGGTGGAGACGGCTGACCAGGCAGGCTGGTCATCCGATGCACTCGAAGCCCAGGCCTTCGCCTATCTCGCCGTGCGGACGCTCAACGATCTTCCGATCACGTTTCCGAAGACCACCGGCGCGCCGAAGCCGCTCACGGGAGGCGTGGTCACGCGGGCCTAGGGGGTGCGCGGCAACCGGCGTTTCGGTTTCAGGAACGCCGCGCAGAAAGCGGCGTCGAAAAGACGATAATTATTGGTGATCTCCTCGCCCTTGCGTATGTCGCGGCGGGCAACGATGTGGCCGTCACGCCAATGGGTGTTGGCGTCGTCCGAATGGTTCATGTGGTGGTCGTGGTCGATGGTCAGCAGCACTTCGCCATCGACCCGGTAGCCGTAATTCTTGATGTAGTCGCGCGCCGGCTTTGGCAACTTGGCGAACTGCTGGGGCGAGTAGACCCGGTCGAAGCACTCGACGAATCGCCAGACGCGGGTGCCCCTGCGGATAAATTCACCGGCAAAGACGCCAAGCCCGTGAATCGCGCTTTTGTCGAGATACGTTTTAACGAGCAGCATGTTCCGTCATCGCGGAGAGCTGTCCGCGTGTCACCATTCGCGACCGAGCGCGCTGCCGGTGAGTGTAGGGATTCTACGCCGCTGGTTTGCGCTCGGTCTTCAGGCGCTTGTCGAGATAAGCGCTGATCGAAGTGAGCAAAGCTTCCACCTTCCCGTCAAAGAAATGATTGGCGCCTTGCACAACTTTTTGCTCGATCACGATGCCCTTCTGGGTCTTGAGCTTGTCGACGAGCGTGGTGACGTCCTTATGCGGCACGACCGCATCCTTGTCGCCATGGATGATGAGGCCCGACGAAGGGCAGGGCGCCAGGAACGAGAAATCGTAGAGATTGGCGGGTGGGCAGATCGAGATGAAGCCCTCGATTTCCGGACGGCGCATCAGGAGCTGCATGCCAATCCAGGCGCCGAACGAAAAGCCGGCGATCCAGCAGCTTTTGGCCTCCGGATTGATGGTCTGCGCCCAGTCGAGAGCGGATGCCGCGTCGGACAATTCCCCGGTGCCATGGTCGAAGTTGCCCTGACTGCGTCCGACGCCACGGAAATTGAATCGCAATGCCGAGAAGCCGCGATGCACAAAGGCGTAGTAAAGCTGGTAGATGATCGGATGATTCATCGTCCCGCCGAATTGCGGATGCGGATGAAGGATGATCGCAATGGGCGCGTTCTTTTGCCGGGCGGGGTGATATCGCCCCTCAATGCGGCCGGCCGGGCCGGTAAAAATAATCTCAGGCATAGCTTCAACCTCAGACCTATTTGCCGCAACAGCGGCAGGATCGGGATTTGTTGTGCGCCGGACGGGACTTACCGAGCCGGGCCTTTAGTTTAGAATTATTCTAATTATAAGAATTCCGCTGTTCCCGCTCGCAACACACGCTATAAGGGCCGGGAGATTTTGGGCTTCTACCACGATCCCCAGGGCAAAAAGCAAGCTTTTTGGGGGTCTGGAAGCGAAGCATCAAGGAATGCGCGCCGGCCATGACTGAACGGGCCTATTTTGACTGGAATGCCACCGCCCCGCTGCGTGGGGAGGCCAGATTGGCCGCAAACGCCGTTCTGGGAGTGACCGGCAATGCCTCATCCGTGCATGCCGAGGGCCGTGCGGCGCGCCGCCTGGTCGAGGAGGCGCGCAGTCACGTTGCCGGATCAGTAGGTGCCGAAGCCAGGAACGTCACGTTCACGAGTGGAGCGACCGAAGCCAACATGCTGGCTCTTACGCCCATGCTGGAAATCGGTGGCCGCAAAGAGCAACGCGATCGGCTTTTCGTTTCGGCGATTGAACACCCGTCAATTCGCTGTGGCGGCCGATTCGCTCCGGATCAGGTTGAAGAACTGCCTGTAACAATCGATGGTGTCGTCGATCTCATTGCGCTTGAGGCGGCCTTGGCGAAGTCCAGGCGGCCGTTGGTCTCCGTGATGCTCGCGAATAACGAAACGGGCGCCGTCCAGCCAATCCGCGCAATTGCCGAGATCGTGCATGCGGCGTCGGGCGTTCTCCACGTCGATGCAGTGCAGGGACCGGGCCGCATTGACTGCAATATTGGCACGCTTGGCGCAGACATGATGTCGATCTCGTCTCACAAGCTCGGCGGCCCGCAGGGCGCCGGTGCACTTGTGTGCCGGTCCGACATCCATATCGGCGAGCCGCTCGTCAAGGGCGGCGGCCAGGAACGAGGCCTGCGTGCTGGAACCGAGAATGTTGCCGCCATCGCGGGCTTCGGCGCGGCTGCAGCGATGGCATGCAAAACAGATGTCGTCCGCATCGCGGCCATGCGCGATCGTTTCGAGGCCAGCCTGACAAAATCGTCACCGCAGGCCATGATATTTGCCCGTGGTGCACCGCGCCTTCCCAACACAAGCCTGTTCACGGTTCCCGGGCTGAAGGCCGAAACCGCGGTGATTGCATTGGATCTGAACGGCGTAGCGGTTTCTTCGGGTTCCGCCTGTTCCTCCGGCAAGGTGCAGGCATCACACGTACTTTTGGCAATGGGCGTGGAACCCGGCCTTGCGCGCGGCGCGGTGCGCGTCAGCCTTGGCTGGAGCACGACCGAGGCCGAGATCGAAATGCTGTTAACTGCTTGGAATAAAGTGGTTTCGTCATTACTTAACAAGCATGCCAATGCCGCCTGAGGCGGCGCAAACCAGGATCGATCGCGACAGCAAAGCGAACCGACCATAACCGACAAATCCAACCCGCGGTCCTTGCCACCGTGAGCGGAGGGAAGAATGCCGGCCGTACAAGAGACCGTCGAACAGGTCCGTCGTATCGACGTTGATCAATACAAGTATGGCTTCGAGACGCTGATCGAATCCGACAAGGCTCCGAAGGGCCTGTCGGAGGACACGATCCGTTTCATTTCGGCCAAGAAAAACGAACCGGAATGGATGCTTGCCTGGCGCTTGGAGGCCTACAAGCGCTGGCTCACCATGCGCGAACCAAGCTGGGCGCGCGTGAGCTATCCCAAGATCGATTACCAGGATTACTACTATTACTCCGCGCCGAAGAAGAAATCGTTGAAGTCGCTCGACGAGGTCGACCCCGAGATTCTGCGCACCTACGAGAAGCTCGGCATTCCGCTGCGCGAACAGGAAATTCTCGCGGGCGTCGAGCGCGGCGATGGAACGCGTGCACGTGTTGCGGTTGACGCTGTGTTCGATTCCGTTTCGGTGGCGACCACCTTCAAGGAAGAACTCAAAAGGGCCGGCGTCATCTTCATGCCGATCTCGGAAGCGATCCGCGAGCATCCCGAGTTGGTGAAGAAATATCTCGGCTCAGTCGTGCCGACGTCGGACAATTTCTTCGCGACGCTGAATTCGGCGGTGTTCTCCGACGGCTCGTTCGTATACGTGCCGGAAGGCGTGCGCTGCCCGATGGAGCTCTCCACGTATTTTCGCATCAATGAGAAGAACACGGGCCAGTTCGAGCGCACACTGATCATCGCCGACAAGGGCGCCTATGTCAGCTATCTCGAAGGCTGCACGGCGCCGATGCGCGACGAGAACCAGTTGCATGCGGCCGTGGTGGAACTTGTCGCGCTTGACGATGCCGAGATCAAATATTCGACCGTGCAGAACTGGTATCCGGGTGACGCCGAGGGCAAGGGCGGTATTTTCAATTTCGTCACAAAACGCGGCGACTGCCGCGGGTCGCGTTCCAAGATCTCCTGGACGCAGGTCGAGACCGGCTCGGCCATTACCTGGAAATATCCCAGCTGCATCCTGCGCGGCGACAATTCGCGCGGCGAGTTTTATTCGATCGCTATCTCAAACGGGCGTCAGCAGGTGGATAGCGGGACCAAAATGTTGCACCTCGGCAAGAACACGACGAGTCGCATCATTTCCAAGGGGATCGCTGCCGGCAAATCTAACAACACCTATCGCGGCCTGGTCACCGCGCACCGCAAGGCGACAAACGCGCGCAACTTTACCAATTGCGATTCACTGCTGATCGGCCATGAGTGTGGTGCACACACTGTGCCTTACATAGAGGCGAAGAATTCATCCCCGACATTCGAGCACGAGGCCACCACCTCGAAGATTTCCGAGGACATGCTGTTCTACTGCCGCCAGCGCGGCATGTCGGCGGAGGAGGCGACCGCACTGGTCGTCAACGGCTTCGTGAAGGACGTGCTGCAGCAGTTGCCGATGGAATTTGCCGTCGAGGCGCAGAAGCTGATCTCGATCTCGCTTGAAGGAAGTGTGGGCTAGTCAACATGGCGTTTCTAGAAGTCAAAAATCTGCATGTCGAGGTTGAGGACAAGAAGATCCTCAATGGCCTGACCTTGTCGGTCGAAAAGGGGCAGGTCGCGGCCATTATGGGTCCGAATGGGTCGGGCAAGTCGACGCTTGCCTATGTGCTGGCGGGCAAGGACAACTACAAGGTCACGGAAGGCGATGTGCTTCTCGACGGCCAGAGCATCCTCGAGATGGCGCCGGATGAGCGTGCCGCAAAGGGCGTGTTCCTCGCGTTCCAATATCCGGTGGAAGTGCCGGGCGTTGCGACAATGACGTTCTTGCGCACAGCGCTCAACGCGCAGCGCAAGACACGCGGAGAGCCGGAGTTTTCCACGCCAGACTTCATGAAACTGGTGCGCGACACCTCGGCGCATCTTGGGATCAACCAGGAGATGCTCCGTCGCGCGGTCAATGTCGGCTTTTCGGGCGGCGAGAAGAAACGAAACGAAATTCTGCAGATGGCAATCCTGCAGCCGCGGCTCGCGGTGCTCGACGAGACCGATTCCGGTCTCGACATCGACGCGCTCAAGATAGTGGCCGAGGGCGTCAACCGCCTGCGCTCGCCCGAGCGCTCAATGATCGTGATCACGCACTATCAGCGGCTGCTCGAATTCATCGTGCCGGACGTCGTACACGTGTTGGCCAAGGGTCGCGTCGTAAAATCGGGCGGCAAGGAACTGGCGCTTGAACTCGAAGCCAAGGGCTATGCGCAATTTGCGGGTGAGGCGGCCTGACGTCATGAATGCCGAAGTGCGCGCCATGAAAACTCCGGCCGAACAAGCGCTGAGCGCTGCTTTTACGGCGGCACGCGACCGGCTTCCGGGTAAGGGTGCGGTTGCGACCATGCGCGCGGACGCTTTCACGCAATTTGACACGCGGGGGCTGCCGCACCGCCGCGTCGAGGAATGGAAATACACGGACCTGCGCGCGCTCATGCGCGATGCCTTTCCGCTCGCGCCGCCGCCCGATGCCGCCGCGCGGGCGCACGCCAAGAACGCCGGCAAGATGCTGGCCGGCCTCGATTGCCGCCGCCTTGTTTTTGTTGATGGTTCCTTCGTGCCCGAACTATCCGATCTCGTTCCGGAGCCGGGGCTCGCCATCGGGTCGATGGCCGAGGCGTTGGGCAAAGGCGACCCGGTGGTCGCAACCCATGTCGGCAAGATCTTTGAGACGGACGACGTTGCCGTGGCGCTCAACACAGCGCTGATGGGCGACGGCGTCGTAATCCGCGTTTCCGCTGGCGCTGCGCCGAAGCGGCCGATCCATCTTGTGTTTGCCGCCGGCAGCGACAAACCGAGCGCGGTGTTCGTGCGCTCGCTGGTCGTGGTGGAGAAGGGCGCCAGGGCGACCATCATAGAGAGCCACGAGGGCGGCAACTCCCAGGTCAATGCGGCGCTCGAACTGGTGGCCGGCGATGAATCGCAAGTCGACTATCTCAAGATCACCAGTGCACACGCGCTGCATTTGGCGAGCCTGCTGGCCTCGATCGGCGCGCGCGCGCAATTCAATACTTTCGCTTTTACCGCTGACGCGCAATTGGTGCGTAACCAGTGCTTCATCCGTTTTGCCGGCGAAGGCACCAAGGCGGGGATTCGTGGCGTCAACTTGCTGCGCGGCAAGGACCACGTCGACACCACGCTGCTGATCGAACACGCCGCCGGCCACTGCGAAAGCCGTGAGCAATTCAAGGCAGTCCTGGACGACCGGAGTCACAGCGTGTTTCAGGGCAAAATTGTCGTTAAGCAGCACGCGCAGAAGACCGATGCCAAGATGATGACGCGCGCGCTTTTGCTCTCCGACGAGGCCGAAGCCGACAACAAGCCGGAGCTGGAAATCTTCGCCGACGACGTAGTCTGCGGCCACGGCGCCACTGCCGGTGCGCTCGACCCTGGCCTCAAATTTTATCTGATGTCGCGCGGCATCCATGACAAAGAAGCCGAAGCTTTGCTGATTCAGGCCTTCATCGGTGAGACCATCGACGAGATCACCAATCCGGATATCCGCAAGGCGCTAATGATCGCGGCCCTTAAATGGCTCGGATCGCGGTGTTGACCATGCATCCGGCAGTCAGCAACGGCTCGTATGATGTCGCCAGGATTCGCGCCGATTTTCCGGCGCTCGCTATGCAAATTTATGGCAAGCCGCTGGTCTATCTCGACAATGCCGCTTCAGCGCAAAAGCCGAGAGCGGTGCTCGATCGTCTTGCGAAAGCCTATACCGGGCAATACGCGAATGTGCACCGCGGGTTGCATTATCTCGCAAACGAAGCAACTGAGGCCTATGAAGGCGCGCGCGAGACCGTGCGGGCTTTCCTGAACGCTTCCCGCAAGGAAGAAGTCATTTTCACGCGCAATGCTACCGAGGCGATCAACCTCGTCGCCTACACATTCGGGCGCGAGCGCATCAAGGCAGGCGATGAGATCGTGCTGTCCATCATGGAGCACCATTCAAACATCGTTCCCTGGCACTTCTTGCGGGAGCGGCAGGGCGCAGTCATCAAATGGGCGCCCATCGATGAGGACGGCAATTTCCTGCTGGATGAATTTGAGAAGCTGCTGACATCGCGGACCAGGATGGTCGCGGTTACGCACATGTCGAACGTGCTGGGCACCGTGGTTCCGGTGAAAGAAGTAGTGCGAATTGCGCACAGCCGCGGCATTCCGGTGCTCGTCGACGGCGCACAAGCCGCGGTGCACATGGATATCGACGTCCGCGATATCGGCTGCGATTTTTATGCGTTCACCGGTCATAAGGTCTACGGACCTACCGGTATTGGCGCGCTCTACGGTAAATACGAGCACCTCGCCGAAATGCCGCCGTTCAACGGTGGCGGTGAGATGATCCACGAGGTGTTCGAGGACCGCGTTACATACGGCGAGCCGCCGCATCGATTCGAGGCGGGAACGCCGGCCATCGTGCAGGCGATCGGGCTCGGCGCGGCGCTCGATTACATCAATTCGGTAGGGAAGGTGCGCATTCGCGCCCATGAGGGTGCGCTCGTCAAATATGCGCACGAACAGCTTGGTGCGATCAATTCGCTGCGTATCATCGGGAATGCGCCGGACAAAGGACCTATTGTCTCGTTCGAGATGAAAGGTGCGCATCCGCACGACGTCGCCACGATTATCGACCGCTCGGGGGTTGCGGTTCGTGCAGGCACGCATTGCGTGATGCCTCTGCTGGCGCGCTATGGATTGACCGCGACATGCCGTGCCTCCTTCGGCATGTACAACACCAGGGACGAGGTGGACGTTCTGGCCCAGGCGCTGCGAAAGGCGCAGGAACTCCTGTCATGAGCGAAGACCTCACCAACGACGATGTGAAGGCGAGCGCGCCGCCGGCCGAGGCCGCGCCGGCCGCCGGAACGGCGTTG
>DASSIT010000074.1:0-21459 GCA_035691545.1 Pseudolabrys sp. | reverse complement strand
ATATTCTCCACCACAGCTAGGCCGGTCAGCTGCATAGCGCCCACGAGCGCGCAGGGTGCCCTTCTAGGGCCAATTCAGCGGCATTTGTATCCCCCGCCGGGCAAACGCCTTTGCGGCCTTTAACCCAGTTCCGCCCGCCCTTCCCCACAAACGATGTGCCCGACGCGACAAGTTAACTTTGTGATATGCGTGACGCGACAAAATTCGTAACACATGGCATAATTTGAATTAGATCGGGGCGTTCGGCTTACCGGGTTTGCCTGCAACGACGCCACGTCCTCGAGTTTCGTCAGGTGCAAGTCGATGCAGCGTAGCCAATCGGATCGAAGTCGACCTCCGGTTCGTTCTGAACTTGCGGAAGCGCTCGCGGCCTGCCGCGGTGCGTTCTATGGCACCGCGGTCATCAGCGGCATGAGCAACGTGCTGATGCTGACCGGCGCCATGTTCATGCTCGAAATCTACGATCGCGTGCTGCCGAGCCGCAGCATGCCAACCCTGGTTGGCCTGCTGGTTCTGGTCGCAGCATTGTTCACGGCTCTCGGCGTCCTCGATGCAATACGTGGACGGATTCTTGTGCGCATCGGCGGGGCACTGGATGAATCACTCAGCGGCCGCGTCTACGATACACTGATACGATTGCCCTTGCGGGCCGGCGCCTACAGCGACGGCGCGCAGCCACTGCGCGACCTCGACGCCATTCGTTCATACCTATCCGGTCTTGGCCCGGTGGCGCTGTTCGATCTGCCGTGGATTCCGCTCTATCTCGCGATCTGCTTTGCGTTCCATCCTCTCATTGGATTCACAGCACTTGGAGGCGCTATCATTTTGATCGCGCTCACCCTGCTCGCCGAATCCCTCATGCGCGCGCCTACAAAGGCAGCGACGGATGCGGCCATCCAGCGAAACACTCTCGCCGAGGCCAGCCGCCGCAATGCCGAAGCGCTTATCGCGATGGGCATGGCAGGCAGACTCGCCTCACGATGGAACGAAGCAAACCGGCAGTATATGCACAGCCAGCGCGAAGCGAGCGATCTCGGCGGTGGCCTCGGGGCAATCTCCAAGGTTCTTCGGATGATGCTTCAATCGGGAGTGCTGGCGGTCGGTGCTTATCTCGTGATCCATCAGGAAGCGAGCGCCGGCATCATTATCGCCGGCTCGATTCTCAGCGCGCGCGCGCTCGCACCGGTCGATCTGGCAATCGCGCACTGGAAAGGTTTCGTCAACGCCCGCCAGAGCTGGCAACGGCTGAATAAGCTCCTGACGTTGGCGCCTGCGCAATTGGCGCCGATGCAGTTGCAGAAGCCCGTACAGCGGCTGACAGTGGAAGGCGTGAGCGCCTCACCGCCCGGCGTGCCCAAGATCGTCGTCCAGGATGCGTCGTTCCAACTCGAGGCGGGGCAAGGGCTCGGCATCATCGGACCCAGCGGTTCAGGCAAATCTTCCCTCGCAAGATTACTGGTCGGCGTCTGGCAGCCACTGCGCGGCAACGTGCGTCTCGACGGTGCTGCGCTCAACCAATGGGCCCCGGATGCCCTTGGCCGGCACATCGGCTATCTGCCTCAGGACGTCGAGCTTTTGGCAGGCACGGTAGCGCAAAATATTTCGCGCTTTGAGCCGCGACCCGACAACGAAGCGGTGATTGCGGCAGCCAAAGCGGTTGGCGTCCATGACCTCATCGTTCGCCTACCGGCGGGATACGACACGCCCATCGGTGAGCAAGGATCCGCATTGTCCGCCGGCCAGGCGCAGCGTATCGCACTCGCCCGTGCCGTCTATCGCGACCCCTTCCTCATTGTGCTCGATGAACCCAATTCAAATCTCGACTCCGAGGGCGAGGAAGCGTTGACGAAAGCTATTACCGGAATACGCGAGCGGATGGGCATCGTCGTCGTTGTTGCTCATAGGCCAAGCGCCATTGCCGGCGTCGATCACCTCCTGATGATGAATCAAGGCCGCATCCAGGCCGTGGGTCCCAAGGAAGAAGTGTTGTCGAAGGTGCTGCACCGGCCGGTTGCCATGCCGCGCCCACTCAAGGTCGTGCCCGAAAGCGGGAGCGCGAGTGCATGAAACTCCAGCGATTTACGCGCTTCCGCGAGCGCGTCGAAAACCGGCTGACAGGGCTGCTACCTGCGGCCGCGCCGGGAAGCTCGCGCGAATCCATTTACCGCCATCTGCTCACCGGCGGCGTGATCGTACTCCTGCTCGCCCTCGGCGTCGGCGGGTGGGCGTCGACCACCCAGATCGCGGGCGCGCTGATTGCGCAAGGCTCCATCGTCGTCGATTCCAATGTCAAAAAGGTACAGCACCCGACTGGCGGGGTCGTCGGCAAGCTCAACGTGCAGGATGGCGATCGTGTCAAAGCCGGCGATGTCCTTGTGCAGCTCGATGACACGGTCACGCGTGCAAATCTTGCAATCGTCACCAAGGGCCTGGACGAGCTCGCCGCACGCAAATCGCGACTCGAAGCTGAGCGTGACGGTGCGGAATCGATTACGTTCCCCCGAATGTTGGTTGCGCACAGTGAGGAGCCTTCCGTCGCGATCGCGCTGGCAAACGAGAGCAAGCTGTTCGAGCTCCGCCGTTCCGCGCGGCTTGGCCAGAAGGCGCAGCTGAAACAACGCATTACACAGCTCCAAGATGAAATCAGCGGCCTCTCGGCGCAGCAACAAGCAAAGGCGAAGGAAATCGCGCTGATCGGCAAGGAGCTCGAAGGCGTGCGCGAACTCTGGAAAAATAACCTCGTGCAGATCACTCGGCTCACGGCGCTCGAGCGCGATGCCGCCCGGCTTGAGGGCGAGCGAGCGCAGCTGGTTGCCGCGGTTGCACAGGCCAAGGGAAAAATTACCGAGACTGAGCTGCAGATCATTCAGATCGACCAGGACCTGAGCAGCGAGGTTGCAAAAGATATGCGCGAGGTTGATGCCAAGTATGGCGAATTCGTCGAGCGCAAGGTTGCTGCCGAGGATCAGCTCAAGCGTATCGATATTCGGGCCCCGCAGGATGGCGTCGTTCTGGAATCGAAAGTGCATACGGTCGGCGGCGTGATCCCCGCCGGGGACACGATCATGCTGATAGTTCCGGAGTCGGACAACTTGCAGGTTGAGGCCAAAGTCAATCCACACGAGATTGACCAGATACAGGTCGGCCAATCTGCCGTGTTGCGTTTTTCGGCGTTCAATCTGCGCACGACACCGGAGATCAACGGCACTATCACCCGGGTGGCTGCGGATACCACGACCGACCAGCGCACGGGCCAGACATACTACATCACCCGCATCGCCATGACGAAAGGCGAGATCGCCCGCCTCGGCGAGGTCAAGCTCATTCCGGGCATGCCGGTCGAAGCGTTCGTACAGACCGGCGAACGCACCATGTTGTCGTACCTGATGAAGCCCCTGCAGGATCAGTTCATGCGGGCATTTCGGGAAAAATGATGGTTGCATCGCCTCGTCCTGCCGCGGACGAATACCGATGACGTGGCTCGCGCGAATTGCCCGACGATTCAAGGTCGCCCGTGGCCTTGCTCTCCTGTTGCTCATCGGATTGGCCGCAATACGCGTCACTAATCCGCTCCCGCTGCAGGAGCTTCGCGTTCGCGTATTCGACCTGTTTCAGGTGTTGCATCCGCGCGTAGCCACACTACGACCAGCCGTCATCATCGACATCGATGAAAAAAGCCTCAAGTCCATTGGCCAGTGGCCATGGCCGCGGACGCGTATTGCGGACCTCATTACTCGCCTGACGGACATGGGAGCGCTGGTCATTGCATTCGACATAGTCTTCGCCGAGCCGGACCGGATGTCGCCCGGAATAGCAGCGGATACCTATCGTGATCTTGACGATGCGACCCGCGCAAAGCTGCGTGCCTTGCCAAGCAACGACGAAATTCTCGCCAACGCATTTCGCAAATCGCGTGTCGTGCTTGGGGAGTCCGGCTTGCCTTTCGCCGTGGCCCAGCCGCCGGGGGCCCAGCCGGCCGTCGGCATCGCGACGATGGGCGGCGACGCCAGGCCATATCTATTGAATTTTCCGGGGCTGCTCCGAAACGTTCCGACGCTGGAGCAAACTGCGAGCGGGCGCGGACTGTTCACCATTCGGGCAGAGCGTGACGGAATCGTGCGGCGCGTTCCTATCGTGATGCAGGCCCAGGGCGCAATCATGCCGTCCTTAACCCTGGAAATGCTGCGCGTCGTGAGCGGCAGCAATACCGTTCTGATCCGATCCGACCATGCCGGCGTGCAAAGCGCGGCCGTGCCCGGTTTCGTGATACCGACTGACCGCAACGGCCAGCTCTGGGTCAATTTCGCGCCCCATGATATGAGCCGCTTCGTCTCCGCGTCCGATGTGCTCGAGGGGCGCGTGCCGGCTGACCGTATCGCTCGCCATCTGGTATTGATCGGCACATCTGCCGTCGGACTCCTCGATTCGAAAACGACACCTATCGATCCTGTCATGCCGGGCGTCGAAGTGCATGCGCAGGTTCTCGAAAACGTACTGACTAATTCGGTATTGACCGCACCGAACTACGCGATCGGCGTGGAACTTTGCACGGCGTTTTTGCTTGGGATCGTCATCATCTGGCTGGCGCCAACGCTCAATCCCCTCCTCCTCCTCGCGGCCGGTGCCGCCATCGTTACGCTCACCGTCGGCGCGTCATGGTATTTCTACGTCCAATATCGGTTGCTGTTTGATTTCACCTATCCGCTGCTCTCGAGCGGTCTCGTCTATCTTACCCTGTTGTTCAGCAACTATATCAGCGAACAGGCGCAGCGCCGCCGCATCCGCTCCGCCTTCGGCCAATATCTGGCACCCGCGCTGGTCGAGCAACTTGCGCATTCACCGGATAAGCTCGTCCTCGGTGGCGAGGAGCGCGAAATGAGCATCCTGTTCAGCGACGTGCGCGGATTCACCACCATTTCCGAACTCTACAAAGACGATCCGCAGGGCCTGACGGCGCTGATGAACAGCTTTTTAACTCCATTGACCAACGCCATCATCGAACACAAGGGAACGATCGACAAATACATGGGCGACGCAGTCATGGCGTTCTGGAATGCGCCCCTGGACGACGCCAGTCACGAACTCAACGCATGCAAGGCGGCGCTCGAGATGTTGAAGCGCGTCGATACCCTCAATCATCAGCGTGAGCAGCAGGCCGGCCAAACCGGACAGCGGTTCATTCCGATCAAGGTCGGAGTCGGAATCAATACAGGAAAATGTGTCGTCGGAAATATGGGGTCCGATTTGAGATTTAACTATTCCGTCCTCGGTGACCCGGTCAATCTCGCATCGCGACTCGAAGGACAGTCGAAGAGTTATGGCGTGCCGATCATCGTCGGCTCAAAGACCGCGTCAAGACTCGGCGACAAGTTTGCCGTACTCGAGCTTGATTGCATCACGGTGAAGGGAAAGACCGAGCCGGAGTCCGTCTTTACGGTGCTTGGCGACGCACAGATTGCGGCCGACGACCGATTTGGTCAGTTGCGTGAGCACATCAATGAAATGCTCGCGCGCTTTCGCCGGTGCGATTTTGTCGGCGCTTCAGAGAAACTCGTTTCCTGTCGCAAGATCAGCCATGGTTTCGGTCTCGAATATCTATTCGATCTGTATGCGGGACGCATTCGCACGTTTGAGGAAAATCCCCCGCCCACAGACTGGAATGGGGTCTTTGTGCTCGAAACAAAATAGCTTTCATCCCGGCGTTTCGCGCCGCGCGCCAAAATCCAGCCATGAGATTGTCGGCGCGCAGCTTGTCACCGGCCTGATTCATTCCGCAGCGAACAATCGGGGCAGCGCCAGCGAGATCATCGAATTGTGGCGCGCGCCTTTTATATCCACCTCGAAAATGCTCCCGCCGCGCGGATACGCGCCGCGGCCGTTCTTGCGGTATGCTCAACGTTGCGATCATCTGTATCGGCTCCTCGAATGTGCAGTCAGGTAGGTCATGGCGAAAATCACCCGGAATTCCACCCGTCGCTTGCGCTCGCAGCTTTGGTTCGACAATCCCGAAAACCCCGGGATGACCGCGCTCTATCTTGAGCGTTACCTGAATTACGGCCTTACCTCGGAAGAGCTGCGTTCGGGCAAGCCCATCATCGGCATTGCACAGACGGGCTCGGACCTTTCTCCGTGCAACCGCCATCATCTCGAACTTGCAAACCGGGTCCGCGAGGGCATCCGCGCTTCCGGCGGCGTCGCCTTCGAATTCCCGTGTCACCCCATCCAGGAGACCGGAAAACGGCCGACCGCGGCGCTTGATCGCAACCTTGCCTATCTCAGCCTGGTAGAGGTGCTCTACGGCTATCCGCTGGACGGCGTCGTATTGATGACCGGCTGCGACAAGACGACACCGGCCTGCCTGATGGCGGCGGCAACCGTGAATACCCCGGCCATCGTGCTTTCCGGCGGCCCAATGCTCAACGGCTGGTGGAAGGGTGAACGCGCCGGTTCGGGCACGGTCGTCTGGAAAGCGCGCGAGGAGCTCGCAGCGGGAAAAATCGACGATCGTGAATTCCTGGAGATTGCCGCCGCGTCAGCCCCTTCAGCCGGCCACTGCAATACCATGGGAACGGCATCGACAATGAACGCGCTGGCCGAAGCGCTCGGCATGTCGCTGCCCGGATGTGCCGCAATCCCCGCGCCTTATCGCGAACGCGGGCAGATCGCGTACGAGACCGGCGTGCGCGCCGTCGAGATCGTGAAGGACGATCTCAAGCCGTCCGACATCCTCACGCGAAAGGCTTTTGAAAACGCCATCGTGGCAAATTCGGCGATCGGCGGATCGACCAATGCACCGATCCATATCAACGCCATCGCTCGCCACGTCGGCGTGAAGCTTACGATCGAGGATTGGGAAACGATCGGCTATGATGTGCCGCTGCTCGTCAACATGCAGCCGGCGGGAGAATTTCTCGGCGAGGAATATTTCCGTGCCGGTGGCCTGCCTGCGGTGATGCACGAACTGCTGAGTGCAAAGCGGATCCACGCCGACGCGTTGACAGTCAACGGCAAGACGATGGGCGAGAACGTAAAGCGCGCGCGCAGCACTAATGCCGAAGTCATCAAGCCCTTCCGCGCTCCTTTGAAAAAACAGGCGGGCTTCAAGGTGCTCAAGGGAAATCTGTTTGATTCCGCAATCATGAAAACCAGCGTGATCTCCGACGATTTCCGGGCACGCTATCTCTCCAACCCCAAGGACAAAAACGCCTTCGAGGGACGCGCTGTCGTATTCGACGGGCCCGAAGACTACCATCACCGTATCGACGACACGTCACTGAAGATCGATGAGCACACTTTGCTCTTTATGCGTGGCGCCGGGCCGATCGGCTACCCGGGCTCGGCTGAAGTCGTGAACATGCAGCCGCCGGCCGCATTGATCAAAGAAGGCATTACTTCGCTGCCCTGCATCGGCGACGGTCGGCAATCCGGGACGTCGGGGTCGCCGTCGATCCTCAATGCATCACCCGAGGCTGCGGCGAACGGTGGCCTCGCCTTGCTCAAGACCGGCGATCGGGTCCGTATCGATCTCGGTAAGGGCACGGCCGATATCCTGATTTCGAAAGCGGAGCTGTCGCGCCGCCGGGCAACACTGCTCAAGCGCGGCGGCTACCGGTATCCGGAAAGCCAGACACCGTGGCAGGAAATCCAGCGCGGCATGGTCGATCAACTTGCGGATGGAATGGTGCTCAAGCCCGCGGTCAAATATCAGCGCGTTGCACAGAAGAGCGTCCCCCGCGACAACCATTAGAAATGCGAAGACAGAAATCCGCACGGCGGACGCAACGACAAGGGAGGTGGCGGTGACTGACCGATTAAAAAACAAAGTGGCTCTTGTCACTGCCGCCGGACAGGGCATCGGACGGGCAATCGCCGAGGCCTTTATCGCCGAGGGCGCCAGGATCATCGCAACCGATATCGCGCTCGACAAGCTCATGGGCCTCAAGGCCGCTCGGTGCGACAAGCTCGACGTCCTTTCGACTGACGAGGTTAACGCCTTCGCAGTTTCAGTGAATAAGGAATTCGGCGCGCTGAACGTACTCGCCAATGTGGCGGGCTATGTGCATCAGGGCTCGGTCCTTGATTGCGCAGAGCGGGACTGGGATTTTTCGTTCGACCTCAACGTCAAATCCATGCACCGCACGATCAAGGCATTCCTGCCGGCCATGCTGAAAAGCGGCGCCGGCTCGATCATCAACATGTCGTCGGGTGTCTCTTCGATCAAAGGCCTGCCCAACCGTTACGCTTACGGAGCGACCAAGGCGGCGGTGATCGGCCTGACCAAAGCCGTCGCCGCCGACTTCATTACTAAAGGAATCCGCTGCAACGCCATTTGCCCGGGGACTATTGTCTCACCGTCGTTCGAGGAGCGGGTCGAGGCCGTTGCCAGGCAAACCGGAAAATCGCTCGACGAAGTTCGCAAGAATTTCGTCGCCCGGCAACCGATGGGCCGCCTTGGCACCGGTGAGGAGGTTGCCGCCCTGGCCGTCTTTCTTGCCTCCGATGAGTCGAGCTACATCACGGGACAACCGCACCTGGTCGACGGCGGCATGGCGATGTAGCCGCCCACCCGCCTATCCTTACTTCGCGCTTGCTTTTCGAAGGGCGAAAGCCCGATGATTTGCCTTCTGCGGGTGTCCAAGCATGGAACATCCGGCAAATGATGCTGAAAACAAAGAAGAATATGCGTGGGGCCGCCGGGGCGGCCCGGGAGGAGTGAATGGCTTCGGTCGCGATCCGCGACGTGCGGAAGGCCTTCGGCGCGACAAGCGTCATCCATGGCGTGGACATCTCGATACGCGACGGCGAATTTGTCGTGCTGGTCGGCCCTTCGGGCTGCGGCAAATCAACTTTGCTGAGAATGATCGCCGGCCTGGAAAACATCACGGCTGGAGAAATCCGCATCGGCGAGCGCGTCGTCAACCAGCTGCCGCCGAAAGAACGCGACGTTGCGATGGTGTTTCAGAACTACGCGCTCTACCCGCACATGACGGTCGCCGACAACATGGCCTTCTCCATGAAGCTGCGCGGTGCCGCCAGGAACGAGATCGATGAGCGCGTGAATCGCGCCGCGGCGATCCTCGGGCTGTCGCAGCTGCTGGCGCGTTATCCGCGGCAATTGTCCGGCGGACAACGGCAGCGCGTTGCCATGGGTCGCGCCATCGTCCGTGATCCGCAGGTGTTCCTGTTCGATGAACCATTGTCCAATCTCGATGCCAAACTGCGCGTGCAGATGCGCACCGAGATCAAGGAGTTGCATCAGCGGCTGAAGACCACGACGATCTACGTGACGCACGACCAGATCGAGGCAATGACGATGGCCGACAAGATCGTGGTGATGCACGACGGTCGTGTTGAGCAAATCGGGGCGCCGCTGGAGCTGTACGACAGCCCCGACAATCTGTTCATGGCCGGGTTTATCGGCTCGCCGGCAATGAACATGCTCAAGGGCCGCATCAGCCTGAACGGAGCCGCAAAATTCGAAGCACCGGCGGGTGTGGCCTTCTTCCTCGACGGTGCTCCAACCGGCAGCGACGGCCGTCCCGCCATCTACGGCGTGCGGCCCGAGCATTTTTCGTTGTCGGACGATGGTGCCGAGGCCGTGGTCCAGGTCGTTGAACCAACGGGCTCGGAGCTTCAGGTCATCGCCCGACTCGGCGACGACGATATTACCGCGGTGTTCCGTGAACGCCATCAATTCAAACCGGGCGACAAGATCCGGCTCAAGCCAGACCCGAGGCTAATCCACCTTTTCGACGAGACGACGGGTAAGCGTCTCAGCAGCTAGAACCATAACGGAGGAACAAGCATGAACAATTTTACGCGCCGCACTTTGGTCAAAGGCGGCACCGCGGCTGCGGCGGCCGGTGTGCTGACCGGCCCCGCGTTGCTCGAATGGGCGAAGGCCTGGGCGCAAAACGCGCCGTGGAAGCCGGAAAAAGGCGCCAAGCTCTCGATGCTGCGCTGGAAATATTTCGTGCAATCGGAAGACGACGCATTCGTCAAATTGATCGAGGCCTTCACCAAGGCCACTGGCGTGCATGTCGATATTTCACGCGAGTCGTATGAAGACGTGCAACCCAAGGCTTCGGTTGCCGCCAATACAGGAACCGGCCCCGACCTGTTCTGGGGCCTCTATTCGCTTCCACATCTGTTCCCGCAAAAATGCGTCGACATGACCGACGTCGCCGACTACCTCGGCAAGAAATACGGCGGCTGGGTGCCGAGCGCGGTCACCTACGGCAAGAGCGGCAACAAGTGGATCTGCATCCCGATCTGCTATTCGGGCAACATGATCAACTACCGCATCGAAGCTTCGAAAAAGGCCGGCTTCTCAAAGTTCCCCGACAAGAGCGATGCCTTCCTTGAATATGCCAAGGCGATGAAGGCGCAGAACACTCCGGGGGGCTTCGCGCTAGGCCACGCCTCCGGTGACGGCAATGGCTGGGTCCATTGGTGCCTGTGGTCCCAGGGAGGCAACACGGTCGACAAGAGTGACAAGGTCATCATCAATTCACCGGAGACGGCGAAGGCGCTCGAATACGCCAAGACGCTGTACGGCGCCATGATCCCGGGCACCGCCGCGTGGAACGATGCCTCGAACAACAAGGCCTTCCTCGCCGGTGAGATCAACTGGACCGACAACGGGATCTCGATCTACGTCGCGGCCAAGAAAGACCCGACCAAGAAACAGATCGCAGAGGACATGGACCACGCTTATTGGCCCGTCGGCCCGATCGGCAAGCCGACCGAACTGCACCTGATGTATCCCGCAATGGCGATGACCTACACCAAGTATCCGCAGGCCTGTAAGGCGCTGTTGGCCTTCATGCTGGAAGCGGACAACTTCAACCCGTGGATCGAGTCGGCGCAGGGCTACCTTACGCACTGCCTCAACGCCTACGACAAGAACCCGATCTGGACCGCCGATCCGAAGAACAAGGTGTTCGGCGAAGCGGCGAAGCGCACTTTGACCGCCGGCGGGCTCGGCTCGGTCGGCGAAAAGGCGGCAACCGCCATCGCCGACTTTGTCGTGCTCGACATGTTCGCGAACTACTGCACGGGCCGCGAGGTCGTGATGGGTTCGATCGCAATCGCCGAACGGCAATTGAAGCGAATCTATCGGTAAGACAACCGCTCCAAGATCATGGCCGGGCTGGTCCCGGCCATGACCGCTCTGGGGTTTCGTGGTTTTGCAATGACAGATGTCACGCTCAACGGTCTCAAGCCAACGCCGCATATACCGACCGCGTGGGGCCGCCTCAAGACCGACCGCAACTGGCTCAGCTTCTGGTTCATGCTGCCGGCGGCGGCGTTCCTTATCCTCTTTCTGGCGTATCCGCTCGGACTTGGCGTCTGGCTCTCGTTCACCGACGCGCGCCTCGGCCGCAGCGGCGTCTTTGTCGGCATCGAGAACTACGAGTTTCTCTGGGAAGATACGACCTTCTGGCTGTCTGTCTTCAACACGATTCTCTACACGACGGTTGCCAGCACCATCAAGTTTGCGGTCGGCCTCTATCTCGCATTGCTGCTGAACGAAAGATTGCCGTTCAAGGCAATCATTCGTGCGGTCGTCCTCATTCCGTTCATCGTGCCGACCGTGCTTTCGGCGATCGCATTCTGGTGGCTGTTCGACCCGCAGTTCTCCATCATCTCCTGGTCGCTGAAGAAAATGGGCTTGATCACGGCCAACATCGATTTTCTTGGCGATGTGTGGAACGCGCGGTGGTCGGTGATCTTCGCCAATATCTGGCGTGGCGTTCCGTTCGTCGCGATAACGCTGCTGGCCGGCCTGCAGACGGTCTCGCCATCGCTCTATGAAGCCGCGACCATCGACGGCGCCACCAACTGGCAGCGCTTTCGTTACATCACCTACCCGCTGCTCACGCCGATCATTGCCGTCGTAATGACATTCTCCGTGCTTTTCACCTTCACTGATTTCCAGCTGATCTGGGTCATGACGCGCGGAGGCCCCGTCAATGCGACGCATTTGATGGCGACGTTCTCGTACCAGCGCGCGATCATGAGCGGATATCTGGGTGAAGGCGCCGCGATTTCGACCGCGATGATCCCGTTCCTGCTCGGCGCCATCCTGGTTTCATGGTTCGGCCTGCAGCGCCGCAAGTGGCAGCAGGGAGAGAGCAATGACTGATGCGCTTGCCGGCAAGGCTGCCGATCCGAGAGCCGTGCTGACCGGTACGTCGGGGCTCTCCGACGAAAGCGAAGGCATGAGCTATCTCCATTCGCTGCCGCGGCGGCTGGTGACGCTCTATCTGCCCCTGTCGGTCATTCTTTTTATATTGCTGTTCCCGTTCTATTGGATGGCGCTGACGTCGATCAAGCCGGACAACCAGCTGCTCGATCTCGACACCTATAGCCCGTTCTGGACGTGGAATCCGACGTTCAAGCACATCTATAAGCTACTCTTCGAAACGGACTATCCGATCTGGCTCTGGAACACGATGCTGGTCGCGGTATGCGCCACGGCCCTGTCGATCATCGCGAGCGTGCTGGCCGCCTATGCGATCGTGCGGCTGCGCTACAAGGGCGCGCAATGGGTGGGCGGCGCCATTTTCCTCGCCTATCTCGTGCCGCCATCAATTCTGTTCATTCCGCTGTCGACGGTTGTCTTCCAATACGGTCTTTTCGATACGCCCTTCGCACTCATTCTCACCTATCCCACGATCCTGATCCCGTTTTCGACCTGGCTGCTCATGGGTTATTTCAAGACCATTCCGTTCGAGCTTGAGGAATGCGCACTGATCGATGGCGCCTGCCGCTGGCAGATCCTCGTCCGCATCGTCTTGCCGCTTGCCGTGCCCGGGCTGATCTCAGCCTTCATCTTCTGTTTCACGCTGTGCTGGAACGAATTCATCTACGCGCTGACCTTTATTTCCTCGACGCAGTACAAGACCGTGCCGGTCGCCATCGTAACCGCGCTGGTTGATGGCGACATTTACCGCTGGGGGTCGCTGATGGCTGGCGCGATGATCGGTTCGCTGCCGCTGGTCATCCTCTACGCCTTCTTCGTGGAACACTATGTTTCGGCGATGACCGGCGCGGTGAAAGAGTAACGGCGGCTGATTCATCCGGGGAGATTGGCTTGAAAAACGCAAAACTCTCGTTACGAAAAGCCTTCAGGCTTCGAACGATTTGGCTTGTCATCGCCGTTGCGGCGGGCAGCGTCGGCGTTCTGTCGTCCGCACGCGCGCAGTCTGATTATCCAAACCGCCCTGTACAGCTCATCATTGCCTATGGCGCCGGCACCATCGGTGACGTGAGCATGCGGATCCTCGCTGAAAAGCTCAGCAACAAGCTCGGCAAGAATTTCGTGGTGGAAAATCGTCCTGGCGCTGCGGGCGTTATCGCCGCGAAGGCAGCAGCGATGGCGGCTCCCGACGGTTACACGCTGGTTCTGCTGGGCAATAGCTATGCAATCAGCACCGCCCTGTTTAGATCCCTGCCCTACGACGTGGTCAAGGACTTCGCGCCGATATCGGCGGTTGCGACCTTCGACTTTCTCGTTGCGACGAAAAAGGATTCGAAATTCAAGTCGATGCAGGATGTCATCGCCTATGCCAAAGCTAATCCAGGCAAGCTGAACATCGCGACCCTGAGCCCGGGCACGACCCAATATCTTGCCGTCGAACTCCTGAAAGTTGCTGCGGGCGTTGACGTGACGGCTGTGACTTTCCGCAGCTCTCCTGACGCGGCGAGCGCCCTGCTTCGCGGCGATGTTGACCTCGATATGGACTCCTACGCACCGCTGCGGTCGCTGCTGGATGCCGGCAAGATCGATGTCATCGCCACCACCGGCCGCAACAGGGTTTCATTCCTGACCGGGGTGCCGACCGTAATTGAAAGCGGCCTGCCGAACTTCGACGTGACAAGCTGGAATGGTGTCGCAGCCCCGACCGGTGTGCCGGCCCCGATCATCGCAAAACTCAACAAGGCGGTGAACGAGGCGCTTCAATCGCCCGAGGCGCAGGAGACCGGCCGCAAGCTCGGCATGGAGATGCGCGGCAGCACGACCGAAGAACTGGCGGCGCGGCTCAAGGGCGACATCGTAAAGTGGTCCAATCTCATCGAGACGGCGCATATTCCAAAACATGATTAAAACGGCTCGCTTCCGCGCGTTTCGAAGTGGCCTTGCACGGCCGCTGGCGGTTTCCCCGCCTGTTTTTTGGCAACACAATTTTTCAATGAGCCCATCGGCGACCTGATGCGACCAATGCGATAGCATTGAGTGGGGGGTCCCTGTCAGAACTGCAATTGAATTGCTGCGGGCCTTCCTTGTGGCATGTGTGTCCGTGTGGACGGAAACAAAAATGAAAGCGAGATCGATCATGCGAGGCGCCCGAGGACTTGCAACCACGCGGTTCGGCCAGGCCCACATATTTCGGGTTTTTGTATTTCTTTTTGTTTTACTGCTCGCGGCCGGTTGCTCGAAATCTCCGCAACAGGCCGACGGCACGCTCGATACCAGCCGGCTGCCGAGGGTCGCCGGCGCCAAGGAAATTTTTGCCAGTGCGGCAAGCACGATCTTCACGACGCAGAATCCGGTCGCGCAGGCGGCCGATACGGTCGACAAGGCTCTGGCTGCCGAAGGCTGGCAGAAATACGTCGCTCCACACACTTCCGCGGCGACGGATGAAAATCAGCGCACCCTGTCGCTGAAAAAGGGGCCGCTGGCCCTCGGTGTGTTCATCACAGTTGCGCCCGCGCAGGGCAACGCCACCAGCGTGCAATACACCGTGGTGCCGCTCAAAAACGATGTGCCGTTTCCGAAAGACGCGACCAATATCGAGTTCGATCCGAACAAGCCGCTGCTGACGCTTGTTTCCGCCGAGCCGATCGACAAGACGCTGGATTTCTACCGCAAGGAACTGGCCCCGCTCGGTTGGGCTTTGTGGTCGCAAAAGCTCAACGGCGTTCAGCCGGCGGGTGGCGCGTCCGGCGAGCCGACCAGAAGCGGCGCCTATGCCTACTACCTGCAAGGAGATCGGCGGTTCGCGGCACTCGTTCTGGAAAGTGCGGGGGCTGGCTCGACCAAGGTCAAGTTTGAAGAATTGCCTTCAGGGTATCTGGAGACCCTCCAGAAGGAGTATTTCAACAGCGACAATATCGGCGCGGCGTTGGTGGACGTTGGCCGTTTGCCCCGCGTCGATGGCGCGAAAGAAGACAGCGCCCGTTCGTCGGCGGAGAGCCTGGTCTATTCGGTCGCAACTCCGCTCGCGAACACCGTTGCGGCGACCAAACAGAAGCTGGCAGCGGACGGCTGGAAGCCATACGTGGCTCCGCTGGAGTCGCAGGGCACCTTGTTCCTCAAAAAGGGGCCGCAGGGATTGTCGGTATCATTTACGATTCAGGTGGGAAAGACCGACGAGACCAGCCAGGTTACCACGGTCTACTACTCGCCGGTCAGGTTGAGATTCGCCCTGGCAATACCTGGTGACGCCACCGACGTCGTGTTCGACGAGAACCGGCCGTACCTCAACTGCATCACCGCCGGTTCGCTCGACGCCACAGCGGATTTTTACCGAAAAGAACTCACGGCATTGGGCTGGACACCTTTGTCTGCCGCAGACGCTGCCAGGCAGTGGCCGGCGGCAAAACTGGACGAGAAGATTGCAAACGGCGCACTTGCGTATTTCGTCCGCGGCACGCAACGGCCGATTTTGCTGTCGCTGCAACGGCGCGACGACAACAAGACCGCGGTGGAGATCAAGGTCCCGCCATTCGCGGAACCGCAGATTCTCGAAGCCGCGCGGGAAGTCTTTGGTCTGCCGGTGCCGAAATCGAGCAAGACCTCCGGCGGCCAGGGCGGCGAAACGGAGCATACGGCGTACGCCCATGTGCCGGCCGAAGTGAGCACCGTGCTGGCGTTCTATCGCCGCGAGCTGGCGGCTCGCAATTGGAAGGAAGAGGCACAGGGCTCGGTCGTCAATCCTGAACAGGTTGTGCTCAATTTCACCGCGCCGGAAGGGCCGGCCGTGCTCAAGCTCGGCCACAAATATGACCTGACGATCGCAAGCCTGGTGCTACACATTCAAAAACCGGCCGTTAAAGTCGAGCCGGCGCAGCCAGCCGCCCAAGGTGACTCGATCGGTGCGCTCCTGAATGAGGCGCAGAAGATGATGCGCGAGGCCGCTGCAGATGCAGCGGCTGGCAGCAAACCGCCAACGGCTGTGCAGGGTCCGAAAGCCGCGGGGCCGGCGCTGCGCCTGCTCGCAGAAAACAAGGCGCCAGTTCCCGTTCCGGATACGGCGGACGATGTTGAATTCGATGGAGCCGATGGCACGCTCGAGTTCAGCAGCGCTTCCAGCTTCCAAAGCGTGTCTGATTTCTACCGCTCGGCCATGAAGGAACAGGGATGGGATTCGCGCTCGTCGGTGATCAACAACGCCAACATGGTCGTGCTCAACTTCGCGAAAGCCGGCAAGTCCGTATCGTTCACGATCATGCGGATGGGCAACAAGACGAATGTGTCCGCCGAAGGCTCCGCGCTGAAAGTTGGGACCGCCAAAGCCGCGAAGGCGCCGGTACAGGCCAGCGCAGAGGACCTGGAGGCGGAGGAAAGCGGCGGCTTGCCGGTACCCAAGCGCCACACCATGAGCGAGGGCACAAAAACTCCATTCCGGCGCGAGCTGAATGCGACCGTGCCGCTCGAACTCACGGACGTGCTCGGCTTTTATCGGCGCGAGCTCCTTAAGCTCAACTGGAAAGAGGAATCCAAGGGAGCGAAGGTTGCGGCCGACAGCGCTGCTATCGCATTCACGTCGCCCGAGGGTCCGGCAGTCCTCAAGCTCGGCCGCAAGGACGGCGAGACCAGCGTGAGCCTGACGGTGAAAGATCCCGGCGCGGCGGCCAAAGCCGGCGTCATGCCGAAGCCGGGTCAGGCGAAGGTCTTTTTCGGCAACATCAACGCTGCAGCCGCAACGATTACGTTCAATAGCAGGCCGGTCAATGTTGCGGCCGGTGTCGGTGTCAAAAATCCGGACGGCCCAACGCTCGATGTCCCGCCCGGCAAGTACAAGTATTCGATCAGGCTGCCGGGCAAGCCGATTCAGAGCGACGAAGTCGAGCTTGGCGCCGACGAAACCTGGGGACTGATGATCGGCCCGGGCGGCGTCTTGGCATTGCAGGCTTATTGAGCAGAGGCCGATACGATCGCGGCGAAGATCAGCGCCGAAGGGCGATGATTTCAGCTCACTGTCGCTTCAAGCTCAAGATATAGTCGATTATGTCATCCGTATTTGATTTTGAGACTATAAAGTTCGGCATTTGCTTATGGTTTGATCGGAGAAAAACTTTCAGGGAAAGACGCGTGGTTGACGGCAGTTTGGCGATGTCCTCAAAGTTTGGAGGATGTTGATACAGTAAGGGGAATGGCGGATAAGCTTGATGACAATCGCCGCAAAGCTCTGTCGCCAGCCGATGGCCCGCTGCCCTTCCGCCAGACTGAGCGAGTGCCGTATCTGAAAGCGCTAACGCCGCTCCGACGAGAAGTCCGAATATTGCGAGCTGGCGCATTGAGTCTCCCTGTGTGTGCCATCCATATGAGCACCACCGCTTCCACGCGAAAATGACATGCGTCAATTCTATGAGGTGTTGCAGTGACCGGTTGAGCTCGCCACGCAAAGCGGACACGCCATATCGCTCAAATTTGGAGGCAGGTCCTCTAGCGCTTTCCGTTCGAGCCGGCACTCTGATTGAGTCTTGGCTCCGGAGGAGCCGTTTTCGTCATCTCAATGTTGGCCTTGGGGATGTGTTTCCCTTTAGATGTCGCCTCGTATAAATTCGGCGAGGCTTTGTCTGACTTTTTCATGACCGTCAGGTCACTGTGGCTGACCTTTGTCTTTTCGGCTGCAATTGCTCCCGTGCAACCTGCCGCGAGCAATAAAATTGCCAATGCCGCAGAAGCGCCGACCTGATTTCGATTCACGACAGATCTCCATTTGCTAGCAGCACAATTGGTCACATCTAAAAGACTATCATCGAAATGACGCGTCGCACTGTGTGGCGCATCACTCAAGTCAGGTTTTTGTCACGTTACATTTTTCTTTTGTTGCATTCAGACAGCGATATTGACGCAATATATAGGTCAACTCTGGGCAAATGAATGCCGGTTGCTTTTATCACCCTTGCTTCGTCGCGCGCTGGGGCGGTGTATCGGACGGCAAAGATACCCAGGGGTGGCGTGATTCCTCCCACACCGCGATGGTCGGCGCGGGAAAGGACGGGTCGGCGAAGTTGCCGATGGCAACGGTGACGACTCCTGGAAAACCGTCGTTCTCCCAATAGACGGTAGAGCCGCATATCGGACAGAAATGGAAGGTCAGGGCATGGCCGCTTTCCGCTGTCCGCGTCCACGCCGTAGCCTTACCGGCGAAGGTAACCTGCTCTCGGCGAAAGCGCGCCTGGTTGCTGATCACCGCACCGGTGCGGCGCTGGCATGCCAGGCAGTGACACATGGAGATGCGCGATGGCTCACCGTCGATCGTAAGGTGAAGCTGCCCGCAACTGCAGGCGGCGTGTCGGGTAGTCATGAGTCGCCTCCGTGGCTTTCAATGCTGGCCAAGTGTACATCAGCGCAAGCGAAAATGGTGCTGCGACGCCGAGCGGACGATGCAACGCCGTCAATGATTTTCTTCAAACATAACATCTTATTTGCTGGCCATGAGACCAGCGCCTTTTGATTGAGGATTGAAATGTGGAGGCGCTCGGTTTGTTCTTGCGGAAGTCCCGCAAAATCACCCGACTCAAGCGCGCGTCATGGCGGAGAGGGAGGGATTCGAACCCCCGATACCCTTGCGAGTATGCCGCATTTCGAGTGCGGTGCTTTCAACCACTCAGCCACCTCTCCGGAGCCCGAAACGGGCCCCCAAAAAGGCCCGGAATGGACGGCCGCTATGTAACCAAGCGCGCCAAGACAGACAAGGGTCGCGCGGCGTATATTGCCCCTGAACAGGAGGAGCGGCCGGCGGTGCGCCAATGCAGAACGTCCGTAATAACGCGTACATCCGGAAGGAATTGCACGGCATCGCCATGACGATCGGCCTGGTCGGCATTCTGACCGCCGTGTTGTTTGTCCTCGTCTGGCAATACGGCCTCGAGCACGGTTCCGTTGTTTACCTGATACCGGTCGTCATCGCGGCAACGCGTTGGGGAATCGTGCCGGCTGTCACCGCGGCGATATGCGGGGTACTTGCCTCCGCCTTCTTCTTTTATCCGCCCCTTTTCAGCTTCCGCATCACCAACCCCCAGGAGGTCATCAATCTCGCACTGTTCATTTTCGTGGCGGTGGTGGTGAGCCAGCTCGCCGGCCGCCTCAAGGGGCAGCTCGAGATGGCGCGCCAGCGCGAGATTGACCTGCGCGACCTCTACGCGTTTTCCCGACGGCTGGCCGTCGCATTTGACGTGTCGGATATCCATGCCGCAATCGAGGATCATCTCGCCAGCATCATGCAGCGCAAGGTCGTTCTCTTCGCCAGCGGGCAAGAGGCATCGAACAGCAGCGGCCGGCGGGCGGGCGTAACGATTCCCGACCGGGTCCTTGGCGAAGTCGTCGAAATCGCGGCCGGCCGCGGGACTGCCGGTGGCGGAGCCACCGTGACGGCCGAGAGCGGCGAAATCTGGCTCGTTCGCGCGGTATCGTCGAAGAATCTGGAATTCGGCGTGATCGCGATCAATCTCGGGCATGAATCGAATGAGCATACCGACGAGCTGCGCGTCCGTGTCGATGCCGTGCTGTCCGACGCAACCGCAACACTGGAGCGGCTCGGGGTCGCGCATGCGATCAGCGAAGCGCGCATGCGCGCCCAGACGGACCAGCTGCGCGAGGCATTGATCGGCTCGGTGAGCCACGAATTGCGTACGCCGCTTGCATCGATTCTCGGTGCCGCCACGGTGCTCAGCGCCGCCCCGGCATTGCGGCACGAGAAAAAGCTCACTGCGCTCGTGCACGACGTCCGTGACGAAGCCGAACGCCTCAACAACGACATCCAGAACCTGCTCGATGCCACGCGGATCAGCAGCGACGGCATCAAGCCGCACATCGAATGGGCGGATCCATCCGACATCATCAATTCGGCTTTGGAGCGCTGCCGGCGCAGGCTTGCGCATCGGCGCATGGTCATCGATCTACCGCCGGACCTGCCGTTGATCCATGTCGATCCGGTTCTGGTGCAACAGGCGCTCGTGCAGATATTCGACAATTCCGTAAAATACTCGGCACCGGAATCGCAGATCGCAGTGACAGCGCGCACGCATGACAGCAAGCTGATCATCAGCATCGGCGATCAGGGCACCGGATTGACTGCCGCCGAGAAAACCAAGATCTGGGACAGATTCGCGCGCGGCGAGCGCCATGCCGCCACCACAAGCGGTTCCGGCCTCGGCCTGTGGATCGCCAGCGCCTTTGTCGGCGCCAATGACGGAAAGGTCAGTGCCGCCAGCGAAGGTCCGGGCCTCGGAACAACGGTGGCGGTCGAACTGCCGGTAGCGCTCGCTGCGGTTCCTCAACTGGAGAGTGGCGTCGATGAGTGAACCCTCCCCGATCGTCCTCGTCGTCGACGACGAGATTCAAATCCGCCGGTTCCTGCGCACCGGATTTGAGCTCAATGGTTTTATCGTTCATGAAGCCGGAACGGGCGCCGAAGCGGTGCGTACCGCGACGCTGCGGCCTATCGATCTGGTGATCGTCGATCTCGGCCTGCCGGACCTTGATGGCTCCGAAGTGGTCGCGCGAATCCGTTCCTGGTCGAGCGTGCCCATCATCGTGCTTTCGGTGCGATCGAGCGAAGCGGAGAAAGTACGGCTGCTCGAGCTCGGCGCCGACGACTATGTCGTCAAGCCTTTCGGAATGGCGGAGTTGCTGGCGCGCGTGCGCGTGGCGCTCAGGCGCCAGATGCGCGCGGTGTCCGGCGAGCCGACGGTCAAAGCCGGTCCGCTCACGATTGATCTTGCCGCACGCGCCGTCCTGCTCAATGACAAGCGGCTGACGCTGACGCCGAAGGAATACCGGCTGCTGCAGGTGCTCGCACAACACGCGGGCAATGTGGTCACCCACCAACATCTCCTCAAAGAGGTGTGGGGATCAATTCACGTGCACGATACGCATTATTTGCGGATATTCGTCCGCAAGTTGCGGCAGAAAATCGAGCCTCGCCCTGATACCCCGGAAATCCTGGTGACCGAGCTGGGTGTCGGATACCGCCTGGTCCAATCGGGCAACGATGGGGAAAGCAGCAGCTGGTCCGACACTGCGCCTGCAAAAACGGAAACTTGAGGGAACCGGAAGGGCCGGTTGCCGTTGCCGGCGCCGGAATTAACGATTTCCGCTTAACTCAGCACTGGGCCCGCATGGGCGCGCTTTCTTGACAGAGCGCACCGTTCCCCGCCATAAGCATGGCGCGCGGGCCCTTGGGTCCGCGTGCTTTTTCGAGGGCTCGCTAAGCCCTT
>DASSIT010000073.1:0-15864 GCA_035691545.1 Pseudolabrys sp. | reverse complement strand
GGTTGCCGACGCTTGCGGCAGACCTCGACATTCGCACCGACGTGCCGCGCTATCACATATTCCGCGACGGCCAGTTCGTGGAAGAGGTGACGGATATCACCCGTTATTGGCGCGACGATCTGGTGACATTCGCGCTCGGTTGCTCGTTTTCCTTCGAAGAAGCCATGCTGGAAGCGGGTCTCCGCCTGAAATTTCTGGAAAAGAACAGCGTCGCGGGTGTCTATGTGACGAATGTCGACACTATCGAGGCCGGGCCGTTTCGCGGGCCGCTCCTGGTGACGATGCGCGCATTCAAGCCCGCCGATGCAATTCGCGCGATACAAATCACCTCCCGCTTTCCGAATGTCCATGGTGCGCCGGTCCATATCGGCGATCCGGCAGCGATTGGTGTCGACCTTTCGAAGCGCTACCAGGACGTCGGCGATGGAGACGTGGCCGAGGGAGAGATGCCGGTGTTTTGGGCATGCGGTCTCACGCCGCAACTCGCCGTCAAGAACGCGAAGCCGCCATTGTGCATCACGCACGCGCCGTCCTCGATGCTGATTACCGATCTGCGCAACGCGAGCCTCGCGGTGTTCTGACCGTGCGGGATTTCGAACGACCGGGCCGCTCCGAAGCATTCGGCACACGCGGAATGGCGTCGACTTCGCATCCTTCCGCCACGCTGGTTGCGATCGAGGTGCTGCGCAAGGGCGGCAATGCCGTTGATGCGGCCGTGGCGGCAATGGCGCTCCTGGGAGTGATCGAACCGACCCAGACCGGTATCGGCGGAGATTGCTTTGCCCTGCTGATGCGGCGCGGCGAGGGAGAAGTGATTGCCCTCAACGGTTCCGGCTGGGCGCCGCAAGCGGCAACCGTTGCTTTCTATGAAAGCAAAGGGATCACCGCGATCGAGACGGAAAGCGCGCACGCGGTTTCCGTTCCCGGCGCTGTCGCATCCTGGGCCCGCCTCGTGACCGATCACGGGTCGATGGATTTTGGCGACCTGCTCGCGCCGGCAATCGAGGCGGCTGAGAGAGGCTATCCCGTCACCGAACGCGTGGCGCGCGATTGGGCCAAACAGGTTGGGAAACTCACGCGCAATCCCGCTGCCGCGCAGGCATTTCTGTTCGACGGCGTGGCGCCGTTGCCCGGCACGATCCATCGCCAGCCCGCGCTTGCCAAGGCCCTGCGCAGCATTGCCGCCGAAGGTCCGGGGGCCTTCTACGAGGGCTGGATTGCGCGCGACATGGTGGAAACGCTACGCGCGCTGGGCGGGCTCCATGCCCTCGATGATTTCGCGAGCTTCGCGCCGGAATACGTCACGCCTGTAAGCGTCGGTTATCGCGGCTATCGTTTGTGGGAATGTCCGCCCAATGGGCAAGGTGTTGCGCCGCTGCTGATGGCGAAAGTCCTGGAAGGATTCGATCCTGCGAGATGGCAACGGGATTCCATCGAGCGCTGTCACGTCATGGCCGAACTTGCCCGACAAGTTTATGCCGATCGCGATTGCTTTGTCGGCGACCCGCGCATGGGTGCGCCGTCGGCCGATGCACAGATCGCAGACGAGCGGGTGACGAAAATGCGCTCCCGCATCGACCCTCGGCGCCGCATCGAACATCTCGCTCCGGTGCCGTTGCCCGAGCACCGCGATACGGCGTTCCTTGCGGTTGTCGACAAGGACCGCAACACGATTGCGCTGATCAATTCGATTTTTGACGATTTCGGCTGCGGCATTGTCTGTCCGGGTTCTGGCATAATGTTTCACAACCGCGCCGGCGGATTTGTGCTCAGTCCGGGCCACCCGAATGCGATCGCGCCGCACAAGCGGCCCCTGAACACGATTATCCCCGCGCTTCTGACGCGCAATGGCAAGGCGATCATGCCGTTCGGAGTGACCGGGGGGCATTTCCAGCCCTTTGGGCAAATCCAGATCATGACGAACATCCTCGACTACGGAATGGGCATTCAGGAGTCGATCGACCAGCCGCGTATCTATGCGCGCGGCGACCAGTTCAACGTTGAGGGCGCGGTGCCTGCGGATGTGGTCGATGGCCTGCGCAAATTGGGGCACGACGTTACGCGTGCGGAGAATCCGCTGGGTACCGCTCAGGCGGTCTGGATCGATTGGGAACGCGGTCTGCTGCGGGGCGGCGCCGATGGCCGGCGCGACGGCATCGCATTGGGGATTGGGTAGATGAGCGGACTCGATACCGTGACGAATGCCGTGTGCACCGACATCGACGCTGCGCGTGCGGAACTCGTCGAGCTGTGCGGGCGTCTGGTTGCCGCTCCCAGTGTCAATCCGCCCGGCCGCACCGCGGAGGTGGCGGCGATTGTGCGTGCCTATCTTTCAGGCCAGGGACTGAAGGCCGAAGTCATCAAGGCCGATGACGAAGCACCGAATGTGGTTGGCCAGGTCGTTGGAAATGCGGCCGGCCGCCATGTCGTGTTCAACGCCCACATGGATACGATGGAAGCGGGCGATGAATCCGCCTGGTCTGTCCCCGTCTTTACGCTCAGCAAGGCCCGGGGCCGGCTTTACGGGTTGGGCATGGGCAACATGAAAGGGGCGCTGGCGGCGATGTGCGTTGCGACCGCGGCGCTGCACCGCCGGCGTGATGCGTGGCGTGGGCGCCTGTCGATGACCGCTGTGTCGGACGAGGTGATGTTCGGGGAACGTGGTGCCGTATTTCTCTTGAAAAATCGGCCGGATCTTGCCGGCGATTTCATGATCAGCGGTGAGGGCCCCGGGTTCATGGATTTTGCCGTCGCCGAAAAGGGCCTGATGTGGGTGGACATCGAAGCAAGGGGCCCGGCCGGGCATTCCTCGCGCGCCCTTGCCGGCAGCACGGCGGTAATGAAGCTCGCAGCCGTGCTCGCCCGCCTCGACGCAATCAACGAGCTTTACGCCACCCCGCCAAAAGAACTGTCGGGGATCACGGGCGGCGACGGCAATCTCGGCCTGCGGGTCTCGCTCAATGCTGGAAACTTGACCGGCGGAACGGTGCGCAGCCAGATCGCGACACGCGCGCGTTCGCAACTTGACATTCGGCTGCCGCCGGGGATTTCGGCAAAGGACATCGAGGAGCGGGTCCGGGGCGCCTGTGCCGGCGATCCCGATATAAGCGTCACTGTCACAAAGGCCTGGGATGCGAACTGGGCGGCGCTGCAAAACCCGGTCGTGGTCGAGCTTGCTGCCGCTGCGCAGGCGGTGCGCGGGAAGAAGCCGAATTATGTCGTCCGTCTGCCGGGGAGCGACGCGCGGCGCTGGCGCGATCTAGGAGTCCCGGCTGTGTGCTATGGCCCGCAGCCCATGCTTTCCGCCGGCATCGATGATTATGCAAACGAGCAGGATGTCGTGGATTGCGCCAAGGTCTACGCGCGGACAGCGCTTAGCCTGATGAGCGCCGGTACCTAGAGCGTCGCCTGCACCAGCAGCGACAGGGCGCGCGCCGCCTCCCGTGTCGTGTTGAACACCGGAACATCGGCGCCTTCCAGGCCGGCGACCCACCGTGCGCGGGCGGCCCCTCCATAAATGGTGACGGCGACCGGCTTGTTGTGGGTCTTTCGCAGCCGCTTCATCAATTCACCGAAGCCTTCGAAGTCGGCATTGGCCGGCGCGAGCAGGGTGCACAGCACGAGGTCGACATTCGGATCAGAAAATATCGCGGTCAGGCCGGTCTCGTGCGCTTCCTTTGCGCCTTTCACATCGATGCCGATCCAGAAATCAAACGGATTGGCGGGCTCAAGCCAGTCCGGCAAGATTGTCCGCATGGCGGCGACCGTAGCCGGTTCGAATGCGGCCAGCGCGAGGCCGCTGCGCGCAACGAGATCGGTTGAGATGACGCCAAGCGCGCCGCTCGTGGTCGCGATTCCTACGCGCTTTCCCTTCGGTTTGGGCAGCATGACGATCGCGCGCAACGCATTGAGGAAATCGGATTCATCTTCGGCGCGGGCGATGCCGCACGCGCGCAAACCTTCATCGAGAGCCCTGTCGTCTGCGGCAACCGAGCCGGTATGGGAGGTGGAGGCACGCGCACCTTCCGGGGTCTGTCCTGGCTTGAGCAGGACGATCGGCTTCTTCGCGCGGACCCGGCGCGCCGTCTCCAGGAAATGGCGCGGATCGCGCACGCTTTCGATATAAAGGCCAACGGCTTTGGTCGCACTGTCGTTCTCGATGTATTCAAGAAAGTCGACCTCATCGACTCCGATCTTGTTGCCCACATCGATGCTTTTGGATACCGGGAGCCGTTGCGTATCGGCGCTCATGACGTGAAGCATCACGGCGCCCGTGAATATTCCCGTCTGTGTGAAGAAAGACACGCCGCCTTTTTCCCAGCGTGGAAAATTCACGAAGCTTCCCATCATGCCGCAGTCGACATTGACCATGCCGATCGTGTTTGGGCCCGCCAGGAGAAGCCCCGAGGGCTGCGCTATCGCGCGCAGGGTATCCTCATCGCTGCGGCCCTTTTCGCTCGCTTCCGAGAATCCCGCCGTGATGATGCAGGCTGCACGCGCCTTCGCAGCCACGCATTGCCTGATCGCGCCGGCGACATGCGCCTGCGGCAGGACGATATAAACAAGGTCGACCGTTTCCGGCACATCGCCGAGGGCAGGGTAGGCACGGTGGCCCATTATTTCAGTGGCACTCTTGTTGATGGGGTAGAGCGGGCCTTTAAATCCGCCGCCGGCGAGGTTGGCAAACAGCACGCCCCCGGATTTTGTCGGATTCGATGAGGCGCCGATGACCGCGATCGAGCGGGGCGCCACGAGCGCCGAAATATCCCGCATTGCCAACTCCTAGAATGAGCCGAAATCCACGCGAAATCTCCGCCTGCTGGCTGTTGCCGCGGCCACATTCACGATGTTCGGGCACGACGGCATGATCGGCCTTGGCGAAGGAACGCTCCGTCAGGGCTGAACGCGCAAGATGACCTTGCCGAATTGCTTGGCGGATTCGAGATAGCGGTGAGCCTCGGCTGCTTCGCTCAACGGAAACACGCGATCGATGACGGTCTTGAGTTTGCCCTCGGCCAGCAGCGGCATCATGACTTCGAGGTCATGTTTGGTTGCGCTGTTTGATCCGACAATCTGCAGCTCTTTGTGGAAGATATAGTTGACCGCAATGGTGCACTCGTAGGACTTGGTGCCGCCGACGGTAATGAGGCGTCCGCCGCGCGTGAGGCAACGGATGGACTTGTCAAGGAAATCACCGCCGACATGCTCGACAACGACGTCAACGCCGCGTTTGTTGGTGCGTTTCATTATCTCATCAACGAAATCGACTTCATTGTAGTTGATTGTTTCGTCGGCCTTGAGCTCCTTGGCCTTCTGCAACTTCCAGTCCGCGCTGGATGTCGTGTAGACGTAGGCTCCCGCAAGCTTGCAGATCTGAATCGCGGCCATGCTTACACCCGAGCTGGCCGAGTTGATCAGGACGGTTTCGCCCGCCTGCAAGCGCCCGCGATCGATCAGCATGTGCCAGGCCGTGCCAAAGGCATTTGGAAAAGCGGCAGCGGATTCATAGCTCACCTTCTCAGGCAGGGCGATGAGGTGATCGGCAGGCAGTCTGACATATTCGGCATAGGCGCCGTGCTCATGCGCACCAAGATATCGATAGTCGCGTGCGCAGCGGTTGTGATTGCCCGCCATGCACTGCTCGCACCGGCCGCAAGGCAGGATCCACCAGCTGGTCACGCGCGTGCCGAGTGCGAAGTCGCAGGGTGTCTCAGGCCCCAGCGCGACCAGTTCGCCGCCGAAATCGCCGCCGAGGATATGCGGAAATCTGCCTTTATTGGGCTTGTAGCGTCCGGCCCGCGCCATCAGGTCATAGCCGTTGAGGCCCACCGCGTGCACCTTGACCAATGCTTCGCCGTGCCGCGGCTTCGGAACGGGAACGTCGGTGTAAGTGAGAACCTCGGGCCCGCCGTATTTCTCGAAAATGGACGCTTTCATCTTTTCAGGGAGCATCTTTCCTCCACTCGATCAGCAGGCTCGCTCATAACTCGGACGACTGGCGAGGATGCCTCGGACTTGTATCGGCCGGCGGCGCAGGCAGGATTGCGCTTGTTGGCCCCCTGATAATTTGTATACTAAATTAATTGGAATTCAACTGGCTCCGTGCCCTCAAGACATCTGCTGCATTGAAACGGTTGTCGTTTAATCGCAGGAGAAAATGCGACAGTGACAAATTACTCGCCTGTCGGCTCCGATCCAGGCGCTCGCGTTGTCGCCGGGCTTGCGGCACAATAAGCGCGCGGAGCCGCAATGCCGAAAATCAAGATCGAAAATCTGTTCAAGATCTACAACTCGCGCAGCGGCCGCGTCTCTGCGCTCGAAGACATCAATCTTGAAATCGACCAGAATGAATTCATCACGCTGGCGGGACCCTCGGGGTGCGGCAAGTCGACCTTGCTAAAGGTCATCGGCGCGCTGGTCCGCCCGTCACGCGGAAATCTGTTCTTTGACAATGCGGTGTTGCTGAAGCCGACGCGCGATGTCGGCATCGTCTTCCAGGAGCCGGTCCTGCTGCCATGGCGCACGGCAATCGAAAACGTTCTGTTGCCGGCTGAAATCCTCGGCCTGGATCCGAGCGCCAGCCGCGCGCGGGCCATGGATCTGCTGAATCTTGTCGGCTTGAAGGGATTTGAGTCGAGCTATCCGCGCGAACTTTCGGGGGGAATGCAGCAGCGGGTCGCGATCAGCCGTGCGCTCATTCACAACCCATCGGTCCTGCTGATGGACGAGCCGTTCGCCGCGCTCGATGCCATGACGCGCGAGGAGCTCGGGTTTGAACTGCTGCGCATCTGGGATACCTACAAAAAGACAGTTATTTTCGTGACCCACAATATCGGTGAAGCGATTCTGCTCGCCGATCGCGTGATCGCGATGTCGCCGCGCCCGGGTCGGATTGCAAAAATCCTGAAGATCGATCTCCCGCGTCCGCGCACGCTCGATATGGAATTCACGCGGGAGTTCAAGGCCTATTCGGACGAGATCAGATCCGTGATTTATCACCACGGAGCGACGGCGCGATGACTGTCGAACCCACCAAATCGGGCGAAGAGATTGAGGAGCTGGAGCACCGAAAATCGGCGATTGCTGCCATCGTGGGTCCGACCGTCACGCTGCTGGCACTGGTTGTGCTGTGGGAAGTGTTGGCGCGCTGGAGTGGTATCCCGAGCTGGCTGTTGCCGGCGCCGAGCGCCATCGGCGAGGCGATGGTCGACTGGCGGGGCGAGCTGACGGTTCACTTCATGGTGACCCTGTATGAAGTGCTGGTCGGCTTTGCGCTTTCGATTGCAGTGAGCATCCCGCTTGCGGTTGCGGTGGTCTATTCGCCGTTCCTGCAAAACACGATTTACCCGATCCTGCTCGCACTGCAGTCCATGCCGAAGGTCGCAATCGCGCCGCTGTTGGTGCTTTGGATCGGCTTCGGCGTCCTGCCGAAGGTTCTGGTGGTTTTCCTTGTCTGTTTTTTCCCGATCGTTGTAGCTACCGCTTCCGGCCTGTCGGCGGTGCCGCCGCCGTTATTGGACCTTATCCGCTCGCTTTCGGCGACCCAGTATCAGACCTTCATCAAGATCAGATTTCCGACCGCGATCCCGCATATTTTTGTCGGGTTCAAGATTGCGATCACTTTTGCCGTCATCGGCGGCGTGATCGGGGAATTTGTCGGATCGGATCAGGGCCTGGGATATTTAATTCTGATCTCGACATCGCAGTCGCGCACGCCGCTTGCGTTCGGTGCGCTGTTGCTGCTTACGATCATGAGTATCGTACTCTACTATGCAGTTGAGCTGATCGAACGGCTTGTCATTCCGTGGGCGCCGAGAAATTAGAGTTAGAAAAACCAGAAAATGCCGGACATCAAAGACAAAATCCAGAACGTGCATCGGGCCGTCGGTTTGTTCAAAACCGAGCCGCCGGTGCAGAGTGCGCGGGAGTCGCTGGGCGATTTCGCCTATCGCGCATTGCGCGATGCCATCCGCGCGGGGCGGATTGCGCCCGGGCCGCATATCCGCGAGTTGGATGTGGCGCGGTGGCTGAAGATCAGCCGTACGCCGGTCCGCGAAGCATTCCACCGCATCATCTCGGAGGGCCTGCTGACCATCGGTCCATGGAACGGCGTGATGGTCGCCGAATTGACCGCAAAGCAGCTGGTCGACCTGTATGCGGTGCGCGAAACACTTGAAGGCACGGCGGCCGCGCTGGCTGCCAGAAACGCAACGCCGGCGGAAGTGCGAGCAATGTTCGGTATCGCCGCAACCGAGTCCAAGGAGAGGCGCGATCCATCGCGGCTTGTCGTCATAAATGCCAAATTGCATCAAGTGATCTACCGCGCCGCGCATAATCAATACCTGTTGCAGTCGCTCACGACGATTGTCGATACGCTCGGCTTGCTGCGCCATTCAACGTTTGTTTTGCCGGGCAGCATCGAGCTCGCCCGGCGCGAGCACATGCAGATCATTCGCGCAATTCGCGATGGCGAGGCGAGGCGCGCGGAAATGCTGGCGCGCCGCCATGTTCGCCGCGCCTTGTCGATGCGGCTCCAGCTGCAGAAACGCAAAAGCTGAAATTGAGCCTCGTTCCCGCTCGTCATTCCGTCCGCCAAGGAGAAAGCAATGCCCAAGCCGGAGCTCGAGTTTTTTCCAGTCGACACGATCCCCTGGGTGCCGGTGGCCGGCGCGCCTCCTGGCCATTACCAGAAAATTCTGACTGAGGACCCGGACAAGATGTTCGTCACCCGGATGCTGAAAGTCGATCCCGGATGCCGCAGCACCGAAACCTTCGTCCATGATTTCTGGGAAGAGGTCTACATCCTGGAGGGCAGCCAATGGGATGGGGACCAGTTTTTCAAAAAAGGCATGTACGCTTGCCGGCCGCCCGGCATGAAGCACGGCCCTTATCGGACGGACGAGGGCGTCACAACACTTGAAGTCCGATACATGCGCTGACCGGTCGGACGCCGGATTTCAGACAGGAGCTGCTCGATGGGGCCGTCAGTGCGAAATATCATTGCCAATGTACCGCGTCTCGAGAGCTACATGGACGCAAATGGGCTCGACGCAATTGCGGTGCGGACCGGAGCGAACTTCACTTATCTCGCCGGAGTCGCGTTGCCCGGAACGCTGGCGCGTCACCTCGATCTTGCCAGCACGGTTCGCGGTTTCATGCTGGTTTGGCCGCGCAGGGGCGAGCCGATCATAGTGCTTGATGCTTTTGCCGAGAAAGTTGTCCTGCGCGACTCCTGGGTGCGCAAGGCTGTCGTATACAAGGCTTACGTTGAATCGCTGTACACACGGGTCGCCGAGGTCATAGCGGATCTTGGTCTTGGCAACGCGCGCGTTGGCTTCGAGCAAGACGGGCTAAGCGCCGCGCATTGGCAGGAAATCCAGCGTGCATTGCCGAAGCTCCAGATGATCAACTGCTCACGCATGATGGACGAAGTGCGGTGGATCAAGACGGCCGGCGAAATTGCTTTGCAGAAGACCGCAGCCGACATGCTCGACGATGTCCTGGCCGAGGTTTTCCCTACCATCCGGGCGGGTGAGACGGAGCGCGCGGTGCATGCGCGCATCGTCGAATCCTGCCTGCGGCACGGCTTCGGCTGGGTCCACGGCATTCTCAACGCGAGCACGAACCCGGTGATGTATGGCGGTGAAAGCGATGTAAAATTCCAGACAGGCGATTTCGTCCGCAACGATTACGTTGCTTATTACAAGGGTTACGCCGGCCATCAGTCGCGGCTGGCGATCCTGGGAAGGCCCGACAACGAGCAGCAGAAGGGTTACGCGATGACACTGGATATCCATCGCCGCACCATCGAGCGCTGCACGACGGGTCGCACGGCCGGCGACGTCTTTCAATTTGTCGTCGATGAATTCAAAAAACGCGGCATCGAGTATCCCGCGTCTCTGGTCGGACACAGCATGGGCGCCTGGTTCCACCAGCAGGAGCCGGTCTTGCGCAACGGAAGCGAGACGGTGCTGGAAGACGGGATGATTTTGGCCATTGAGCCGCAACGGCTGCACTGGCATATCCAGGACCTGATCGTGATTGAAGGCGGCAAACCGCGCCTCCTGTCCGACAAATTCCCGATCGATCGGCCCTTCGTCATCAATTGATCGACTCCGTTGAACAGAAAACGGCGGCTGCGAAGCGTGACAGCCGCCGTCAGGAATTCCTGGAAGGCGATGTTACTTCGGGACCATTCCGGGCGCGAAGATGTCGTTCGCCTTGACCGTGTTCTTGAGCGCGTAGGCGCCGGCAACGACATCGACCGTGCGCTGGAGGCGGGCGGCATCAATCGAACCGAGCGCCGCACCGGGAACGGTCGCCAGCTGGCCAACCTTTACGGTCTCGTCGCGGGCGACGCCTTCATCGACCTCGCGATGATACTTGTGCATGATTTCGCCGGCTTCCTTCGGATTTGCCATAGCGTCCTTGAGCCCGTGAAGCGTCGCGGCGACAAACCGTTTCACCAGGTCGGGATTGGACTGGAGGGTGCTGTCCATGGTGACGATGCCCGAGCCGTAATAGTCGAGGCCGACATCGGCGTAGGCGAGCGCTACGATATCCTTCGGCGCCGCCGCCTTCTTGAGCAGCGGTTCGCCCACTGTGTATTGGCCGATGCCATCAACTCGGCCGAGCGAGAGCATGCCGGGCAGGGCGTCACTGCCGGCGACGACCCAGGTGACTTTCGATGCGTCGATGCCGGCGGCCTTGGCGTAGGCGCCGAACATCTTCGGCATGGCGCTGAACGCAGTATCGGCGAGCTTGCGCCCTTCGAGGTCCTTCGGCTTTGAAATTCCGGACTCTTTCAGCACATAGATTGCATGCGGCGGCTTGGCGTAGATCACGGAGACGAGCTTGATCGGAATTCCGTCATTGGCCTTGGCAAAGATGACTGCCGACGTATCGGCAAAGCCAAATTGCGCGGTGCCGGACGCGACCTGCTTGACGGCATCCGTCGATCCCTGGCCGCGCACGATTTTTACGTCCATCCCCGCGGCCTTGTAGTAGCCCTTGTCGAGAGCGACGTAGTAGTAGGCGTGTCGGCCGTTGAAGCCGAAGTCGGTGACAAACGTGACTGCATCGTCGGCAAATGCGTTCTGGTTCGACAGCAGCCCCAGTGCCACTGCCATTATCGACAGACATGCTGTGTTTTTGAATCTGGCCATTTCGTTCGCTCCTCCCGCTGAAGTTGCACGCCGATCGCATGCGCGCCATGGACATCGGCGTAAGGGGTTCGCTGTTTTGAAAACTGGTGACGTTTTACCCCGCCGCCAACAATTTAATTTAGTATACAAAGAAGGACTTTGGTATACAAAGAAATTGCTGCGACCGTGCATCGCTCGACCAGCCTACATCGCCAATCGAGGTGTCCAGGATTCGTGGTTGAGGGGCTGCCGTCGATCCTACGATCGCAAATCAGCCAACGGAGATTACCTCGCGCCCAGGGCGCGCTTGAGCCAAAGGCTAAATGGTGCGGCGGCAAAAATCGAAAGAACTCCGAAAGCACGACAATTATTGGCCTCAGGGGCAAAGCGGAAATTGCGTCTCGAAACCACGTTCGGTCCACACTGGAGTCGGAGCCCGTGGGGATGTACTTCGGAACCAACAGCGGTTCGGTTTTTTCCAGTGCTGACGAAGGCGAGAGCTGGCACGAGATCGCGCGACACCTCCCGACCATCCTCAGCATTGAAGTATTCGATCGCCGATAACCAAATACGCCAAGGCAGCTTCTTAAATCGGAAGACGAGTGTAGAGCCGTCCTAGCTGCCGACCTCATTCAAACCCAAGAGTGATGTCGCCTTTTGGCCCACAGCGCGCATCTATTCGGTTCCGAGACTTATTCAGATTCATCGACGTCTCGTGGGATAACCGCGACGCCATGTTTTGGCTGCGGAGAGCTCATGCGGGTCGGCGAACGGCCCTGAGTTTTCCGCTGTTCGCGCCGCCGCAGAAGAACGTGTCGCTGCCGTTCGACTCGAGTCCCGATATGGCCGTCCCGGGCGGCATGTCGAGCTGTTCGAGGACCTCGCCGCTCTGCGGGTCGATCCGACGCAGTTCGCTTTGCTCGTCTTCATGAGTGCCGTGCCAGAGCTCGCCGTCCACCCAGGTGACGCCGGTCACGAAGCGGTTTGAGTCGAGGGAGCGGAGGATCGCGCCGGTCTGCGGATCGACTTGATGGATTTTGCGCCTGCGGTACTGAGCAACCCACAGACTGCCTTCCGCCCAGGCCATGCCGGAAGCGCCGCCCTCGGGAGTCGGGATGGTCGTGACTACGCGGCCGGTATCCGGATCGACCTTTTGAATGCGCTCGCCGGAAATCTGGTACAGGTGCCGCCCATCGAAGGCGGTTCCCGCATGCGCAGGGACATCAAGCGTGCGTACCATTTTTCCAGTTGCCGGGTCCATCGCATTCAGCTTGTCGCCGGTCGCGACCCAGACATTGGTGCCGTCATAGCTGACCCCGGCCACATTCGTGACATTTGGAAAGGGGCCGTATTCACGGACGATCGTTGCTGCTGCGCGTCTCATAGGCTCACCCGTTTGGTTGCCATTGGTCTGATGAGCTCACCCTAACTTCCGGGCAGCGCAGCCGGGAGTAACAAAGTTGTCGGGAAACCCGGCACTGGCGGCGCCATCCAGCGGCGCGCTCGGGCGCGCCCGGTCGCCTGCACTTTGCCGTCCGCCGTAAGCTCCTCCAGCGCGCGCTGCACGGTGCGCTGACTTGCGCCGAGCGCGAGCGCTAGCGCCGAAGTCGACCATGCTTCGCCGTCGGCGAGCAGGGCGAGCACAATCGCATGCGCTTCATCCGTGGGCGGCGCGAGCACTGCGACCTCGGAGGCGCGGCGCGGCGCGAGTGCAAAGCCGGCCTCGGTCGCGTCGATGCCGGCGACCGGCGCAATCGCCTTGCGCAGGCGGCCGATCTCGACGCGCAGCCTTGCGCGATGCGATTCATCGGCATGCTTTGCGCGGAAGGCGCGCGCGAGTAGCGCGGCCCGCGGCACGTCGCCGGGCCACGCTTCGGCCAGCGCACGGGCGAGGGCGAACAGCACCGGGCGCGTCTCGAGCGAAATCTCCTTGCCGACGTGCCGGACGATATGACGGCAGGCATCGATGACGAGTGTCTTCGACGCCAGCAGTGTTTCGACTTCGTCGAGCGGCAAAAGTTGTTGTTTGCCGTCCGCGATCAGCCGCGCCGCAGGCGCATCGAGGGCGCGCGCTGCGCTGTCGACCTCGGCCAGAAGCGGCGGGATGCGGGCCTGTCGCGCGGCGCTTTCGGCTTCCATCAACGCTGCGCGCGCCGCCTTGATCCGCAGGCGCCGCATGGCGATGCCGGCGACGACCAGTTCGTAGGCCGCGCGCGATGCAGGCGGCAGCGGCGCGGGATCGAAGCCCGCGAGCAGGCGCTCGGCCGCGTCGAGGCGGCCGATCAAGAGGAGAAAGCGGGCCTTGAGATAGCGCGCATGCGCGGCGTTGGCGCCATCGCCGTGCCGTTCTAGCGCGCCGCTCGCCGCATCGAGCACTCTCGCCGGCCAGTTCAAATCGCGCGAGACTAGTGCGATCTCGGCCTCAGCGACGGCGCAGCGCGCGCGGGCGACGGCCTCCCGTGGGCCGAAGCCGCGGGCGGCGCGCCGCAGCAGCAATTTGGCGCGGGCAAGATCGCCGAGCTGCGCCATCGCGATACCGCGCAGGGCCAGCGCTGGCGGATCGTCGCGCAGGGCGATGAAGTTCAATGCGTTGAGCGGGTCACCCGTTGCCAGCGCGCGCGCCGCCGCCGTGATCAGCGAGTCCATTCAAATCCCGACACACTTGCCACTCCTTCCATGCCGAAGCGCAACACTAGGTATCCTCACGACAGACACGAACGCCTCAAGCAGCCAATCGACAGCCGAAGGGCGGAGAAAAGCGATGATCACGAATACATCACCCGAGAACGACCGGAAAGCCGGACGGCACGCCATGAAATCGATGGGCACCGTCTGGAGCTATCTCGATATGACGGCGCTTGGCCGTCAGGAGATTTGGGAGGATTCGCCGAAGGGCTACCCGCAGGAGCGCCGTATAAGTGGTGGAACTGGAGCGATAGCTAAATCCCCGACGCGGCGCCTGATCCGAGGTGGGTAGCGGTGTCGAATGCCGGAGAGGCCGCTTTTCGCAAACGCGACGCGTAGTTTGCTGCGGCCTTGGCGGGGACCCGCTCAAATCCCGACACACTTGTCACTCCCGGCCCTTCGCCGGCCGGCATTAGAACGATCTCGCGATTTACGCCCGGCAAGCATCGGGCCATGAAAGGAGAGACCAATGACGACACATATCACCGCAACACGCGAAATGTGGCTGGAAGCGCGGCTGGATCTGCTCGCCGCCGAGAAGGACCTGGCGCGGCGCAGCGACGACGTCGCGCGGCTGCGCCGACAGTTGCCCTGGGTGCCGGTCGATAAAGAGTATGTCTTCGACGGGCCGGAGGGCCGGCAAACGCTTTCCGAGCTGTTCAACGGCCGCTGCCAGCTCCTGGTGCAGCACTTCATGCTCAAGCCGGGCGCGGAAGAGGGCTGCAAGGGTTGCTCCTATATGGCTGACCACGTCGACGGCATGACCGTGCATTTGGCGCATCGCGATGTGACCTTCGTGGCCATCTCGCGCGCGCCGCTCGCCCAGATCGAACGCTTCCGCCGACGCATGGGTTGGGGGTTCAAGTGGGTGTCCTCGCACGGCACCGATTTCAATTACGACTTCGGCGTCAGCTTTACGCCGGACGAAGTGGCCAAAGGCCGGATCAACTACAATTACGGCACTTGGCCGCACATAGGCGAGGAGTGGCCCGGCGTCAGCGCCTTCTACAAGGACGACGCGGGCGATGTCTTCCACACTTATTCGACCTACGGCCGCGGCGTCGAAGTGATGATGGGGACGTATCGGATGCTCGATCTGATGCCGAAAGGACGCGACGAGCCGGAGGTGGGCCACAAGATGGCATGGGTGCGTCATCACGACCGCTATGAGCAAGAAGCGCCGACGAAGACTGCGAATGCGGCCGGCTCGTGCCGCAAGGCGTCAGCGTGAGGGAACGGCCATGACCGACATCACAATGTCCCATGTCGTGCGCCACGACACCGACACGTGCACCGGGGGCGGCAATGCCGCTCCCCGGGTGGCCCGCTGGCTTGGCCTCGCCGCCGCACCGACTTTCGCGCTTATGGCGTTGTGGACGGCCTTTTCCAGCAGCCAACCGGACATGCTCTGCATGGAGATGCAACGCTCGTCGCCGATGGGCGGAATGTCGGCGATGTATCTGCTTATGAGCGCCTTCCACTCAGCGCCGTGGTTCGGGTTGATCTCCAGCCGACGAACCGGTCCGGGAACCTAGTCGTATGTCGAGTTGGTCGCCAGATCCGACGCGGTAAGATTGAACTTTTCTACAAGCCTCTCGGCTATTCGTTATTCGTGGTGTTCGTTGTCACTCTTTTCCTTTGCGGCGTTCAATATGCGAACAAGTCGATTGCCGGTAATCTCAAGTCGATTGCCATTTATCTAGGGCAACCCTTCTTCAAGGGTGCACCCTCGCCAGGACTGTTAATGCCGCCGTCACCTCCGACGATAATGCCATCGAATACGGCACCGAACACGCAACATCTGCCTCCGACGCAATCCAAATGACATGCAGCTGCAGGGCCGGGGGTCTGGTCGCGCTTGCACCAGTGTCCTAGGTGCTTTAACAGGCCGGGCGGGCGAAATTGCCATGCATAATATTGATCGGCACGTCCTGTTTCCGTCCTTCTGAGCAGGGAGTAGGACGGAGACCACGAAATCTGCCAAAAGTTCTGGCACTTGCGGGTGTAGCTCAATGGTAGAGCAACAGCCTTCCAA
>DASSIT010000072.1:0-51314 GCA_035691545.1 Pseudolabrys sp. | reverse complement strand
ATGCCATCGTCAAAACAAACCCGAATGTGTATCCACCGGAGCATCCGCCGGGGGCCATTCCCAAAGCACATGATGCGCCCGCAATTCGAATGCAGAAGGAGGGGATTCTCCAAGACCAAACGGTGACGGTAATCCGCGCATTGGTTCTTTATACGCCGGCGGTCCGGAAAGCGCTGGAGCAATTCGGTTCCACCCCCGATGCGCTTGCAACGCTCGCGGTTGAAAGCACAAATCTTGCCTCAAAAAACAGCAACGTGAGGATGTCCCTCAACCTCGTGAAATCCGAAGAAATTGCGTATGCCGAGAAAGATTTCCCGTCAGACCTTGCGATGTTGCAGGCATCCGGATGGGTAAAGACGGAGCGGGCCGCAGCAAAAGCGAATGTCGTTTTTCTTCTGACCACCGTTTCGGATTATTGCGGCCTTTCAGATGCGGTCCTCGCCGATAAGGGTAGTGCATTTGCGGTCGTAAATTATATCTGCGCCGTGGGAAATTTTTCCCTGGCGCATGAATTTGGCCACCTGTTGGGGCTCAGGCACGAGCGTGCCGCGGATAAAGACGACAAGCCTTTCAGAAATGGGCATGGCTATGTGTACAAAAACGAGTGGCGGACGATAATGGCAACTCGAAAAGCCTGCGCCTCTTGTCCCCGAATCCCCTTTTGGTCGAATCCGTCAATCAACTATAACGGGGTCCCCGCAGGGACGAAGGATTATGAGGACGAAGCCGACGTAATAAACGATACCGCACCCATTATTGCGGATTTCCAATAGCTGTCGTGTGCCTGCCAGTGGCAATTCTCGCACGTCAGACCGCGTTCCCCGTACTTATCGTCCTCGAAAGGTTTGCGTCGACCGTTTAAGACCGCCACCCAAATTGGACATTGAAAATTGGGGCAGGTTCGTTTTTATAAGCGCTGCCATCATATGAACGCGGGGGGGAATCTGTGAAATCAAATCATAAGATTGCAATCGCAATGCTCGCGGGTGCGGGCCTTGGTGCGGCAGCAGTTCAAGGACTTCATGCTCAGGCTAAACCGGTTGCTTACGTTATCTCAGAGATCGACGTGACGGATAAAGACGCTTATGCGAGGGAGTATGTTCCGCTCGCCGTGAAAGCACTCAAAGCAAGCGGCCAAAAACAGCTTGCTGCCGGGGGAAAGACCGCAGCGATCTCGGGCGAGCCGCCAAAGTCGCGTATCGTTCTGTCGGTTTTTGAGAACATGGAGAAGGCGCAAGCCGCGTATACGTCTCCAGAATATTTGGAGGCCCGGAAAGTCGGCGATAAATACGCCAAACTCCGAATTTTCGTGGTCGAAGGCGTAGCACAAAAGTAACACGCACTTGAAGCTCGCGGAGGCGGCCTCAGTTAGCAGGTCGAGTTGGGCTCACCCTTTGCCGATCAAGCGGCAATCGCAATTGAAAATGCGCGTCTGTTCGAAAGCGTGAAGCCCGCACGCGCGAACTGGCGGCGTCGTTTGACGATCTGCGCACCGCGCAGGATCGCCTAGCGCAGACCGGGAAGCTGGCCTCACTCAGCCAACTGACCGCTGGCACCGAGACCGCCGCAAGGCGCCAACAGCCGCCTGAACGGATTGCGCCGGGCACCGGGCGTGATGTGAAGATTGAAAAGGGCAAATAGCACGTAATGCAGACAAGTCGATTCCGTGATCGGGACAACCCACTTGGGCCACAGCATCAATCAAATGCGCGCTTTTGACCGGGACCTGATCCGCGCAGAGCATTAGGGCCAGCGGCCAACCACGCCGCATCACGTGACCGCACCCGACCAATGCTGCCAAACGTCCCATGTGCACGTGGCGGAAATTTCCACTTTCCCGATCCTCGTGGAAACTTTCCCGCGCTATCGAGATGACAGCTTCTTTGTCGTCGAAGATAAAATGGTGATCGTGGACCGTAGCCACCGCATCGTCGACGTCGTTCCGGTGGGCTCGAGCGGCCATTTCGGACGTGTTCGCAGCACGACCACGACAACGACGGTCGAGCTCGGTGAGCCCGAGATTCGCGAGCTTCAACAGGTCCTGATTGAGCGCGGCTTTTATCACGGGCGAGTCGATGGAAAGTTCGGGCCCGAAATGCGCGAAGCTGTCATCAGCTTCCAGCGTAAAGAAGGCTTCGAGGTCACCGGGAAGGTCGACAGGCGGACTGTGAACGCTCTGGGTATCTCCGGTCGCACCGGACAGAGTGATCAGGGAGCTGGAAACGAGACGCACCGCGAGCAGAGCGGATCGCGTGGGCCGTCCGAGCGTTACGGCACCACCGGCCAAGGCTCAGGGCAGAATGGCAGAGGACATATGAGCGAGCCGACCGAGAACCGGTCGCAAAGCGAACCGGCGAGCGGCCAGAATAATGATTCCTCTGCTCAGCAGCGACCGGATGCCAAGGACGAGAATTGCCGCAATAAACAAAGCGGCTCGATGCCCTCGACCACCACAGGGCAGGGCGGTGCGATGCAAAAAGAGCCGAATGGGGCCAACCGAAGCGGTTCGGACGCGGCCTCCGGCAACGGGGACAAGGTGCAGTCGCAGACTCCTTCACAAAGGCAGAGCCCCTCGAATAAATAGCTCGTTTACAACTCAAAGCCCCGCCAAGTGGCGAGGCTTTTTTTGATCAAATCACCAGCAAGGTCGGGGCTGGTTATGCGGGTCAGCTTCCGCGCAAGCCCTCGTGGGCTTAACAAAAATCCTTGAAATTCAATGATTTGAAAAATTTTCACCATGACGAGAAGGGCCCCTCTTGAAAATTCTTGATGTTTTCCCAAATCGCTGGCCGCCGGGTGCCATGTGACCCGGTGCGGGCGTCGGCGGATGTCCGGCGCACTGCTCATTTCCATGTTGCTCAACGGAGGATGTGGCTATGAGGACCATGAATCTAGACCCCTTCTGGCGGACCAGCATTGGCTTTGACCGCCTTTTCGACCTGGTCGACGAAAGCCTTCGGTATGAACCGGAGGATCATTACCCGCCTTGCAATATCACCCGGACCAGCGAAAACACCTATCGCATCGCCTTGGCAGTCGCCGGTTTCCGGCCGGAGCAGATCAGCGTAACGGTCAACCAGAACACGCTGATTGTCACGGGCTCGGCCGAGCAGAAGCAAGACAAGGGCGAGTACCTTTATCGCGGCATCGCGGGGCGCTCATTCGAACGGCGCTTCAATCTTGCCGATCATGTCGAGGTAAAGGGCGCCAGCCTTGAGGATGGCCTGCTGCAGATCGAGCTTCAGCTTGAGTTGCCGGAAGCGATGAAACCTCGGCGCATCGACATCAAGGCGGGAAAAGCCGTCCAGGGCGACAAGGTCCGGACCATCGAAGGCTCGAAGCTCGCCTGACGTCTATCATTTCAATCCGTTTGGGGTGGCTTGCGTCCAGTGTGAGCCACCTCCCTCAAGAATCTGGAGGAAGGACATGGTGCAACACCCAAATCAAAATATGAAAGCGGCGAGCTCATCTCGCGATTCGTTCGACCTGGATGCCCTTTTGCATCCAGCAAAGGCGTACGGGCATCCCATGGACGTGGTGCGCGATGAGGATCTTACCTTGAATGAGAAGCGCGCGATTCTCGCCTCCTGGGCTTCCGATGCGTGCGCTGTTGAGGCGGCGCCCGAGCTTCGCAGCCCTCCGTCTGCTTCCGTCGTGCGGTTCGACGACATAATGGAGGCACTCAAGACATTAGACGGTCAGCACGCGACGAACCCCCGCTATCAGAAGCTCATCAGTCGTGCCCGGCGCATAAAGGACCTCTACCGCGGCGCCCGTCGGCCGTCGTTTGCGTGAGGAGTCGTGCCGTGATCCGACGGGCTGAAAGCGGAAGTATACTGGACTGGAGCGGGTTTATTTTAGCGGGGCTCTTCATCCTTGCTTTGACGCTCGGCTCTGTTCACTGAAAAGCGCGTGAGACAAAGAGGCCGCAGCTGGATGCGGCCTCTTTCGTTCCAAAGCGACCCTCGCTCGAGCCATGGCGATCGGAATTCCAAGCGAAGCAATTTGCGTGGGTGTCCGGTTTTGAGCCTGAGTAGTCATCGACGAGTGCGCTGCACATGTCAGCTTCTGGTGCTGCGGACCGTGCCCGCTCTGCGGCTTCGAAACCCCAGCAGAGAGATTTAACGCCTGTGTTGCGTCGACCGGTTGAACCGGCAACCCAAAGCGGAGATCAAGCAGTGGCCCATACCAGCGCAGCCGGCACCGGAACGCGCCAACGATCACCATAAGCAAAGCGCGTTCGCACTGCCTCTGCCATGGCGGCTCGTATTGCAATAAGGTTTTGCGATGGCTGTCTGGAAAGAACCATTGCTGCCCTGACAGTACCCTTCTCGTAAATTTCAGACAGGCCCTCTGGGCGTTCAAGATCCCACGCGCAGTCAACAATCGTTAGATCGACTTCATGGAAGCCGGCCTTCCGAAGGAGGTTGTCGGCCACGTCCCTTCTGGCAAATTGGTGAAGGTCCGGTCCGGGTGGTGCCGACACTTCCCGGCTGCCATGGGCTTTGATGGCGCCGTAAACAATTTCAAAGCATGGAGAAACGTCGGGGCCACACCACACCGTCATCGCAAATCGGCCTCCTCTGCGAAGGACGCGCTGTGCTTCAGATAGCGCACGTGGCTGATCGGGCACGTGGCACACACCCAAATTAGAAACAACAATATCAAATTCACCGTTGGCGAAAGGCAATTCCTGCGCGTCCGCTCCGATAAACGCCGCGTTTGGCACGCGACGATTTGCAAACGATAGCATCGCCGGAGAAAAATCGACGCCGGTCACATCGCAGCCCCGGCGGGCAAGGGCCTCAGAGACATTGCCTTGGCCGCAACAGAGGTCGAGTGCTTTCGTCTTGGGTTTCGCTTTGACAGCATCCAACAGGCTGCCAATCGCCTGATCTGATGCAGAAGCAAACAATTCAACGTAGCCGGATGCTCGTCGGAGATCGGACCAGCTTTCTCGCTCAAGATCTCGAAATGCTTTGAAGTCGGTCACTGTTGCTCCCGCCAATGATTAAAGGAAAGATACTGATGCACAAACCCAAGGGGCGCTAGTCTCAATGTCCGCTTCTGGCGGTGGTCTCAACCGTCGACGCAACACTCTCTGTCTTGAAGGGGAAAGACGGCGTGCATGACGAAACGTCGAGGTATTTTTCGGGGATTCAGTGCGGCAGAGAAACCGGGACCTTGGCATCGCTGGCAGTGCCCGCAGGACCTTTGGGTTCAAACCCCAGCAGATAGAACTGACTTCCCGAAATCTACGCTCATGCCCCTAGGCCGACGCTCTTCCGCTGTCGTGCGAAGTTAGGCGGTACAGCACCCAACCAATTGCCGCGCCGATGAGCGCCACGCGGAACCATATTACGAACGCGCTGCCGACGAGCAGAAGGAAAGTGAGGCTGGCGATGTCCCAATGTTCGGTGGCCGGCTGGGTCAAGACATAGACTGTTGCAAACAGAGGTGCATAAAGCAGCAGAGCCAGCGAGCCGATGACCGCCCCCCGAAGGGCTGCGCTTCGCGGCCTGCAATCGCGCGCAGAGTCGAGCAACCATTTGCCTAAGGCCCAACCGGCAACGGCCGCCGAGACGCCAGGCGTCCCAATAAAGAGTACAAGCGGCCGCACACCTTGGGCTTGGAAAATCAGCGGACCCCAAAAAAGTAAACACAAGGCCGTCCCTGCCGCGCCAAATCCGAGCGCTGCCGATGGGCGTGGCCATCGTCTCAGGAGTACGGCTACTCGGTGCATCGGTTTGACTTGCTTCCACCGAAAGACGCTCTGAGCGCATTCTACCAAACATAAATAAAGGAAGCTTACTGCTCAGCCAGGATCGACCTGCCGTCGCGTCAAACAGCAAAACAGGTTCTGCAAAAAAGCGGAACGGCAGGCGGGAGCTTGTTGCTCCGCGCCTGCCGTTAATCCCCGGAGGGTCAGGCAGGTAGTGGTTAAATCGATTCCTTCAGCTCTTTCGAAGCGCGGAACGCGACTTTCTTGCTGGCCTTGATCTGAATTTGTTCGCCGGTTGCGGGATTGCGGCCAATGCGAGCGGCGCGCTTGCGGACCTGAAGAATGCCGAGGCCGCCGATACGGATTCGCTCGCCCTTCTTCAGATGCTTGACGATGTTACCTACGAGATCGCCGAGCACGGTTTCCGCCTGCTTCTTCGACATCTCGTGCGTTTCTGCCAATGCAGCGGCGAGATGCTTCAGCGTGACAGTCGGCGGTGTCGGGGCTTTTCCAGGAACCATTGCCATCAGTGGACCCTCCTCGTGAATCCTGAGCTTGGCGAAGCGCCAAACACGCCGCCCGGAATAGACGATTCGGGGGCGGTCTGACCATCGATTCTTCGCGGTAAATAAGGCTTTTTCGTAATTTCAGGTGTTTACCTTGACTATGCGTTGAGCCGCCTATAACTCGTCCCAACGCCCGCGGGGGCGTAGCTCAGTTGGTTAGAGCGCTGCCCTGTCACGGCAGAGGCCGCGGGTTCGAGTCCCGTCGCTCCCGCCATTTTTTCAATGACTTAGCTGGGATTTTGGCCAAGACTTCGGCCGTGATTTTGGGTCGCCAAACCGAGACTCTATGGCCTCGGAATTTGACGCCGAGGGTACTTTCATGACCTCCGTTCGGGCGATGTTTTTTGACGTGTTCGGGACCTTGGTCGACTGGCGAACATCGATTGCCCGGGAAGCCGAAAGGATCTTGAAGCCCCTTGGTTACGATCTCGACTGGCTCGCTTTTGCCGACGCCTGGCGGGGCGAATATCAGCCGGGCATGGAGGAGGTCCGCTCCGGCCGCATTCCGTTTTGCCGGCTCGACGTGCTGCACCGGCGCAACCTCGAACGTTTCATGCCGCGGTTTGGCCTGCGCGGACTCACCGAAGAGACTGTGCGCGAGCTCACATTGGCCTGGCACCGGCTAGATGCGTGGAGCGATGTGCCGGCAGCGCTCAAAAGATTACGAAAAAAATTTCTGATCGCGCCGGTGTCGAATGGAAACATTTCACTGATGGTCGACCTCGCGCGGCGGAATGAATTTCCCTGGGACGCCATTCTCGGCGCGGAAGTGGCGGGGGACTACAAGCCGAAGCCGCGCGTCTATCTCGCTGCCTGCGAGGCATTCGCCCTCGACCCCGCGCAATGCATGATGGTGGCCGCGCACAGCAACGATCTCGCCGCCGCCGCGGGATGCGGCCTGCGTACGGCCCACACGTCCCGGCCGGATGAATATGGACCCAACACGGGTGAGCGCGCGCCGACAGTGAAAGTGGATTTCGCCGCGAAGGATTTGGCGGAGCTGGCCGGCAAGCTTGGAGTTTAAGGTCGTCGCCACGGACTTGTCCCGGTGACTCGTTTGGCGTGACACCGCCGAGCGTCCCCCAGCGAGATGGCCGGGACAAGCCCGGCCATGACAATTACTAGCCCCGATACACTGGCTCCGGCTGGGCGAAGAAGCTCCCGAGAATATGATACACCAGCATGTAGTTCTTCTGCTGGAAGCTTGCGTGCGAGATGCCGGGCATGACCGTGAACTGTTTGTCCGGATTTGGCAGCTTTGCATAAAACTTCAGCAAGTCTTCGATCGAGGCGATGCCGTCCCACTGGCCGCGCATGATCAGCGTCGGCACCGTAATGTTCTCCGGATTCACCACGGGCAATCTCGAGCACATGTCGACATAAGTTCCGGTCGGCACGGAGGTGTCGAGCGCAGTGACGGCGTCTGCAAATGCGTTAATCACCTTTTCTTCGGCGGTGCCGGGATGGTCGCGATCGAAGATCGAGTGGATGAAAGCCTTGTCGATGGGACGGCGGTTCTTCGCCTGGAATTCCGGCAATTTCTTCCGGCGTTGCTCCAGCGTAGGCGAGCCTTCGCCTGTCCACACCATGGCATCGAGTGCGAGGCGCGCAACCATTTCCGGATGATGCTCGGCAAACATAGCGGCGCGCAACGCGCCGGAGGAAATACCGTAGACCAGGAAAGGACGCTTTCCGCGCAGCTTCTGGATATAAAGGGCGGCGGCGTAACAGTCATCGGCCCCTTGGGAGATCGGGGCGTTGTTGTCGCGGTCCTTGGTCGAGCGGCCGTAACCTTCCATATCCACGCACCAGCAATCGAATCCGAGCCGGGCAAAGTGATCCATGGCGGAGGAATCGGGGCGGCCCGGCACGTGCAGATCGAATGTCGGCTGCGAAGCCATGGACGAGCCGTGCACGAACAGAATTGTACCGACGGTTTTGGCGGGGTCGCTGGCGCATTTCTCGAACAGGAACAGCTTCACGCCACGGTCCTTCGACGTCCAATGATCCTCGCCCTTGATCGCAAGCTTCGCCATTTCGTTCATTATTTGCTCGTCTGATGGGAGTGAGAAGCGGTTTGGGTTCAGCACGTCACGCGTCATTTGATCAGCGTGATGTGATTGTCCTTGATGACCTTCGCCCATTTGTCGACCTGTGCCTGCATGAAGGTGGCAAATTCCGGCTGAGTCATTGTGAGCGGGGTTGCGCCTTGTTGCTCCCAGGACGCCTTGATGTCCGGGCGCTTGAGGATTTTGGTGATCTCGCGGTTGAGCAAATCGATAACGGGCTGTGGCGTTCCTTTGGGGGCCATGAATCCGACCCATAACGTGGCCTGGAAGCCGGGAACGCCGGCTTCCGCAATCGTCGGCACATCCGGAAGAATGGCGGAACGCGCGGTGCCGGAGGTTCCCAGCGCGCGCACGCGGCCGTCCTTAACGAATGCAGCCATGGTCGGCACGCTGTCGAACAACATCTGGATCTGACCGCTGAGGATGTCGGTGCGCATCCCGGTCGAACCTTTGTAAGGCACGTGCACGATGTCGATGCCGGTCAGATTCCTCAGCAGCTCGGCCGCCATGTGGTAGTTCGATCCCGGACCCGAGGAGCCGAAATTCAGCGAGCCCGGTTTGGCCTTTGCCAGTGCGATAAGCTCGGTGAGGTTTTTTGCCGGCACCGACGGGTTCACCACCAGTACAAGGTCGCTGTCGATCAGCGGCGAAATCGGAACCAGATCCTGCATCAAGTGATAGGGCTTGCTTGTGTACAGCGTCTCATTGACGGTCTGTGTGCCGGAGACCATCAGCAGCGTGTAACCATCGGGGGCTGCCTTGGCCACATATTCAGTACCGATGGTCGTGCCGGCGCCGGGCTTGTTTTCGACCACGAACGGCTGATGCAGGGCCTTTTGCAGTTCCTGTGCGACAATACGGGTGAATACGTCCGTCGGGCCGCCGGCGCCGAACGGCGCGACGAATTTGACTGGACGCGAAGGATAGTCATCAGCGGCGCTCGGCCCGGCAGCAAGAGCCGACATGGCCAGTGCAAAAACGCCGAACAGCATTCGCAGGATCGTCATGCGCGGACCTCAGGATCGATTTGCCATTCCCGGGGGGCGACTATCGAGGCGCGGCGGACGGGCTGTCAAATGTGACTTTTTCGCTCGTGGATGCCGCCCGGGGTCGGCTTGCCACCCCCGGTATGCTGCGCTAAGCCTCGGCCGCACCGCCTTTGAGGCTATTCAAAGAAGTAAGGGCCAATTTGTGCGGGATAACCGGCGCCGTTCGGCCGCCGAACAGTCCAGGCCGGCGTATATCAGGTAAAGCGGGACTGTACGCTTGAGGTCGTCGCCGATGAGCGCATTGTTGCTGGATTACCTTCCCCTTGTCGTATTCGTCGGCGTCGCGCTCGCGATCGGCCTTGCCTTGCTGATTGTTCCTTTCATCGTCGCCTACAAGCAGCCGGACCCGGAGAAACTGTCGGCCTACGAATGCGGCTTCAACGCGTTCGATGACGCACGCATGAAATTCGACGTGCGGTTCTACCTGGTGGCGATTCTCTTCATCATTTTCGATCTCGAGGTGAGCTTCCTGTTCCCCTGGGCAATCGTCTTCCGCAAGATTGGACTCTACGGATTCTGGTCGATGATGGTGTTCCTTGGCGTTCTCACCGTCGGGTTCATATATGAGTGGAGGAAGGGGGCGCTGGAATGGGATTGACGGCACCATGAGCCTCGTCGCACCCGCGCCGAAGGGAATTCTCGACCCGCGGACCGGCAAGCCGGTCGGCGCGGATGATTCCCTTTTTAGCGGCATGAACGCTGACCTTGCCGACAAGGGATTCATTGTCACGGCCGCCGACGATCTCATCACCTGGGCCCGAACCGGCTCGCTGATGTGGATGACGTTTGGGCTTGCGTGCTGCGCGGTGGAGATGATGCAGATGTCGATGCCGCGCTACGACGCCGAACGGTTCGGATTTGCGCCGCGGGCGTCCCCGCGCCAGTCCGACGTGATGATCGTTGCCGGCACGCTGACCAACAAGATGGCGCCTGCGTTGCGCAAGGTTTACGACCAGATGCCGGAGCCGCGATACGTCATATCGATGGGGTCGTGTGCGAACGGCGGCGGCTACTATCATTATTCGTACTCCGTCGTGCGCGGTTGCGATCGCATCGTGCCGGTCGACATCTACGTTCCGGGGTGCCCGCCGACCGCAGAAGCACTGCTCTACGGCGTGATGCTGCTGCAGAAGAAAATCCGCCGCACAGGCACGATTGAACGCTAGACGGAGTTGCGGCAGTGGACGAAACGCTCGACCGGCTTGGGCAAACAATCAAGAACGCGCTCGGCGCTTCGATCGCCGGCTATACGATTGCTCATGGCGAATTGACCGTCAGCGCAAAAGCCGCAGACGTCGTCAAGGTGGCAACGTTTCTGCGCGACGATCCGGCCTGTCAGTTCGTGAATATCGTCGATGTCACGGCGGTCGATTGGCCCTCGCGCGAGCAACGTTTCGACGTCGTCTATCATTTTCTGTCGCCGCGTCTCAATCAGCGCGTCAGGGTCAAGGTCGCGACCGATGAGACGACACCGGTGCCGTCATTGATCGACGTATTCCGCGGCGCCGATTGGTTCGAGCGCGAAACCTACGACCTCTACGGCGTGCTGTTCACCGGGCACCCCGACATGCGGCGCATCCTTACGGACTATGGCTTCGAAGGCCATCCGTTGCGAAAAGACTTTCCGCTGACGGGGTTCGTCGAGGTTCGGTGGGACGATGAACAGAAGCGTGTTGTCTACGACAAGGTGACACTCGCTCAGGAATTCCGCAGCTTTGATTTTCTGTCGCCGTGGGAAGGCACCGACTACGTGCTGCCGGGCGACGAGAAGGCAAAGACCGAAGGCAAGGGGTCCTGAGCATGAAACCGACCCTGAAGCCCGGGCTCAGACATTCGTTTTCCTACAAAGTGCCGGAAAACAAGACGGTGCCTTATACCTATCCGGAGTCGCCGATTATTGCGGCCATGCCGAAGGTTTTTGCGACCGGTTTCATGATCGTATTGATGGAATGGACTTGCACGCAATTGCTCAATGAGCACCTCGATAAGGGCGAGGGCAGCCTCGGCACCCATGTCGATGTTTCGCATCTGGCGGCGACCCCACCCGGCATGACGGTTACGGTCGATGTGGAAGTCCTTGAGGTCCAGGGACGCAAGGTCGCGTTCAAGGTCAGCGCCCATGACGGGATGGATCTGATCGGCGAAGGACGTCACGAGCGCGTCGTTGTTGCGTGGGACAAGTTCAATGCGAAAGTTGCCGAGAAAGCGAAGTCCGCGGCGGAGCTTGTCGACTGATGGCCGAAACCGCGGTTCGCAACTTCACCATCAATTTCGGCCCGCAGCATCCGGCGGCGCATGGCGTGCTGCGTCTGGTGCTTGAGCTTGACGGCGAGGTGGTTGAGCGCGTCGACCCCCATATCGGACTGCTTCATCGCGGCACCGAGAAGCTGATCGAACACAAGACCTACCTGCAGGCGGTCCCGTATTTCGATCGGCTCGACTACGTCGCGCCGATGAACCAGGAGCATGCGTTTTGCCTGGCAGTCGAGAAACTGCTGGGCATTACGGTGCCGCGGCGCGCGCAGCTCATCCGCGTGCTTTATTCGGAAATCGGGCGCCTGCTGTCGCACCTTCTCAACGTCACCACGCAGGCGATGGATGTCGGCGCCTTGACGCCGCCGCTTTGGGGTTTTGAGGAGCGCGAAAAGCTCATGGTCTTCTATGAGCGCGCGTCCGGCTCGCGCATGCACGCAGCCTATTTTCGTCCCGGTGGCGTGCATCAGGACCTGACGCCGAAGCTCGTCGACGACATTTACGCTTTCTGTGATCCGTTTCTGAAAGTTGTCGACGACCTCGACGGGTTGCTCACCGAAAACCGGATTTTCAAGCAGCGCAACGTCGATATTGGTGTCGTAAGCCTGTCCGACGCCTGGAATTGGGGATTCTCCGGCGTCATGGTGCGCGGTTCCGGAGCGGCATGGGACCTGCGCAAGGCGCAACCATACGAGTGTTATACGGAAATGGATTTTGACATTCCGATCGGCAAGAACGGCGATTGTTTCGACCGCTATCTGATCCGCATGGAAGAGATGCGCCAATCGACAAAGATCATGAAGCAGTGTGTCGAAAAACTGCGGTCGGCGGCCGGACAGGGCCCGGTTACTGTCGATGACCACAAGATCGTGCCGCCCAAGCGCGGCGAAATGAAACGCTCGATGGAGGCGCTGATCCATCATTTCAAGCTCTATACCGAGGGCTACCACGTGCCGGCCGGTGAGGTGTATGCCGCGGTCGAGGCCCCGAAGGGCGAGTTCGGCGTCTACCTCGTCGCCGACGGCACCAACAAGCCGTACAAGTGCAAGATCCGGGCACCCGGGTTCGCTCACCTGCAGGCCATGGATTTCCTCACGCGCGGTCACATGCTTGCGGACGTGTCGGCCATTCTGGGTTCCATCGACATCGTATTCGGGGAGGTGGACCGATGAGCGTTCGCCGTCTCGCGCCGCCCGAAATCCAGCCGAAAGAATTTTCCTTCAGCAAGGACAACCTTGCCTGGGCGAAGAAGGAAATCACCAAATATCCGGATGGCCGTCAGCAGTCGGCGATCATTCCTTTGCTGTGGCGCGCGCAGGAGCAGGCAGGCGGCTGGCTGCCCGAAGCAGCGATCCGTCATGTGGCCGATTTTCTCGGCATGGCACATATCCGCGCGCTCGAGGTCGCGACGTTTTATACGATGTTCAATCTTCAGCCGGTCGGCAAATTCCATGTGCAGCTTTGTGGCACCACGCCGTGCCGCCTGCGGGGCGCTGATGACCTTGAGAAGGTGTGTCGCAAACGCATCGGCGACCAGGGTGAGGTCACCAAGGATGGCAAGTTCTCCTGGGTCGAAGTCGAATGCCTGGGCGCCTGCGTCAACGCGCCGATGGCGCAAATCAATTACGACTATTTCGAAGACCTGACGGCGGGCAGCTTCGGAAAAATTCTCGACGATCTTGCCGCAGGCAAGAAAGCAAAGCCTGGCCCGCAGATCGATCGGCAATTGTCGGCGCCGGTCGGGGGCGCGACCACGTTGAAGGAAAAGGCGTGAGCGATGCTCGCTGACAAGGACCGCATCTTTCGTAACCTTTACGGCCAGCACGACTGGGGCCTCAAAGGCGCGCGCGCCCGCGGCGCCTGGGATGGAACGAAGGCTATTCTCGAGAAAGGCCGCGATGCCGTTATCGAAGACGTTAAGGCGTCGGGACTGCGTGGGCGCGGGGGCGCCGGCTTTCCGACCGGTTTGAAGTGGTCGTTCATGCCGAAAAAATCGGATGGCCGTCCGCATTATCTTGTTGTGAATGCGGACGAGTCGGAGCCCGGCACCTGCAAGGACCGCGAGATCATGCGGCACGACCCGCATTTGCTGGTCGAAGGCTGCCTGATCGCCGCCTTCGCCATGGGCGCCAATGCCGGTTACATCTATGTGCGCGGCGAATTCATTCGCGAGCGCGAGCGTCTGCAGGCCGCCGTCGATGAGGCCTACGAGGCCAAGCTCATCGGCAAGAATAATGTGCATGGCTGGGATTTCGATCTCTACGTTCACCACGGGGCCGGGGCCTATATCTGCGGTGAGGAGACCGCGCTGCTCGAAAGCCTCGAAGGAAAAAAAGGCCAGCCGCGGCTCAAGCCGCCGTTCCCGGCCAATGTGGGCCTCTATGGCTGTCCGACGACCGTGAACAATGTGGAATCAATCGCGGCGGTGCCGGACATACTGCGGCGTGGTCCATCGTGGTTTGCCGGCATCGGCCGGCCGAACAACACGGGCACGAAGCTCTTTTGCATTTCGGGCCATGTTGCAAAACCGTGCAATGTGGAAGAGGCCATGGGCATTCCGCTGCGCGAGCTGGTCGAAACCCATGCCGGCGGCGTGCGCGGCGGCTGGGACAATCTGCTCGCGGTCATACCGGGCGGCTCGTCGATGCCCCTGGTGCCGGCGGGCAAGGACTGGGCGGATTCGCTTTTGATGGATTTCGACGGCTGCCGCGACAAGAAATCGGCGCTCGGCACTGCAGCCGTGATCGTCATGGACAAGTCGACGGATATTGTCCGCGCCATGGCGCGTATTTCGTATTTCTACAAGCACGAGAGCTGCGGCCAATGCACGCCATGCCGCGAAGGCATGGGCTGGATGTGGCGCGTGCTTACCCGCATGGCGGAAGGCCGCGCGCAAAAACGAGAAATCGACATGCTGATGCAGGTGACCCAGCAGATCGAGGGTCACACGATCTGCGCCTTCGGCGACGGCGCAGCCTGGCCGGTGCAGGGGTTACTGCGGCACTTCCGGCCCGAGATCGAGCGACGCATCGACGAATACACGCGTAATGCTGACGCGCAAGGCGTGCGCGATCCAAAGCCGCTCGATGCGGTGGCGGCGGAGTGATGGCAATGACCGAAGTCAGGCACCTCGCCCAGTTCAACATCGCGCGGACCAGGCATCCGCTCACCGACTCGCGGATGGCGGAGTTCGTCGACAATGTCGAGCGAGTGAATGCGCTTGCCGAAAAAATCGATGGCTTCGTCTGGCGGCTGCAAGACGATAGCGGTCACGCGATGAACATGACGGTCTACGACGATCCGCGCATTCTTCCCAATCTTACCGTCTGGGAAAACGTCGAGGCGCTCGAGCGGTTTGTTTGGCAAACGCTGCACCGAAGATTTTACGGCAAGCGGCGGGAATGGTTTGAACCGATCGAAACGCCGCTGGTGCTGTGGTGGGTGGCGCCCGGTCATCGTCCCGATCTGGCAGAAGGCGTTTCCCGGCTCGATCATCTCAGGGCAAATGGGCCGAGCGATCGCGCATTCGGCTGGGAGAGCCTTTCAGGGGCACGTCTTTGGAAGACAGCGCGCTGTGAAGATCCGAATGAGGACGCGGCATGACGGCGCTTGGTTTGGGACTGCAACCTGTGGAGCAAGGCGATGTCTTGGGAAAACAAGAACCTGAGGTGCCGCGACTGCAAATACTGGTGGCCGGCCGCGGATGGAGCGGCGAGTGAACCGGCGCGCGAACGGGCAATTCTCGGTCAATGCCGGCGTCATGCGCCGCCGGCATTCGTCGTCGATCTCCCGGATCACAGCCGTCACTATCCGTCGTGGGCGACGACCAAGCGTGACGACTGGTGTGGCGAGCATGCCCACCGGGAAACGTGAGTGGCCGGGAAACGGAACGAGATAAAGAACGGGCAATGACTAAGGTTATTGTAGACGGCAAAGAAATCGACGTGCCCCCGGAGTACACGTTGCTCCAGGCCTGCGAGGCTGCGGGCGCGGAAATCCCGCGCTTCTGTTTCCACGAGCGCCTGTCGATCGCCGGAAATTGCCGGATGTGCCTGATCGAAGTTGCCGGCATTCCCAAGCCGCAGGCCTCATGCGCCATGGGCGTCAAGGATTTGCCGCCGAACAAGGACGGTTCGCCGAAAGTCCTCAATACCAAGACGCCGATGGTGAGGAAGGCGCGCGAAGGCGTGATGGAATTCCTGCTGATCAACCACCCGCTCGACTGCCCGATCTGCGACCAGGGCGGGGAGTGTGACCTTCAGGACCAGGCAATGGCTTACGGCGTCGACGCAAGCCGGTATCAGGAAAACAAACGCGCAGTCGAAGACAAATATATCGGTCCGCTCGTCAAGACGATCATGACGCGCTGCATCCATTGCACCCGGTGTATCCGGTTCTCCACCGAAGTGGCCGGCGTGCCCGAGCTGGGCGCCATCGGCCGCGGCGAAGATATGGAGATCACGACGTACCTGGAGCACGCGATGACGTCCGAGCTCCAGAGCAATGTGGTCGATCTTTGCCCGGTCGGCGCTCTTACGTCGAAGCCGTATGCGTTTGCGGCGCGGCCCTGGGAACTCGGCAAGACGCAGTCGGTGGATGTCATGGATGCGGTCGGATCGGCGATCCGGATCGACACGCGCGGACGTGAGGTGATGCGTATTCTGCCGCGCGCCAACGACGACGTGAACGAGGAGTGGATTTCGGACAAAACCCGCCACGTGGTGGATGGCTTGCGCACGCAGCGGCTTGATCAGCCTTATGTGCGGGTCAACGGCAGGCTGCAGCCCGCGTCATGGAACGAAGCGTTCGCGTTTGTTGCGAACAAGGTCAAGGCTGCGAGCGGCAAACGGGTCGGCGCGATTGCAGGAGATCTCGCCGGTGCCGAGGAAATGTTCGCGCTCAAGGACCTGATGGGAAGGCTTGGGAGCGCCAATATCGACGCGCGCCAGGACGGATCGGCGCTCGACCCGGCATGGGGACGAGCTACCTATCTATTCAACGCAACGATAGCAGGCATCGAGCGCGCCGATGCGTTGTTGATTGTCGGGTCAAACCCGCGCCACGAGGCGGCGGTCCTTAATGCTCGTATCCGCAAGCGCTGGCGCGCGGGCAACTTCCCGATCGGGGTTATCGGCGAGAAGGCCGATCTGACCTACGCATATGACTATCTTGGCGCGGGTGCCGAAACGCTCGCCGGTCTCGCGGACAGCAAATTTGCTGAAGCGCTCAGGGCGGCAGAGCGGCCAATTGTTCTTGTCGGTGCCGGCGCATTCGGACGGGAAGATGGCGCGGCTGTCGCCTCACTCGCGGCGAAGGCTGCGGTGGAGTTTGGAGCGATCAAGGACGGGTGGAATGGCTTCTCGGTGCTGCACAACGCGGCTTCGCGCGTGGCAGCGCTCGATCTCGGTCTCGTGCCGGGTGCCGGCGGCCTCACCGCCGCGCAGATGGCGAAGGGCGGTCTCGACGTGCTGTTCCTGCTCGGTGCCGACGAAGTCGAGGTCGAGCCGGGGCCCTTCGTTGTCTATATCGGCACGCATGGCGACCGCGGGGCGCATCGCGCCGATGTCATCCTGCCTGGCGCGGCCTATCCGGAGAAATCGGCGATCTACGTGAACACCGAAGGACGGGTACAGATGGCCAACCGGGCGGCATTCCCGCCCGGCGACGCGCGCGAGGATTGGGCAATCCTGCGTGCGCTCTCCGACCAACTCGGCCACAAATTGCCGTACGATTCACTCGCGGCGGTTCGACGGGGAATGTTTGCCGCTCATCCGCACCTTGCACGCGTGGACGAAATTGCCGCCGGCGATGCCGCCGCGATCAAAAAACTTGCAAAGCTCGGGGGTGCGCCCGGAAAACACCATTTGCGATCGTCGGTCGGCGACTTTTATTTCACCAATCCGATCGCGCGCGCCTCCGCCATCATGGCCGAATGCTCGGCGCTGGCGAACGCAGCCGCGAAGACGGCAGCGGAGTAGGACGATGGAATTCTTCTGGGATTACATCTGGCCGCTGATCATCATCGTCGCGCAGTCGGTGATGCTTCTTGTCATCCTGCTGGTGGCCATCGCCTATATCCTGCTGGCTGACCGCAAGATCTGGGCGGCTGTGCAGATCAGGCGCGGTCCGAACGTGGTTGGCCCCTGGGGGCTTTTCCAGTCTTTCGCCGATTTGCTGAAATTCGTGGTCAAGGAACCGGTGATCCCGGCCGGCGCCAACAAGGGCGTGTTCCTGCTGGCCCCGCTTGTCACGTGCGTCCTGGCGCTCGCGGCCTGGGCCGTCATTCCCGTCAATACGAATTGGGTCATCGCCAACATCAATGTCGGCGTTCTGTACATCTTCGCGATCTCGTCGCTGATGGTCTACGGCGTCATCATGGCCGGCTGGGCCTCCAATTCGAAATATCCGTTTCTCGCCGCGCTTCGCTCGGCGGCGCAGATGGTCTCTTACGAAGTCTCGATAGGGTTCGTGTTCATCACGGTGCTGCTGTGCGCCGGTTCGCTGAATTTGTCGGCGATCGTCAAGGCGCAGGATGGCCCGTACGGACTGCTCGGCTGGTATTGGCTGCCGCTGTTTCCGATGTTCGTGGTGTTCTTCATTTCCGCGCTCGCGGAGACCAACAGGCCCCCCTTCGATCTCGTTGAGGCGGAGTCGGAACTTGTCGCAGGGTTCATGGTCGAGTACGGCTCGACCCCGTATATGATGTTCATGCTCGGCGAATACGTGGCGATCGGGACCATGTGCGCCATGGCGACCATCCTGTTTCTCGGCGGCTGGCTGTCGCCGGTGCCCTATGCGCCGTTTACCTGGGTACCAGGCGTGATCTGGTTCACGCTCAAGGCGTTCTTCATGTTTTTCCTGTTCGCCATGGCAAAGGCGATGGTTCCACGCTATCGCTACGATCAGCTCATGCGGCTTGGCTGGAAAGTGTTTCTTCCGCTGTCGCTTGCCATGGTTGTGATCGTCGCAGCTGTCATCCAATACGGCGCACTAGCGGCAGGCGCAGTGAAGTGAGGATGCGATGAGACTCGATCGCGCGGCCAAGGGCCTGTTTCTGATGGAGTTCGTGACCGGCTTTGTGCTGGCCATGCGCTATTTCTTCAAGCCGAAGGCGACGCTGAACTATCCTTTCGAAAAGGGGCCGATCTCTCCGCGCTTTCGCGGCGAGCACGCGCTGCGCCGTTACCCGAACGGAGAAGAGCGCTGCATCGCCTGCAAGCTGTGCGAGGCAATCTGTCCCGCCCAGGCGATCACCATCGAAGCTGGCCCGCGCCGCAACGACGGGACGCGCCGCACGACGCGCTACGACATCGACATGGTCAAGTGCATCTACTGCGGGCTTTGCCAGGAAGCCTGTCCGGTCGATGCGATCGTCGAGGGACCGAATTTCGAATTTGCGACCGAAACGCGCGAGGAACTCTATTACGACAAGGAGCGCCTGCTTGCGAATGGGGACCGTTGGGAACGCGAGATCGCCAAAAATCTCGCGCTCGACGCGCCATACAGGTGATGGGATGATTGTGGTCGCGCTCTTCTTTTATCTCTTTGCCGGAATTTGCGTGGCGAGCGCGATCATGGTGGTTGCCGCCCGCAATCCGGTGCATTCGGTGCTTTATCTCATTCTCGCCTTTGTCAACGCGGCCGCGCTGTTCGTGATGATGGGGGCGGAATTCCTCGCTATGATTTTGATCGTGGTCTATGTCGGCGCGGTCGCTGTGCTGTTTCTGTTCGTCGTGATGATGCTCGACGTCGATTTTGCCGAGTTGAAGCAAGGCGTCCTGCAATATTTGCCCGTCGGCATGCTGGTTGGCGGGATCTTTGTCGGTGAGCTGCTCTTCGTGGCTCTCACCTGGGTAATTGGCCCCGGTATTCCGCAGGCGGTCACCGCGCCGATTCCGGCGAACATTCCGAATACCGAGGCAATCGGGCTCGTTCTCTATACGCGCTACGTCTATTTCTTCGAGGCGGCGGGCATGATCTTGCTGGTCGCCATGGTCGGCGCGATCGTGCTGACGTTGCAGCATCGCGTGCGGGTGCGCCGCCAGGATATTGCCGAGCAGGTCGCGCGCAGCCCTTCCGCCTCAATCGAAATCGTCAAGGTGCGCTCAGGGCAGGGGCTGGGGAACAATCTATGACCATCGGCCTTGGCCACTATCTCGCGGTCGCGGCGATCCTGTTCACGCTCGGGATCTTCGGGATTTTTCTCAACCGCAAGAACGTCATCATTATTCTGATGTCGATCGAGCTGATCCTGCTCGCGGTCAATATCAATCTGGTCGCGTTCTCGACGCATCTCGGCGACATCGTCGGACAGATCTACGCCCTGCTCGTGCTCACCGTCGCGGCGGCCGAGGCGGCGATCGGACTGGCAATTCTCGTCGTCTTCTACCGCAGCAAGGGCTCGATCGCGGTTGAAGACATCAATCTGATGAAGGGGTGAGGGCGTGTATCAGGCGATCGTCTTTCTTCCCCTTCTCGGCGCCGTTCTCGCCGGCCTGATCGCCCTTGTCGGCGCGCGGGCGCGGTTTCCCGGCAAGGGCCCGGCGCCAGCCGGAGACGACAGCGCCCTCGGTCACGGCCAGCCTCACGGCGGGCCCGGTGCGCGCGGCGGCGCTGTCATCCATTCTTCGCATCAAGAGGAGGAAGCCCACGCGCCGGCGGCGGCAGGATCGCGCACGGCCGAACTGATCACGACCACGCTGCTGATGATCGCGATGGTCATGTCGTGGATGGCATTCGTCGACGTCGGTTTTTCGCATCACGACATGAGGGTACCGGTCTTCACCTGGATGACGGCCGGCGACCTCAAGGTCGAATGGTCGCTGCGCATCGACACCCTCACGGCCGTGATGCTGGTCGTGGTCAACACGGTTTCGGCCTACGTGCATCTCTATTCGATCGGCTACATGCACGGGGATCCGTACCGGCCGCGTTTCTTCGGTTACCTGTCGATGTTCACTTTCGCCATGCTGATGCTGGTGACGGCGGACAACCTTGTGCAGCTGTACTTCGGCTGGGAGGGTGTCGGCCTCGCAAGCTATCTGCTGATCGGCTTCTGGTATCACAAGCCGGAGGCAAATGCGGCGGCGATCAAGGCGTTTGTTGTCAACCGTGTCGGCGACTTCGGGTTTGCGCTCGGTATCTTTGCGATCTTCATGCTTACCGGTGCGATTGATTTCGACACCGTGTTCGCGCAAGCGCCGTCGCTCGCAGGCAAGACGATCAATTTATTCGGCTGGCAGGCTGACGCGCTGACAATCACCTGCCTGTTCCTGTTCATGGGGGCCATGGGCAAGTCTGCGCAGTTCCTTCTGCACACCTGGCTGCCGGATGCCATGGAGGGCCCGACACCCGTCTCGGCCTTGATTCATGCCGCGACCATGGTGACGGCCGGCGTGTTCATGGTGGCACGTTTATCGCCGCTCTTCGAGCTTGCGCCGAACGCGCAGGCCTTCGTGACCCTGATCGGCGCGACCACCGCGATATTCGCCGCCACGATCGGGCTCGTCCAGAACGACATCAAGCGCATCGTCGCCTATTCGACCTGTTCTCAGCTTGGCTACATGTTCGTGGCGATGGGGGTGGGCGCCTATTCCGTCGGCATGTTCCACCTGTTCACGCACGCGTTTTTCAAGGCGCTCCTGTTCCTCGGCTCGGGCTCTGTGATCCACGCCATGCATCATGAACAGGACATCCGTCACATGGGCGGGCTGAGGGATCGTATTCCCTATACTTACATCACGATGATCATCGGGACGCTTGCGCTCACGGGTTTTCCGCTCACCGCCGGGTACTTCTCGAAGGATGCGATCATCGGAGCGGCTTTTGTCGGCAAAAATCCGATGGCCCTGTACGCCTTTATCTGCACGGTCGCGGCGGTGCTGCTGACGTCGTTCTATTCCTGGCGCCTCATATTCAAGACGTTCCATGGCGAGCCGCATGACCGCAAGCATTGGCGAGACGCGCACGAGAGCCCGATGGTAATGCTCATCCCGCTTGGTTTCCTGGCGGCCGGTTCGATCGTGGCGGGCTTTCCCTTCGATCAGGTCTTCGCAGGCCACGGCGTCGAGGGCTTCTTCCGCGAGTCGCTGACTTTTGCCAAAGGCAACAGCGTGCTTGAGGACATGCATCACATCCCGCTTCAGGTCGAGATCCTGCCGACCGTGATGATGGTGATCGGTTTCCTCATCGCGTGGCATTTCTACATCCGGCGTCCGGACATTCCGGTCGAACTCGCCCGCCAGCACGATTTCCTTTATCGGTTCCTGCTCAATAAATGGTATTTCGACGAGCTTTACGACGTGATTTTCGTTCGCCCGACCAAGCGACTGGGCCGCCTGCTGTGGAAGAGCGGTGACGGCTGGCTGATCGATGGTTTTGGGCCCGATGGCGTGTCGGCGCGGGTGCTTGATGTCACGCGCAACGTCGTGCGGCTGCAGACCGGGTATCTCTACCACTACGCATTTGCGATGCTGATTGGCGCCGCGGCTTTCATAACCTGGTTCATGTTCGCGGTGCGATGATGAATATCAACTGGCCCATTCTTTCCCTTGTGACGTTCCTGCCGCTGTTCGGCGCACTGCTGATCGTGTTTCTTGTGCGCGGCAACGAACGTTTTGCACGAGGTACCGCGCGTTGGATCGCGTTGTGGGCGACGCTTGTCACCTTCGCTATTTCGCTGGTGATGGTGTGGCGGTTCGATGCAAGCTCGCCGGAATTCCAGTACGTCGAGAAATACAACTGGCTGGGTCTTGCTTCCTATCATATGGGGGTGGACGGCATTTCGTTGCCGTTCGTGATCCTCACCACCGGGCTGATGCCGATCTGCATCATCGCAAGCTGGACGGCGATCCAGACGCGCGTGAAGGAATACATGATCGCCTTCCTGGTGCTGGAAACGCTGATGGTCGGCACCTTCTCGGCGCTCGATCTGGTGCTGTTCTACCTGTTTTTCGAAGGCGGTCTCATCCCGATGTTCCTCATTATCGGAGTGTGGGGTGGGCCTCGCCGCGTCTATGCGAGCTTCAAATTTTTCCTCTACACGCTGCTCGGTTCGGTGCTGATGTTGCTCGCCATCATGGCGATGTATTGGGATGCCGGCACGACCGATATCGCCGTGTTGCTGCGCCACGGATTTCCGCTCGGCCTGCAGAAATGGGCGTGGTTTGCATTCTTTGCGTCATTTGCCGTGAAGATGCCGATGTGGCCGGTCCACACGTGGCTGCCCGACGCGCATGTGGAGGCGCCGACCGCCGGCTCCGTTATCCTCGCGGCTATTCTGCTCAAGATGGGCGGTTACGGCTTCCTGCGTTTCTCGCTGCCCATGTTTCCCGCCGCGAGCCATGAATTTGCGCCGCTGATTTTCACGCTCTCGGTTGTTGCCATTATTTATACGTCGCTCGTTGCGCTGATGCAGGAGGACGTGAAGAAGCTGATTGCCTACTCGTCCGTGGCCCATATGGGGTTTGTCACCATGGGGATATTCGCCGCGACCGCGCAGGGCGTTGCCGGCGGAATCTTCCAGATGATCTCGCACGGCATTGTGTCCGGCGCGCTGTTTCTATGTGTCGGTGTGGTGTACGACCGCATGCACACGCGCGAGATCGCCTTCTATGGCGGATTGGTTAATCGCATGCCGCTCTACGCGTTTGTCTTCATGGTTTTCACGCTCGCCAATGTCGGGCTCCCGGGCACGTCGGGGTTCATCGGCGAATTTCTGGCGCTGATCGGTACGTTCAGGATCAATACGCCGGTTGCGACGCTCGCCACGCTCGGCGTCATTCTGTCGGCGGCTTACGCCCTCTGGCTTTACCGGAAAATGATCTTCGGCAATCTCAAGCCGTCGCTTGAGGGTATCCGCGACATCGGCTGGCGCGAGACCCTCATCTTTACGCCGTTGGTCGTGCTCACCATTCTGTTCGGCGTCATGCCGAAACCCGTGCTTGATATGTCGGCGGCTTCGGTTGCGCAGCTGCTCGAGAACTACAACCACGCGATTGCGTCGTCCAAGACCGCGGCGGCCAAGCCTGCCGTTGCCAAGTTCGTGACGCGTCCGGCGCCGACCGAGGAGGAAGTCGCGCAAGTCGAGCGGCCAAGGAGTGTCGCCCGATGAATGATCTGCCTGTCCTCCACGACCTGATCCCCGTAATGCCGGAGCTCGCGCTTGCATGCGGCGCCATGCTGATGCTGATGCTGGGCGTAATGATCGGCGGACGCAGCGCGGCGTTCATCAACGGTCTGTGTGTCATCGTCTTGCTGCTGGTCGGCGTGGCCCTGAGCGCGGTACCTCCCGGGCCGCACGCCATGTTCGGCGACAGTTTCCTGGTCGATGACTATGCGCGCTTTCTCAAAGCGTTGACGCTCGTCGGGTCGGGCGGAGCGCTGCTGCTTTCGCTCGACTACCTTACGGCCGAAAATCAGCAGAAGTTCGAATATGGCGCGCTTTTCCTGCTGGCGACGCTGGGAATGATGATGCTGATCTCGGCATCGGATCTCATCGCGCTCTATCTCGGGCTCGAATTGATGAGCCTTCCGCTTTATGTCGTCGCAGCATCGAACCGCGACAATGTCAGGTCGACCGAGGCGGGACTGAAATATTTCGTTCTTGGCGCGCTGTCGTCCGGGATGCTTCTCTATGGCGCATCGCTGATCTACGGCTTTACCGGAACGATTAGTTTCGCCGGTATCGCAAAAGCGACGAATGGCGGCGCCAGCGTCGGGTTGATCTTTGGGCTGGTGTTTCTGTTCGTCGGCTTCTGTTTCAAGATATCGGCGGTGCCGTTTCACATGTGGACGCCCGATGTCTATGAAGGCGCGCCGACGCCGGTCACCGCTTTTTTTGCGGCGGCCCCCAAGGTCGCCGGCATCGCCATTTTCGCCCGCGCCACCGTCGTCGCCTTTCCGGGCATTACCCACGAGTGGCAGCAAATCGTGGTGTTTGTCTCGATCGCGTCCATGGCGCTTGGCAGCTTTGCCGCCATCGGGCAACGCAATTTCAAGCGGCTGATGGCCTATTCTTCGATTGGGCATATGGGATATGCGCTGGTCGGTCTTGCGGCGGGAACGCCGGAGGGCGTGCAGGGCGTGCTCGTCTACATGACCATCTATGTAGCGATGACCCTCGGCACATTTGCGGTCATTCTGTCCATGCGGCGTGACGGCAAGCTCGTGGAGAATATCGGCGACCTTGCGGGGCTTTCCCGCACGCATCCGACCATGGCGTTCTTCCTTGCCGTGCTGTTGTTCTCGCTGGCAGGCATTCCGCCCCTCGCGGGTTTCTTCGCAAAATTCTACGTATTCCTGGCCGCCATCAAGGCCGGCCTCTTCACGCTCGCGGTGATCGGCGTGCTGACCAGCGTGGTCGGCGCTTATTACTATCTCGCGATCGTGAAGCTCATGTATTTCGAGGAACCGGTGCGGTCGTTCGAGCGCATGCCGGGGCTGTTGCGGCTGGTTCTCGGGGTGTCGGGCCTCGTGAACATTCTTTTCTTTGCCTACCCGGCGCCCCTGGTCGGTGCTGCCACAGTTGCCGCAAAGTCGCTGTTCTGAGGCGATGACGAGATGAACCGCGAAGCCACGGGCCTGGCGGGGGTCCGGCACATAGCCTACGAGACGCTCGGCTCGACCAGTGCCGAGGCGCTGGCACTTGCGCGTGCCGGCGAACGCGGCCCGTTGTGGATCACCGCGCGGACGCAGACGGCCGGCCGCGGCCGCCGCGGCAGCGAATGGATATCGCCGCCAGGCAATCTTTACGCCACGCTTCTGTTGAGCGATCCGGCGCGGCCGGCAGAAGCTCCGCAGCTCTCATTTGTTGCGGCGCTCGCGCTCCATGATGCCGTTTCGACCTTTGCTCCGCAGCTCGGTCCGCTCCTAAAGTTGAAGTGGCCGAACGACATCCTGATAGGGCGGGCAAAAGTCGCCGGCATTCTCATCGAAGGCGAAAGCGACCCGGTTTTTTCGGTCGCAATCGGCATTGGCGTGAATTGCACGGGGCATCCGGACAACACGGCGTATCCCGCGACTGACCTGGCTCAGGCCGGCGTGCTGGTCGATCCGGCAGCCCTGCTTCGGCGGCTCGCAGAATCGATGCAAGCCCGAATTGCTCGGTGGGACCGTGGGCGCGGCTTTTCGGCCATTCGCGCGGATTGGCTCAAGCGCGCAATCGGTCTCGGCGAAACGCTCCGGGTTCGCCTGCCCGAGGGAGAGATGTCAGGCCGATTTCAGGGCCTCGATGAGTCCGGACGACTGCTGTTGGAGCAGGTTGGCGGCGTTGCAACGGTGACGGCCGGCGATGTCCTTGGTTTCGGCGGGCACTGAGCATGGCACCGGCACAACAACTGGTTTTTGCGCCCCTCGGCGGCGTCGGCGAGATCGGCATGAACCTTTCGATCTATGGCCTCGGAGATGAGCGCCATCGCAAATGGCTCGCGGTCGATCTCGGCGTGTCGTTTGCAGCAGAGGAGCATTTGCCCGGCGTCGATCTGATTCTCCCTGACATCCGCTACCTCGTCGAGGAGCGCAAGAACCTTGCCGGCCTCGTGCTGACCCATGCCCATGAGGATCATTTCGGCGCTCTCATCGATCTATGGCCGCGGTTGAAGGTGCCGCTCTTTGCCACGCCATTTACCGCGGCGCTGCTCGAAGCCAAATGCGCGAGCGAGCCGCGGGCGCCGAAGATTCCGGTGACCATTGTTGCTCTCGGCAGCCGGTTCAATGTCGGCCCGTTCGACATTGAGCTTGTCACCATGGCGCATTCCATCCCTGAGTCGAATGCGCTCATCATCCGCACGCCCGTCGGCACCGTTCTCCATACCGGCGACTGGAAAATTGATCCGACGCCGATTCTTCGCGACCCGACGGATGAAAAGAAATTGCGCGCATTGGGCCAGGAAGGCTGTTTGGCACTTGTCGGCGATTCCACCAATGCCGTACGTGACGGGCGTTCACCGTCAGAGGCTGATGTCGCCAAGACGATCGCCGGGCTCGTAAAGACCGCTCGCGGCCGCGTGGCAGTGACAACCTTTGCCTCCAATGTTGCGCGCCTGCGTGCAGTGGCCGACGCCGCCAGGGCGGCGGACCGCGAGGTGGTGGTCATCGGCCGCGCCATGGAGCGCGTGGTGCAGATCGCGCGCGAGACCGGCTACCTCGACGGCGTGCAGGATTTCAGACCCGTCGATGCATATGGTTACCTTCCGCCCAACAAGGTCGTGGCTCTGTGCACCGGCAGCCAAGGTGAGCCCCGTGCCGCGCTGTCGCGCATCGCGGAAGACCAGCACCCGGAGGTGACGCTGTCACAAGGCGACAGCGTGATCTATTCGGCGCGGACAATACCGGGCAACGAAAAGTCTGTCGGCCGGGTCATCAATCTGCTCATCGAACAGGGTATCGAGATCGTAACCGATCGGACGCACATGGTGCATGTATCGGGGCACCCGCGTCGTGCCGAGCTCGAGGAGCTGATCGGCTGGGTCAAGCCGAAGGTTCTCATTCCGGTGCACGGCGAAGCCCTGCATTTGCATGAGCACGCCGCGCTCGCGCGCCGCTGCGGGGTGCCTGAAGTCGTGCAGTGCCGGAATGGTGACCTTGTGCAGCTGTCGCCGCAAGCGCGCATCATCGACGAGGTGCCGGCCGGGCGCATCTATAAGGATGGAACGCTGCTGGTCGAGGCCGATGCGCGCACGGTCGCCGACCGCCGGCGATTGAGCTTTGCCGGGGTCGTTTCAATCGCAATTGCCATGACGGACAAAGGTGAATTGCTGGACGGTCCCGTACTTGATTTGATCGGTATTCCGGAGCGCGACGGTGAAGGCGGCAGCATGCACGACTCGGTGCATGATGCCGTGCTGGAAACCATTGAATCGTTGCCACGCGGGCGCCGGCGCGACCCCGATGCGGTGGCGGAATCCGTGCGTCGCGCAGTGCGGGCTGCGATTGTGCAGCGCTGGGGCAAGAAGCCCATGTGTCATGTGCACGTGCTGACGGTATGATGGGGCGGCCGTCGGGTTTGTCCGATGGCTGTCTAATTTAGCAAGGCCGGCTACAGGGAAAAGTTATGATCGGTCGTCTCAACCATGTCGCAATTGCAGTGCGCGATATTGCCAAAGCCTCGAAGGTTTATCGCGACGCACTGGGGGCCGTGGTCTCAGCGCAAGTTGCCCAGCCCGATCACGGCGTGACGACCGTATTCATCACGCTTCCGAATACGAAGATCGAGTTGCTCGAACCCCTTGGTTCAGACTCTCCGATTGCAAAATTTCTGGAGCGAAACCCCGACGGCGGCATTCATCACGTCTGCTACGAGGTCTCCGATATTCGCACTGCACGCGAAAAGCTCAAGGCGCAAGGCGCGCGCGTCCTCGGCGACGGCGAACCGAAGATCGGCGCACACGGCAAGCCTGTTCTTTTTCTGCACCCGAAGGATTTCTGCGGCACGCTGGTAGAATTGGAAGAGGCGTGACTATGAATACCACTACCGCCATTGCCATCTATTTCCTGGTCTGGTGGCTGACGCTGTTTGCGGTGCTGCCGTGGGGTATCCGCAACCAGGAGGAAAGTGGCGAGGTGGCCCCCGGCACTGATCCGGGCGCGCCTGCGATCCATCGGGTTTGGGGCAAACTCGGCTGGACCACCGTTGTGGCCACCGTGGTCTTCGGAATTCTCTACGTCGTTTATACGCGGGGTCTTATTCCCTATGACCTGCTGATGGCCATCTCGGGGCCGTCGCGTCGCTAGCTCTGCGCGAAGCTGCGGCAAAAAAAGAGCAGGGCACGAAGCCCTGCTCGTCACATTGATCGGTCCCTTTCCCTGGTTGTAATGCTTCTTCCAGAGCGGCTGCGTCTAACGCGCCGGGACTTGCTTGCCTCCCGAGACTTGGACCGCAGGTTGGAACCGGTTTTTTCCGACATCCTCTCTCACGGGTGTCGGCACGCTAACTGATCGACCCGATGCTGTCACGGTTAATTGCACGTCAGCGTCCAATGACGACCGGAGCATCCAGGGTAACCGCTTCTTCCAATCTGTTTATTGTGCTCACGCGTACGGTCCAGATGCCCGAATGCTCAAGCTTGACGCGATTAACGATCCAGGTCCCGTCCGCTTGTTCCGTTGCCGCCTGCTCGAGCGTTTCTCCCCCACGTTGCGGCGGTTCGAGCGAGAGCCTCACCACCTTTGCCGGGTAGGACGTAAAATCTTCGCGCGAAACGCGAATCGTTACCGATGCCCACCCGACTCGGCCGGGTTCGATCGTGACGTCCGCCATGGCTGCGCGATTGTGGATATGCACGAACGCTGCGTCAGGTGGAATTGCATACGCATCAGAGTGAGCGTGGGTTGGTGGCTCCAGCAATCCGAGCACGGCGACGGCGGAAAGCACCCCTAGCCCGAGGCAGATTTCAGCGAGGCTGCCGCGCCGCAAATCGCGCAGCGCCGGCGCATTGGGAAGCCGCGGGGTCAAAATAAATTTGTTGCAGGCCGCAATCACTGTCATCGCAGCGAACAGGCCCATTTTGATTGCAATCAAGCGGCCATAACCGGTCGTCCATAGGTCCTGCGGCCGGGTGAGAAGGTTCCAGCTGTTGATCAGTCCGCTCGCCATTATGCTTGCCACGCTCAGAGCACCGAGAACGGAAAATCGCCGGGTCGCCTGGATCACAAATTCAGACCAATCATCTTTCGCTGCGTGGGGCGTTGCCCGAAGCACCAGTACGAATGCGGGCAGGGCACCGAGCCATGCGCCGGCTGCGAGCAGGTGGGCCATGTCGGACACGAGATGAATGTTGCCAGCCGTGCCTGGCGTCGCCCCGGCGTGACCTGCGAATGCAAGCAGCGCAAGGAAAGTCACCGCGATTAGGATCCGGATCGCTGCGGCGCGTCGCCAGGCGATGCAGGCTGCCAGAAACAGGGCGAGTAAGGACCGTGCGCTCCAGACCGACCCGAACCGCGTTTTGGTAAGGACCGTCCAGACGCCACCTGATCTGCCGGCATCGATGATCGACGTGCCAAAGATCTGGGACGACAAAAGGACGAGCCATGCCGCGCCGGTCGCAAGTGCGAGAGCGAGTGAAAGCCAGGCCAGCACGTTTGCCGATTGGCGCAATTGTGCAAATCCCGCGGGCGCGGGTTTCCCGGCGGGAGGCCGCGCCACCAGCGCCATGAAGCAGACCGTGCCGCAAGCAACCACTGAGGCCGCGAAGTGCAGGCCGCGTATGATGATCAGGGCGTCCGTCATCGCTCGATATCTTGGCGCCTTCGCTTGCTAAGGCCCGACGCGGAACGTGAAGTTGCCTTCGGTGCGATGGGTGTCGACTGACATGACACGCCAGTTCACTTTGTATGTGCCGGGTGGAAGCACTTTGAGCGGGACCCGCAATTGCGTGCGATCGGCGCCATCGACGCTCGCTTTGCCTGCCTGCATGGCTGCACCGGCTTCATTTCGGACATCGGCGCTGCTGAACGCAGGCTCGAGTTCGTTGGTGAATGTAAGGACGATTTCCTTCGGAGCCGTTGCGACGGTGCTTCCCACCGGCGGATTTGAGCGGCCGAGATGCGCGTGCGCGAAGGCAAGGTTTGCTGTCGCGAGCAGGATGCCGATGGTTGCGATGAGAATGCGCATGGTTAGCGGCCGAATTCCGGCCTCCCTGAGTTGATGTTGTCTGCGAAGATCGGTCGGCCCAAAGTCTTGGGGAAAATATCGTCCAGATACAGGTGCAACTGCCCGACAATGCCGACGGTGCTGCCGCTCTGGCGATTGATTGGGATCACCGCCTCGAGTGCGACCTGGTACGTGTCGCCGAGATAGATCAGGCCGGGATTGATTGTTCCTGTTGTCACGGTGCCGGAGCTGAAGGAGTTGGAAACCGGCGTCTGCATGGATGCTTCGACAATCGGGATTAGCCGGTTCACGAAGTCAGGCAGGGCGAGATCGATCACCGCCGATTTCAGGTAGGGCATGCTGTATTGGAGCGAAAAACCCCAATTGAGGACACGCGGGTTGAATTCGGCGTCTAGATCCTGCTCGCCGGTATCGGGGTCGATCCCGGCGCTTGTCGTCTTCGAAACTCCGGGAATTGAATAGCCGACTTGACCCGTGATCGCGAAGGAGCGGGCCCAGTTCAAATCGGCTGGCAGGTTGCCGAAGCCTTTTCCAAAGTAGAGCGTCGGCGTGTAGACCGTGAAGCGCTCGGCGCCAACCTGCTGGGCTCCGCTGCCGCCCCATTCGATTTCAAGGCCGGCCGACAGCACGAATTCATGTTCCGGGTTCTTGTAGAGGCGATATTTGAAAGTCGTTTCGAGGTTTTGAAAGCCGCGGGCGCCGGTCATGTTCGGTCCGCCTGGCGCATAGCGGTGCGACCAGGCCGGCGCGAAGGAGACGGCAAAGTCGTCGGTGAAACGTTTTGAAAATTCACCCGAAATGTCGAGCTGTTTGAACGACGGAACGTCGCCGGTCTTGGTCAGGCTGACGGTCGGCAGTGCCAGCTCGTCGTTGACGCCGGGATCATCGATTGCGAGCGTTGCGGGAAAAAAACGATTGCCCGCAATTTCGTGTGCGTGGCCTGTTGATGCGGTTGCCGCCGCACCCGCAGCGAGCATGGCCAGCGGCCATGATTTGTTGCGCAAATTCCTGCGCATGGGAATCTCCAGGATTGCATTGACGAGTTGACGCGGCCGCGTGTGTCGGCGGCCGTGGACGTCAAGCTGAAGCTGGAGGGCCTCTGGCGCGGGTGGATCCGACGGCTATTCCGTTGCGAGAAACAGCCGGGGACGCCGTCAAGGCCAGCAGCCGCCGCGTCGGCAGCAGCCTGATAGCCGATACGCTCTGAGGTATCGGCGGTGCTGCGGCCGTGCCGCACAGCGTGCAGTGGTCGCAAGCATGCGTCGGCGAGCCTGCCGGATCGGAAGGGGTCTTATCGCCGGTTTTTTCGGTTGCGGCACCGCTGTGGCAGATGACCGAAAACGGATCGACCGGGGCTCCGGCTGCGGCCTGCACCGCCATCACACCCCAAAGGGTCGCGTGCATGGCGATTGCGATGATCGCCACAACGCCCAAAACCCTTCTGACCAGTGACCGCATGTTCTCCTCGCAGCCCGACGGCGCTCTACCAGCATTTAGACGCTTCGTCTTGCGATTAATTCCCGGAAAAATGCGTGATGTGGGCAAAAACTCGATCTGTCTGCGTGGCGCGGGCGCGATCGCGCGTACCGCGGGCGGGGCATCGGCCCGCCCGGTTAAGCCAAATTTCACTCTTTGGGCCGTATGGTTAACCGAGTTTGAACGGGTAAAAAGCTCGAAAAATCAGGGGGCACGAAATGTGCGGCATTGCGGTTGCGATCGATTGGCTCGAAGCCGAGAAAACGGTTCGGACCTTGATCGAGGGCATTTTGCACCGCGGCGATGTGACCGACCCGGTCGTAGCCCTCCGGAAAGACACCGCGATGGCGACGCGGCGGCTGCGCATTGTCGACGCCGAACACGCGGTGCAGCCGCAAATGTCGCTCTACGGGCGTCTCGCGGTTTCCTTTAATGGTGAGATCTACAACTACCGCGAATTGCGCCAGGAGCTTGCGGCTCTCGGCGTCGAGTTCAAAACAGAATCCGATACCGAGGTTTTGGCGAATGCGCTGCAAGTGTGGGGCTACCGCGCGCTCGAGCGCCTCGTTGGCATGTATGCGTTCGTCGCGCTCGACTTGACGAATGGTGAATTTCTCGCCGCCCGCGATCCATTTGGCGTCAAGCCGCTTTACGTCATTCAAGCCGGCGACAGATTCCTGTTCTGCTCGGAGATGCGGCCGCTGCTCAAGACCGTGCCGGCGGGCGACGTGCTGTTGCTGCCCCCCGGTTACGCGCTTACGCGCAAGACTTGCGCGCGCTTCAAGTCGCCGATCTACCCCCGGGTCGATGCTCCGGTGCGCCATGATCCGCGCGTGCTCGATCGCCTGTTGCGCGAAGCCGTGCGCGTGCGCCTGCCCGAAGGCCTGCCGGTGGCAACTCTATTCAGCGGCGGCATCGACAGCACCCTGGTCGCCCACTACGCACGCCAGTTCCGTCCGGAGGCACCTGGCTATTTCGTCGGTGGCGAAAGCGCGCCGGATTACCGTTATGCAGCCGAATATGCCGAGCGCACCGGCTTCGATCTGAGGCTGGTGCCGTTTGAGCCGGACAGCGACGAAGTGTTTTCCTCGATCGGCCATGTGGTCGAAGTCACCGAGTCATTTGAGCCCAATCTCGTGCGCGGAGCGGTGTGCTCGTTGCTCGCGGCCGAACAGATGCACCGCGACGGTTTTCGCGTCGCCTTGTGCGGGGAGGGCGCCGACGAGCTGTTCTGCGGATACCCGCCGCTCGAGGTGGCCTTCATGGAAAACGATACCGACGCGCGGCCGGTTCGGGACGAATGCCTCGCGCTGATGCACCGCGTCAGCCTGCAGCGTGTCGATCGGTGCTCGATGCGCCATCAAGTGGAGACGCGCGAACCCTATCTTGATCCATCGATAGTTCGATACGCAATGAATGTGGACGCAAACGCCCTGGTGCGCGACGTCGTTGGGCTGCCTCGCGGTAAAGCGGCACTGCGCGACCTGTATGATCTCTATCCGGATGAACTGCCGCCAGCAATCCGCGATCGATCGAAAATTCCTTTTGGGGAGGGCGCCGGTCTCGATGTATCGCCGCAGGACTCATCATGGAAAGCACGCTTCAACGACGAGATTTCGGACGCCGCATACCTTGAGGGAAGGGTCGAGTTCTGCGAATTCAATCTGCAGTCGAAGGAAGAGCTTTTCTATATTCGCGAGCTCGCGCGGACGATGGACATTTCGCGTATTCCTCACCTGCGCGATCGTGCATGGATATCCTTCCCCGTCATGCGAAATCTCGAAAAGCTCAAGGCTTTTGAGCATTTCAGCCTGTAAGCTCGCGTCCTGACGGGGCGTTGCCCGCCCGCTTGCTGGGCTTGTCTTTTGGCGGCCGATCCGCTTTCACTCGCCGGTCGGTGTCGAATCCCATTTCGAATTCCATGAAGGTATCCATGCGCCTTTCCCGTTATTTTCTCCCGATTTTGCGCGAAACGCCGAAAGAAGCTGAGATCGTTTCTCACAGGCTGATGCTGCGCGCGGGCATGATGCGGCAGGAAGCGAGCGGCATTTACGCGTTTCTCCCTCTGGGCTTCCGGGTGCTTCAGAAAATCAGTCAGATCGTGCGTGAGGAACAGAACCGCGCGGGGGCCATCGAGCTATTGATGCCGACAATCCAATCGGCCGAGTTGTGGCGTGAAAGCGGGCGCTATGAGGCCTATGGCAAGGAAATGTTGCGCTTCAAGGACCGGCACGAGCGCGAAATGCTGTATGGCCCGACAAACGAGGAAATGATCACCGAAATTTTTCGGGCCTATTGCAGATCCTACAAGGACCTCCCGCTCCACCTCTATCACATCCAGTGGAAATTCCGCGACGAAGTGCGGCCTCGCTTCGGCCTGATGCGCGGCCGCGAATTCCTGATGAAGGACGCCTATTCGTTCGATCTCGATCAGGCCGGCGCAACGCATTCCTACAACAAGATGTTCGTCGCCTATCTTCGGACTTTCGCGCGCATGGGCCTGAAGTCGATTCCGATGCGGGCCGAGTCAGGGCCTATCGGCGGAAACCTCTCGCACGAATTTATCATTCTCGCGCAGACGGGTGAATCGGAAGTCTTCTGTCACAAGGATTATCTCGACATGGCAGTGCCGCCAGCCGACGTCAATTTCGATGACGTCGAGGGGCTGCAGGCGATCGTCAACCAATGGACATCGCATTATGCCGCAACCTCCGACATGCACGACGCCGCGGCCTACGCAAAAGTGCCTGCCGAACATCAGGTCTCGGCACGCGGGATCGAAATGGGACATATTTTCTATTTCGGCACCAAATATTCCGAGCCAATGAAGGCCGTAGTGACCACCCAGGACGGCAAGGATGTGCCGGTGCACATGGGGTCGTACGGGATAGGGCCGAGCCGCCTCGTTGCCGCCATCATCGAGGCTTCGCATGACGATGCGGGTATCATCTGGCCGGAAGCGGTCGCGCCATTCAAGGTGGCGATCCTGAATCTCAAGCAGGGCTCATCCGACACGGATACCGCCAGCGAGCAGCTTCATCGCGGGCTCAGCGACAAGGGGATCGAGGTGCTCTACCACGACCTCGACGAACGGCCTGGAGCCAAATTCGCTTCCGCAGACCTGATTGGGATTCCCTATCAAGTGCTGGTTGGGCCACGCGGCCTTGCCGAGGGCAAGGTTGAGGTCAAAAAGCGCGCTGACGGAAGCAGGGAAAACATGAGTGCCGCGGCAGCGCTCGATCTCCTGGCACGGTGATATTTCGTCATTCCGGGGTGCAGGTCCTAATGGGCTGCAAGGGGAGCCACCGCGGATCGATCCGGCTCCCAGGATGGACCCAATGAACTATCTTGGGACAACATCGCCAATTTTCACCCTCGCAAGCCGCGCCAGTGCAATAATGCTGTGTGTTGGCAAGGGCTTTGGTCGCGTCTCCGGCACGAATCCGCCAGAATCATGTGAACAGTCGAGCGTGGGAACCCATTGATGACCGAGCCCAACGGGACGCGGCCCTTTTCCCCGTTCGAATGGATGCTGTCGGTGCGCTATTTGCGCGCGCGGCGCAAGGAAGGATTCATCTCCGTCATCGCGGGATTTTCCTTCCTGGGCATCATGCTCGGTGTTGCGACCCTGATCATCGTGATGGCGGTGATGAACGGCTTTCGCAAGGAACTGCTCGACAAGATCCTCGGTCTCAACGGCCATCTGCTCATTCAGCCGCTGGAAAAACCGCTCACCGACTGGGAAGAGGTGGCCGCGCGTGTGGCTGGCGTCAAAGGCGTGCGGCTCGCCGCACCGATCGTGGAAGGTCAGGCCTTGGCCTCGTCGCCATTCAATGCCGGCGGCGTATTGATCCGCGGCATTCGCCTGATGGACCTCGAAAAGCTTCCGTCGATCGCCAACAACATTAAGCAAGGCACGCTCAAGGGCTTTGACCAGGATATGGGTGTGGTCATAGGCCGCAGACTTGCAGATCAGCTCTCGCTGCGGTCGGGCGACAACATCACGCTCGTCGCGCCGCGTGGCGCGGTGACCCCCATGGGCACAACGCCCCGCATCAAGGTCTACAAGATTGCCGCGGTTTTCGAGATTGGCATGTCCGAATACGACAGCGCCATGGTGTTCATGCCGCTCAAGGAGGCGCAGGCCTATTTCAATCGCGCGGGTGATGTGACCGCGATAGAGATCTACACGGATAATCCCGATCGCGTTGATCGGTACCGAAAGGCGGTGCAGGACGCTGCTCAGCGACCGATCTTCATGATCGACTGGCGCCAGCGGAATGCGACGTTCTTCAATGCGCTCCAGGTCGAGCGCAATGTGATGTTCCTGATCCTGACCTTGATCGTGCTCGTGGCTGCGCTCAATATCGTCTCCGGCCTGATCATGCTCGTGAAGGACAAAGGCCAGGACATCGCAATACTGCGTACCATGGGGGCGACGCAGGGAGCGATCATGCGCGTATTTCTGATCACCGGCGCCTCGATCGGGGTGGTCGGCACGATGGTTGGCTTCCTGCTGGGTATCGTCATCTGCCTCAACATCGAGAGTATTCGGCAGTTCCTGTCCTGGCTTACCAACACCGAATTGTTCTCTCCTGAGCTTTACTTCCTGTCGCATCTGCCGGCCGAGATGGATTCCGGAGAAACGACAGCGGTTGTCGTCATGGCGCTCATGCTGTCACTGCTGGCCACGCTATATCCGTCATGGCGCGCTGCACGCCTCGATCCGGTGGAGGCTCTGCGCTATGAGTGAGGCCTATTCCGTGGCCACGGTGGAAATGGTCCAGCAGCAGCGAGAGCCAAACGAGGGGCCGGATCAACCGCAAGCTCGGGCGGAAGAGGATATTCCGATCCTGTTCATGCACGACGTCGAACGTCATTACCGGCAGGGCGACGAAACATTGCATGTGCTCAACGGGGTCGAACTCGCGCTTTGGCCGGGGCAGTCGGTTGCGCTGGTGGCGCCTTCAGGCGCGGGTAAATCCACGCTGCTGCACATCGCCGGGCTGCTCGAGCACCCCGATCATGGCGATGTCTATATCGAGGGCCGCTCGACCGCGATACTCGCCGATCATGAACGCACGCGCATTCGGCGTAACGAGATCGGCTTCGTCTATCAATCGCATCATTTGCTTCCGGAATTCTCCGCCCTGGAAAATGTGCTCTTGCCGCAGATGATTCGCGGCCTTGCGCGCGCCGAAGCGACGACGCGGGCGATGGAGTTGCTGGATTATCTGGGCCTGAGCGCGCGACTCAATCACCGGCCTTCGGAGCTTTCCGGCGGCGAGCAGCAGCGCGTTGCGATCGCGCGCGCGGTTGCCAACGCGCCGCGTGTGCTGCTTGCCGATGAGCCGACGGGAAATCTCGACGTGCACACAGCGGAACATGTTTTCCGCGCCTTGTCGCAGCTGGTGACCGCTTCCGGGCTCGCCGCGGTCATCGCCACCCACAACATGGACCTTGCCGCTCGCATGGACCGGCGCGTGACATTGCGGGACGGAAAGTTGCTCGAGCTGGATTAGCGCGTCGATTTCAAATTGAAATCGCGCGCGAAAGTATCTCAATCATATTTCTTCGGCCCACGCCGACGTGACTGGCGCTTTCCCACTGTTTTCCGATCACGGTCGAACGTGGCAGCGCAAATACCAACGAGGACCGGTTCGTCGTGGCATTCAACATCATGATCCGGGGCCGGATCGAAAATCCGACGGCCTACCTGGAATTGAAATAGCGGGCAGGGAAGGCCCTCGTGAAGATCATCAAGTCCGTATAACATATTGATTCTATGAAATATTTCATCTCCGGGAAGCCCCTTGCCAGCCTTCCGATTGCACCCTTGACTCTGGAACAAAGACTGAACTATGTTCCCTGTCTGTTCCGAAGAGGAAAAGCCATGTTCAAGACTGTTGTTCAGGAGGCCGCCGCGCTTGCCTCGCTGTCGTTGTTCGTCGGAATGATCGCCATTTGGACCCAAGTGTTGGGAAACCTCTGACCCCCTGTCATTCCCGGTGCCCGCTTCGCGGCGTCCCCGAATGTCGGAGCGGGCGCAGTTCGCTCAGGATGACGGGGAAAGGCTGCGACTGACCGACGTCAAGGGTGGACAGAGTAGGGTGCCGCGCCCACTCTGAGTGCCACAAAGAATCATCCAACCTTCGAGCTGACATGGCCGCCCTCGATTTCGTGCACTTGCACGTGCACTCGTCCTATTCGCTGCTCGAAGGCGCGCTCACCATTGCGCGTCTCGCCGAGCTGGCGAAGGCAGACCGCCAGCCGGCATTGGCGCTCACTGATACCGACAACATGTTCGGGGCGCTCGAGTTCTCTGAAAAGCTCGCCGGCGTCGGCATACAGCCGATTGTCGGCTGTGCGCTCGCGGTTGATTTCGGCGACAGCGATCACGGGCCGCGCAGTGGCAGTGTTCAAGTGGAGCGCGCGCGCATTGTCCTCCTGGCCGCGCATGCGGAAGGTTATCGCAGCCTGATGCAGCTCAACTCACGGGCCTTCCTCGACACGCCATCCAATGAGCCGCCGCGGCTGAAGCTTGAGTGGTTGGAAGGTGAGACTGCGGGCGTCATTGCGCTGACTGGCGGTCCCGGCGGTCCACTTGATGGCGCGATCGCTGTCGGACAGAGCCATCTCGCGGCCACGCGGCTTGATGCGCTGCTCGAGCTGTTCGGCGACCGGTTATACGTCGAATTGCAGCGCCACGGCATGCCCGTTGAACGCCGCGCCGAGCCGTTACTGATCGACCTTGCCTACGGCAAGGGTGTGCCGATGGTTGCTGCCAACGAGCCATATTTTGCCGGCGTGCAGGACCATGAAGCTCACGATGCGCTAATCTGTATCGCGGAAGGCCGGCTGCTATCCGAAAGTGACCGCCGCCAATTGACGCCGGAGCATCGCTTTAAGAGCCGCGCCGAAATGGTTGATCTTTTTGCTGATCTGCCGGAGGCGCTTGCGTCGACTGTAGAGATCGCCCAGCGCTGCGCGTTCCGGCCGCGCACGCACCATCCCATTCTTCCGCGCTTTTCGGTCGGTGACGGCGGCAAGAGTCTCGACGAGGCGAGCGAACTGCGCAGGCGCGCCGAAATCGGACTGGAGCAGCGCCTTGCCACGGCGGGTGTCGCTCAGGGGCACACTGTCGATGAGTACCGCGAGCGACTTGACTTCGAGATTGGCGTTATCGCCGGCATGAAGTATCCGGGCTATTTCCTGATCGTTTCCGATTTCATCCAATGGGCGAAGAAACAGGGCATACCGGTTGGGCCGGGCCGTGGTTCGGGCGCAGGCTCGCTCGTGTCTTACGCGCTCACTATCACCGATCTCGACCCGATCCGTTTCGGTCTCCTGTTCGAGCGTTTCCTCAACCCTGAGCGGGTGTCGATGCCGGATTTCGATATCGACTTCTGCCAGGACCGTCGTGACGAGGTGATTCGCTACGTGCAGGAGCGTTACGGCCGGGATCAGGTGGCGCAGATCATTACATTCGGCACGCTGCAGGCGCGCGGCGTGCTGCGCGATGTCGGCCGGGTGCTGCAGATGCCATATGGCCAGGTCGACAAGCTCTGCAAGCTGGTCCCACAGAATCCAGCGGCACCGGTTTCACTCAAACAGGCGATCGAGGGCGAACCGCGGCTGCAGGCAGAACGCGACGGCGATCCAGTGGTCAAGCGGGCATTCGACATCGCTCAGAAGCTCGAGGGCCTCAATCGTCATGCGTCGACGCACGCCGCCGGCATCGTGATCGGCGACCGGCCGCTGTCGGAATTGGTGCCGCTCTACCGCGATCCGAAATCGGACATGCCGGTGACCCAGTTCAACATGAAATGGGTAGAGCAGGCCGGGCTGGTGAAATTCGACTTTCTTGGTCTCAAAACCCTCACGGTGCTGCAAACCGCCGTCGCGTTGGTCAAGCGCCGCGGTATCGATATCGATCTTTCGTCGATTCCGTTGGATGACAAGCTGACCTACGATGTTCTGGCGCGCGCCGAGGCCGTCGGAATCTTCCAGCTGGAAAGCGCGGGCATGCGCCGCGCGCTGCTCGATATGCGGCCGGACCGCTTCGAGGACATCATTGCGCTGGTTGCGCTCTATCGCCCGGGTCCGATGGCCAATATCCCGACCTATTGCGCGCGCAAGCACGATATGGAGAAACCGGACTACATCCATCCCAAGCTGGAGCCGATACTCCGCGAGACATTCGGCGTCATCATCTATCAGGAACAGGTGATGCAGGCCGCGCAGATTCTCGCCGGGTTCACACTCGGCGAAGCCGATCTCCTGCGTCGTGCCATGGGCAAGAAAATACGTAAGGAGATGCAGGCGCAGCGCGAGCGCTTCGTCTCGGGTTCGGTTGAGCGGGGTGTCGAACGCCATCAGGCTGACGCGATTTTCGATCTTCTCGAGCGCTTTGCAGAATATGGCTTCAACAAAAGCCATGCCGCGGCCTATGCGCTGGTCGCCTATCAAACCGCCTACATGAAAGCGAATTTCCCCGTCGAGTTCCTCGCCGCCACCATGACACTCGATATGGGCAACACCGACAAGCTCGCCGAATTCCGCGCCGAAGCTGAACGGCTCGGCATCAAGGTTGACCCGCCATCGATCAACAGTTCCGCGGTGGATTTCGAAGTCGACGGCAACACGATCATCTACGCGCTGGCGGCACTCAAGGGCGTTGGCAGGCAGGCCGTGGAGGCGATCATGTCCGCGCGCGGCGATCGGCCGTTCGCCGATCTCGCGGATTTTGCGACGCGCATCAATCCGCGAGCCGTCAACAAGCGCGTACTGGAAAGCCTCGCGGCCGCCGGCGCTTTCGACGTGTTCGAGAAAAACCGTGCGCGGATATTCGGCGCTGTCGATATTGTGCTCGCACGCGCGCAACACAGCCATGACACGGCTGTGGTCGGACAGAGCGAGTTATTCGGCGGCGGGACGACGCGGGAAGCTATCCTGCTGCCGCAGATCGAGGCGTGGCTGCCGGCGGAACGGCTGCGACGCGAATACGAAGCGGTTGGTTTCTTTCTGTCGGGTCATCCTCTCGACGACTATGCGGCGGTGTTGAAGAAATTGCGGGTGCAGTCCTGGGCCGAGTTCGCGCGCGCGGTGAAAGCCGGCGCAACGGCGGGACGTGTCGCCGCGACCGTGGTCGCGCGCACGGAGCGGCGCACACGAATGGGAAGTAAAATGGGGATCATCGGCCTATCCGATCCGAGTGGGCATTTTGAGGCGGTGATCTTTTCGGAAGGCCTGGCCGAGCATCGCGACCTGCTGGAGCCGGGCAACGCCGTGTTGCTGTTCCTGTCGGCCGAAGTGCAGGGCGACGAGGTACGCGCGCGCATCCAGTCGGCGGAACCGCTCGATGATGCCGCCGCCAATCTGCAAAAGGGGCTGCGCATATTCCTGCGCGACGGTGCGCCGCTCGATGCCGTGGCAAAGCGGCTGGAAACGGTTCCGCGGTCAGCCAAGCCGAATGGCGATGGGGAGGTGAGCGTCGTTTTGCTGCTTAAGCGGGGTGCCGAGGTCGAAGTGAAATTGCCTGGCCGCTTTAAGGTGTCCCCGCAGATCGCCGGCGCCATCAAAGCCGTGCCGGGCGTGGTGCAGGTCGAGGCGCTTTGATGCCTTTCTGTCATCACAGGCTTGTCCCCATAAGTCGGGCAAGCTCGACTTATGGCATTTAAAGACTTGGAAGTCGGGCAAGCCCGACTTATTGCATTTAAAGACTTGGAAGTCGGGCAAGCCCGACTTCCAATGTGACCCCGTTTGGGTGAGCATAGTGCTTCCCTGAGCGACAGCGGGCGTGTTTGTCATGCGCAGTCACTATCCGTCACGCCGACACTTTCTGAAAACCGCAGCGGCGCTGCCGCTTGTTTATGCGGCGCCGTTGCGCGCAGCGCCACCGCCGGCGGCGGCAGTAACACCTGCGCTGATCGCGGCGGCGACCAAGGAAGGCCAACTTACTTGGTATACGTCGGCCGATCTTCAGCTTGCCGAGAAGGTCGGCAAGGCGTTCGAGCAGAAATTTCCCGGAATTCACGCGCGAGTTGAGCGAGCCGGCGGCGAGCGTATCTTTTCGCGGGTGGCTCAGGAAAATGCTTCCGGCCTGCATGTTGCGGACGCGGTGAGCACCGGCGATGCGGCCCAGTTTCTGGCCTGGAAGCGTCAGGGCATGCTGGCACCCTACATGCCGGAAGATGTCGCGAAATACATTGCGCCGGAGCACCGCGACCCCGACGGCCTCTATGCCACGGTGAGATCGTCGCTGTGCGTGATGGCCTACAATACCGAAATGGTGAAGCGCGACGAGGCGCCGAAAAGTTTTGCCGATCTGCTCAATGCGAAATGGAAGGGCAAGATAGTCAAGGCGCATCCGAGCTACAGCGGCACCATCATGACGTCGACTTACCAGATGGTGCGTGAGCTTGGCTGGTCCTATCTCGAAAAGCTGGCGCAACAGCAGGTGCTGCAGATCCAGTCGGCGACCGATACGCCGAAGAAAATCGTCCTTGGCGAACGACCGGTCATGGCCGATGGAAACGAATCAAATGTGCTGCTGCTCAAGGAGGCTGGCAAGCCGATCGAAGTCATCTATGCCACTGAGGGGACGCCGTCGATTGTTCAACCGTCGGCGGTGTTCGCCGCCGCGCCGCATCCAAATGCCGCGCGCCTGTTCCAAAACTTTCTGTTCAGCGTCGAAGGCCAGGAGCTCTTTGTGAATCTCGGTGGTCTGCGGTCGCTGCATGCGCTGGTGAAGGAAAAGCCGGGTCGCACGCCATTGTCGGCGATCAAGACCTGGAAGGACGATCCGGCCGCGGTCGAACGCGAAGGCGAGGAGATCAAGCGTCGCTACTCTGAAATTTTTCACGTTTGACGAGATTGTCTCCTTTTCCGTGATCGTCCTGCCTGTCTGCAATTGTAATTCAGCTCATTTGCGGCACCGCGAACAGAAAGACGAGGCCGAAGACGGTCATGCCGATGGCAACGGCGGCAATCGGCAACAGTATTTGCGCCGCTGCTTCCCGGCCGCTGATCCGGCCGGTCCGGGTCGCGAAAGCGTGCGAAGTCCGGCGCGCGCGTTCCACATCCGCTTATCGCCGCGCAAGCGGGATTGAATCTCCGCTCGTACCCGCGAACGCGGGTATCCAGGGCGCCACACGGGGCAGCGCAATTTGTTCTGGACCCCCGCTTGCGCGGGGGTGAGCGGAGTTTTTGTGTCCGGCAATGCAGCGACGTCGTGCCCGGCTTTATGCCGGGCATCCAGGCCTTTCTACGCCCGGCTCAACAAGCAAGACGTGGCGCAAGTCGGGTAACCCTGACTTGCGCTGACAAGCCCGGCGATGACGCTCGGAGAGGGATGCCCGTTCTCCAAATCCGCCTGCCCGGCCATCGCGCGGGGAGCGGCGATGCGTACTGTCCACATGCGCTCATTCCCGCGCAGGCGGATTTGAATCTCCGCTCGTACCCGCGAACGCGGGTATCCAGGGCGCCACACGAGGCAGCGCAATTTGTTCTGGACCCCCGCTTGCGCGGGGGTGAGCGGGAACGAAAGCGTGATTTAAACCTTTGAGCCATTCCGCCCCGTTTGAGAGGCGTTTTTCGGGGGTGAGCGGAGTTTTTGTGTCCGGCAATGCAGCGGCGTTTTGCGGACGGCTATGCCCGGCCATGCCGATGGCTGGCGGACTGAGGCTCAAGCGCAAAGCCTTCCGCTAAATCATTGCCGCGCCTTGCATTCTGGAAATCGCACCTATATAAGCCCCTGCATCACTCACGCGGACGTATGGCTTTAGGCCCCGACAATGGGTCAGAAAGGCCGTCCGGTGGCCCAAATGGGCTCACAACCGTCCGCGGCGGATCAACCGGAGAAGATTTATGTCGCTCCCTGACTTTTCAATGCGTCAGCTTCTGGAAGCTGGCGTGCACTTCGGCCATCAGGCCCACCGCTGGAACCCGAAGATGGGCTCATTCATCTTCGGCACACGCAACAATATCCACATTGTCGATCTCGCCCAGACCGTGCCGATGCTCCATCGCGCGCTGCAGGCTGTGAGCGATACGGTCGCCAAGGGGGGCCGCATCCTGTTCGTCGGCACCAAGCGCCAGGCGCAGGACTCAATCGCTGACGCTGCCAAGCGCAGTGCGCAATACTACGTAAACTCCCGTTGGCTCGGCGGCACGCTGACCAACTGGAAGACGATTTCCGGCTCGATCTCGCGGCTGCGCAAGCTCGATGAAATCCTCAATTCCGGCGAGACCGGTGGCTACACCAAGAAAGAGCGCCTCACGATGCAGCGCGAGCGCGACAAGCTCGATCGCTCGCTCGGCGGCATCAAGGACATGGGCGGAGTTCCCGACTTGCTGTTCGTGATTGATACCAACAAGGAAGACATCGCGATCAAGGAAGCACAACGGCTGAACATTCCCGTGGCCGCGGTTGTCGATACGAATTGCGATCCGGCGGGCATCACTTATGTCGTGCCGGGCAACGATGACGCGAGCCGCGCGGTGTCGCTCTACTGCGATCTCATCGCCAAGGCCGCGATCGATGGAATTTCGCGGGCGCAGGGCGAGATGGGCGTCGACATTGGAGCGGCGGAAAGGCCGGTCGTCGCGGAATCGCTCCCGGTCGCACCAGCAGGCGGCAGCCTTGGCTTCGAGCAGTTGCCCGGGCCGCGCGGCGTTGCCGACGATCTTAAAAAGTTGCCTGGCGTGTCGCCGGCAATCGAAAAGCAACTCAATGATCTCGGCATTTTCCATTTCTCGCAAATTGCGGAGCTCAATGAAAAAGCCGCCCACAATATCGGCGAAGAAGTCGGTCTGCCCGGCCGCGTTCCCGGCTGGATCGCCAAGGCGAAAGAACTCACCGCCGAGACCGAATAAGTATCATTGTCGTGGCCGGTTCATTCCGGCCACCCACGACCTGGGATTGGCATAGCGAATAAGGCGTGGGTGCCCGGTCCAAGGCCGGACATGACCAATCGAGGAAAACTTCAATGGCAAATATCAGCGCTCAATTGGTCAAGGAACTGCGCGAGTCGACCGGCGCCGGCATGATGGACTGCAAGAGCGCGCTTACCGAAACGAACGGCGACATGACGGCGGCACAGGATTGGCTGCGCAAGAAAGGCCTGTCAAAGGCGGCAAAGAAAGCCGGCCGCGTTGCTGCCGAAGGGCTTATCGGCGTTCGCGTGCAGGGCACCAAAGGCGTCGTCGTGGAGGTCAACTCCGAAACCGATTTCGTTGCGCGCAACGATCTGTTTCAGGGACTTGTCAAGATGATCGCCGATGTCGCGCTGTCGGTCGGTAACGACATCGAGAAGATCAAGGCCGCCAGGGCCGGCTCGATCACGGTGGCCGAGTCAATCAACGACACGATCGCCAAGATCGGGGAGAATATGAGCTTGAGGCGCGCGGCAACGCTCTCGGTCGGCAAGGGAGTTATCGGCTCTTATGTGCACAGTGCAGTGACCGACGGTCTTGGCCGCATCGGCGTCCTGGTCGGCATGGAGTCCACCGGCAAGACGGACGAGCTCACTGCGCTTGGCCGTCTCCTTGCCATGCACATCGCGGCCTCAAATCCGCAGGCACTCGATGCATCCGGTCTCAATCCGGTGGTGATCCAGCGCGAAAAGGATGTGCTTGCCGACAAGTTCAAGCAGCAGGGCAAACCGGCTAACGTGATCGAGAAGATCGTCGAGTCGGGCCTCAAAACCTTCTACAAGGAAGTGACCTTGCTTGAGCAGGTTTATGTCCACGACGACAAGAAAAACGTGGCGCAGGCACTAAAGGAAGCTGAGGGCAAAGTCGGCGCCCCCATCAAGATTACCGGCTTCGTTCGCTTTGGACTGGGCGAAGGCGTGGAGAAGCAGGACAGCGATTTTGCTGCGGAAGTTGCGGCTGCGGCTGGGCAAAAGTGATGCAAGAGGCGGCTCGCAGGCCGTCGTTTCGCTATAGTGGGTTGGATTTTGAGTCGAACACGCTCGACTTAAAGGATCGCCGGTCATGAGCAATCCCGCCTACAAGCGCGTCATTGTCAAGCTGTCCGGCGAGGCGCTCACCGGCTCGAAAGGGTTCGGTATCGATCAGGCCATGGTCGAACGCCTCGCCGCAGATCTTGCCGCGGCCGCAAAACTTGGCGTCGAACTTGGTGTCGTGGTTGGCGGCGGAAATATCTTCCGCGGCGTGGAGGTCTCCGAGCGCGGCGTGCCGAGGCCGGTGGGCGACACGATGGGGATGCTGGCGACCGTGATGAATTGCCTGGTGCTGGAGGCTGCCATCGAGCGCGCTGGTTGTGAGGCACGTACGTTGTCGGCTTTGGCGATGACCGCAGTATGCGAAACGTACAATCGCAAGCGCGCAATGAAGAACCTCGGAAAGGGCCGTGTCGTGCTCCTGGCGGCGGGAACCGGCAACCCGTTTTTTACGACCGATACCACGGCCGTGCTGCGGGCTGCCGAACTCGAAGCCCAGGCCGTGCTCAAGGCGACCAATGTCGACGGCGTTTATACCGCCGACCCCAAGAAAGACCCCAAGGCAAAGCGATACGAAAAGCTGAGCCACCAGGAGGCCCTCGAAAAGGATCTCAGGGTGATGGACGGGGCCGCTTTCGCGCTTGCCCGCGAAAATCGTATACCTATCATCGTGTTTTCGATCGCGGAAAAGGCCGCGATAGAATCGGTGCTGCGCGGCAAGGGACGCGCGACCGTCGTCGGTTAGCATGACCGCGGATGCAAAATGCGGGTTCTTACTCGCCGCTTTAAGGTGAAGGAGGCAGGTCGGGGGAATCGCAATGACAAACGCAACGCATGACTTGAACGAGATCAAGCGGCGCATGCAGGGTGCCAGTGCCGTGCTCAAAACAGAGCTGTCGGGTTTGCGGACCGGTCGCGCCTCAGCTCATCTTCTCGATCCGGTGATGGTCGATGCCTATGGCGCGCAGATGCCGCTCAACCAGGTGGCGACCGTCAGCGTGCCGGAGCCGCGGATGATTTCGGTGAATGTCTGGGATCGCTCGCTGGTGCATCCCGTGGAAAAGGCGATCATCAATTCCAATCTGGGACTTTCGCCGGCAACCGAGGGACAGACGATCCGGCTGCGCATTCCGGAGCTCAACGAGGAGCGGCGCAAGGAGCTTGTGAAAATCGCCCACAAATATGCGGAAACCGCGCGTGTCGCCGTTCGGCATGTCCGCCGGGACGCAATGGACGTCATCAAAAAGCTGGAGAAGGACCACAAGATCAGCAAAGACGACCATGATCGTTTTTCCGGCGACGTTCAAAAGGCGACCGACGCTGGGATTGCTGAAATCGACCATATGCTTTCTGCAAAGGAAAAGGAGATCCTCACCGTCTGAGGTCGCGCGTTATGCCCGAGGCCGATATTGCGAGCGATGTGACGGCGGCATTCGATGTGCCGAGGCACGTTGCTATTATCATGGACGGCAATGGCCGTTGGGCGGCGACGCGCGGACTTCCGCGCGCGGAAGGGCATCGCCGCGGCGTTGAGGCGTTGCGGCGCACCGTTCGCGCCGCCGGCGAGATCGGCATCAAGATTCTCACGATTTTCTCGTTCAGTGCGGAAAACTGGTCGCGGCCGGCGAGCGAAATCGGCGAGCTTATGGGCCTGTTGCGGCGTTTCGTGCGCAACGATCTTGCCGAATTGCACAAAAGCAATGTGCGAGTGCGCGTGATCGGGGAGCGCGTGGGACTTGATCCCGATATCGGAAGGTTGCTGGTCGAGGCGGAAGACCTCACCAGAAACAATGACGGTCTTACCCTGGTTGTCGCATTCAACTATGGCGCGCGGCAGGAAATCGTCCGTGCTGCGCGGAGGGTTACCGAGGCTGTTGCGCAGGGCCGATTGACGATTGCCGATATCGACATGGACAATTTTGCCGGTTTTCTTGACGCACCCGACATTCCCGATCCCGATTTGATCATTCGCACCAGCGGCGAACAGCGTTTGTCGAATTTCCTGCTCTGGCAGTCCGCCTACAGCGAGCTGGTGTTTGTTCCGACCTATTGGCCCGATTTCGACCGGGCCACGCTTGAATCCGCGATTCGTGAATATCAGCAACGCGAGCGGCGGTTCGGCGGGCTGGTTGCGAAAACCGGATCCTGAGCCCGTGGTCGGTGTTGACCCACTTTCAAGCGCCGGAAAATCCAGGGTCCGAATGCCCACGAGCAATCTCGTGCTTCGCATTCTCTCGGCTGCGGTACTCGCGCCGCTGGCGCTGTTTGCAGCCTGGGTGGGCGGCTGGCCATTCGCACTGTTCTGGGGTGCGGCGGCTATCACCGTCCTTTGGGAGTGGACAACCCTGGTGGTCGGGCCGAGCTTTCGGGTGATGTTTTTATCATCGGCCGCAGCGATCATGGTTGCCGACTTTGTCGCCTGGCTCGGCCGTCCGATCGTTGCCTTGCTGATGGTAGGACTTGGCGCTATCGCAACTGTGATTTTTGCTCCGCCCGCGAAACGGGCGTGGGTATCGGCAGGTGTCGTCTACGGGGGCGTCATGCTCCTCGCGCCTGTCTGTCTGCGGTCCGATAATGCGTATGGATTTGCTGCCATCGTGATGTTGTTCGCGATTGTCTGGACGACCGACGTCGTCGGTTATTTCGCGGGCCGAACCATCGGAGGCCCAAAATTGCTTCCAGCCGTGAGCCCGAAGAAAACCTGGTCAGGTGCCATCGCCGGTACGTTCGCCGCTGTCCTGGTCGCGGTTGTCGTTGCCACACAGTTCGGGTTGCTCAACAAGCTTGCGATTGCGTTCCTTGCGCTGTTTTTGTCGATTGCTTCGCAATTCGGCGACCTTTTCGAATCCTGGGTCAAGCGTCAATTCGATGCCAAGGATGCAAGCCAGATTATTCCCGGTCATGGCGGCGTGATGGACCGGCTCGACGGGTTCTGGGCTGCGGCACTTGCGGGGTGTGTGGTGGGATTGCTGCGTGGCGGCTACGCTGCACCCGCACGGGGGTTGCTGGTATGGTGAGTACATGACTGCGGTCAATGCTGTCCGATCGGATGCCAAACCAGCCACCGGCGTGCGGGGGATCACCATCCTTGGGGCAACCGGTTCGATCGGCGCCAGCACGATTGACCTGCTCAAGCGTGAGCCGGAGCGATATCGTGTCGAGTCGATCAGTGCGCGCCGCAGTGCAGCAGCCTTGGGCAAGATAGCGCGCGAAGTGCGGGCCCGGCATGCGGTCGTAGCTGATCCGGCCGCCTATCAGGATCTCAAGTCCGCCCTGTCGGGTTCGGGCATCGAGGCTGCGGCTGGCGAAGACGCGTTGATGGAAGCAGCGCAGCGGCCTGCCGACTGGGTGATGGCCGCGATCAGCGGGTCGGTCGGCCTCAAACCGACGCTGGCCGCGATTGAGCGAGGCGCAACGGTGGCGCTCGCGAACAAGGAGTGCCTTGTGTGCGCGGGCAATCTTTTCATGCGCAAAGCGGCAAGCTCGGGCGCGACGGTTCTTCCGGTTGACTCCGAACACAATGCCGTATTCCAAGCATTAGGCGCGGGTCACCGCGCAGACGTCAGGCGGGCGATCCTGACAGCCTCGGGTGGGCCATTCCGCACCTGGTCAATTGACGCAATCAGGGTTGCAACTCCGGAACAGGCTTTACGGCATCCCAATTGGTCGATGGGGCCGAAGGTGACGGTGGATTCCGCGACGCTGATGAACAAGGGGCTCGAGATCATCGAGGCGCATCATCTGTTCGCGCTCAAATCATCCGAGATTGATGTACTGGTCCATCCACAATCCGTGGTGCACGGGCTGGTTGAGTTCACCGACGGGTCGGTTGTTGCGCAGCTCGGGTCGCCCGATATGCGCATTCCGATCGCTCATTGTCTTGCGTGGCCGCGGCGCATTGACGGACCATCGGCCCGGCTCGACCTTGCCGCGCTGCGTCAGTTGACCTTTGAGGCTCCCGATCTCGAGCGGTTTCCGGCACTGGCGTTGGCCAGGCGTGCACTCGAAACCGGCGGAGCGGCGCCGACAATCCTTAACGCGGCCGATGAAGTCGCGGTCGGTGAATTCATTGCGGGCAGGATCAGTTTTCCGGCGATTACCGCACTTGTAGAGGCAACGCTCGATAGGGCTTCGAAGCACGATTTACTGGCGGAACCGGCTGGAATCGATGCAGCTATCGCTGTTGACCATATTGCAAGAAGCATGGCCCGGGACCTCTTGCCCGAAATTGCCGTAAAGGCATCCTAGGCTGGTTTTGGGTCGACGTAGCCCATCAAGGGCAGGACGAGGGTCGCAATGCTGAGTGAGATTATGGGGGGCTTGAGTGCATTTGGAGGCGGTGTCGTCGGCTACATAGTGCCCTTCCTTTTCGTCCTGACCATCGTCGTGTTCTTCCACGAACTTGGTCATTTCCTGATGGCCCGCTGTTGCGGCATCAGGGTGCTCGTCTTTTCGATCGGATTTGGTCCCGAAATCGCAGGCTTCAACGATCGCTATGGAACGCGCTGGAAGTTTTCCGCGATTCCCCTCGGCGGCTACGTAAAGTTTTTCGGCGACGACAATGCCGCAAGCACGCCTGATAAGGCCGCGGTAGCGGTGATGACGGACGCAGAAAAGAAGGACAGTTTCATCTTTCAGCCGGTTGCCTCGCGCGCTGCGGTGGTTGCGGCGGGTCCGATTGCCAATTTCGTCCTGGCGATCGCCATTTTTGCGGCCATTTTTGCGACCGTCGGCAAACAGACCACGAGTGCGCGGGTGGACACAGTTCAAGCCGGCAGCGCGGCCCAGGCTGCAGGTTTCCAGCCGGGCGATCTCGTTGTGACGATTAACGGCGAAAAAATTGAAAGTTTCTCCGACATGCAGCGCATCGTCAGCATCAGCGCAGGCGAGACGCTCGCGGTTGAAGTCGAGCGCGGAGGCGTGCCCGTCACGCTTAAGGCCGTCCCGCAACTGAAGGAAATCAAGGACAATTTCGGCAATGTGCATCGCCTCGGTGTCCTTGGCATCAGCCGTTCCATGGCCCCGGGCGACGTCAAGACAGAGAAAGCCGGCCCCTTGCGCGCTGTCGTCATGGGCGCCCAGGAGACCTGGTTCGTGGTCGACCGCACGCTTGTTTATATCAGCGGCGTATTTGTGGGCCGCGAAGCTGCCGATCAGCTCGGTGGGCCGATCCGGATCGCGCAAGTTTCGGGGCAGGTCGCCTCAGCCGGGTTTACGGCGCTGATGCACCTTACGGCGGTGCTTTCGGTCTCGATCGGCCTCTTGAACCTGTTCCCCATCCCCCTTTTGGACGGTGGTCACCTTTTGTTCTATGCAATAGAAACGATTCGCGGGCGGCCACTGTCCGACCGGGCGCAGGAAGTTGGGTTCCGGATTGGGTTGGCGATCGTCGTGATGTTGATGATTTTTGCAACCTTTAATGACATCCTCCACTTGGCCACGTCCTGACCGTTGCTGTGGTGCAACTTTTTGAGGGAAAAGGGAAAGTTCGGGTGGGAGTTTGTTTGCAGCGCATAAAAAACGCTGTAAAAAGTCTGCCTATGCCAGCCCGGACCGTCTGTCGAATCCGCAGTGGGGGCGGCCGCATGGATCATAAGGGCGC
>DASSIT010000071.1:0-125978 GCA_035691545.1 Pseudolabrys sp. | reverse complement strand
CGACGCCGTATTTTCCAAGCCTGCTGGCGAGGAATTGCTGTATTGCCGGATCATCATCAATCACCAGCACGCGCGGGCGTTCATGCACTTCGGCGTTTTTCGATCGCGCCTCTAAACCAGTAATTTCGCCGACCATGTTTGGAAATATCTCGACGAGTGCGGCCTCGACACTTTTCCAGAATTCGAAACTCTTGCATCCATAAAACATTCCAAGGCTTTCGCACCGTTCGGCTGTCGCTGCATCTGAGTTTGCCGTGACAACGATTACATCAACCGGCTTCCCTCCAGGATCCAGCAATCGCGTGCAAGCCGAAAATCCATCCAGTTCAGGCATATTGATGTCGACGATGATTATGTCTGGACGACTCTGCATCGCCTTGATCAGCAGTTGTATTCCGTTGGTGGCCGTCTCAACATTGAATCCTATCTTCAGGCATTTGTCAGCCAGGACACTCACAATGGCGGGATCGTCGTCCGCGATGAGCATCTTGGGCTGAGTTTTTCGGCCCGCCTCAATCATGTCTGTCATGTGCACCTCAGGGGTCTCCGCCTAAATCGAAGTAGCTGATGGACCGCAAAGCAGGCACATCAACTCCCGACGATCTGCCCATCTATGCGTGCTCAATGCATTCAAGAAGTGCATCAAGGTTGGATTCGACAGTTCCAGGAGTGCCGCGGCCAGCGCGTCGCTCGATAATGGAGTGTTCAAGGGCTGAAGCGGTTAAACTTACCGATTTAAAATTGAAAACCGCCGCGGCCCCCGAAAGCTTGTGAGCGCACGATTCGAGGCCGTCCGGAAGCATCGATGCGCTCGAATCGTCGGAAAGGGTTTTTCGATATCCCGCGAGCAGAACCGCATCAGCGCGCAAGCGACCGGCAAAGTTATAACGCGCCGCATCTAATTTGATTGAATGCAGCTGGCCGCGCACCATGGCAGCGAGATACATGGGGTCGAACGGCTTGGTGAACACCGCCGTCGCGCCAAGAAGTTTTAATTGCTCAAGCTCGCCTGTTTGCGCGCGGGCTGTCATGAATATGATCGGGATTTTTGCCGTCCTGGGGTCTTCCCGCAGATGCGTAAGCATGGTCGGTCCACTCATTCCCGGCATCAACACGTCTGAGAGGACCAGATCCGGCGCCCATTCCGCCGCGGTTGCCAACGCGTCGATTGCGCTAGCGCAGCTGATCACGGTGAATTCGGGGTCGACGTTGAGCGAAATCTCCACTACGTCGCGGATATCAGGGTCATCATCAACATGGAGAATGCGAAGGGACATATTGCTGACTTTATTGCTCTACTGTTCAACCAATGCTGCTTCACGCGCCCGTCATTCCGAAACGAAATAAATTGCGACATCATTCAAATCAATAATCGCTAATGGGGTGCTAACCGTTGGCTACGCACTACTTCGTACGTTGAATCACCAACGATCACGAAAGAAAGCTGCGCAACGTTTGTCTGACCGAGCGACCGAGCGCCTCAGGCACTTTATGTTCGGTGGGAACTCGGCCTTTTGAGTTGAGTTAATTCGACGGCCTAATATTTTTTATTTGGATTTCGGACCGCCATAGTTTGATTTTGGCTTTAGTGGGTAGTAACATTTACTGGTGCAAGTTTGGATAGAAATAAAATATCGTTATAAATCATTTGCTTAAGACAGATTTTCTTTGGCTTTGGTGCGGGATGACATGGGAATTGCTCGTGCGGCAGCCGATGCCCGCATGTAGCTTCTGATAGCTTCGGAACAAAAATCCGTCGGCCCTTGGATTGGGCTGTATTTGCTATGGCGGCCACCGTGAACCGCCACGCACGGGCTAGGGGAGGATTCGGGCCATGTTGAGGAAAAGTATAATAGATCAGTTTGACTGCAGCTTCTTTCTCGCCAAATACGGAGGGGGGGGGCATATCTAAATACCGCGACAATACGGTTATCTACAGGGAAGGTGATCAGGCAGATACTTTGTTCTACATCGTCGATGGCAAAGCCAAGATGATTGTCAGTTCGGCCTTTGGCAAAGAAGCCGTCATCGCGATTCTCAGTGCCGGTGATTTCTTTGGAGAAGGCTGTCTGGATGTGGAGCCACTGCGAACTTCAAGCATTGTCACCGTAAGCGAATGTAAAATCGCGCAGTTCACGAAGTCGGCCGTTCACCGCGCGCTCAAAGAAGATCCAATTTTTTCTGAATTGCTTATGAGCTTCATATTGTTCCGGAACGAAAAACTGAAGTCGGATTTGACCGACCATCTATTCAATTCGAGCGAGAAGCGGCTCGCTCGAGTTCTATTGACACTCGCAAATACCGAAAATGATATCGCCTCACACATAATAGCCGTCCCAATGAATCAGGAAATTCTCGCCAGGATGGTCGGCACGACCCGTTCGCGCATTAGTACCTTCATGAATAAATTTCGGAAGATGGGATACATTAACTACAATGGGAAAATTGAGGTCCATAAGTCTCTCGTAAATATAATCGTAGGCGATAGCTGAGAACTCGAGCGCGGTAAGCCGCCAGTTTCTCGCCGATGCCAAATGTTTTCGAGCGGCCATTTTATAGGCCGACCGAAAGTCCGTTTACGTACAATACTACCGCAGATTACATTGATGTCCCTGTTCAATCCTGAACATCGCGGCGCTGATGCTTGTGGTATTTGTCACAATATCCGAATGCATCAACGCGTCGATTTGCATTCGTCGTATTAGTCGTGCGCGAAAGGTTCGGAAACGAAGAGCGGGCGCAGGCCACGGCTCGAATGGAATTTCGCGTATAGGCATGAGACGCGCAGTCGGCTGAAGCGCACGGACGAGGCCGCAAAACCGGTCTTCAAATCTGGCGCTTTGCCTTCTCTGAGGGCGAACTTATGAAATCTCTTGTCGTCAAGCGCTCTATCATCGTTCGTGGGCATAAAACCAGCGTAAGTCTCGAAGACGCATTTTGGCAGGGGCTGAAAGAGATTGCGCTCAGTCAGCGCATCACGCTGTCGAATATGGTGGCCGAAATAGACGCTCGCCGCCAGCACAGCAACCTTTCCTCCTCTATCCGCATCTTCGTGCTCGAGCGGTTGCGCATTCCCGCATTGAATTGCTCCATGCAAACTGGGGATCGACCTGGTATGGATGGGACCGACCAGGTGTCACGTACGCTCGAAGTTGGATCGGCCGGATAAGTTGTCCGATTGTGACGATGTCCGTTGCCACAACTGCTAAGGTCAGCGAGTTAAGGTCAGACGTTTTTCGGCTCGCGGTGGAAGCGTGTCCCAGCTGCATCGTCTTAACTGACGACGACGGCACGATTATGTTGATCAACGAAGAGGTCGAGCGCTTATTTGGGTATCGTCGCGACGAATTATGCGCCCAGCCGATCGAAATACTTTTGCCTGAAAGATCGCGCAGCAAGCATGCGCACCAGCGTACCGGCTTTATGGCCAAACCAGGTGCTCGCCGCCTCGGAACAGGGCGTGATTTTTTGGGGCGGCGCAAGGACGGCAGCGAATTTCCGATTGAAGTTGGCCTAAGTCCGATTCCATACCACGAAAGCATCGTAGTGATCTGCTGCATCGTCGATATCAGCGAGCGCAAGCGGTTGGAGCAATTGCAGGATGAATTTGTATCAACGGTAAGCCACGAATTACGTACTCCAATAACCTCGATCGCCGCCGCGCTCGGGCTTCTGACCGGTGGGATAGTCGGTGATCTGCCTGATCCAGCCCGACATATGCTTGCGATTGCCCATTCGAATTGCCATAGGCTCGTCCGGTTAATCAACGATATCTTGGACATTAAGAAGTTGGAATTCGGACAAATGGCATTCTCCATTCAACGGTGCGATGCACGCTTGTATTTGGAGAAAGCGATCGAAGCCAACGGCGCCATTGCGGATAGCTGCGGCGTTCGAATCCGGTACGATTCCCTGCCACGCGGCATCTTCGTTTTAGCTGACCCGGATCGATTCATTCAAGTCATCACCAATTTGCTCTCAAACGCAATCAAATTCTCTCGGCGCGACGAAGAAGTCATTGTAACGCTCGAGAAGCGTGGTGACAGGGTGCATATTGCAGTTCGAGATTTCGGCTCCGGCATTCCGCCGGAGTTCAAGCCACGCGTTTTTGAAAAATTCGCGCAGGCAAATCAAACAATTAAAAAGAAGAAAGGCGGCAATGGCCTGGGCCTCGCCATTGCGAGGCAAATTGTCGAGCTTATGCACGGTCATATTTGGTTCGATGATGCGGCCGGAGGCGGGACAACGTTTTATTTCGATCTGCCGTCCGTTGACTGCTTGATGGGCACGGATGCCAGGCCCGCCAGCGAAGCAAATCCTGGCCCAAACCCGATGATGGCCGATATTTGATCAGCCGACTGCGTTGACAAATTCTATATTGAGATAGGGCAAGCCGCAGCTGGACCGTCAATCCGGTGTAGCCTGAGACGTCCACGCGGGTATCGCCTATGTCGCCCAAGAGGTTGTTACCGGGAAATGGCGGAATCCCGCTGCAGCGGTATGATAAGGAAGTCGATGGACGACAGGGGTGCAAAGCTCATGCTTCGAATACTTGCTCTTTTGAGTCTGGCTTTCGGTTCGGCATCTGCAATGGCGCAGGCGCAGCAATATCCCGATCATCCGGTCAAAGTCGTTGTCGGTTACGCGGCCGGCAGCGGACCTGATATTCAGGCGCGCACGGTCGCGCAGCAACTGGGCCGAGATCTCGGGCAGCAGTTCTTTATCGAAAACCGCTTGGGTGCGAACGGAACGATTGCGACGCGTTCCGTAGTGCAATCCCGTCCCGATGGATACACGCTGCTTTTCTCATCGAATGGAATCGCGCCGACGCCCTTTGTCTACAAGAACCTCGGTTACGATATTTTCACCGATCTTACGCCGGTCGCGACCATCGGCATTCTCGACGGCCTGTTCATGCTTGTTGATTCAAAGTCGCCGTACAAAACGCTGCAGGAATTCATCGAGCACGCGAAGAAGGATCGCGCCATATACGGCTCGCCTGGAGTTGGGAATGGTCTGCATCTAGCCGCCGAGATTTTCAGTAAAAAGGCTGGCATCAAGATGCAGCACATCCCTTACAAAGGGGCCTCAGAGGTTATGACCGGAATGCTCAGCGGCAGCGTTGAGGTCATGTTCGTGACGCCTCCGTCCGTCATGGGACTGCTCAAGGAAGGGCGCGTGCGCGCACTCGCCTTCACTGGAAGCAGGCCGTTCCCGGCATTTCCGAATGTGCCCTTGATGAAAGACATCCTGCCCGGCTTCGAACCGATAGGTTCGTGGGGCATGTTCTTCGCGCCGGCCAAGACTTCACCGGAGATCGTTGAGAAGCTCAATGCGGCCGTGCGCGCCGCGTTGCGGGCCCCGGCCGTTGCGTCCGTCATGCAGCGCGACGGCTATATGCCTGATAGCCGGAACGTCTCCGAAACATCGGCATATTTTCGGCAGGAAGTTAAGCTCATGGGCGATGCGGTGAAAGCGGCTGGCATCGAGCCGAACTGAATCGCTCACCCGGTCGCGTTGAGCTGGTTGCCGGAGGCATTCACCGGCTTCGCGCTGATCAACACGAAAGCAATGACGCAGGCTTCAGAGCCGCGATTGACCCAATTGTGGATGGTGCCTCGTTGCACGAGGACGTCGCCGGCATTGAGCTTCACGACCACGCCGTCGTCCAGCTCCATGTCGATCGCGCCGGAGATGACCACGGCATAGTCGATCGAGTCGGTCCGGTGATTGCGCGGGGTCACACCGGGCTCGTATCGCACAACGCGGAAAACCGTTCCATCTTCGACCGTAGTCTTGAACGAACCGGACGTCGGATCATGGAATCCGTCATTGTCGACGGGAAATCCCCTGGTCGACCAGACAACACAGGACGAAGCGCCGGGCCGGTTAGAGATGACGTTTTTGGCGAATTCATCAACCTCGACTTTGGCCCGTCCGTCTCGGGTGTGCCCGGTCACGACACGGCGAATTTGCAGACTCATTGCCGAACTCCCCAGATTGTCACTCTACTTGCTTTCGGCGCGCTTTAGAAATGCGGTAAAAATTGCGACGATGCGCGGCTCGGCGTCGTGCCATTCCTTGCGATCCCATTCTTTCAGGAGGGCGTCATCGGCGCGTTTTTCGACGACGTCGTCGTGCAATTCGCTGTTGCGAATAAGCGATGCCGCCTTGCGTGCGGTCGCCGGCGTGTGAATGACATCGTTTCCGGCGATGAGGCAGACCGGCACCTTGAGCGCACGGAGATCGGCTTCGGTGGCGCCGACGACCGGCAAATTTGTCGACTGAAGAAAAGCATCGCGCCAATGCCCCATGACCCGGATAAAATCCGCGACTCTGGTCTTCAGCAGCCGTTCGCGGTTGTCAGGACGTGCATTGATGCAATCCCTGAAGTGTTCGCTTTCGCATACCGCCTCCATGCCGCCGGCCTTCGCCATTTTGATGTACTGGCCGTAGTAATTTTCAGCCAAACGATCGACGGCTTCCTGGCCCCCGGTCAACCGCCACAGCAATAGGCCGCTCAGGCCGTCCGGATGCCGCATGGCATAGAGGATCGCAAGGCGCGCACCCGCCGAGGAACCCCCGACATACATCGGCAGGGCGTTCAATTCATTGCCGAGCGCATAAAGATCGTCGGCCCAGATTTCGTGCTCTGACCGGGAGTTTTCGAACGCAACGCTGGAAGCGCCGCAGTTGCGTCGGTCATGCAGGAGCACGCGGTAACCCGAAGCCGCAATGTTCTTCGACAGATCGACCAGCTCGCCGTAGGACCGGCGGCTGCCTGGTGTGAACGCAATCCAAGGGCCGCCATTTCCAATGACCTGATAGTTGATCGAAACGCCCCGAACAATCGTTTCAGGCATTGTCAATTCCACCCGTTTGGCACCACGACCGAGTACTGCAATGGTGCGGGAAATGTTGCAAGCGCGTGCTGCGAATTTTGCCGGTCCGGTATGCCCGTGATATCGCTGGTCGAGGGGCCGCCAGCGGAGTCACGACGCCATGCCGCTATTCAATATGTCGCTTTTCATTCATCTCCGGGCGCTGATTTTCAGCTCCATTCTCGCCGCGTTCGCAATTCCTCCGGCGCAGGCAGCGGACTATCCGAGCCGCCCCGTCACGCTGGTTGTCGCCTTCACGCCCGGAGGGCCAAGCGACGTGCTTGCGCGCATCGTCGGCAAGAAGATGGAGGATCTGCTTGGGCAGCCATTCGTCATCGAAAATCGCCCCGGCGCCGGCGGCAATGTGGCGGCCGAGGGCGTCGCCCATGCGGCGCCTGACGGCTACACGCTGTTGATGGGCAACAATAGCATCCTTGCCACCAACGAGGCCCTTTACAAGCACCTCAACTACAACCCGGGAAAGGATTTCATCCCGATCACGCTCGTGGGAACACAGGCCAATATTCTGGTCGTGAATCCGGATGTACCGGCGCATTCGCTGAAGGAACTCATCGCAATCGCCAAAGCGCAGCCGGGCAAGATCAATTTTGCATCTTCCGGCTACGGTGCGGCCGCCCATCTCGCCGGTGAGCTGTTCAAATCGGAAGCCAAGATCGACATTGTGCATGTGCCGTACAAGGGCGCGGCCCCGGCCTTGCAGGACGTAATCGCCGGGCACGATCAAATGATGTTTGCAACCGCGGCGTCCGTGATTGGCCACATTCACGGCGGGCGCGTACGCGCGCTGGCAGTGACAACTCTCAAACGCACGCAGATTCTGCCCGACCTTCCAACCATGGATGAGGCGGGCCTTAAAGGGTTCGAAGCGAGCACATGGCACGGCCTGGTCGCGCCTGCCGGCACGCCGCCTCAGATCATTGCGGCGCTGCATGATGCTGCCGTGAAAGCCCTGCGCGATCCTGGTGTCCAGTCTTCGCTGGGCAAGCTAGGCGTCGACATCGTCGGCGACACGCCACAGGAGTTTAAAACCTATATCAAAAACGAAATTCCGAAATGGACGGCGATCGTCAAAGCGTCTGGCGCCAGCATGGATAAATAGCCGATGAGTAAAATAGACCGGCCGAATGGCGCGCTCGCCCGCAATGTACGGCGGATCGCGCACCTCGATTTGCCCGGCGCAGGGCAGGTGACCGTGGCGGGCAGATTTGCCTATGTCGGGCACATCCCGAACAAGCAGAATCTCGGTACATCGATCATCGACATCTCGGATCCTGGGAATCCCCGGCTCGCGACCACGATTACGCTCGAAGACTCTACCTCGCACAGCCACAAGGTCCGCGTCACGGGCGACTTGATGGTCGTCAATCACGAACGCAACCCGACGCCGGTCGGGCGGCGCGCCGAACAACTCCCGGGCGTGCGTCGTGCGTTGCAGGACGAGCATGGACGTGAGCCCACCCGCTCGGAAATCGCGGCGAAACTCAATATTACAGAGACCGACCTCATCGCGGTCGAGGCCGCGGAGAAACAGCCTTACCGCAACGGCGGCTTCCGCCTTTACGACGTTTCCAACCCGGCCACGCCCAAGCTGATCCACCATCAGATGACTGGTGGCATCGGTGTTCATCGCTTCGATATGGACGAGCGCTACGCCTATATCTCCACCGAGATGGACGGCTTCGTCGGCAATATTCTCGTGATTTACGACATTCACGACCCGAAGCGGCCGGAGGAAGTATCACGCTGGTGGATGCCGGGCCAGCATGCCGCGGGCGGCGAATTACCGGCATGGTCGGGTAAGCGTCACCGCCTGCATCACGCGCTGCGTTTCGGTAACGAGATGTGGGCGAGCTGCTGGCACGGTGGTTTCCGTGTCATCGATATCACCGATCTGCGCGCTCCCAGGACTGTCGCGTCCTGCAATTACCATCCGCCATTCCCGGAGCCCACGCACACCGTCATGCCCGCGCCGGTCAAGCTGGGCGGCCGACGGGTCGCGATCGCCATCGATGAAGAAGATCAGGCGCAAAATGCCAATGAGGAGGAAGCACGTCGGGGCCGGCTGCATGCAGGCATGTCGATTTTCGACGTCAGCGACTACAAAAACGTGAGGCCGCTTTCGCTGTTCGAGGTGAGCGAACTCGACTCGCCGTTTGCCCGTACCCCGGGGGCACGATTTGGCGCCCACCAGTTTCACGAACGCATGGCAGACACGATCGTATTTGCGGTATGGTTCAGCGCGGGCCTGCGCGTAATCGATGTCGCAGATCCGTCGTCGCCCCGGGAAATCGGATTTTTCATACCGGAGCCCGCTGGCGGCCGTTCTGCGCCGCAGAGCAACGACGTCGTCCTCGACCAGCGCGGCCTCATTTACGTCGTCGATCGGCATGTCGGCTTCGACGTGCTCGAACTAGAGGGATCAAGCCATTAAGCCGTAACGGGCCTCGGACGAATTATATTCGTAATGACGGTTGCTGCTATTCCTTGTCGCGGTAAAACGCCGCCACGTCTGTGGTGAACGCCTTTCGCGATTGCGGATCGAGATAAAGCATGTGTCCACCGCGGTAGAGCTTGAGCTGCGCGCGGCCCGGCGGATCGAACGCGGGCATGTGATTGAGGATATATCGCGTCATCGCGTAGGGCGTGACCATGTCGGAATATCCGTGCGCAATCAGCAGGCGGAAAGAAGGGCCGAACGCGAGAAGGATACGCAAATCGTCTTCGGCGCCGGCCTGACCACGACCGCCCTGCCAGTCCCAATGACTCGTGACGTCACCCGAAAGCAATGAGTAGGTCATCTCGGTCTTAAACCCGAGTTCGTTGCGCGCGTAGCTGGCCATGGCGCCGCCATAGGCCCGCGTGATGGTATCGAGAATCGGATCCGGCCCGCGTGACGACCGCAATTCGGGGTAGGGGTCGTCGACGGCGAAATTGGCGTCATAGTGGCTCACGATCTTGCCTTCAGATGCGCGCAGGCCTTTTACGTAGGCGTTGCCGGCAAAGCCCCGCGCCTGCGTGACGGCGTCGAGCGGCATCCCGGTCACCTTCGCAACCCGCTCGTAGAAGGTCCGCGCAGCGTCGCCTTTTGGCGGCGTACCAGCCAACGTGACGAGGTAATCGGTCACTGCATAATTCTCCGCCGCGGCGAGCGCCGCGGGGCTGAAAGTGTGCGTGCGTTCAAGCTCTGCCGCTGCCAATGACGGTAACTGCAATGCGGCATGCAGCGCCGAGCTGTCGTCGCCGAACGTCAGCCAGCCCTCCAGCAGAGGCGAGAGCATGACAATGCCATTGATCGTAATTCCCTGGTCGCGCTGTAGCGCGCGGGCCGTCTTGGCGGCACGGAATCCGCCGTAACTCTCGCCGAACAGATATTTTGGCGAGCCGGCGCGATTGTTCTTGGCGACATAAAGCGCGATCGCTTTGGCCATCGCCTCGGCGTCGCTTTTGACGCTCCAGAAGTGTTTGGCGTCGTCTGGCTTTCCCGCGCGGCTCCAGCCTGTGCCGATGGGGTCGATGAGCACCAGATCCGTAAATGCGAGCCAGGTATCCGGATTGTCGCGCAAGGTTGCGTGCGCGGCGTCGCGGGCTTCCGGCCCGAAATCGAGAATTCGTGGGCCGACTAAACCGAGATGAAGGAAAGCGGAAGCCGCTCCCGGGCCGCCGTTGAAGACAAAAGTGAGTGGGCGATTGGCAGCAGCGCTATTTGCGACATAGGCGGTATAGAAAACCGACGCGCTTTGCTCTCCCGATTGGTCGTAAAAGGCTAGCGTGCCGGCGGTTGCAGTGTAGGCGAGTTTCCCTCGCGATGTATCGATCGAATGCTCGGTAACGGCATCGGCCGGCAGCAGGCGCAGTACACCTTTCGCCGGTTCGTGGCGCTCGGCGGCGCCCGGACGGGCACGCGCTTTTTCGGATTCCTGTGCGTCCGCGCTAGTGAGTGTGCCGGCGAGAACCAGTACCAAGATGATTCGGTAGAGCAGGGAGGAGGTCATCGGAACGCGCGTCTCCAATTAATGACATGCCCCAAGCACCAATTGTCCCAGCCAATCTTCAGCCCGAAAGTTTTTAACGCCTGCCGCGAAAATTCGGCCGGCGTTGCTGTTGGGCGGGAGTTGGTGCGTCGCCCTTGTGGCGGAAACTGATGCGCCCGCGCTGCAAATCGTAGGGCGACATTTCCACGATCACTCGGTCGCCGACGCCGGTGCGGATGCGGAATTTTCGCATTTTGCCGGCTGTGTAAGCCAGAACCTCATGTTCGTTGTCGAGCTTCACCCGGAAGTTGCCATCCGGAAGAACTTCGGTGACCGTGCCGTCGAACTCAAGCAGCTCTTCTTTCGCCATCCAATGGTCTCCAGTTGCCTCAGCGGGGCCGGTGGCCGGCATTGCGGCGCGGTTCGCCCGGGCGCTGCATAAATCTAACATTTCCCAATTCGTTTGGCTCGCCCTTCGCATGTTCGTGATGGGCGTGCTGGTGGCCGCCCTGCGAGCTTTTACCGTTACCCTGGCGGCGCGGCTGGTGATTGCCGCGATGATGGGTTCGGCCGTTCTTGCGATTATTAACGGCATGGTGCGCGGCTGGCTGGCCCTGCACCTTGCCGGTGCGCCGGTCGGTCGCCGGAATAGTCATCCGGATCAGCCGTTCAATATCTCGCAAATAAGCCCGTTCCTCGTGGTCGCAAAATGAGATCGCGACCCCCTCTGCCCCGGCGCGCGCGGTGCGCCCGATCCGGTGGACGTAGCTCTCGGGGATGTTCGGCAGATCGTAATTGACCACATGGCTCACGCCGTCGACGTCAATACCTCGGGCGGCGATGTCCGTCGCGATCAGCGTGCGTAGCTTGCCGTTGCGGAAAGCCGCGAGCACGCGCTCGCGCTGGTTCTGCGATTTATTGCCGTGGATCGCTTCGGCCGCGTGGCCGGCTTTTTGCAGGCCGCGCACGACCTTGTCGGCGCCGTGTTTGGTGCGGGTAAATACCAGCACACGATCGGTCTTTTCAGTCTTGAGGACCTCGACGAGCAGCGACGCCTTTGAGGCCTTGTCGATGTGGATGACGCGCTGCTCGATCCGGTCAACGGTCGAAGCTTGCGGTGTGACCGCCACGCGGGCAGGGTCGCGCAGCATCGCATCGGCGAGCCGCGTGATTTCCTGCGGCATGGTGGCCGAGAAGAACAATGTCTGCCGCGCTTTTGGGAGCATGGCGACGATCTTCTTGATGTCGTGGATGAAGCCCATGTCGAGCATGCGGTCAGCTTCGTCGAGGACCAGCACTTCGATCTGATCCAGGCGCAGCGCGCGTTGATGCACCAGGTCGAGCAGGCGGCCGGGCGTAGCCACAAGAACTTCGGCGCCGCGGCTGAGGACGCGCACCTGCCGGTTAATCGGCACGCCGCCGATCGCCAGCGCAATCTCGAGCGGTCGAATGTGCCGGCCATAGGCGCGGAAGCTATCGGCGATCTGGCTGGACAATTCACGCGTCGGCGACAGCACCAGCACGCGGCAGGATTTCTGCGCCGGACGCTGACGCTTTATGAAGAGGTGGTTCAGAATCGGCAGCGCGAAGGCCGCGGTCTTGCCGGTCCCGGTCTGCGCAATGCCAATGACATCGCGGCCCTGGAGGGCAATCGGAATGGTCTGGTCTTGGATCGGAGTGGGAGTGACGTATTTCTCTTCGGTGAGGGCGCGAAGGATCGGCTCTGCGAGGCCGAACTCGTTAAATGAAGTCAATGAGTCTCTTTCTTATATGGCGAACCAGCCATGCTGCTTTACAGCCGGCGGAATCGCGGGGTTTTTTAAGACATCCCGCGTGGCCAGGGTTGTCGGTTATCAGGAGAAACGGAAGAGGCGGGGCGAAATTCGTTTTAAAGAGCTTCGTGCACGCAGCCCGCAAACCCGAGATCGGGTCTTTCAACCGCTGGGGGTCATATGACAGGTGCCCGTGGTCTTTTCAAGGCACCACCGCCTCCTATTCTGCCGAAATGATGAATAAAGTGGTGCGAGGGTGCTTATTCCACCCGATGGACAAGGTGCGGAAGATCGAGGAATGTCGACCCAAAAATAACCATTGAGCCCTTTTCAGACACTTCGGAGCCGCCGCATGCCGTTTCCCAGGGCCTCCCAGGCCCTTTCCCGCTTTACTGTTCTCGACCTTACCCGTGTGCGGTCGGGGCCGACATGCGTGCGCCAGCTCGCCGATTGGGGCGCCAACGTCATCAAGATCGAGACGCCGGCGCATCTTGAAAAAGGTGAGGGGCCGGGTGGACCACGCAGCGGCCCGGATTTCCAGAACCTGCATCGAAACAAGCGCAGCATCACGCTTGATCTGAAATCTTCGCAAGGGCTCGCTGCCTTCAAGCGCATGGTCGAAAAGGCCGATGTGGTGGTGGAAAATTTCCGCCCGGACGTTAAGGATCGTCTCGGTATCGATTACGCGTCGCTGAAAAAGGTCAACAAGCGCATTGTCCTCGCCAGCATTTCAGGATTCGGCCAGGACGGTCCCTATCGCGACCGGCCCGGCTTCGATCAGATAGCGCAGGGAATGGGAGGGCTGATGTCGATCACCGGGCTTCCGGGCCAAGGGCCCGTCCGCGTCGGCATTCCGATTGCCGATCTTTCGGCCGGCTTATTTTGCGCGCTCGGGATCATGGTCGCATTGCTCGAGCGTGAGGTATCCGGCGAGGGTCAGTGGGTAAACACCTCGCTGTTGCAGGCACAGATCTTCATGCTGGACTTCCAGGCGGCGCGCTGGCTGCAGGCGCAGGAAGTACCGAAGCAAGCCGGCAACAATCATCCGACCAGCATCCCCACCGGCGTGTTCAAGACCAAGGACGGGCACATCAACATTGCCTCAACCGGGCAGGTGATGTGGGAACGGCTCTGCAACGCGATCGAAGCGCCGGACCTGGTCAAGCATCCGGATTATTCGACCGGCGCGCTGCGTTCCAAGAATCGTGACGCTATCAATGCGGAAATCGACAAGCGGACGGCGCACAAGACCAGCGCCGAGTGGATCGAAATCTTCAACAAGACAGGCGTTCCGTGCGGGCCGATCTATACGATCGATCAAATGTTCGCCGACGAACAGGTGAAACATATCGGCATTGCGCAGACGGCCAAGCGTCCGGACGGCAAGGATCAAACTTTTGTCGGGCAGCCTGTGAAATTATCACGCACGCCAAGCAAAATCGTGGCGACGCCGCCCGAACAAGGTCAGCACACAGACGAAGTGCTCAAGGAATTCGGCTTTGCCGAAAATGAAATTGCCGAACTGCACAAGGTGCAAGCGGTGTAATGCATCGTCACGAACAGGCCTGCGCCCGGCGTGATCGAAAGAGGATGGAACACGAAGGAGCACGTGAATGACGCAGACCGACAAAATGCTGTCCCGCAAGGAGGGCGGCGTCGGCTATCTGACCTTCAACAATCCCGAACGGCACAATGCGGTGTCGCTGGAAATGTGGGAGGCGGCGTCCGGCTTCCTTGCCGATTTTGCCGCCGACAAGGCGATCCGCGTGGTTGTGCTGACCGGCGCCGGTGGCAAGGCTTTTGTGTCGGGCGCCGACATTTCAAAGTTCGAGAGCGAGCGTTCGAGCAAGGAAGCGATCGACCGGTACAACGTCGCGGTCGATAAGGCCAACACGGCGGTCTATGAATTCCCCAAGCCGACAATCGCAATGATTCGCGGCTATTGCATCGGCGGCGGGGTCGGCCTCGCGCTATGTTGCGACCTGCGCATTTGCTCGGACAATTCCAAATTCGGCGTCCCCGCCGCAAAGCTCGGCCTCGGCTACGGATTCAAGGGCATCAAAAAACTGGTCGATCTGGTTGGGCCGTCCTTCGCGAAAGAGATATTCTTTACCGCGCGGCAGTTCACGGCTGCAGAGGCCTTGCAAATGGGCCTCGTCAACCGCGTACTCCCGGATGCCGAGCTTGAGAAATACGTCAAGGAATATGCCGATACGATCAGCAGCAATGCGCCGCTGACCGTTAATTCGGTCAAGTACATCGTCGGCGAGGTCGTCAAGGATGAAGGTGAGCGCGATCTCAAGCGATGCGCCGACATGGTGGCTCAGTGCTTCGCCAGCAATGATTATGTCGAAGGCCGCAAGGCTTTCATGGAGAAGCGGAAACCGGCATTCACCGGCTCATAAGCGACAGGCGATGTGAAGAGAACGGCGCGGGCGGTATTGATAGAAGTGGTGCCAAACGATACAGCCGCGGTCAGCGGCGGAATAAGGGGAGGAGCGCGTGGCGTCGGTCGAGTTGCGAAGCCTGACGAAGCGATACGGCAGTGTAGCGGTCGTCGATGATGTGTCTCTCACCATCGAGCACGGTCATCTGGTTTGTCTGCTCGGTCCCTCGGGATGCGGCAAGACGACCACGCTGCGCCTGATCGCCGGCTTCGTCGAGCCGAGCGAAGGGGAAATCCGCGTCGGCGACAAACTCGTATCTTCGCCCGCAAATTCGCTGCCGCCTGAGCGTCGAAATATGTCCATGATCTTCCAGAGCTATGCGCTTTGGCCGCACATGACGGTCGCCGAGAACATCGTTTATGGGCTTAAGCTAAGAAAGCTCGATCGAGTCACCATCGGAAAAAAGCTCGATGCTATTCTGGCAACCACAAAGCTGGCGCCGCTCGCGCAGCGCTACCCTGGAGAGTTGTCCGGCGGACAGCAGCAGCGAGTAGCCTTGGCTCGCGCGCTGATCGTGGAGCCGGAGACGCTCCTGCTAGATGAGCCGCTCTCCAACCTCGACGCGAACTTGCGCGAAGAAATGCGGTTCGAGGTGCGCCGGCTACACGATGCGTACCGTTACACCACGGTTTATGTCACGCACGATCAATCCGAGGCTATGACGACCGCGGATCTGATTGCGGTCATGAATGGCGGAAAGGTTGAACAGTCGGGGTCGCCCGAGGAAATTTATGATCGGCCGCGATCGGAGTTCGTCGCACGCTTCATTGGCTCGAGCAACGTGATCAAGGGCAGGGGCCTTGACGGCTCCCGCGTCGATTTTGCCGGGACGGCTCTGCAATGCAGCGGTGAAAAAATCAATGCCGGCGCCGCAACGCCCGTGTCGATCCGCCCGCATGACATTGAGATTTCCGCAGCGCAGCCACGGGGCGAAAACGTTGTGCCGGCAACAGTCGTGCGGCACGTCTTTCTCGGCGGCAGCCGGGACTATATGGTTGAGGCGAAAGACGGCACGCAATTGCGCGTGCTCACTGCGGCGGGCGAAAATATTCCGCAAGGCAGTGCAGTTTGGCTAAAGCTGCCGCCGGAGCGCTGCCGCGCGCTGAGCGGATAAAAAGGCGGGGCGAACCGACAAAACAAGGCTATGGAGGATACGTCGATGAAAGGCTCAAAAATCTCACGTCGCGGCGTGCTGATCGGCTCAAGCGCGCTTGCTGCCGGTGCCGCGTTCTCGACTCAGGTGATGTCCGCGGCGCCACCCGCGACGGCCGTTACACCGGCGCTGATCGAAGCCGCGAAAAAGGAAGGCAAGGTCGTTTGGTACACCTCGATTGATCTCAAGCTGTCCGAGACGATCGGCAAGGCATTCGAGGCAAAATATCCCGGCGTGCAATGCAAGGTCGAACGCAGCGGTGCCGAACGGCTGCTGCAGCGTATCAGCCAGGAATATTCCGCCAACGTACACGCTGTCGACGTCGTCAATTCGTCGGACGCGTCGCTACTCGTGTACTGGAAAGACCAGGGCATGCTCGCGCCATATCTGCCCGAAGACGTTGCGAAATTTTATCCGGCTGAACATAAGGATGCCGATGGCACGTATGCGAGCTTCCGCGTGTTCCTGTGCGTCATCGCGTACAACACCAATCTGGTGAAAAAGGAAGAGGCGCCGAAAAGCTTCGCCGATCTGCTCGACCCGAAGTGGAAGGGCAAGATCGTCAAGGCGCATCCGGGCTACAGCGGCACCATCATGACGGCGACGTACCAGTGCTCGCGGGATCTCGGATGGAGCTATTTTGAAAAGCTTGCACAACAGAACATCCTCCAGGTGCAGTCGGCAGCCGATCCTCCGAAGAAGATCGCGCTCGGCGAGCGAGCCATCCAGGCGGACGGCGTCGAGTACCTGATCCTGAAGGAAAAGGAGTCGGGCCAGCCAGTCGAGCCGGTCTATGCCACCGAAGGCACGCCGATCATCATCGGGCCAAACGGGCTATTCAAGGCCGCTCCGAATCCCAACGCGGCGCGGCTATTCCAGAGCTTCTGTTTCACCCCGGAATGCCAGCAACTGTGTGTCGATATCGGCGGCCTGCGTTCGGTTCATCCGCAAACAAAAGAACATGCGGGCCGCACGCCGCTCAAGCAGATCAAGCTCATGAAGGATGATGCGGCGGCGGTGCTCAAGAATGGCGAGCAGATCAAGGCCCATTACGTGAAGATATTCCATGTTTGATCGGATAGGGGGTGCGTGACGTCGTGGCCGGGCTTGTCACAGCAAGTCGGGTGTACCCGACTTGCTGTGCATAATTTATGCGGAAGTCCGACGAGTCTGACTTCCGATGCCATCGCGCTTTTCTCGACCGATAAGGTGCCCCGGCGCGGATGTCCGGCGCGAGGCCGGGCATGGGGCAAGAGGCGGCACAGACGTAACCGAGTATGGCCATAACTCTGCAAACCTCATCGATTCCGCGACGCGCCAGCTTCGACATGTCGAAGCCCGTGCTGTTTGCCTTTGCGTTGGTCCTGTGCGCGCTGATCGCCATGCCGCTGGCGTGGCTCGTGTACTACGCGTTCACTACCAAGGACGGTGCTTTCACTCTCGACAATTTTCATCGACTGGTCTCAGACGCGGCTTATCTCGATCCGCTGTTGACCACACTTATCCTGGCAACCATGTCGGCGCTGATCTGCTGCGCGGTCGCGGCGCCGATGGGCTGGCTGGTGGCGCGTACCGACATGCCGCTGCGCCGCACGGTACGGCTGTTGGTGACTGCCTCGTTCGTGACGCCGCCGTTTCTTGGCGCCATAGCGTGGGAGCTGTTGGCGGCTCCGAATAGCGGCTTGCTCAATCAGCTCTATCGCGAAGTGACGGGTGCCGGGCAGGACTTTCATCTCTTCAATATCTATAGTTTTACGGGCCTCGTCTTTGTCATCAGCTGCTACACATTCCCTTACGTCTTCGTTCTCGTTGCAAACGCGCTCGACCGCACGCCGGGCGATCTCGAAGACGCGTCGGCAATTCTCGGCGGCAAGACCTGGGATACCGCCCGGCGAATAACAATTCCTCTAGCGCTTCCAGCGGTTCTGGCAGGCGCGCTGGTGGCATTCCTTCAGGCGATGACATTGTTCGGCTCGCCCGCGATCCTCGCGATGCCGGCCGGATTTCACACCATGACAACCAAGATCTGGAGCCTCTTCCAGTTTCCGCCAAAGCCGGAACTGGCCGCCGCGGCCTCATTGCCGCTTCTCGTTCTCACCGTAATCCTCCTGCGCGCGGAGCACATGGTGCTGGGCCGGCGAGGTTATTCGGTCGTTGGGGCGAAAAACAGCGAACCGCGGATCGTGCGGCTGGGAGGCTGGCGCTGGGTGATGCTGGCAATCGCGATGATGGTGCTGATGTGCCCGGTTTTCCTGCCCTATTTCGCCTTGCTCAATGCCTCGTTCTCGAAGGTTGCGTCGCATCTCGTCGGGTTCAATAACTTCACCTTGCAAAATCTGCACTTTGTGTTCTTCGAGCTCTCCGCGACGCAGCTTGCGCTGCGCAACACCTTTATTCTGGGCACGCTTGCAGCGACGGCCGGCACGGTTCTGGCGCTGGTAATAGCCTATGTGACCACGCGGGAAGCCGTGCGCGGCCATCGTGTGCTTGGATTCCTGGCAACCGCGCCGGTCGCGATTCCCGGCATCGTGCTTGGGGTCGGGCTGTTTTTCACCTATACCCGTCCACCCTTTGTCCTCTACGGCACGTTGTGGATTTTGCTGATCGCGTTCGTGACTCTGAGCATACCGGCCGCCTATCAGCAGCTCCAATCTGCGTTCAAGTCGGTGCATCCGGAACTCGAGGACGCCAGCCGCATTCTGGGCGCCACGCGTCTGCGCGCGCTTTGGCAGATTACGGCGCCTTTGCTGCGCACGAGCGTCATCGCCACATGGTGCTTTATCTTTGTTGGCGTCATTCGCGAATTGTCAGCCGCGATCATGCTGTTCACTTCGGAGACCAAGGTGCTGTCGGTCCTTATCTACGATCTAAACGAAAGCGGCGACCTCGCTGCAATTGCGGTGCTTGGCCTGCTGATGCTTGTCATTACATTCGGCGTAGTCGCACTCGCCAACAGTTTGAAGTTCGGTGGGGCACGCCGGCTTTCATCCCCCCGGTGATGGCAGTGCAATTGTGAGCGCAAACCTGCCCAAGACGTCTGTCGCCGAGAAACTGGCCGACTCGATCGTTGCGCTTCGTGCGCAAATGCTGCCACCCGCATTGCGCAAAAAATGCGAGGATCTCCTTATCGACGTTGTCGGCCTCTGCGTGACCGCGCGGAGGGAAGACTACATCAAGAGCGCGCTCGCTGGCTGCGATGACGAAGGTCCCTGTACGGCCATCGGCCACGCTCGGACATTCAGCACATCGAGCGCCGCTTTCATCAACGGCACTGCCGCGCATGGGGAGGATTTTGACGACACCTTTGAAGGTGGGCCCGTTCATGCCGGCGCGGTGGTCGTGCCGGCCGTGCTGGCGGCTTGCGAGCGACACCGGCCCGACGGTGCGGCCGCGCTGCTTGGCATCGCGGTGGGGACGGAAGTCATGTGCCGGTTGAGCACGGTTGTCCCAAAAGCGGTGCATAAGGCCGGCTTTCACCCGACCGCCGTATTCGGTGTGATGGGCGCGGCCGCCGGCGTTGGGGCCGCGCTGGGCCTCGATGCCAGGCAAACCGTCGACGCGCTCGGAATCGCGGCAAGCTTCGCGGGCGGCATCATCGAGTATCTTGCGGAGGGTGCCTGGACCAAGCGACTGCATCCGGGTTGGGCGGCACAGTCAGCTATTCGCGCCGCGTTGCTCGCACGCGGCGGCTTTTTCGGCCCGCGCACCGTGTTCGAGGGCGTGCATGGGTTGTTTCATGGATTCGCGCACACGACCGCGGGTGACTACGACGCCATCACGGCCGGATTTGGTACACGATGGGTGACCGAGACGCTCGCCTTCAAGCCCTATCCGTGCGGAACCATGGCGCATCCTTACGTTGACTGCGCAAGACGACTGGCGTCTCGCGGCATCCAGCCCCGCGACGTCAAGGAAATAATCTGCGAGGTCGCAGAGGGGACGGTACACCGCTTGTGGGAGCCGCTCGCGGACAAGCAAAGGCCCCCGAACGGATACGCGGCAAAATTCGCGACTCCATTCATCCTCGCTACAGGCTTTGTTCGTGGCGGCGTCGGCCTCGATGCTTTCACCGAGCAGGCCGTTCGCGACAAGGACGTGCTCGCGCTCGCATCGAAAGTTCGGTATGTGATCGATCCCGACAATCCATACCCCAATAATTTTACGGGTCACATTCGCGCCGTTCTTAATGACGGCAGCGTTGCCGAGGAGCGCCAACCGCATTTTCGGGGCGGTTCGCAGGAACCGCTCACGCGGGCTGACATCGAAGAGAAGTTTAAGCTGAATGTCCGCTATGGTGGCTGGGACGAAAAGCGGGCCGGCGCCGCACTCAAGCAGTTGGCGCGATTTTATGAAGGCAAAGTCGATCTGGCATTCCTGCGCGGGTAGCTTTCTGCCATCCCCGAACTTGTGCCTGGCATGAAGAGTGGAGAAATCGATGGGTGAAAAAGAACTCGCCGGCAAGGTCGCTGTGGTTACCGGCGCCGGGCGCAATATCGGCCGTGCGATCGCATTGATGCTCGCAGATGCCGGTGCGTCGGTGGTCGTCAACGTACGATCGACCAAGAGCGAAGCCGACAGTGTCGTACGGGAGATAGAAATGGCCGGTGGCAAAGCGGTTGCGGTTCTTGGTGATGTCGGGGATGACGAGACCGCCAAAGCGCTTGCCGATACTGCGCTCAAGAAATTCGGCCGCATCGATATTCTTGTGAACAACGCGGCTCTGCGGCGCGAAAAGCATATAGCGGAAATGAGCCTTTCCGAGTGGCGTGAGGTCATGAACGTCATCCTCGACGGCACCTTCCGCTGCGTGCACGCCTGCCTGCCGGCAATGCGAAAAAACGGCGGTAGCATCATCAATATTGGCGGCATGAGTGCGCATATTGGTTCGAAAGACCGTGCCCATGTGATGACCGCCAAGTCTGCACTGGTCGGCTTTTCACGCGCGCTTGCCCATGACCTTGCGGCTGACAAGATCACCGCGAATTGTGTCGTCCCGGGTGCAATTGACACGACACGCCCGGGCACATCTCAGAAACCGGCCCACCATCTTACTCACGGCACCATCACGGGCGAGCGCGGCAGGCCCGCGGATGTGGCGGCCATGGTGCGCTTCTTGTGCGGTCCCAATGGCAGGTTCGTCACCGGCCAGACTATTCACATCAGCGGCGGCGCATTTATGGGGTCGTGAGGACGTGCGACGGCGTTCTTACCCGCCGTCCTGCGGGGTGGCTGCTTCGCTGCGAAAGTGCTAATCCAGCCGGCAATATTATTGTCGGAGTAACAACGAGGCTCGCATGTACACAGATCTGGGTCTTTACATCGACGGCAAATGGCTCAATGGCGAAGGCCGCAAGGGCGAGGACGTGATCAATCCTGCGACCGGCAAGGCGCTGGCGCGTTTGCCGCATGCCTCAACCGCTGACCTCGATGCCGCGCTGGGTGCGGCCGAAAAAGGATTCGCGGCATGGAAGGCGACCTCGGCATACGATCGCTCGAAAATCATGCGCAAGGCTGCCGATCTGCTGCGCGAGCGCTACGACCATGTCTCCAAGGTAATGACCCAGGAGCAGGGCAAGGTCTACGTCGAATCGCGCGCCGAAGTCCTTACGAGCGCCGACATCATAGACTGGTATGCCGAGGAAGGACGCCGTACCTATGGGCGCGTTGTTCCCGGACGTCAGAAAGGCGTGCGCCAGCTCGTGCTGCAGGAGCCGGTTGGCATTGTCGCGGCTTTTACGCCGTGGAATTTCCCGACGCTGACACCGGTTCGCAAAATTGCCGGCGCGCTCGCGGCCGGGTGCTCGATCATCATCAAGGCCTCGGAAGAAACGCCTGGCGCCTGCGTCGAACTGGTGAAGTGCTTCGCGGACGCGGGATTGCCGGCGGGCGTGCTCAATCTGGTATTTGGCGTGCCTGCGGAAGTATCCGAGCATCTGATCCCGAAAAAGTCCGTCAAGAAGATCTCCTTCACGGGCTCCGTTCCTGTCGGCAAGCATCTTGCCGGGCTCGCAGCCAAGGGCATGAAGAAGGCGACCATGGAGCTCGGCGGGCACTCGCCGGTCGTCGTATTCGACGACGCCGATCCCGAGAAGACCGCCGACACCATCGCGGCGTTCAAGTACCGCAATGCCGGCCAGGTTTGCATCTCGCCGACACGTTTCTACGTGCAAGAAAAGAATTACAGCAAGTTCGTGGCCCGCTTTACCGAATATGCCAAAGGGTTGAAGCTCGGCGATGGTCTCGAGAAGGGCGTGACTTTGGGCCCGCTTGCAAATCCGCGCCGGCTCGACGCCATGGAGAGTTTCGTCAACGATGCCAAGGACCGAGGTGGCAAGGTCGCCGCCGGCGGCTCGCGTCACGGAAATCAGGGTTTCTTCTATGAGCCCACCGTCATTACCGACGTGCCGGACGATTGCAAGATCATGACCGAGGAACCGTTCGGGCCGCTTGCACCGATCGTGCCGTTCAAGACTTTCGATGAAGTCGTCGAGCGGGCCAATTCGCTTCAGTTCGGTCTCGCCGCCTATGCCTTCACCACATCGGAGAAGAATGCGTCGGCAATCAGCGATGCGTTGCAGTCCGGAATGGTGGGCGTCAACAGTATCGCAATCTCGACGCCGGAGACGCCGTTCGGCGGCATTAAAGAGTCGGGATACGGTTCCGAAGGGGGCGTCGAAGGTTTGCAGGCCTACATGAATATCAAGTTCATTTCGCAGGCGTAATTACATCTCGGCCAACGCCTTCTGGCACGCCGCCCACACCTTCGCAGGCGTCGCAGGCATCTCCATGTAATTCGCGGCGCCGTTCGGGATCGCGTTGGAAATCGCATTCATCACCGCTGCAATTGCGGCCGTGGTGCCTGCCTCACCTGTGCCTTTGACACCGAGCGGATTGGTCTTGGCCGGTGAGGGGCGCAACGCCTCGCGCAACTCAATCGGCATGGTGTGGGCGTGCGGCATGCCGTAGTCCATGAACGAGCCGCTCACTAATTGTCCGTTGCCGGAATCGTAGATCGCGTTTTCAACGAGCGCCTGCCCGAGGCCTTGCGCGAGCGAACCGTGCACCTGGCCCTCGACGATCGTCCTATTGAGCGGGTTGCCGCAGTCATCCACGGCCGTGTAGGTGACGAGATCAACGAAGCCTGTGTCGGGATCGATCTCGACCTCGGCGATGTGGCAGCCGTTGGGAAAGGTGAGTGGTGTTTCAGCCTTGTCCTTGGTGTCGAGACTCTCGTCCAGCTCCCTTGCGCGTCGTGCAGTCTCGAACAGGGAAATCTTGCGATCGGTGCCGACTACTTCGAATTGGCCGTTGCGATAAGCGATGTCCTGATCAGACGCTTCCAGCAGCGTAGACGCGATTTTCTTACCCTTGGCCAGCATCACCTCGGCCGTGTGCACAATGGCATTGCCGGCGCACATGGCCGAGCGGGAGCCAACCGAGGCATTGCCGGTCAGGCCCAATGCGGTATCGCCATGCCGGTGCTCGATCTTGCCGGCGTCGATGCCAAGTTTGTTGGCAAGCAGTTGCCCGAATACGGTGGCGTGGCTTTGGCCGGTGGACTGCACGTTGCAGGCGAGGATCAGTTGGTCGCCGCCGGGAAACGTGATCCCGGCCTGTTCCATCGGTGTGGCACCGGAATGTTCCAGCATGCACGAAATGCCGATGCCACGGAATTTTTTGCGCCGCGCCGCTTCGCGTTTGCGTTTTTTGAAATTGGCGTAGTCGGAAAGCTCAAGTGCCTGTTCGACAATGCCAGGAAAATCGCCGCTGTCGTAGGTATTGCCAATCGCGCTCTTGTAGGGGATGGCAGAGGGCGGGATGAGATTTTTCCTGCGCAGACGCACGGGATCCATACCGATGATCCGCGCGGCTTCCTCGACTGCGCGCTCGAGCGCGTAGTTCGCTTCCGGGCGGCCGGCTCCACGATATGGAGCGATTGGGACTCTGTTGCTGAAATAGCAGGCGACCGAAGCGTCGACTTTGGGAATTCGGTACATGCCGGGCAGGCAGCGGGCGAAATTGTTGGTGTTGATATTGACGCCGGCATTGGCGACGTAGGCGCCCTGGTTGCAAAGGTGACGCACTTTCAGCGCGAGGAACTTGCCGTTCCCTTCGAGCGCAAGCTCGACGTCGGTCACGGTGTCACGCGCCTGCGCGTCGCTGATGAAGGCTTCCGAACGCGTCGACTGCCAGTGGACCGGGCGGCCGATTTTGCGCGCCGCCGCCAGAACTGCAACGTATTCCGGATAGACCGTCGTTTTCATGCCGAAGGCACCACCGACATCCCGGGTGATCACCCGCAGCTTCTCGTTCGGCACTCCCATGATGGAGGCCGCCTGGCTGCGCAAGCCGTCGGCGCTCTGCGAGCAGGCGTGAAGCGTATAGGTCTCGTTTGCCGCGTCATATTGCCCGGTGGCTCCGCGCGTTTCGAGCGAGGCAACGACCAGGCGTTGGTTGGCAACGCGCACGCGCGCCACATGCGGCGCCTGCCTGATGATTTCGGCGACCGCGCGCTCGTTCTCTTCGCTCGGGATTGTGCCGGGCCAGTCGACGCAAAGATTGCCCGGCGCGTCCGGATACAATTGGGTCGTGGCTTTCATCGCCGCATCGAGATCGACAACGGGCGTGAGTTCCTCGTATGCAACCGCGATCTGGTCGGCAGCGTCGAGGGCACTACCGGGGCTCTCTGCCACGACCATCGCCACAAGGTCACCGACATGCATTGCTTTTTCGGCCAGGACAGGACGAAACGGCATCACCATCTTGGCTCCGCCGCGGCCTGCCACCGGCGGATGGCGCGAAATGGTACCGATGCCGGCCGCCTTGATGTCTTCGGCCGTCAGCACCGCCAGCACGCCTTTGGTCTTGTGCGCCAATGCGGCATCGATCGACACGACGCGGGCATGCGCATGCGGCGAGCGCACGAACGCGGCATAGCACTGGTTCGGCAGCCTTGGGTCGTCCATGAATTGTCCGCGACCGCGGACCAGGGCGTCGTCCTCGACGCGAGGGGCCTGATTGGCTGAGGTCTTCACTGTCATTGGAAGTCCGGCGCTGGCATGAGGGTTTCAAGTTTATAGCCAATTGCACCGGTGTCGACAGGGGCTTGCGCGTAGCACGCGGGTGCGGCACTGGAAGCGCTCCATGCGGGCGCTCCGCTCAAGTTTTCAGGGGACGAAATGGCTACAATGCGAACGATTGATACCCATACCCATGTTCTGACCCAGGAAACTGCCGTTCTTCTGACCAAAGCCGGCGTCAAGGTCACGATTACACCGGACAACGCGGAGAGTGCCGCGCTCGATGTCAGCGGCGTCGTCTACCGACCGTTCCCGACGGGCGGCTTCGATGTCGCGCGCCGTCTGCGCGACATGGACGTCATGGGGGTGGATGTGCAGGTGCTTTCCGCCACCCCTCAAACTTACCTGTACAACCAGGACGCTTCACTGGGCGCCACCGCTGCTGCGATTCAGAACGACCAGATCGCGAAACTGGTCAAGGAAAACCCGCAGCACTTCATGGGTATCGCAACTTTGCCCATGCAGTCGCCGGAAAAGGCGGCGGACGAACTCCGGCGTGCGATGACGAAACTTGGCCTGCGCGGAACCATGTTTGCCTCGAACATCATGGGCAAAAATCTCGACGATCCCGGCTTCGAGCCGGTTTGGACAGCCGCGGAGGAGCTTGGCGCATTTGTCTTCATCCATCCGAACAACGTCGCCGGCGCCGATCGCATGAAGTCCTATTACCTCAACAACCTGATCGGAAATCCGCTCGACACGACAATCGGCGCAGCATGCCTGTATTTCGGCGGTGTGATGGATCGCCATCCGAAGCTGACAGTGGTCCTTGCTCATGGCGGCGGCTTCACGCCCTATCAGGCCGCACGCTGGGAACATGGCTGGCAGGTCAGGCCCGAGCCGAAGAAGAACGTCTCCAGGCAGCCCGTGGATATCGCGAAACGCTTCTACTACGATACAATCCTGCATTCGGCGCCGGTGTTGGAATTCATGATTGGCCATGTCGGCGCCGATCGGGTCGTGCTCGGCAGCGACTATCCGTACGACATGGGCATGATGGATTGCGTGAAGCACGTCCGTTCATTGAAAATATCGGATGCCGACAAGGCGGCCATCCTGTCCGGACGCGCGCAATCCCTGCTGGCAGTGAAGTCATGAACGTTCAAGCCGCCCAAAGCGCGCGCATCCCGACCACTGCTGTCATCGGGCTGATAATCGATGCGATGATCAAGGCCGACGTATCTGACGACGATGCCGCCCGGATCGCCGAGTTGATGCTGGAAGCGGACCTCGTGGGCGCTGATGCGCATGGCGTTTTCCGCCTTCCACAATATGTGCAGCGTCTCAAACTCGGCTCGACGAATCCGCGGCCGAATATCACCGTGAAACGCAGCGCGCCTGCGACCGCCCTTGTGGATGGCGACAACGGCATGGGACATCTCGTGGTGGCACGCGCAGCGGAGACTGCGATCGAACTGGCGCGCGAGTGCGGCGTTGCCTGGGTCGGCTGCCGGATGTCGGGGCACGCCGGAGCCGCGGGTGTGTATGCCGCGTTGCCGCTGAAGGCAGATATGGTCGGCTTATATTCGGCCGTTGCGAACGCCAATCACATGCCGCTCGCCGGCGGTTCCGAACCGCTGCTCGGCACCAACCCGCTCGCAATCGCGATTCCTGCCGGCAAAGAACCGCCCGTTGTGCTCGACATTGCCACCTCGATCGTGTCCTACGGCACCATCAAAAATCACCGGCTACAGAACAAGCAGCTCGCAGGTGACTGGATGATCGATCCCAAGACCGGCGAGGCGGTGGTCGATCCGCATAAAAGCGCCGACGCCCTATTGCTGCCGATGGCGGGCTACAAGGGCGCCGGACTTGCACTGACCCTTGGTCTGCTGGCCGGCACCCTCAATGGCGCGCTTTTTGGCCGCGACTGCGTCGACTTCAACGCCGCGCCGGATAAAGTCACCAATACCGGTCAGTTTGTCGTCGCGCTTGATCCGGGCCGCTTTCAGCCAATCGAGCAATTCAAGGCCGAAGTCGACCGGCACATCCACGAGCTCCGCAACACCAAGGCACTCCCCGGCCAGTCCGTCCGGCTGCCCGGCGAACAGCGTGCGCAGCGCCGTGCCGACCGGCTTCGCAATGGGTTAGCGCTTCCTTCCGAGTTGCTCGCGCAACTCGACAAGCTTGCAGGTGAAATGTCGATCAAGCCGTTGCGCCAGCGCTGAAGGAGGTCCAATGATGGGCGACGCGCTTGATCCCGCCCAGGCCTTCAATCTTGCCATCACAGCTTACAAGGCCGGAAAGCTCGCGGATGCCGAGCAACTGTGCCAGCAGATCATTTCCGTCCAGCCCGGTCACTTCGACGCGGCTCATGTTTTGGCCGTCGTCCAGGCGGCACAGCGCAAAAATGAATCGGCGCTTGCAAGCTACGACCGCGCGCTCGCCTTGCGGCCAAACCACGCCGATGCGCTCAGCAACCGGGGCAATACCCTGCTTGCCTTGAACCGCATCGATGCGGCGCTTGAGAGCTACGATCGCGCTATCGCGGCGCGGCCAGGGTATCCCGAAGCTCTATCCAATCGCGGCAGTGCGCTTGAGCGCCTCAATCGATATGATGAAGCGCTCGCTAGCTACGACCGAGCGCTCGCCCTGCGGCCGGATTTTACCGAGGCCCATTATAATCGCGGCAATGTTCTGAAAGCATTGAAGCGATACAACGACGCGCTCGCAAGCTACGACCGGGCTCTTGCGATGCGGCCGGACCATGCCGATGCGCACAACAATCGTGGTCAGGTACTCAAGGAGCTGATGCGCTATGAAGACGCGTTGCAGGCCTATGATGCTGCACTGGCCGTACAGCCCAAGCACGTCATGGCGCATTGCAATGCTTCTGCGCTGCGGCTGCTGACCGGGGATTTTGAACGCGGTTGGGTCGACTATGAGTGGCGGTGGCTGAAGGAGTCGGTCGTCCCGACATACCGCAATTTCCCGCAACCGATCTGGCGCGGTGGGGAGGCGATTTCCGGCAAGACGGTCCTGATCCATAGCGAGCAAGGACTGGGCGATACGATTCAATTTTGCCGCTATGTGCCGCTGGTAGCGGCCGCAGGCGCGCGCGTCATCTTTGAGGTTCAGACGCCTCTGCAGGGGCTCATGTCCGGCTTGCCCGGCGCGTCGCAGGTCATCGCGAGAGGAGATGCTCTGCCGACGTTCGATATTCACTGTCCCTTGCTGACTCTGCCATTGGCGTTTGGGACCACGCTCGAGACCATTCCGTCCCGCCATGCCTATCTGCGCGCGCCGGTGGAGCACGCGGCTAAATGGCGGGCCCACCTCAATGGCAAACCGCACCCGCGTGTGGGGCTGGCATGGTCCGGCAATCCCCGGCACGAGCGAGATCAAGAGCGCTCGATCCGCTTGCGCGCACTGCTGCCGCTCCTTGGTGTTTCCGCGACATTCGTCAGCCTGCAAAAAGAAGTTTTTCCCGAGGACGCGCGCGTGCTGAAGGAGCGCAACGACATCCTTCATTTTGGTGATGAGTTCGATGATTTTTCCGATACCGCAGGCCTCATGTCCGAACTTGATCTGCTCATCGCGGTCGATACCAGCGTTGCCCATCTTGCGGGAGCACTCGGCAGACCGACCTGGATCTTGGTGACTCGTGTCCCGGATTGGCGCTGGCTGTTCGATCGCGACGACAGCCCCTGGTATCCGACCGTTCGGCTGTTTCGACAAGACGATACGCGGCAATGGGACGGCGTGATCTCGCACATTCGCGAAGCGCTTGCCGGATTTGCAGCGCGGACGCGCACGTGAATTTTCCAGATATCCAATTCATCTATCTGAGCTTGCGCATTGCAGCCCGATACCGCGCGTCGGCAGAGGATCCGGTGCAACACACATCACATAACGGCCGTATTTGTGATGCCCAAGGGAACAAATTGAATTAGATGCCGTTCATTCAGCGTCCCGCAGATTGTTCAGCGTGGGACCGATCTTGGGGCTTTGGCAAAATTCCTTTGCCAGATCAAAATGATGAGTCAGATCGGAAGTAAGGGGTTCGTGGCGTGGGCCAAACGCAAGTTGGCTTGCCTCCTCGGGCTGCTTCTTTTTGGCGGCGTGATGTCCGCATTTCCGATGCCCAGCGTCTCAAGCGAAAATACATTCGATCGGATTCAAGCTGGGCAATGGGTTGTTGCCTCGATGTATTGGGAAGACAAGTTGGTCTCGACGGGAAAAAGCTTTAATCCGATCGGATGGCATGCCGCCCACAAAACTTTGCCGATTGGCACATTGATCCGCGTATCAAATCCAAAAAACCACCGCTCGATCAATGTCACGATCAATGACCGCGGACCGTTTGCGCCGAACCGCGACCTCGATTTAAGTCTCGGCGCGGGAACACTGCTCGGCCTAGCGGGACTCGGTACCGTCTATATGGAGGTTCTGTCCATTCCGCCGATAAAAAATATGCGGCGGCCGGTCGTCGAAAGCCTGTTCGCGGTGAACGATGCCAATGCAAATTGCGTCGGCGTCTCTGCCTGCTAGAAGCGCGACATTTCGACACGCCATGTTACTCGGCGAGTTCCGGGACTGGGACAACACCAGGTTGTCGCCGGTTTCATCTCGGCTTGAAAGGCGACGCCAATGCCCCGGGTCCGCAATGTTTTGTGGCCGCCAAAGGCACGGAACTATAGTTAATTCCTCATTAACCTAAATGGTTAAAGCAAGTTTAAGAAACCCTGCCAATTTGTTAACTTTTACCGGTATTCGGGGCGGGGCGACAAATGGCGCTCAGTGCGGCCCTTAGGGTGCGGCCATCGCTCGCTGATCGGCCGATGGCGCTACCGCAAAGTCCCGCCGCAACGCACCTAGTCCTGTCTCGACTCTTCCGTCCGCGAGGGATCGGTCGCGGATGTAAGGCCCTGTGTCGTTGACGAAGGAGCAGTAGGGTGACGGCGGGAATCTTGCTCAGCGGCCAGGCGAGCGGAGACTGGGTCGAACTCAGCGCCGCGGGGTCCTGGACGGCCGAATATGCCGGCGCCATCGAGCCGCAAGTCGAAGCCATCACGCGCAGCATCACGGCGCGGGGCATCGCCATCAATATCAATCGGATCGAGTATCTCGATACTTATGGCGCGTGGCTGATCGAGCGCGCCCTGCGGAATTGGACAAGACAGGGACGCGAAGCGCGTCTTGTCGGTTTACGCGAAGACTATCGCGGCCTGTTCGAAAAGGTGCGCGCCGGGACGCAAACCCTGACGCCGCCGCCGGCGCGCACCAACAGTATCGTCGCGACACTGGTCAGTGTCGGGATGACGATGTCGGCTGTCGGCGCGGACCTTTTGTTGTTCGCGCAAATGCTCGGTTCGCTGATTGTGGCGTTCGGTCGCGTGCTGCTGAAGCCGACCACGTTTCGTTTCACGTCGATGATCAACCAGCTCGAGCGTGTCGGCTGGCGGGCGGTGCCGATTATTTTGCTGATCACCGTATTGATCGGCGCTATCCTCGCCCAGCAGGGAATTTTCCACTTCCGGAAATTCGGTGCCGACATCTATGTCATAGACATGGTTGGCGTGTTGGTGCTGCGCGAAGTCGGCGTGCTGATCGTTTGCATCATGGTTGCCGGCCGGTCGGGCAGCTCGTACACGGCCGAACTTGGCGCAATGCGCATGCGCGAAGAAGTCGACGCGTTGCGCACCATGGGCTTTGATCCGATTGAGGTACTGATTCTCCCGCGCATCCTCGCCTTGGTCATCGCAGTTCCGATCCTGACATTTCTCGGGTCTATGGCCGCCATTTATGGCGGCGGTCTGGTGTCATGGCTCTATGGCGGCATCCAGCCCGAGGTTTTCCTGGCACGGTTGCGCGAGGCGGTGTCAATTCACACGTTCGAAGTCGGGATGATCAAGGCGCCGTTCATGGCGCTGGTCATTGGCGTCGTCGCCTGCGTTGAAGGTTTGCAGGTCCAGGGCAGCGCCGAATCGCTTGGCGAGCAGACGACGAATTCTGTGGTCAAATCGATCTTTCTGGTCATCGTGCTAGACGGCATTTTCGCCATGTTCTTCGCCTCCATCGGAATGTGACATGGCAGGCACTTCAAAAACGCCGGTGATCGAAGTGCGGGGTTTGGTCGTCGATCTCAAAGGCAACCGGATTCTCAATGGGGTGACGCTCGACGTTTACCGTGGGGAAATTCTGGGATTTGTCGGCGCCTCGGGCGCGGGAAAATCGGTTCTCACTCGCACGATCGTCGGTTTACTGCCGAAGCAGGATGGCCGGATCGACGTTTTCGGCGTCAATCTCGACCAGGCCGGTGAGGTGCAGCGACAGGAGATTGAACGCCGGTGGGGCATCCTGTTCCAGCAGGGCGCGCTGTTTTCCTCTCTGACCGTCGGTGAAAATGTTGAGTTCCCGATCCGGGAATATCTCGACGTATCGGACAAGCTGATGACCGAAATCGCCATTACCAAGCTTGAAATGGTCGGGCTAAAGCCGGATGTGTACCGAAAGTTCCCTTCGGAACTTTCGGGCGGCATGATAAAGCGTGTAGCGCTTGCACGTGCGCTCGCGCTCGACCCGGAAATCCTGTTCCTTGACGAACCGACATCAGGTCTCGATCCGATCAGCGCGGGCGATTTCGACCAGTTGATCCTGACCTTGCAGCGGACCTCGGCAATGGCCGTTTTCATGGTAACGCATGACCTCGACAGCTTGCATACGATCTGCGACAGGATTGCGGTTCTTGGCGACGGCAAGATCATTGAGGCCGGCACAATGGATACGATGCTGGCGTCGCAGCATCCCTGGCTGAAGGCGTATTTTCACGGCGCGCGCGCACGAAGTGGCCTGCGGGCAGCGGCGGGAAGTTAATGGAGTAAGGTGATGGAGAGAAAAGCGCACTTCGCACTTATCGGGTTGTTCACGTTCGCGGTCGTCGCGGGCGCGTTCGGATTCATATTCTGGCTGCACCACTCGTCCGGCAAGAAGCAGGCGGTTGCCTACCGTGTGATCTTCGACAGCTCGGTCTCCGGGCTGCAGGTCGGAGGCAATGTCCTCTTCAACGGCATTCGCGTCGGCGAAGTCACAAATCTGCGCCTCGATCCGGACAAGCCGTCACAGGTCATCGCCATGCTTGCGGTCAACAAATCGACGCCCATTCGCTCGGACACCAAGGTCGGTCTCGAGTTCCAGGGCCTGACGGGCGTTGCGGCTGTATCGCTCAAAGGCGTTTCCGCGACAACGCAGCTGATCGAAAGGGAAGAAGGCGAGCCGCCGACCTTGAAGGCCGATCCTAGTGCCAGTCAGGACATGATGCAGGCCGCGCGCGACGTCCTGAATAAGGCCGAAGAAGTCATCACCGCCAATCAGGAAGCGTTGCATCAGGCGATCACGGATATTGCGTCGTTCAGTGCTTCGCTCGCGCGCAATACCGACAACGTCGATTCGATCATGGTCAATGCCCGCGAGACCATGAGCAACGCCAAGGAGGCCACGGCTTCGGCCCGTACGCTGATCGACAACCTCGACAAGCGCACCGACGACATCACGATCGGCGTCAACAAGATGACCGCTACCGCGACGCGGCAGATCGAAATCGCCGGCAAGGCCATCACCGACCTTGCGCATAATCCGCAGCGGATATTGTTCGGGGGAAGTTCGGCCCCCGCATCCCGCTGACGGACCCCGCGCCGCGCGTTATTTGCGCTGAAATGGGCAGCGAAGAGCCGGCGCTATGCTCATTGCGGCATTGTGGCGCGGCCGGCTCGCGCGAATAGCCGATTTGCCCGGTCCCCGCCACCTGCTAGTTTGATTGCGATTGAGGGAGCCGCCGGGGGGTCGCTCATCATGGAAGCTGGCAGCGGCCGCGCGCCGCGTGCGAACGATGTTCGCCCGTCGAGCGCAGGTGTCGTGTTTTTGTTGTTGTTGCTTACGGCGGTCGCGTCGATTCCGGTCGTGACGCACCCGCTTCCGCCGCTTTCCGATTACGTCAATCATCTAGCGCGGATGCATATTATCGACGCGATTGGCTCGGATGCCGACCTTTCGCGTTATTACACGATCGAATGGCAGATCATCCCGAACTTGATGATGGACCTGATCGTCCCGGTTCTGCACCGGTTCATGAGCGTTTATCAGGCCGGAGAAATATTCACGATATTTGCGTTCGTCCTCATCATCTCCGGCACGCTCGCTCTTAATCGCGTGCTGATCGCCCGCTGGTCGATACTCCCGCTTATTGCGCTGCCGCTGCTCTACAACGGTGTCCTGCTGGTCGGGGTCATGAATTACGTGTTTGGCGTAGGGCTCGCGTTGTGGGCGCTTGCGGCATGGGTCGCCTTGCGGGAACGCTACTGGCCGTGGCGCCACGTCGTGTCGGCGCTTTTTGCGCTTGCGCTGTACTTCTGTCATTTGTTCGCGGCGGGTGTCTACGGGTTGGGTGTCCTCGCCTTCGAACTTCATCGCCTGTGGGTGCGCAGAGCCGAGCCGAGATTGCCGCTCCTCCTCGATTTCACGGCAAGCGGCGCACCGTTCTTGCTGCTCGCGTCGCTGCTGATGGCGGGCCCGACTTGGCACGTGGACGGCATCTTCGCCTATTGGGAGCTGGCGGGGAAATTAGACGGCTTGATGCTGGCCGTGAACGTCTACTATCCCGCGGTCGCATTTTCGTTGCTGGCCATCGCCGGGCTCGCCGGCGTCTTTGCGTGGCGTCGCGGCATATTGGGTTTTCATCCGGTGGGCTTGGCGATCCTCGTCACCGGCTCGATTGTCTATCTTGCCATGCCGCGCGCCCTGTTCGGAGCCTTCCTCGCCGACCAGCGGTTGCCGATCGCACTGGCCTTCATGCTGATCGCTTGTTGTGACTTCAAGCCGCGGAAAAGAATTGCGCACGCCGGCCTGCTCGCGGTCGTCATCGCTTTGCTGGCGATACGCATCACCGAAGTGCAAATCGTCTGGAACCACCTGCAGAAATTCACCGACCAGTTCGTTCAATCCGTCAAGGAGATTCGGCGCGGGTCGCGGGTGCTGGTGGTTTATGGCGATCGTTCATCGGGACGGGAAATCAGTGACTTCGAGCTGGTCCATGCGGCTTCAATTGCCACGATCGAGCGCTCGGCAATGGTGTCGACGTTGTTCACCGTGAGGGGCAAGCAGATTCTGCACGCGCGCAGAGAGTTCGAAAAATACGTCGAAACTGAAGACCGTTGGCCGCCGTCGCTTCGATATGTTCTGCAGGTTGCGCATGGCGACAAGGCGAGCGCCTCCTATTTCTGGAAAGATTGGCCGCAGCACTACGACTATGTGTACCTGCTGTTCACGACGCCGGACATGCGGAACCCGGACAGGGCTCATCTCGGCATTGTCTACGGCGGCGATGCATTCCAGCTCTACCGGGTGCGGCCCACCATCAGCGCGATGAGCCGGTAATCGTCATTCGGCCTCGATCGGCAGCTTTACCGGCTGTTTGCGCTTGGCTGAAAGATCGAGCGCCTTTGTCAGCATCAGATTTCGGTGGGCTTCCTCGACCGTTGCCGCTGCTGTCGGCAGTCCGAGCGCGATACGATTGAGCCAGGAATCGGTTTCCTCTGCCATCGGGCCGCGCAGTTCGCCAAGGGCCATGTCGCCGGGTGGATAGCTGCCCATGAAATCCACCAGCCGCGTGGCGTCCGGGTTGTATCCTTCCGATTGTGGCTTGGACACCGCCAGCACTATGTCACGATGCGTGTCGTCGATCGTGAGCACGCCGGTCGTGCCGACAATGCCAACTTCGAGCGAATAGACTGCTCCCGGCCATGTCACCGGCAGAGCCCAGGAAATGTTGAGGTGATAGATGGTTCCGTCGTCGAACAGGATCATGCCCGCGGTCGCATCGATTCCTTTGTAGGAAGGGCCGAGCACCTTGTCGATAGAGCGCGCATAGCACTCGACGGGTTTCTTCGGGTCAAGACACCACATGCAAATGTCGAGCGCGTGCGTGCCTGAAATCACCATCGGCGAAATTGTCGACGGATCGTTGGTGCGTTTGTAGTTGTCAATGGCCACGAGGCGATTCATGAACGCGCGCGAGGTGACCATGGTGACGTCGCCGAGCGCGCCGGTGCGGCACTTTTCCTTGGCAGCCAGCCAGCGCCGGCGGAAACGCTGCGTATAGCCGACGACGGCGTCGATCTTGGCGTCCTTGATTGCCTTGAGCACGCGCGCCGATTCCTTGAGATCGGTCGCCAATGGTTTCTCAATCAGCATCGGAATGCCGCGCTCGACGGCGGCCATAATCGGGTCAACGTGCAGATGTTCGTCGGTGCAGATGATGGCGGCTGTCACTTCGGGCCGCTTGATCAGTTCGACGTGGCTTTGCGTGACGAAATCGGCGTCGATTTTTTCGCCGACCTCGCCGGCGCGGTTCGGATTCTTCTCGGCGAGCCCGATCCATTCAACCGCCGGGTGACGGGCCGCAACCTCACCGCGGAATAGCCCGACGCGGCCGCCGCCGATAATGGCGAGGCCGACGCCCTTCGCGGACTTCTTCATGCATTTACCCCCGCGCGGATCTTTTGCTTGAATTCGGCAATTGCCGAGATCGTTTCATTCGACAGCGGTAGGTCCACGGGCTCGTTACGGTCCGCAGACAGGTCTGCCGCACTGTACGTTTCCATCACTCGGCGCGCACTTTCCGGTGTCACCATTACGGCGGTGTTGCGAATGCAGGCTTCGAGGAAATGGATGGTTTCTGGGCCCATGCCGCCGGCGAAAACATTGTCGACCCACTCGCCTGGCATGGTCGACATTGGAAACTGCTGACCATCCTTCGCCGTATTCAGCCAGTTGTCCCGCTGCGTGTCATCGAGAAACAGTGAACCCTCGGTCCCGGTGATTTCGATCCAGGTTGCACAGTAATTTGGATAGCTCGGCGGCAGGTTCCAGCCGCCGCCGATCATCACTGCCACACCATTGTCCATCGTGACGGTGGTGAACATAACGTCGTGAGATCCGTTGATCGGCTGCATGTAGCCATAAGCGCCTTGGGAGTAGACGCGCACAGGCTTCGCCGGTTCAAGGAGCCAGAGCACAAAATCGAGGTCATGCGTCGATTCCATCACGACGGGCGAAAGCCGCACCCGGGTCGCTATCTTCTTGCCCAGGCTGCGCGAGAGATGCCGGCTGACCAGCACCGAGACGACCTTGCCAAGCGTCCCGTCCACGATCTTTTTCTTGGCGTAGGCGATCTTTGGGTTGAATCGCTGCGAGTATCCGATAGTGAACTTGAGGTTATTGCGCTTCGCGAGCTGGATTAGCTCGTCGGCCTCCCACAATTCCAGCGCGATCGGTTTTTCGAGCATTACGTTCTTGCCACTTCTCAGACAGTCACGGCAGATCGGATAGTGGTTAGATTCCGGCGTAGTCGAAATGTAAACGACCGAAATATTGTCGTTCTTGATGATGTCATTGTAATCGGCGGTTGCACTGGCCGGCTTGTAGAGTGTTTTCACCTCGGCAAGCCGGTCAGGCCGGATTTCGCACAAGTGCAATTTGTCCACCAGCGCCGTGCGCGACAGAGTATCCGCGCGTGTGCCGCCCACCCATCCGACGCCGATTACCGCCGCTTCAACAGTCTTCACTGACGTTCCCCTTGGTTTCGTTTTTCGGGCCGGACACTACCCTAGGAGACTAAGGGCCGAAAGTGCCGCCAATTTCAACGGGCGAAAGCGTCTTGCCCGGCGCCAAACACCTGCATCGCAAACTGTGGGTAGACCTCGGCCAACTGCGGCGCCACCACGTCGCGCAAAAGAGCCAATGTTGCAGGCGAAGGTGACGACGTCTCAGGCACACTGTCGGGCCGCTCAAATTCGAAGGCGGTATTTTCGATTACGTCCGCGACGGTGTGGCCGGGATGGACACTGGCAAGGGTAAACTGTCCGCCTGCGAAGGTGAACAGGCAACGGTTGGTGACCAGGGCGATCGGCCCACCGGTGCGGTAGACATTCGGTCCGTTGCTCCCGGGCGCGCTGATGAAGTCCACCCTGGGCACCAGCGTGCGGCGCGAATGCTCCGTACGAAACAGGATCACCTTTGGCACGACATAGTACAGGTAGGCGGAGCCGAACGAACCGGGAAAACGTACCTTTGGATGTGCGTAATCGCCCGTGCTGACCAGGTTAACATTGCCGGCGCCGTCGATCTGACCTCCGGAAAGGAAGAACACGTCGATACGCCCCTGGCCGGCGCAGTCGAATAGCTCACGTGCTCCGTCGGTAAAGAAATTGTGCTTGCGACTCTGCAAAAGGGACACGTACGGACGCCCGCCGCCGCGTTCGCGGGCGAGCAGTGCCGCAGTCGCAGGAATCGGCGATGCATTGCCGACTGCGACATGACGGACGTCGCCAATCAGATTGGCGATCACGTCGGCGAGCAGCTCTTCCGGGTGGAATTCTATTTTCGTCATGGTCGGGCATGGCCGTCCAAAGGACGACGTCGCTTTGCCGGGAATGACGAGTCAGGGTTAGGCAGCGCGCTTCTCATACACATATCGATCCAGATATTCGGTGAAGCCCTCTGTCGTCGCTGCCATGCGTGCATAGAGTGACAGGTGATCGGCATCGGCGCTGTAATAATCGGGCAATGGCAAAGGCCAGGCGCCACGCTCGGCGATTGCTATGCTCTCTACATAAAATCCCGGCAATGTTCCGGCGGCGAGCGCGGGATCGTCAAGCAAATTGCCGTCATGAATTTTTTCGACTGTCGCGATCGTTTTTGCGGCGGCATGCGCCATCGTCGCCAGTTCGCGCTGCCGGCCGATCCAGATATTGCCGAATGCGTCGGCCATGGGCGCGTGAATCAGCGCTATGTCGGGCTTGATGGCCGGGAGCAGCACTATCGGATCGTCGATTCCGAAAGGGCTGTCAATCACTTTCCAGTCGTCGCGGTATTTCAGCACATCGGATCCGATGAGCCCGCGCAGTGGCATGAACGGGACGCCCTTCTCCGAAGCCTGCAGGGCAGCATGCAGAGCCGGGCAAGTTGCATCTCTCATCTTGATCGTGCGCGCCGTCACCGCGGCAGTGAATTGCGGTGCCGGTCCGAACTCGCCAAGGCTTACGGCACTCGTTTCCAGCGTTTCTACACAGCCGGCACCAATCATGAGATCGGCCTGCATGCTCGATGTCGGCAGTGCCACCAAATGCAGACGCCTGATCCCGCGTTTAATCAGCGCGCGGGTCGCCGCCATGGGAACGCCGGAAACTTCACGTGGCACGACCAGCATGCACCCGTCCGTGATCGGGGTGATCGCATCGTCGAGAGATTTCGCCGGTTGAAACATGTTCTGCCGAATAACGACGGGGCATTTCTGCCATTACTGGCTAATTTCCCATTCTTGTGCTTGTAAGGTCCACACAATTCTGAGCCACGCGCCGGCGCATGACCCGGAAGTTGTATTTCGGCTCGCATTACCGATCATGCGCAAGGATCAAAGATGACCCTGCAAGACAAATTGCGCTCCAACCGCTTCGTGATTACGGCGGAAGTGACGCCTCCCGTTTCTGTCGACCCTACCGAATTGGTGGCCAAGGCGTTGCCGCTGAAGGCCGTTGCGGACGCCGTCAACATAACCGATGGCGCCGGGGCGCGGCCGCATCTTGGGGCCGTCACCGCTGCGGCGATTCTTGCGGAACAGGGCATCGAACCGATCCTTCAACTGACCTGCCGCGATCGCAATCGTATTGCGCTGCAAAGCGACCTACTGAGTGCAGCAGCCTCCGGCGTGCGCAACATCCTCGTGCTGCGCGGTGACGATCCGAGCGCAGGCGACCAGCCCGAGGCCAAACCGGTATTCGACCTTGATCCGCGCTCACTGCTTAATACCGCCCGGCGTCTTCGCGACGCGGGGGAATTGCCGACCGGCCGTAAAGTGACTGGTCGCGCGGATTTTTTTCTCGGCAGCGCCGACAATCCGATCGATCCGCCCCCCGATTGGCAGCCGACATCGTTGCAGGCCAAGATCGAGGCCGGAGCGCAGTTCGTGCAGACGCAATTCTGCATGGATGCCGGCGTCGTGCGCCGCTATCTGGCGCGTCTTGACGAGATTGGCGTGGCCGGCAAGTTATCGTTTCTCATCGGCATCGTGCCGTTGCGTTCTGCTAAATCAGCCCGCTGGATAAAGGAAAAGCTTTTCGGCGCCATCATTCCAGATGCGCTCATAGAGCGCATGGAGCGCGCGACTGATCCCGCCGAAGAAGGCCGTAGAATTTGTGTCGACGTCGTCCGCCAATTGGCGGATGTGCCGCATGTCGCCGGCGTGCACATCATGGCTCCGGGTAATGATGCGGCGGTGGCGGAGGTGATCAAGTCCGCGCGGGAGAGCATCCGACGGCTGGCCGCGGTGTAAATTGCCGCGCCGCTGCCGAAGCCGGGGGCCCAAGCTCCGCAGCCCATCCTGGACTTGTGATTGAAGAGATCGGCACGGCACAGGCCGGTGCAGACGGCCGGGATTGGCCGATTGCGGCGCATTGTTTGCGGAATTCACGTTAGCCCCACCCACTGGCCTTTGGGAACGCCGCCGCGGTAAAATTCATGTTAAGATCGCCGGATGGAAGGGCCCTATCAGAGGCCTTGAGGTGCCGGAATCCAGGGAGGAACTTCGCCATGCGCATCGCACTTTCTAACACGATTGCCGCTCTCATTGCCGCCACGACGCTAGGTACATTGACCGTTTCGGCGGGCGCGCAGGAAAGAGTGTGGAAGCACGGGCTCATCAATGCCAAGGCGGACGCGGGTATTTTTTTGATGGTATCGACACGCGATTTTGCCAAGAAAGAAGGATTGAAGCTTGAAGTTTCCCAGTTCAAGGACGACCAGCTTGCGCTCAAGGCGCTGATCGCCGGCGAACTCGACAGTTTCGAAGGCGGACCGCAGGGCGTGTTCGCCGCCGATGCCAAGGGCGGTGATGTCAAGCTGCTCGGCTGTCATTGGGTAGTTGTTCCGCATGGAATCTACGCCAGCGACAAGATCAGCAAGGTGCAGGATCTCAAGGGTAAACAGATTGCGGTATCCGCGCCCAATTCGATGCCCGACATGCTCGCACGCTCAGCGCTGGCTAAATTCGGGGTCTCCGATACCGAGGTGAAGCTCGCCGCCGTGGGGGGCGACCGTGACCGGTACCAGGCGCTGGTGGGCGGAGTCGTCGATGCGGCGGTGGTGTCAAATGAATACCAGCCGATCGCACCGAAGAATATCCATTTGCTGGTTGCCGGACGTGATGCGGTGCCCAATTTCTTGCGTGTCTGCATGGTGTCGAGCGCCAAGAAACTGGCCGAGCGCGGGGATGATGCCGTGAAGTTTCTCGCCGCGGAGATGAGCGCGCTTAGATTCGCGCTTGCCAACCGCGATGCGACCATTGCGCTCACTCGCGAAATCATACACGCAAAACCGGATGATCCGCGGGCGGCATTCGTCTATGACGACGCCGTGCAACATCATGCTGTCGATCCAGCGCTGCCGTTGCCGGCCGAAAAGATACAGTGGATCCAGGAACAGATGGTAAAGGCGGGCAAGTTGAAGGCGCCGCTCGATCTGAAAGTGGTCACCGCGCCGGAGTACCGCGAGAAAGCCCTGAAGGTCATCGGCCACTGAGGCTTTCAAAATTTTGGAGAATGGAATGGGTGAGGTGACATTCCTCGATGTGTCCAAGCGCTTCTCGTTGCGCGTGGATGGCGAGGTCCATCAGGTCCAGGCACTGGATCGCGTGAGTTTCACCGTCAACGATGGTGAAATCGTCGCGCTGATAGGTCCGTCCGGTTGTGGCAAGACCACGGCCCTCCGTGTCGCCATGGGGCTCGACCCGTCGACGGGTGGGCGTGTCACGGTTGATGGACGCGAGATAAACGGATGTGGGCACGATCGCGGCATGGTTTTCCAGCACGCGGAGCTCTTGCCGTGGCTTTCCGCGCGGCAGAACGTGATGTTCGGGCTGGAAATGAAAGGCATGCGAGGGCAGTTGCTGCTTGAGACAGCGGAAAAATATCTTAATCTCGTCGGTCTGAAGGATTCGCAAAACAGGCGCCCCCATCAGCTTTCCGGTGGCATGAAGCAGCGGGTCGGCATTGCCCGCGCCCTCGCCATTGATCCCAAAGTCCTGCTGATGGACGAGCCCTTTGGCGCGCTCGACGCCCAGACGCGCGAAACGTTGCAGGCTGAGCTCCTGGATATCCATGCTCGTACCGGCAAGACGATACTATTTGTCACGCATGACCTTGACGAAGCCGTCATCATCGCCGACCGCATCGTGGTCATGAAGAACGGTCGAGTACAGGAAATCATGAGCGTGCCGCTCAAGCGTCCGCGCCCCGATCTCGGCCTTGTGCGTGGCATGCCTGAATTTGCCGAGACGCGATACAAGGTCTGGCGTGCGCTTCACGATGGCGCCACGGTGCATTAGCGCATGGGCCCGAAGCGAAAACCGCGGCTGCAGTCCGGGAACGCGCCCCAGGAAAAGCAATAATGGTCGATATTGCGAATAGACACGATAAAACGGTCACGGCCGAAAAACGGGAGACAGTCGAGCGCCGACCCGTGCCGCGGTGGATGATCACGCTTGCCTCCGTAGCGGCGCTGTTGGTTGTCTGGGAGATATTCGGGCGCCGGATCAATCCGGTGTTCGGATCTTATCCGTCGGCCATTGCGGTTGCATTTTGGGAATTGGCGGTCAGCGGCCAGCTATGGTCTGCGCTATACGAATCCCTGCGGCCGTTTGTTCTTGGCTATGCGCTTGCAATTTTGATCGGGGTGCCGCTGGGACTTTTTATCGGTGGATTTCGCATAGCCGAAGCCGCGCTTGGTTTTTACATCACGGCCGGCTACGCGATGCCGCTCGTCGCACTCGTGCCGTTGCTGATCCTTTGGCTGGGGCTAGGATTCGCCGTCAAAGTCGCGGTGGTATTCTTGATGTCCCTATTCCCGATCTGTATCAATACGTGGCTCGGCGTCACTGCCGTGCCGAAAACATTGATTGAGGTCGGAAAATCGTTCGTGGCGCCGGATACAGTTATTCTTCGTCGTATTATTCTTCCGGCGACGCTACCCTATATTATGGCAGGCATTCGGCTCGCCGTCGGCCGCGCGGTGGTCGGAATGGTGATTGCGGAGTTTTTTACGACTATTTCCGGCCTTGGCGCTGTCATCATAAATTCCGCAAATAATTTCGACACCGCAACGATGTTTGTTCCAATCATCATCCTGATGGTGATGGCAATCGGACTCAACTGGCTGATCGGTTTTGTTGAGCGCCGGGTTGCACCTTGGCAGGCGGAAATATCCGGACGGGACCGGGACTAGTTCCAGCTGCCGTTCCGCATAAGTGAGGCTATCGCGTCAGCGCCCGCATCGCCTCCAGCAGCCCGCGCGCCTGCTGCTCTGAAATTTTACGCGTGATGAAGACGATTCGGCTTTGCCGATTGGCGTCCGGCCAGTTCTCAAGCTCAACCGGAGGATGGGCGAGGTGCTGGACAAATTGAACCAGTACCGGGCCCTGGCAGTCCTTGATGTTCAGGAAGCCCTTCACGCGCAGCAAATCCGGACCGCGCAGCTGCATCAGCGCGTCCATGGTCTTTGCAAACGCGGACCAGGGCATCGGTGCGTCTTCCGTCAGAACAAAACTGCCGATGCCGTCGCTGTGTTCGGCGTCGGCCACGAACGCGTTGCGGAGATCAGAGGCGGGCTCTGTCAGCCGGGTGGGGTCAATCTCGCCATTGACCGCCTCATGAAATTCCGCGCCCGGATTGAGCGCGCGTAACCGTGCTGCCAGCGCCGCGCCAGCGCTTTCGCCGGCAATATCGGTCTTGGTGATGACGATCCGGTCCGCAAGGATTGCCTGCTTTCTTGCTTCCGCCGACCACTCGAGCGTATCGAGGCCGGTTTCGGCATCCATCACCGTCACCACCGTTTCGACATGAAACAAGCCGCCCAGGGCACGATCGGTGGCGAATGTCTGCAAAATCGGGCTCGGATCGGCCAGCCCGCTGGTCTCGATTACGATGCGCCTGAAATCCGGCAATTCGCCCCGTTCGCGCTCGACGACCATGCGGCGCAACGCCTGCTGCAGGTCGGTTCGCGTGATGCAGCACAGGCAGCCGTTGCCGAGAAGCAGTGTCTCATCTGCGCTCGATCGCACCAGGGCGTCGTCGATGCCGGCCGCGCCGAACTCATTGACCACCACCGCGGTGCCGCGGCCCTGCGGTGTCGCGAGAAAGCGCTTGAGCAATGTGGTTTTGCCGGCGCCGAGGAAGCCGGTGATCACGGTCACTGGCACACGCGCACCGCGCTCGCGCTTGAGCTTGCGGCCGAAGAGGCCGGCAGCCGGTGAGGGGAAGGGTGAATTCATGACGGCAGCATATCACGTTGCGGTCAGGGGGCCGGCCTACGCCGTTGGCCTGGCGATCCTGCCGGTGGACTGCCGTGCTTGCCCAGGCGAGATGGCCGGGACAGTCCCGGCCATGACGGCCTCCACTAGAAGTCCATCTCAAGCGTATAAAGCCCGCCCGTGTGACGGTCGACGGTGTACACGATCTGCCGTTCATCGACGAACACATCATTGAGCTGCACTGCGCCCGCCGGCGTGCCCTTAGGCGGGGGAGGCACAAAGGCGCCGACCTCCTTGGGTTGATACGGATTCGAAATGTCGTAGGCGCGCAGTCCGCCGTTGAAGAAAGTGCCAAGCACGATCTGGTCGGACTGCCATGCGGTCGGTACCGCGACGTTCTCGTGGATATTGTGCGCGCCAAACCGGCCGCCACGATCCTTGTAGGCATCCACCGGCGGCAGCGGGCAGGTCGAGATCGATACGGGGTGCGTCTCGTCGCGCATGTCGAGAATCCAGATGAGCTTTGGCCAGTCCTTGCCGGCGTTCTCGGTTGACTCGTCAGTTACCAGCATCAGGCCGCGCTCGAACAATGGCACCGCCGTATGCATGAAGCCGGTATACGGCGGCGAATTGGTCCAGTGCGAAATCACCTTCGGATTGGCCTTGTCCTTGATGTCCATCACGAACATGCCGCCGTCGATGTAGCAGAGATAAAGCCGGTCGGCGCGCTGCGGATAAACATTGGTGTTGTGCGCGCGATAGCCCTTATCGAGCGGGTGGCGCGGGGGCGGCACGACATTGTCCGTTGCCGACGTGCCTGGTAGCCACCAGCGGCCTACCTCTTTCGGCTTCGACGGATTGCGCACGTCGATGCAGCGGTAGAATTGGTCATCGAGCGGATTGCTCGGCTTGAAGTCGGGTGAACCTGAGGCCATGTGCACGTATTCGCCGTCGCAAAACCACAACTGGTGCACGCCGCGCGAATGTTCACCCGAACAGTCGAAGAACGAGATCGAGCGCGGCTTCTCGGGCACAGAGACGTCGAACAGCTCCAGGCCCGCGGGCTTTTGCCCGACCTTCTGCGTCTGGTATGCGACAGCCAGGATGTCGCCGGACAATTCCAGCGAATTCGAACGCATGTAAGCCTGCGGCAGATCGGTCTGCACGACAACTTTCGGCTTGCGCGGATCCGAGACGTCGACGCCGGTGAAGTTCTTCGGTGCGCTTTCGTGCGCCAGCCAGATGATCCGGCGGCCGTCCTTGGCGACCTGCACGGCCATGCCTTCGCCCATTCCGCCGAAGCCGCCGAGGTCGTTTTGCGCGAGGAGGTTGAAATTCCATGTAACGGGCTCGCCGCTCTTGTTCAGCGGGCTATCGGCGGATGGCATGATTAGCTCCAGTGCTGGTCAGTCTCACAGAAAGGCCGGCGCGGGCGCGCCGGCCTCGGGTCAGAAGCTTAGGTGCGGTCAGGCGCCGGCTTTCTTGAGAAACTCGGTGCGCAGGGCCTTGTCCCAGTCCGGCATCGCCTTGAGTTTCTTGGCATCGATCAGGACCTGTGCCTGCCTGGTCATGTAAGGCTTGATATCGGTCGGCCAGCCGGGCTGCACTTCGACGCGCGCGAGCGCCTTCGAGAATGTGTCCTTCGACAGTTTGTAGCCCTTCGAAGTGTAGAACGAATACACGACTTCGGCGACCTTGCCGGGGTTACTCTTGAAGTCCTTTGCGACTTCGACCCACGCCTTGAGATAGGCGACAACGGTATCCGGACTTTTCTGCACGAATTCCGGAGTCGCCGCCATGAATACCGGCAGCCTGTCGAATTGATCGAATTCGGAAATCGTCACGGCGAGACCGTCAGCTTCTGCGATCGCGTTATATGGTTCGACATTGACCATTGCATCCACGGTCTTCGCCGCCATGGCCGAAACCATGTCGTTCACGTTCATGCGAATCTCTTCGTAGTCGCCCTTTTTCAAGCCGGCCTTCGCGGCAATCTGGTCCACGAAAATATTGCCGGTCGAGGAACCGGTCTGATTGGCGACTTTCTTGCCTCTGAGTTGCTCGACCTTGGTGATGCCGAGATCCTTGCGCGCCATCACGCGCGCGGTCTTGCCGACATATTCAATCATCGCAATCGCAAGCAGGCCGCCTTTGTCGTAGCCGATTGCGAAGGAAGGCCCGGCATACGTGCCCATGTCGACCTGGCGGGCAACCATCTGCTGCATGGTGAGATTGCCCGACGGGACTGCGAATTCTTCGAACTTCACGCCGTGCTTTTCAAGCAGACCAGAGCGCAGAAGATAGTAAGTCGGCATGCCCCACATATTGGTCTGGTAACCTTGCCGAACCGTCTCAAGTGCGAGTGCCGGCCGTACGCCCAATCCTGCCGTCAGCACACCGGCGCCGGCTGTTGCCAGTGCTTGGCGGCGAGTCCAACCTGTGTTCGCAGTGCTCATCGTTTATCCTCCCTATGATTTGCTCTTGCCATTTGCGGTTTTAGCTTCACCCGGACTTACGTCGTGGCCGAGGTGCCGCAGCAACTCCTTTTGACACTCGACGAATTCAACGCTCAACGGATCGCGCGGCCTTGGCAGATTGATCTTCATTTCGGTCTTTACCGTCCCGGGATGCGGTGACATGACCACGACGCGATCGGCCAAGTATACCGCTTCGGCGACGTTGTGGGTCACATAGATCACCGTCTTGCGGGTTGCGTGCCACACATCGGCAAGCAGCCGCTGCATGTCGTCGCGAGTGAGCGCGTCGAGAGCAGCGAACGGCTCATCCATCAACAGTACAGACGGATTGTACGCCAGAGCCCGGGCGATGGCGACCCGTTGCTGCATCCCGCCGGAAAGGTGGTGAGGGTAGGAGCCAGTAAACTTCTCAAGCTTTACAAGCCGCAGCTGCTCGCGCGCAATCTTGTCGCGCTCGTTTTTTGGGATGCCCTTCATCTCGAGGCCGAACTCGACGTTGCCAAGTGCCGTGCGCCAGGGAAATAGCTGGGCGAAATCCTGAAACACCACGCCGCGGTCCATGCCGCTGCCGGTGACGGGCTTGCCGCCGATACGTATCTCGCCGGCGGCGGGCGAAAGAAATCCGGCGATAATGTTGAGCAACGTGGATTTGCCGCAACCCGACGGGCCGACGATGCAGAGAAACTCGGAAGCGCCGATGTTGAAGTTGACGTCCTTGACGCCGGGCACCTTGCCGCCTGGTGTATCGTAGACCAGCGTCACGTCTTTTATTTCGATGGGGACCATTCCTGAGTACCGTTCCTAGCCTTTGGCCATGCGAACCATGCCCCAACGCTGCACGGTTGCGCGCTCGATTGAGCCGAACACGAGCCGCTCGAAAGCATAGCCGATGCCCCCGATGACGAGCAGGGCGGCCAGCATGATATCGGCATTGAGGAATTCCTTGGCGTCGAAGATCACCCAGCCGAGCCCCCAGTCGGACGCCGCAATCATTTCGGCGCCGACCACCGCAATCCATGCGCGCAGGAACGCCTGCCGCATGCCGGTGATGATAAATGGCGAGGCGCCCGGAATGATCACCTTCCAGAACAGTTTGTTCTCGTCGGCGCCCATGGCGCCGGCGGCGCGCAGCCAAAGCGGATTGACTGAGCGAACACCCGACCAGGTATTGAACACCATCGGGAAGGTCGCCGCGTAGAAGACGATCAGGATCGTCGTCAGGTTGCCAATGCCGAACCACAGCATGAACAGCGGAACGAGCGCGAACGACGGAATCGGCATCAAAGCGCTCACCAGCGGTAAAAAGAAATTTTCCACGCGTTGGAACCGCGCCATCAAAATCCCGAGCGGAATTCCGGTGACGATGGCTAGACAGAAGCCGAACATGACCCGGTACATCGTAAAGGCTGCATGCTCGATCATCGTGCCGTCGGCGAGCATCGCAATGAGCGTTTGCACGACGGTCGGAATCGTGGGCAGCAGAGCCCCCGCAAAATAGCCGCTGCGCGCCAGAAGTTCATAGATGGCGGCGGCCCCCGCCAGCGTGATTATTGCGCGAATTAATGAACGCCAGCGCTGTCCCTGTTCGGTCATGACGTGATCATTCCCCACCGCACGACGGTGTAGTCCTCGATTTTCTGGAAGACGAGCTTCTCGAGCGAAAGACCGATTAGCGCGATCACCACAATGCCGGCCAGCATCGCATCCGTGTTGAGAAATTCTCGGGCACCGAAGATCAGCCAGCCGAGACCCCAGGGAACAGCGGCGAGCATTTCGACCGCAACCAGGATGCGCCATGCCTGTGCGAGCCCGAGCCGCAAGCCGGTAAGGATGTACGGCAGCGCGCCGGGGAGGATGACGTGACTGAACAACCGGCGGTCGTCGGCGCCCATGGATTGCGCCGATCTCACCCAGATTTCTTTCACCGCTTTTACGCCGGTCCAGCTGTTGAACAAAATCGGGAATGCTGAGACGAAGCCGACCAGCAGCACGGCCGACACGTTGCCGAGGCCGAACCAGAGCAGGAACAGTGGCGCGTAGGCGAGGCCCGGAATGGGTGCGCAGATGCTCACCAGCGGCAGGAAAATATCCTCGGCCCGCCGCGAGCGCCCCATCAGCACGCCGATGCCCACTCCAAAGACCGCGGCCAGCGTAAAGCCGCTCAAGAGGCGAATGACCGTTTCAATCGTGTGATGCGGCAGAATGCCGGCAATCGTAAGTTCCACGAAGGACCGCGCTACTTCTTCGAGTGTCGGAAACAGCCGGTGCGGAAAAATGCCGGCCCAGGCGATAATTTCCCAGATCCCGCCGACGACGAGAAACGGAAAGATATTGCGCCAAATGATGCGCAGGCGCTCGCCGCTCCGCGCCGGATCGGGCGCGCGGCCCACCGCGATTGTGGTCGTGACGGCATCCTGCATTGGTTGCCCACGCTTCTCCCATGGTTTTCGCCACGGGCCCTGTTGCGGGTGGGCCTCGTTGGCGGCCTTGTGACCGGCCTTGGCAGAAGGATAATGCGCTTTGAACAGCGACCACAAGCGTGCGCGACGTTCGCATTACGTCCAGATTCGCCGCCACTGGCGCAATTACGGCAGAACGGCTAAGCCCCGGCACGCGAGTTCGGATTGCGTCAGGATTTCAATAGGAGAATTTCGTGATGTCGAAGAATGCACAGAAGATCGGCTGGATCGGAACCGGCCGCATGGGCCTGCCCATGGCGGAACGCCTGCTCAAGGCCGGCCATGATGTAAGCATCTGGAATCGCACGCGCTCGAAGGCCGAGCCGCTGGCCGCCAAGGGCGGAAAGGTAGTCGACAAGCTTGCCGAGCTCGCGGGCTGCGATGTCGTGTTTTCGATCGTTTCCGAGGGTAAAGACCTGGAGCAGGTTTATTTCGGCAAGGACGGTGTTCTCTCAGGTGGAAAAGCACCAAAAGTCTGCGTCGATTGCTCGACCATTTCAGTCGAGGAATCCGCCGGCATTCGCAAGCGGCTGAAAGAGCGTGGCGCCGACTATGTCTGCGCGCCGGTCTCCGGCAATGCCAAGGTAATCAAGGCTGGCCGCCTTTCCTCGGTCGTGTCGGGGGAGGAGGCCGCCTGCAAGGCGATCATTCCGTTGATGGAGGTCGTCGCGCCGCAGGGCGTGTCATATGTGGGCGAGGGCGATCTCGCACGAATCTGCAAGATCGCGCACAATGTCATGCTCGGCGTTGTAATCGAGAATCTGATCGAAATTACCCTGCTCGTAAACAAGATGGGCGTGCCGCGTCATGCATTTCTTGCTTTTCTCAACAACGGCGTGATGGGGTCGATGTTCACGCGCTACAAATCGCCGGCTTTGGTAAACCTCGACTGGACTACGACCTTCACGCCCGAGCTGTTGCGCAAGGATCTCGACCTCGGCCTGGAGCTCGGGCGCGAAATGGATGTGCCGATGCCAGTGACGGCGGCGACGCGCGAGGTCCTGCAAGGTCACTTCGGGCATGCCACGCTACAGCCCGATCCGCACGCCTATCTCAACAAGGACTTCGCCGCATTGATGGAAACTATGGCGCTTGCTGCCGGCATGAAACTCGCGCCGGAGAACAAGAATGTCCCGACGGGCCTTGAGCACTGAGCCGGTAGCCGTCGTCGGCAAGTTCCGGCGTGCGAACATAAAAAAAGGGCCCCGTTAGGGGCCCTGTGTGCATTAGGTGGAGGATTCACGCCGCCGTTTAAGCCTGAAGGGAGGAAAACAGCGGCTGCGCACGTTTCCACTCAAACGATCTGGCCTCATTACCACAAGTAAAATGCCCGTAAATTTCATGTTGGCTGTGCATTTCAGATATGCATTGTGCAACGATCTGATCGAATGAGAGCGTTGGAGGGAGATTCCGGATGGCTTTCAGGCTCTACAACGCGCCGCAGTCAACCTGCAGCCAGCGCGTCCGCTTTGTGTTGAACGCAAAGAAGTTGCCATTCGATGAGGTGAGACTCAACCTGCTTGAGGGCGACCAGCTCAAGCCCTCTTATCTCAAGCTCAATCCCAATGGGGTCGTGCCCACGCTTGATCACGATGGCGCAATCATCATCGATTCCACGGTCATAACCGAATATCTCGACGAGGTGACGCCTGCTGGAAGTTTTACGCCGGAAGATCCGGTCATGCGTGCCCGCATGCGGGCGCTCATGCACTTCATCGACGAGATGCCGGCGGCGGCGGTGCGAGTGCCGACATTCAATCTCGCATTTCTACCGCGATTCCAGAAAATGAGTCGCGAGGATTTCGTCGCCATGGCGGAAAGCAAGCCGCTACGCCGCGAATTCATGCTCACCATGGGCCAGACCGGTTTTCCGAAGCAGGAAATGGACGCTGCACTCTCGCGCCTGCGTCGCGCCTACGAGCGCATGAACTCAGAAATCGAGCACAGCGGCGGCCCATGGCTGCTCGGCAAGGCGATAACTCTTGCAGATGTTGCCGTGATGCCGGCCCTCGTGCGGATGAACGATCTCGGCATGCCGGGTTGGCAGGACCTGCCCCTCGTCACGGCTTGGTTCGACAATATCCGCGCGCAGGCAGCCTTTGAACCAACTTACTATTCCGGATCGCTGTTGAGCGAGCGCTTTCCGCATTTGCGCAGCAAAGCGACCGCCTGATCGGCGGATACTGCTTGTATATCGCGAGGCCTGTCGCGCGCCGCTGGTGGTTAAGTATTTGGTTTTTGCTGTTCCCCAACGCTTTGACATTGCCCGGGTTGTCGATCGGTTTTTGGTTTGAATGGGCGTCAGATTACAGGAAACATGGCAATAGCTATCTTAACGGATTTCCTGAGCAAATTTGTGATCACCCGTGCGACAACGTGCGCGCTTTGCCTCCTCGAAGCCGTGCATGCCGCCAAACCATTGTATCGCGACCACGGCGCCCTTCACCGGTTGCAGCAGTCCAAGTGCCATCGCGAGCGCGATTGCCGGCCACAGCGTCATGCTGATCCAGATGGCCGGCGCAATTTCAGTTTCCACCACCAGCACGATGGGCACCAGAATATGACCGACGATGACGATCACCAGATAAGCGGGAAAATCGTCGGCGCGATGATGGTGCAATTCCTCCCCGCAGTGCGGACAGGCATCGTTGACTTTCAGGAAAGCGCGGAACATTCGTCCCGCGCCGCAGGCGGGGCAACGCCCGCGCAAGCCCCTCCATAGCACCTGCGCGGCGCCCGCAGGCCGGGCATATTTATTCGCGTCTTTATGGTCCAAGATATCCGGTCCTGAACGTCTTAATACTTCGCCGAGATTGGCAGTTCTTCCGCCGGGAATAGCGAGATCAACTTGCAGCCCTTGTCGGTGACCACGACCTCTTCTTCGATGCGCGCAGCGGAGAACCCGTCAGTGGCGGGGCAATAGGTTTCGATCGCGAATACCATGCCTTCCTTGATCTCGGTGGGATGATCCATTGAGACCACCCGCGAGATGATCGGGCGCTCGTGCAGGTTCAGGCCGAGGCCGTGCGCGAACTGCAAGCCGAATGCCGACATCTCGTCCGGGAAGCCGAACTCGTTCGCTTTCGGAAATACCTCACAGATATGCGCTGTCGAAGCGCCGGGCTTGATGCGCTCAATGGCGTTGTCGAGCCATTCGCGCGCCATCCTGTAGGCGTCGTGCTGCGCGGGCGTCGCGCGCACGACATTGAAGGTGCGATAGTAACAGGTGCGGTAGCCCATGAATGCTTGCAGAATGTCGAAGAAGGCTTGATCACCCGGGCGGATCATGCGGTCGGTGAAATTGTGCGGGTGCGGACTGCAGCGCTCGCCTGAAATTGCGTTGACCGCTTCAACGTCGTCGGAGCCATGCGTGTAAAGGAACTTGTTGACCTCGGCGACGATGTCATTCTCGCGCACGCCCGGACGCAGCATTTCGTTGACCACGTCATAGGCGCCGTCAACCATCGCGGCCGCGCGGTTGAGAAGCGCGATCTCGTCGGCGGATTTCACCTCGCGCGCGCTCAGCATCACCTGCTGGCCATCCTTGACCTTGAGGCCGGCCTTTTCCAGTTCGAACATCATCGGCGGTTCGATGATGTCTACGCCGATCGGCATCTTGGCGACCCCGGCGGATTTGAGAATTGAAGCCATCTCCTCAGCGTGCCGCTTCATCAGTCCGAACGCGGGGTCGACGGTGCCGCGCAGTCCGACCAGGCCGGCCTTGCAGTTTTCCGGCTTGAGCCACGGCGAATAGAGCTTGTGGTGGACAGCGGCGGAGCCGAAGTCCCACAGGATCGGATCGCCGCCGCGCACGAGCAGCGCCCAGCGCGAAAGCTTGTCGCGCGCCCATTCGCCGATCTTGGTCGATGTGACGTATCGGATGTTGTTGTCGTCAAACAGCAGCAGCGCACCGAGGTCGGATGCCTCCAGCGCAGCCTGCGCGCGGCCAAGGCGGTAGCGGTGCATGCGGCGATAGTCGACACGCTCCTCGAAATCGACGCCCATGGTGCCAAGCACCGGCAGATGGCGGCCCCAGTTATAGCGAGGGTTGATGTCCTCAGCGGTGATCTTCCGCGGCTCGCGCGTTCTCTCGTCCATGGCCGTCTCCTTACGCAATATTGCTTGCCGGCTTCACCGCCGGAGGGATAGCGACAGTATATGCCTTGCCGGCGGCGCTGTCGGCAACAACAAGGCGAGGTATTTTACCGCCCTCCCGCCCGAAAACGCCCTGGGGCCACGCTGGACCATGCGGGGCCGGCTGGCCTATGCGACCTTCCTGCCCCAAAGCCTTGTCGAGGCTAAATCGGCGCCCTTGCGGATCGCGGCAAGCTTGAGCCATACGATCGGTTCGACAACCCATTCACGGTTGGTAAACGTGCCGAAGCCGCAGTCGGTCGAGGCGATCACGCGCTCGCGTTCTCCGACCGCGCGCACCGCCTCCTCGATGCGGCGCGCCACGACTTCCGGATGCTCGACGAAATTGCTGGTCGTTTCCACGACACCGGGAATCAGCAGCATATCCTTCGGCAACGGGTACTTTTTCAAGGCGTCGTATTCATGAGCATGGCGCGGATTGGAGAATTCGATCGACAACGCGCCGACCTTGGCCTGATAGAGGGCCGGCAGGATTATCGAGAGCGGCACGTCGTGGATGTGGGGCCCCTCCCAATTTCCGTAACAAATATGGAGCCGCACGCGCTCGCGCGGAATTCCCGCGATGCCGTCGTTGATCGCTTCGACGTGCCGTTCCACCGCCTTGACGAATTGCGCATCAGTCAGGTCGCGATACATCATGGTGCGGTCCATGGCGAGGTCGGGGGCATCGATCTGCAGCAGAAGCCCGGCTTTGTGGATCGCCTGGTATTCGTCCTTCATCTCGCGCGAAATTGCACTTAGGTATCTGTCCTGTGAGCCGTAATGCGCGTCGAGCATCGTGGTAGAAATAATGCCGGGCGAAGGCGCAGTCATGAATTGCTCGGCGAATTTCCGGTCCGCGTTGTTCTTGAAGCGCGCAATTTCATTCTCGATCGGCTTGATGTCGAGATATTTCAGTTCGCTCTGGCATTCCGGCGCGTTTTGCTGCTTGCTGACGTGCGGGAAACGCCGCATCAGGCTTGCGACGAGCTCCGGGAACTCCTCGAACTCGCGCCCGCGCCGGCGCTTCGATATGCCGCCGAACCCGCTCATGCGCTGCGGCACGTAGGTCTGGAAGCCGACCCTCTGCTGCTCACCGTCGTTGCCGATATCGATACCGGCCTCGACCTGCTTGTCGACGACGTAACGCACGGCCTTGTCCATCTCCGACGCCATTTCGGCGGCATCGAGTGGTTCGCCGGCCTCCCGTTTCAGCAACAAATCGGACAGCTTGTCGTTGCGCGGCAGGCTGCCGACATGGGTGGTGAGGATGCGGTCGCGGCTGAAGATCATCAAGCAACTCCCAAGCTTTCACGATGCCGGTTGACTGGCGCCACCATAGCCGCAATTTGGGCCTGGTACAGAGACGGCGCCGGGAATGGCCTCCATAACCGCGGCGACAAGGCGGAAATATAATCACATTGCGGCGGCCAGCAGCGCCTCGCATAATTGGCCAAAACAAGCGGCATTTGGCCGCCGGGGGAGGAAGGGATGACAGCCGCGGTTGCGGCGGCAGAAAGCGGCGCGATGGGCGCTGTCCCACGTGATTACAATTTCGCCGCCGACGTGCTCCAGGGGAATCTTAGTGCCGGCCGCGCAGGCAAAGCGGCCTATATCGACGCGCGCGGTTCTTGCACTTACGGCCAGCTCGCCGATCGCGTCGCGCGGTTTGGCGCCGCGCTGCGCGGGATCGGAATCAGACGCGAAGAACGCGTCCTGATCGCGCTGCTCGACACCATTGACTGGCCCACCGCGTTTCTAGGCTGCCTGAAGGCCGGCATCGTCGCGGTACCGGTCAATACACTCCTCACTGAAGAAGACTACCGCTTCATGCTGGCCGACAGCCGCGCAAAATGCCTCGTGGTCTCGGAGGCGCTGTACCCGAAATTCGAAAAGCTCATCAAGGAAAGTCCCGATCTTGAACACATTATCGTCTCCGGCGAGAATCCCCAAGGCTACCGCTCATTTGAAGATTTCGTCGGCTCCAGTGAGCCCGAATCTTTTACGGCGCCTACGACGTCCGACGACATCGCCTTCTGGCTCTACACGTCAGGTTCGACCGGAAAGCCGAAGGGGGCGGTGCATGTGCATGCGAGCCTCAAGCTTACCGCCGATCTTTACGGCACCCCGGTCGCCGGGCTGAAGGAGCACGACGTTTGCTATTCGGTTGCAAAGCTGTTCTTCGCTTATGGCCTTGGCAATGCCATGACATTCCCGCTGACGGTCGGCGCGACCACGGTACTCAATGCTGACCGCCCGACGCCCGATGGCGTTGCGGCGCTGTTGCGAAAACATCCGGTGACGGTGTTTTTCGCAGTGCCGACTTTCTATGCCGCGTTTCTTGCGAGTTCGAACGCGCCACAAAAAGCCGAAGTAAAAATTCGCCGCTGCATTTCCGCCGGCGAGGCGCTGCCCGAGGAAATAGCGAGGCGGTGGAAGGAGCGCTACGGCGTCGAGATTTCGGACGGGTTGGGCACCACCGAGATGCTGCACATTTATCTCACGAATGCGCCGGGCGCGACCAAGTACGGAACCACCGGAAAAGCAGTTCCGGGCTACGAGATTAAACTCGTCGGCGAAGACGGCCAGCCGGTGAAAAAAGGCGAGATGGGCGAACTTTATGTGCGCGGGCCAACCAGTGCGATCATGTATTGGAACAATCGAGAGAAGTCGCGCTCGACATTCCAGGGCGATTGGACGCGGTCCGGCGACAAATATATCGAGGATGAAGAAGGATATTTTGTGTGCTGCGGACGGCAGGACGACATGCTGAAAGTTTCGGGCATGTATGTCTCGCCGTTCGAGGTGGAGGCCGCGCTGTCGTCGCATCCTGATGTTCTCGAAGCGGCGGTCGTCGGCTGGAACGACGAGCAGAAGCTGATCAAGCCGAAGGCTTTCGTCGTGCTGAAATCGCCGGACAAAGGCAGTGACGCTCTGGTCCACGAATTACAGGAGCACGTGAAGAAAAAGCTCGCGCCCTACAAATATCCGCGCTGGATTGAGTTCCGGAAGGACCTCCCGAAAACCGCAACCGGCAAGATCCAGCGGTTCAAATTGCGCGCCGAGGCGCCGGGTCACTAACATCGTCACCAGGTCGGCGGGAAGCACCCGAATGCAGGTGATCGGGATAAGTCCCAGCGCTTTCGCAAGCGAGATGCCCGGGACAATAGCGGCCACGACAATGCAGAGACTGTCTCCGCAATGACCCTTTCCGGCACCGGCTTTGTCGATATCGGCGCGCAACGGCTGGAATATCGCTTTACCGGCCCGCGTCCCGACGATGCGCCGACGCTGGTCCTGCTGCACGAAGGCCTTGGTTGTGTGGGCTTGTGGGGCGATTTCCCCGAGAAGCTTTCCGCCGCAACCGGGGCCGGCGTGTTCCTCTATTCGCGTGCCGGCTACGGCAACTCATCGCCGGTGGCGTTGCCGCGTCCGCTCAGTTACATGCATGACGAGGCAAGCGAGACACTGCCGCCACTGCTTGATGCAATCGGATTCCGCCAGGGGCTTCTGATCGGCCACAGCGACGGCGCTTCCATCGCGGCAATCTATGTCGGGAGCCATCAGGACCACCGCGTGGGCGGCCTCGTGCTGATCGCGCCGCATTTTTTCACTGAGGACTCCGGGATTGCATCGATTCTCGAGTCAAGAAGAGCGTATGAAACCGGCGACTTGCGCGCTCGGCTGTCGCGTTGGCACGCCGACGTCGACAACGCCTTCTGGGGCTGGAACGGCGCGTGGCTCGACTCGGAATTCCGCAGGTGGGATATCACCGAGTTTCTTGCCTATATCCGCGTGCCGGTGCTGGTCGTGCAGGGCAAGGACGATCAATACGGCACCGTGAAGCAGATCGAGGCCGCGCAGGCGGAATGTTACTGCCCTGTGGAAATCGCCTTGCTGGCAGGCGCGCGGCACGCCCCGCAACGGGAGGCGCCGGATGCGACGCTCGCGGCCATTTCCGGGTTCGTCAACCGCGTTGCAAAAGCGAATGACTGGAACGCTGCGGCCTGATCGACGTGCCCTCGCATGTCCCGGAGACCGTGCCGTGCGCATAGCTCACTATCCGGCCGGCACCAAGCCGGCCATCACAAACAGCTAGTCGGGAGCAATTATTCCGCCGCTTGTTTTGCTGCGCTGCCGTGCGCCGAGACGAGATAGTCCATCGCGGCCTGCACGCCGCCTTTCTTGTGCGGAATATTGGAAAGCGCGAGTGCCATCTCGGTTGCCGCCAATCCGCCCAAAAGCATCGCATCATTAATATCGCCGAGGTGCCCGATGCGGAACATCTTGCCAGCGAAGCGGCCGAAGCTCGCGCCATAGGAAATATTGAACTGCTCGAGCGCGAGTGCACGGAATGCATCTGCGTCATGACCTTCTGGCAGCAGCACGGCAGTGATCGTCGGCGAATAATATTTGGGGTCGCGGCAGATGATATCGAGACCCCACGCCTTGATGGCACGGCGCGTCGCTTCCGCAAGGCGATCGTGGCGCGCGAAGACGTTATCGAGTCCTTCCTCGTGCAACATTTCGATTGAAGCGGCGAGACCGTGCAACATCTGTGTTGCGGGCGTGTAGGGAAAGAAACCCTGCTTGTTCATGGCCAGCATCTCGTCCCAGGCCCAGAACGATTTCGTCAACTTGGATGTCTTGTTGGCGGCGATCGCCTTGTCACTGATGGCGTTGAACGACATGCCCGGCGGCAACATTAAGCCTTTCTGCGCGCCGCCGACTGTCACATCGACGCCCCATTCGTCGTGGCGATAATCCGTCGAGGCCAGCGAGGAGATGGTATCAACCATCAACAGCGCGGGATGACCGGCTTTGTCGATAGCCTTGCGAACTTCAGCCACCGGCGAAAGACAGCCGGTCGATGTCTCGTTGTGCAGGAAGCAGACTGCTTTGATTTCTTTGTTCTTGTCCTCGCGCAAGCGTGCTTCAATCACGGCCGGATCGACGCCGGTGCGCCAGTCAGTCGTGATAAATTCAGGCTTGAGGCCGAGTTTCTCGGCCATTTTCTTCCACAGTGTGCCGAACTGGCCGGTCTCGACCATCAGGACTTTGTCGCCGGGCGACAATGTGTTGACGAGGGCAGCTTCCCACGCACCGGTGCCGGTCGCCGTGTAGATGATGACGGGATTTGTGGTTTTGAAGATTGTCTTGATGCCATCAAGGCATTTTCGGGCGAGACGAGCGAACTCCGGGCCGCGGTGATCGATAATGGGTGTATCCATCGCCCGGAGGATTCGGTCCGGAAGCGGCGAAGGTCCCGGGATATGGAGAAAATGTCGCCCGACCGTGCGCGAGGAATTCTTAGCCATGACACGTCTGCTCCTGAAACCGCAGCTTTTACTGGATTTTCGTGGTTTAGCCACGGGCGCGTTCCGATCAGGGAGCGGCGCTTGTGGCGTTGAACTATGAATGTAACATTGTGGTCAAGCGGTTTTCCGCAATGCGAACTCGTTCTTAATGCGTAGGCTTAGCGCAGCCCAAAAAGGATAAGAAACGTGGCCGTCGTCATGCCCGGTCTCGAGCGCCGGCTGAAAGCCGAATTGACCGGTGAGGTACAATTCGACGCATTTTCGCGCGGCCGTTATTCGACCGATGCGTCTCACTACCAGGTCACGCCGGTCGGCGTAGTTGCTCCGCGTACAATCGAAGAAGCTGATCGGGCGATAGCGATTGCGCGCAGCGAACGGGTGACGGTTTTAGCGCGGGGTGGCGGAACGTCGCAGGCGGGGCAGGCGGTTGGCGAATCGCTGGTGCTCGACTGCTCCAAATATCTCACGCGCATCCTCGACCTTGACGTCAAGCGCAGGCGCGTAACGGTCGAGCCCGGCATCGTGCTCGATGATCTTAATCGTCAACTCAAGGCGCACGGCCTATGGTTTCCGGTCGATATTTCAACGTCGTCACGCGCGACTATTGGTGGGATGGCCGGGAACAATTCCTGTGGTGGCCGCTCGCTGCGCTACGGCACGATGCGCGACAACGTGGTCTCCATCGAAGCCCTGCTGGCGGACGGCACGCTCGCCCATTTCGGTCGCATCGGCGGAAATCTCAAAGACGTACCCGGCCCGTTGCGACCACTCGCCAAGGACCTGCTCGCCATTGGCGCGCGGGAGGCGGATGAAATCGCGGCACGCTTCCCCAAGGTTCAGCGCCGCGTGGGCGGCTACAACATTGATGCGCTCGTGCCGGGGAAGAACGACATCAACCTCGCCCATCTGCTGGTCGGCGGCGAAGGCACTCTAGCTTTTTCCACCCGTATCGAACTCACGCTTTCGCCACTCCTAGGGCGTCGCGCGGTCGGTGCCTGCCATTTCGGAAGCTTTTTTGAGGCAATGAATTCGGCGCAGCATATTGTCCGCCTCAAGCCGATTGCGGTGGAGCTGATCGACCGCACCATGATCGAACTCGCGCGCGCAATCCCGATCTTCCAACCGACGCTGGAAAAATTCGTGCGCGAATCGCCGGAAGCTATCCTGCTCGTCGAATTTGGCGAAGAGGACCACGAAGCAAATCTGCGCCTGCTCAAGCAGCTCAAGGCGTTGATGGGCGATCTCGGCTACCACTGGGACAAGGACGGCGCGAAGTGGGGCGGCTTGGTTGAAATTCTCAACCCCGACTTGCAGGCCGCGATCACGGACCTCCGAACCGCGGGCCTCAACATCATGATGTCGATGAAGGAGCAGGGTAAGCCGGTTTCCTTTGTGGAAGATTGCGCCGTGCCGCTCGAACATCTTGCCGAATATACGTCGCGGCTGACCGGGATATTCGCAAAGCACGGGACCCGCGGCACCTGGTATGCGCACGCAGGTTCAGGCTGTCTCCATGTGCGGCCGATTCTCAACCTCCGGCGGGAGAAAGACGTCCATGCCATGCGCGAAATTGCCGAAGAGGCGTTCGCGATGGTCCGCGAATACAAAGGGTCGCATTCCGGCGAGCACGGCGACGGTCTGGTGCGGTCGGAATTCAACGAGCCGATGTTTGGCGCCCGGCTCGCCCGCGCGTTCGAAGAGGTCAAGGACCGCTTCGACCCGAAGGGGATCTTCAATCCCGGCAAGGTGGTGCGGCCGCCGAAGTTCGACGATCGAAGCCTGTTTCGTTATGCGCCCGGGTATCATGGCGAGCCGCTCGAAACGCATCTCGACTGGTCGGCATATTCGGGGGCCGGCGGTGGATTCCAGGGCGCGATCGAGATGTGCAACAACAACGGCGCCTGCCGGAAGCTGACCGGTGGCGCGATGTGTCCGAGCTATCGGGTGACCCGCGACGAGCGCGACGTGACGCGTGGCCGCGCGAATACGCTGCGGCTCGCCGTCACCGGTCAACTCGGTCCCGATGCACTTGCGTCGGATGAAATGGCGGAAACGTTAGAGCTTTGCGTATCCTGCAAGGCCTGTCGACGCGAATGCCCGACCAGCGTCGACATGGCACGCATGAAAATCGAAGTGCAGGCCGCGCGCGCGGCAAAGCGCGGCCTTTCGCTGCACGACAAGTTGATCGGCTACCTGCCGCGCTATGCTCCCTTTGCTGCGCAATGGCATCGCATGTTCAATATGCGCGACAGCAACTCGATCCTGCGCCGAGCATCGCAACTGCTTGCCGGTTTTTCGTCCCGCCGAAGCCTGCCGAAGTGGCGCAGCGACACCTATCGCGATCGTTCAGACTGGCGTTACACGGCGGGGGAACAAAATGCGCCAGCTCGCGAAGTTGTTCTCTTCGCCGACACGTTCAATCGTTACTTCGAGCGCGAAAATCTCGACGACGCATTGAAAGTACTCGTGGCCGCCGGCTATCGCGTATACGCGCCGCTACCGGCTGACCCCAGTGAGCGCCCGCTTTGCTGCGGACGGACATTCCTATCGGTCGGGCTGGTCGACGAAGCGCGGCGCGAGATGCAGCGTACACTCGATGCGCTCGCTCCCTATGTTGCCCGCGGTTTGCCGATTATCGGCCTCGAACCGAGCTGTCTTTTTACATTCCGCGACGAAATGCCAGCCCTTTTCAAGCACGAGGCCGCTGATGCGCTGGCCGCGAACGCGCTGCTATTGGAAGAATTTATTGCGCGCGAGCACCAGCAGGGCCGCCTCAATTTGACGCTGGCTCCGTTGCCAAAAAAAGCGCTGCTGCACGGTCATTGCCATCAAAAGGCGTTCGATACCATGGGCGCCGTCGAGGCCACGCTGCGGCTGATACCCCAGCTCGCTGTTGAGACAATCGAATCGAGTTGCTGCGGCATGGCCGGCAGTTTTGGTTATGACGCGGCGACGATCGACGTCTCGCAGAAAATGGGCGAACTTTCGTTGCTGCCTGCCGTGCGCAGGGCTCCGGCCGATGCACTCGTCGTCGCTGACGGGACCTCCTGCCGCCGCCAGATCTATGACGGGTGCGAAAGGGAGGCTGCCCACGTTGCCCGCGTGCTTGCGATGAGTGTCGCAGCGGCCGGGCAGTGACGGCTCCTACTCGTTGGGCTTGACCCGCATCCCTCCTGGGAGGGCAATATGCCATCTTGAGCGGGGTGACCGGGAATAGCCCGGCCATGACAGTGGATTAGTTCGCATGAACAAGCTCCTCCCCACATCTCTAGTTGGTTCCTACGCGCAGCCCGATTGGTTGATCGACCGTGCCAAACTCGTGGGCCGGTTTCCGCCGCGCGTGCGCGCCAAGGAGCTTTGGCGCATCGCGCCCGAATACCTCAAGCAGGCACAGGACGACGCGACGTTGCTTGCTATTCGCGACCAGGAGCGCGCTGGTCTCGACATCGTGACCGATGGGGAAATGCGCCGTGAGAGTTATTCCAACCGCTTTGCCACCGCACTTGAAGGCGTTGACACCGACAATCCGGGCACGGCGCTCGATCGCTCCGGGCATCCTAATCCGGTGCCACGCGTCACGGGCAAAGTGTGCCGCCGGCACCCTGTTGAGGTCGAGGATGTAAAATTCCTGCGCGCCAATACCGACCGCATGATCAAGATGACCGTGCCCGGACCGTTCACCATGTCGCAGCAGGCGCAAAATGACTTCTATAAAGACGAAGAAGAAATGGCACTCGATTATGCGGCCGCGGTGAACGCAGAAATCAAAGACCTGTTCGCTGCCGGTGCGGACATCGTGCAGATCGATGAGCCTTACATGCAGGCGCGGCCGGAAAAGGCACGCAAGCACGGACTCAAGGCGCTCAACGCCGCTCTTGACGGAGTGAGTGGACAGACGGCGGTGCATATCTGTTTCGGCTATGCCGCCATTATCCACGTGCGGCCTGAGGGCTATTCATTTCTTCCTGAACTCGCTGGCTCCCCGGTCAGACAAGTGTCGATCGAGACTGCGCAGTCAAAACTCGACTGCTCCGTGCTCGATAAATTGCCGGGCAAAACCATTATCCTCGGCACGCTCGACCTTTCCGACATGTCGATTGAGAAGCCGGAGACGGTTGCCGCGCGTATCCGCCGTGCCTTGCCGCACGTGCCGGCTGACCGCATCGTTGTCGCGCCGGACTGTGGCCTTAAATATCTGCCGCGCGATATTGCGTACGGAAAAATGCGTGCCATGGTTGAAGGCGCCGCCATCGTGCGCGCCGAACTGTCAAAGTGACGGAATCGATGTCCACTAGATTATTTCCAACCTCGCTTGTTGGCTCTTATCCGCAGCCGGATTGGCTGATTGATCGCGCGCGTCTGTCGAAAATGGTCCCAAGGGTTCGTATGAACGATCTTTGGATGATCGATCCGAAGGAACTCGAGGCGAAGCAGGATGAGGCGACGTTACTGGCCATTCAGGACCAGGAACGTGCCGGGCTTGACATCATCACCGATGGCGAGCAGCGGCGCGAAAGCTATTCCAATCGTTTTGCGACCGCGCTCGAAGGGGTCGACGCGGACAACCCCGGTTCAACGCTAAACCGCAGCGGAAAGCCGATTCCTGTTCCACGAGTGACGGGAAAGATCCGCCGCAAGCATCCGGTCGAGTTGCGGGATCTTGCGTTCCTGCGCGCGAACACGAAAAAGCCGGTGAAAATGACCGTGCCTGGCCCGTTCACGATGTCGAAGCAGGCCCAGAATGAGTTTTACGAACGGGATGAAGCTTTGGCGCTCGACTATGCCGCGGCGGTCAACGAAGAGATCAAGGACCTGTTTGCCGCCGGCGCCGATATCGTTCAGCTCGACGAGCCGTGGATGCAGCAACACCCCGGCAAAGCGCGCGAATACGGGCTCAACGCGCTCGACCGCGCGCTCGATGGCGTAACCGGCACGGTCGCGGTGCATTTGTGTTTTGGCTATGCCGCCGTCGTTCACGACAAGCCGACGGGTTATTCGTTCCTTCCCGAACTCGAAACTTCGAAGGCCGCCCAGGTATCGATCGAGGCGGCGCAGCCGAATCTCGATCTCAAGATTCTGGAAAGATTGCCATCGAAGACGATTATTCTCGGCGTGATCGACCTCTCCGACGTGAGCGTGGAATCGCCCGAGATCGTTGCTGCGCGCATCCGCAAGGCTCTCGACTACGTGCCCGCAGAGCGCGTCGTGGTGGCGCCGGATTGCGGCATGAAATATCTGCCGCGCGATGTGGCATACGGAAAAGCGCAGGCCATGGCGCGGGGTGCTGCGATTGTGCGCGCCGAGCTTGCGAGCTAGCCGCCGTAAAACAAGTTGACCAGGCTCATTGGTATAATTGGCACGTAAGTGCATAGGAACAGCACGAACAGCAAGGCCACAAGATACGGGATATTGTCCTTCGTGGTTTCCCAGATATCCGCCTTGGCGATGGCACAGGCGGTCATCAGCACGCTGGCGACGGGCGGTGTCTGTTGCCCGATGGCGAGATTGAGCGTTACCACCAGACCGAAGTGAATCGGGTCAATGCCAACCGCATTGACCATCGGCATGACGATCGGGATGACGAGAATGATCGCCGCAGCCGAATGCAGGAACATGCCGAGGATCAGAAAGGCGATGTTGAGCAGGAACAATACGACGTATTTGTTCTCGGTGATATTTGTGATGGCGTGGCCCAGGGCTTGGGGCAACTGCGCCTCGGTCAGGAAGGTGCCAATCAGTGCCGACGCCGCGACGAGCAGCATGACAACCGCGGTCTGGATGCCGCCGTCGATGCAGGCCTTCTTCAACTCGCGAAAATCGAGATCGCGATAGATAAAGCCGCCGACAACGATCGCTGCGACGACGGCCATTCCGGCGCCTTCGGTCGCGGTGACGATACCGCCGAAAATGCTGCCGAGGATTGCGATCGGCAGTATGAACGCCCACAGCGCTTCCTTGAAGGTGCGCCAGACCTCGGACAGTCGAAATGCCTGCTCGCGGGGGAAATTATACCTGACCGCGTGATAGTAGGCCGCGCCGGCCATGGCCAGGGCGCCGATCAGACCGGGAATGATGCCGGCGACAAATAACTTGACGACGGAGGTCTGCGCCATCACGGCATAGAGAACCATCGGGATCGATGGCGGAATAATGATGGCAAGGCTAGCGGCCGATGACATGGTCGCTGCCGCGACCTCCTTCGAATAGCCCCGGTTTTTCATGGCCGGGATCAGGATGGTGCCGAGCGCGGCGACATCGGCGACGGCCGATCCTGATATTTCGGCGAAAAATACCGATGTGCCGATAGCAACCATCGACAATCCGCCGCGCACCCAGCCGACAACAGCGGTCGCAAATGCGATCAGCCGGCGCGAGATCGACGATGCGTTCATGATTGCGCCGGAAAGAATGAACAGCGGGATGGCAAGCAGCGGAAAGCTCGACGCGCCGTCATACATTTCCAGGGCCAGGTTGGGCAGCATATGTGGCCCCTGGATGACGACGACGGCGACGGTAGCGACAAACCCGAGAGCTATCGCTATGGGTACGTTGAGTACGGCGAGTGCAAGCATGCCGAACAGCATCAATGCGATGGTCATCGGCTTTTCTCCGGGCCGGCGCTCAGGTCCGGGGCCCCGTGTGACATCGCTTCGATCGCCTCGGTGTCGATGAAACCTGCGCCACGCGCATCGCGCAGCAGTTTAGGCAGACGCAGTGCCTCCGCGATCACAAACAGTGCCGCGCCGATTGGAACTGCGGATGCCGTCACGCGCTGCGGCATCCATTCGAGGCTGACCAGATTGTCACCACCGAGGACGATCAATACCTCAATGCCCGTCCAGGTCAGCATGATGAAGAAACCGAAAACTACGGCTTCGGCAAAAAACGTCGCGATCAGCCGCAGTTTCGGCGGCATCGCGTTAACGAAGCCGGGCACGCCTATATGCGCGCCCCGCAACGCCGCGAGTGCCGAACCGTAATAAGTCAGCCAAACCAGACCGACCGACGCTATTTCATCATACCAGGACAGCGAATAGCCCGCGTAACGGAAGCAGAAACCGGCGATCACCAGCCCGGTCAGAGTAGTCACCAGAATAACGACGATGGCTTCGAGCAGCCGCTCGAATGCGGCGCGTATGCGGTCCAGATTCAAGCCTAAAACCCCCACAAAACGGCCGTCGAAAGGCTGCCCTGCTTATTGACCGGATTATTTCCCTAGCGCGAGCGATTTGTCGATCAATTCCTTGCCCCCAGGAACTTCCTTGGCAAATTCATCATAGATCGGCTTGCTTGCTTTGATGAAGGCGTCCTTGTCGGCGTTGTTGACCTGCATGCCTGCATCCTTGAGCTTCTTGTACAAGCTCTCATCGAGGTCTGCCGCAATCTTGTAGACGACCGGCTGCATTTCGACCGCCGTATCGGCCAGGATTTTCTGCACGTCAGCTGGAAGGCGCGACCAGCTCGCCCCGGCGGTTACGTAAGCTGGCGTATATACGTGGCCAGTCATCGACAGATATTTCTGCACTTCATAAAAACGCGAGGGATAGATCTGTGCCAGCGGATTTTCCTGTGCATCCATGACGCCGGTCTGCAGCGCAACGAAGACTTCTGACAGGGCAAGCGGACTTGGGTTGGCGCCGTAAGCTTTGAACATCTTTACGCGCCATGTCCCGCCCGGAACGCGGAGCTTCAATCCCTGCAGATCCTCCGGCTTGACGATCGGATGCTTGCTGTTCGTTATCTGTCGAAATCCGTTTTCCCAGACCGCAATGATGTGGTAGCCGGATTTCTCCGCGAGCGGCAGAAGTGTCGGATTGACGACCTGGTCGCGGATCTTCGCCATTTGCACGCGATCCTTGACCAGGTACGGCATTTCGAACACGCCGAATGCCGGTACCTGCGACGACATTACGGTGGAGGGCAACGCGAGGTCGACGGTGCCAAGTTTCAGTTTTTTCATCAGTTCGCCGTCGCCGCCCAGCTGACTTGAGCCATAGACGACAACTTTCGCCTTGCTGCCGAGCTTGGCATTGGCGCGTTTGGCAAATTCCTGTGCCGATTGGTCAAAGAGCGATCCCGGCTCCCCGACATGACCAAACTTGATCTCGGTCTGCGCGGCGGCTGTCCCGGCCGACAGGATGGACGCCACGGCAAATGTGAGCAGAGCTTTTGCGAGCTGCATGATTTCCTCCCGAAGATTTTATGATCCGTTGGCTGGCCCGTTAGGAGTTCCCGCCGCGGTCGTTGTTATTGACGTTATCAATGCAAACCTGAGGGATTTCCGCAAGGTAGCGAAATGACGCTATTCCGCGGGTCCCGGTTCCGGGGCACGCTCGCGGCCTCGCGCGGACGTCCGGCGGACGGTGGGCATCACCAAGCGCGCGAATGTAGGAATGACCAGAAGGCTGCAAATTGGCGACAGCAGCATGCCGCCTACGATGACACAGGCGAGGGGCTGCTGCACCTGCGAACCGATGCCGGTCGATAACGCCGCCGGGACGAGGCCAATACACGCGGAAAATCCTGTCATGAAGATCTGCCGCATCCGCGCCTGCCCTGCGCCGATAATAGCATCTTCCTTGCCAAAACCCTCATCGAGTCGGCGGCGCATGTATGAGATGAGCAGAATGCCGTCCATAGCGGAAACGCCGAACAGGGAAATAAAGCCGACTGCGGCCGAAACGCTGGCGTTCAATCCGAAAAGATAGAGACCGAGGATTCCGCCACAGGCGGCAAAAGGAATCCCGGAGAGCGCCAAAAGACTGTCCCGAACGGAATTGAACAGACTGTAAAGCAGCATCATGATGAGCAGCAGACTCAGCGGGATGATGACCGCAAGCCTTTTTTTGGCCTCCACGAGCGCGCCGAACTCGCCGGACCATTCCATCCGGTAGCCTTCATTCAGCTTCACATTCTTAGCGATGCGGGCCTGAGCGTCGGCGACTGTCGACCCCAGGTCACGCCCCCGGACGCTGTATTTAATGGGTACGAAACGTTCGGTATTCTGCCGATAGATGTAGGCCGCGCCGGTCTCCAGCCGTACTTCGGCGACGTCACCGAGCGCGATGTAGGCAGTCGGCGACTTCGGGTCGGCATTCGGCAATGCCACCGGCACGGATTTTATGGCGTCGATATTGTTGCGATACTGCGCGGCCAACCGGACCGTAAGCGGGAAGTTCATCTCGCCTTCATAGATACGGGTCACATCCTGTCCGCCGATCGCCGCCTGCACGACCGTATTCATGTCGCTGACGGTGATACCGTAGCGGGCCGCCTTGGCGCGATCGACCTGAATTACAAGGTTTGGCTGGCCCAGCAGGTTAAATGCGCCGGCGTCAGTGACGCCCGGCACTTTTGCCAGTTCGTCTTTGACCGCACGCGATAGCCGTTCGAGTTCGGCCAGATCGCGACCGAAAATCTTGACCGAGTTCTCGCCCTTCACGCCGGAGACGGCTTCCTCGATATTGTCCTGAATGTACTGCGAGAAGTTGAAATCAACTCCGATGAATTCGCCTTCCAGCCGGTCTGCCATTTCCCTCACAAGTTTCGGCTTGGTCAGGCCGTCAGGCCATTCCTCGAAAGGCTTGAGCGGTACGAAAAATTCCGCAACGAATGAGCCATCCGGATCGGTAGCATCCTCGCCGCGGCCCTGCTCGGATACGACAGTCCGCACCGGCGGATAGCTGCCGATTACGCCGCGAATCCGATTGACCGTTTCGCGGCCCGCTTCTAGCGCGATCGTTGGCGGAAGCAACGCGCGGATCCACAGGTTGCCTTCTTCGAGTTTGGGGAGGAATTCAGTACCGAGCCGCACGCCGAGACCACTGCAAAGGACAAGGAAAGCGACAGCGAACAAGGCCGCAATCCGGGCATTACGCACGGCAAGTGCGAGCAGACGTTGATAGATGTCGCGAAGCCAGCGGACCAGGAACGTTTCGACCTCGCTGACCCTTTCGGGCAGTAGCAGCGAAGACATTACGGGCGTGACGGTGAACGTCGCGATTACGGCGCCAAGCAATGCATAGGCATAGGTGCGCGCCATGGGGCCAAAAATCTGGCCTTCGACGCCTTGCATCGTGAACAGCGGCAGGAAGGCCGCGATCGTAATGACGACCGAGAAGAAGATTTGCTTGTCGACCTCAACGGCTGCCGCCAATATCCGGTGCAAGCGATCACCGCGGCTCTCGTCCACTGGGTGACGTGCGCTGTGATGCGCGATATGGCGGAAAATGTTTTCCACCATAATTACGGTGCCGTCGACGATGATACCGAGATCAATCGCGCCGACCGAAAGCAGATTGGCCGATTCGCCACGCAACACCGTAATAATGACGGCGAGAAAAAGCGCGACCGGAATGCTGGCCGATACGATCAAGGCGCAGCGCAAATTGCCGAGAAATATCCATTGAATAAGAAAAATGAGAGCAATTCCGAACAACATATTGTGCATGACGGTCTGCACCGTGATCGCGACGAGATCGCCGCGGTCGTAGTATGGCTCGATCTTCACGCCTGGCGGCAGGCTGCCGTCGGTGTTGATGCGCGCTATGGCCGCCCGGACACGTGTCACCACGTCCATTGTGCGCTCAAGCTTTTGCATCAGTACAATGCCGAACAGAATGTCATCTTGGTTGTCGCGGCCGGCAATGCCCAGGCGCGGCGTGAAGCCGACCTGATTATGTGCGATGTCAGAGAGCACAATAGGCAACCCGCCTTGTTGGCTCACCACAATGTTGTTGATGTCGCTAACGGAGCCCAGTGCGCCGACACCCCGCACGTTGACCGACTGCTCGCCGACCGCAATGGTGCGCCCGCCGACATTGGCGTTGCTGGTTGAAATTGCGTTGATGATCTGGGGCAAAGTCAACCCGTAGGCCCGCATGCGATCTAGGTCGATTACGGCTTGGTATTCCTTGGTTTTTCCACCAAGCGGCGAGATATCGGCAACACCCGGAACGATGCGCAATTTTCGCTCGACTACCCAGTCCTGCAGGGTCTTAAGCTCGATCAGGTCCATGCCCGGCGGACCCTTGAGCTGGTAGCGCAGGATTTCGCTGATGCCGCCGGCAGGGGAAATCACCGGCGTCACGGTGGACGGCAGAACGGCATCCTTGAGACGGTTGGTGACCTGTTGGCGGACAAAATTGTAGTCGCGCCCATATTCGAACTGCAGACGGATGAAGCCGAGCGCGAACACGGTGTTCGAGCGGATGTAGGTGAGACCGGGTGTGCTCGCGACAGCGATTTCAAGAGGTATCGTTACGTAACGTTCGACTTCCTCTGGCGATTGGCCGGGATACTGCGCGATGATCTCGATGATTGGCGGAGCGGGATCGGGATAGGCTTCTACGTTGAGTGCCGTAAAGGCGGCATAGCCGGTGCCGATAAACGCTGCAAACGCGACCAGCGCCAATGGCCGCCGCGACAGGCAAAAAGACATAAGACTACGCAGCATGTGTGCTTCAGGTTCCCGCTGCGGCTCGGTCGACGAACAGGCTGCCCTTGCTCACAACGGTCTCGCCTTCGCGCAGACCTTCGATGACCTGCACCATCTGTCCGTTTGACAGTCCCGTCTTGATAACGCGTCGCTCCACCGACTTATCCTCGCGCGTAACCCACACGTGGGCGGTTTTGCCGTCGTAGATAATCGCTTCCAAGGGCACTGAAGGCGACGTGTCACCTTCGCCGGTCAAAATTGTCACGCTTGCAAACATCTCTGGGCGAAGCAGATGCTGAGAATTGTCGATTGCCGCGCGCACGAGCAGACGCCGCGTTCCGGTGTCGAGCGAGGTTGCCACGAATGAGATATTCGCCGGGAATACCCGATCGGGATACGCGAGGACGGTAAAATGGACGGCTTGCCCTACATGCACGGCAGGTGCATCTGATTCGCGTACATAGGCAATCAACCAAACAGTGGACAAATCTCCGATGATGAAAGTCGGATCGCTGGCGCTGGTATTTTGCGACGACGTATTGATGTATTGCCCGGGTCCGACTTTGCGTTGAATGACGGTGCCGGCAATCGGCGAATAGATCGTCATTTGCGGACTGACCGCGCCAGTCTCGGCAAATTTTGCGATTTCTTCGTCGGTCATACCGAGAATGCGCAAGCGATTGCGCATCACCTCGAGCGAGGTCTGCGTGGAGCGGACGTCATTCTCGGCCGCGCGGGCGTTTGCCTGCGATGTTTGCAGGTCGCGTAGCGCGCCAGCTCGTGAATCATAAAGCGTCTTGTTTTGCTGCTCGACGATTTTCGCGAGTTCCAGCGCCGACCGGGATTTGTTCAGGCTGGAGATCGCGGTGATAAAATCGTTCTGCGCCTGCACCATGTCCGGCGCCTCGACGACGAAAAGTGGTTGGCCGGCCTTGACCGTATCGCCCGGCCTGGCGAGGAGTTTGGTCACCCGGCCCGAATAGGGCGAGAACACCAACGTTGAGTGGTCCTCGTCGACACTGATTTTTCCCTCGGTCAGATGCTCGACGCGAAAAATGGTGCTGGTCACGGGCGCCATTGTGAGCGCGTCCCATTGTTTCGGTAGCGGATAGTACAAGATGCCTTCGCGACGTCCCTGGCTCGACGCTTCCGACGTGACGACCTTTTCCGTACGCTGCGCGTGCGTCGTCGCCGCCACCGCGAGCCAGGCGCCGAGGATCAACGTAACTAATATGATCGCAGCATTGCGCGCACTTGCCCGCGGCCGCAGCGAAAGCGGCGTCATGATACTGTTGACGAGCCGATGCAAGAAATTCGTCCCGGTTTGTCCCTGCTGACGAGTTATAGTGAATGGACGGCGCGCGACGGCATTACCGCGAAATAAAGATTTTGCCCTCGGTAAACCGGGATCCCGTGGTCTTGACGAGATTGCCTGCGGGCAAGGACCAATCAAGGACCCAATCACGCGCCAATCACCGCGCGGGAGTTTTAAATGCGTGGCTTTCGAGCATCCGCCCTCACCATGACGCGTTAATTGCAATAGGCCGCATCGTGACTATGCTTGGCGGCACGCGGGCGCGATGCGAAAATAACACGTTGTGGTCGGCATGAGCTTTGGTCGAGCGGGCCTCTTTATTGCGGTATTTATGGCCCTGTGCGGCCTGTATCTCTCGCCGACTAGGGCGCAAGGCGGGCCGGATAAAAACGGCATTACGCAGCCTTCGGTTGCCACCAGCCTGCCCAAAAACGGCGATCCTTGGGAATTCCGCAAGCGGCTCAACGATCGCGGCATCTCATATAATTTAATCTACACCAACGATGTCTTGAGCAATCTCTCGGGCGGCATCCGGCGGGGGACCATCGACCAGGGCAAGCTCGAAACGCAGATCACGGTCGATCTCGGGAAGCTGGCCGGCTGGAATGATTGGACGTTCTACACGAACAATTTTCTGATTTACGACAGCGGCCGCATTCGCCGCGACTATGTCGGTGGAATGAACACGATCGCTGCCATCGAAGCAGCGCAATCGGCGCGCCTCTCCGAGCTTTGGCTTGAAAGAAAATTTTTGAACGGAGCCGCAAGCTTCAGGTTTGGCGAACTAGCGGCGGACAGTGAATTCTTCTTCAGCGATCTCAGCGCAATGTTTCTGCAAAGCGACTGGCCCACGATTGCCGCGGTCAATCTGCCGGGTGGTGGACCGGCATATCCACTCGCGACGCCGGGCATCAGGTTGAAGTTCGATTTGGGCACGGACGCGTCGCTGCTCATTGCTGCCTTCAACGGGGATCCCGCAGGCCCGTGCGCAGGGGATCCCGATACGTGTAACCGGAACGGCTTGAACTTTCGGCTGCGCGATCCGGCGCTGCTCATTGCCGAAGCGCAATTTCGGACCAATCGAGGAAAAGACGACACCGGCCTTGCTCGAACGCTGAAGCTCGGCGCCTGGGGCCACCTTGGCAAATTTTCGGATCAGCGCTTCGACAACACGGGGTTATTGCTTGCGAGTCCGTCTAGCAACGGAATGCCGCTCATGCATCGCGGCGATTACGGAATTTACGGTATCATCGATCAGCAGCTCTACCGGTCGCCGGGCGGCGCCGCAGACAGTGGAATTTCCATCTTCAACCGTTCGTCGATCAGTCCTTCCGATCGAAACCTGGTTGACGTCGAGATCGATGGAGGAATTGTATTCGCCGGCATGATTCCCAAACGGCCGGATGACCGATTTGGCGCCAGTTTCATCTATTCTCGGTTTGCGGATCGCGCCCGTGCATTCGACCAGGATCAGATCAATTTTGGCAATATCGTTACGCCGCCGCGCGACTACGAGGCAAATCTCGAGTTCACCTATGTTGCGCAGATCGTGCCGGGGTGGACGGTGCAACCTGTCTATACTTTCATTTGGCATCCGAGTGGGACCGGTATCCGCTATCCCGATGCACAGGTGGCAGGGATGCGTTCGATCATCAAGTTCTGAAAAGTGACCCGCCCGGACGGGGACATGGCCGGGCGGGTCGTGTAGATCGACGCGAGGATGGACGGGAAACAGGCGCCGATCTCAACCGTCAAAATCAATATCCATCGCAAACCCGAATGACGCGCAGGTTGCCCCATCGGTCGTAGCGCTCGATTAGGCGGCAATCGCGATATCCGGGCGTCACATAGACGGGGTAGGCGTTCGACGCCGCGGCGGCGCCGATCAGTGCGCCTGCAGCAAAGCCTGCGCCGATGCCCCAACCGAAACGCGGGTGCGCCTGGGCGTTGCCGCTGGTGGCGGCAAAGGTGACGGCAAGAGAAAGGGCTGTGAGCGCGACGGTTGTGATCTTGGACTTGGTCATGGCGTTCTCCATCCGTTTAATATCGGGGCAGCCAACATTGGCTGCGATATGGATAGGTCGCGCCGGATTGGAAAAAGGTTCAAAGTCGGTTCCGCTGGGTTGCTCGCCAGCGTGGGACGGTGACAAACTGCCCGGATGAAGAGATTAATTGCCGTTTTCATGGGTTTTTCAGCGGTCCTTGCGGTGCCGATGGCACACGCCCTGGACAAAGTCCGTTTTGGTACCAATTGGGTCGCCGAGGCCGAGCACGGCGGCTTCTATCAAGCGCTGGCCGACGGGACCTATCGGAAGTACGGGCTCGACGTCACGATTGTCCCGGGTGGGCCAAACATCAACAATCGAATTCTGCTGCCTGTCGGCAAGCTTGATTTCTTCATGAGCGCAAATTCGCTGCAGTCATTCGACGCGGTCGAGCACAATGTTCCGACAATCGCGGTTGCCGCTAGTTTCCAGAAAGACCCGCAGGTCTTTGTGGCACATCCGGATGTGAAGACGTTCGCAGATCTGAAGTCGCGCACGCTCTTCGTGTCGAAGGAGGGAATGGCGAGCTACTTCCAGTGGCTCAAGGCCGATTACGGCTTCGACGAGTCCAGGGTAAAGCCTTACACCTTCAATGCGCAGCCCTTCCTGGCTAATAAGCATTCGGCCATGCAGGGCTACGTCACGTCCGAACCTTACGCGATCGAAAAGCAGGGCGGATTCAAACCCGTGGTGTTTTTGCTCGCGGATCAAGGCTTCGATGCCTACTCGACATTGGTCGAGACGCGTCGCGATCTGGTGGAAAAGCAGCCCGACCTCGTGCAGCGCTTCGTCGATGCATCTGCGATCGGCTGGTATCACTATATCTACGGCGACAGCCGTCCGGGAAACGACCTGATCAAAAAACAGAACCCTGAAATGACCGATGCCCTGCTGTCGTATTCGATCGCAAAGTTGAAAGAATATGGCATCGTCGACTCAGGTGCCTCGCTCAAGCTCGGCATCGGCGCCATGACCGACGCCCGCTGGAAAAGTTTCTTCGACAGAATGGTGCATGCGGGCGTGGTCAAGCCGAATATCGACTACAAACGCGGCTACACGCTGCAGTTCGTCAACAAGGGTGTTGGCGTCGATCTGCGCCCGAAAAATTGACCGCGACCGCGCCTTTGGGTCTGCTACTTGCGCTCAATACAGCGCACCTGCCGGCGGATATGCTTTACGACATTGCCGCCGATGATTTCCTTGATTTTTCCCGCCGAACACGAGCCATCGTCAATGAGGATGCGCTTGCCTTCCGGCACGCTGCCGACCGGGGGCTCGCTCTTGAGCACGGGCTGGCCAGAAACAGCCGTTGCGCACAGCAACAGGCCCGTTGTGAGCGCGGCACGTATCATCTCCGGCGAAACTACTGTAATTCTCATGTCGACCGGATTTTAACGGCCTGACATTCCAGTGTGCAAGTCACCATGAGCGACCGGCCGGCCATTTCACTGCATAAAATCGGCAAGACATTCAATCGTGGCGTGCGTGCGCTCGATGACGTGAATTTAGACGTCCGTGAGGGCGAATTCGTATCGCTGCTTGGGCCTTCGGGTTGCGGAAAATCAACGGTGCTTCGCATCATTGCTGGCCTGAGCACCCCGACGGGGGGCATCGTCGACTGGCCGCACGGGGCGGGGAAGATCGGCTTCGTCTTCCAGGAGCCGACGCTGATGCCGTGGGCCACCGTGGCGGGCAATGTCCGGCTGCCCTTCAAATTGGCGGGCGCCGACAAAGCTTCCTCCCGCCATTTGGTCGAGCAGTCGCTCGAGCGTGTTGGACTCGCCGAATTTGCCGACGCTTTTCCTCGTGAGCTTTCGGGCGGCATGAAAATGCGTGCCTCTATAGCGCGTGCACTCGTCACTGAGCCGCAATTGCTGCTGATGGACGAACCCTTTGCCGCTCTCGACGAGATAACCCGTTTCAAGCTCAACAATGATCTCCTGTCCGTATGGCAGGAATTGCGCCGGACGGTCATCTTCGTCACGCATTCGGTCTTCGAATCGGTCTACCTGTCGCAGCGCATCGTGGTCATGACGCCGCGGCCGGGAAGCGTCTTCACCGAAATCAAAATTCCCGCACCGTATCCACGCAGTGAAAGCTTCCGTACGTCGCCCGAATATGCCGGCTTCTGCCGGCAGGTCGCGCAGGCGCTTGCCGAGGCCATGGCGCGAGGTGCCCAACCGTGAGCGAACGCACCCTCCGCGTTGTACTGCCTATCGTGGTGCTGGCACTGGTTGTTCTGTGCTGGCACCTGATTGTGCGGATTTTCGCTATTCCCCAGTTCGTGCTGCCAGGTCCTGCAGTGGTGGCAGCGACGCTGATCGCGGATTTCGAACTTTTGTGGCGATCACTGCTGGTAACGCTGACCCTGACTTTCGAAGGGTTCCTGCTCGCCGCAATTGGTGGGGTCGCCCTGGCGATCGCGTTCAATCAATGGCGAACAGTCGAGTACTCGTTTTATCCCTACGCCGTCATCCTACAAGTGACGCCGATCGTCGCGATCGCGCCGCTGCTGCTGATCTATCTGCCGCAGCCCCTGGCAGTGCTTGCCTGCGCGTGGATCGTTGCGTTTTTTCCCGTTCTCGCCAGTACGACATTGGGCCTGAATTCGGTTGATCATAATCTTCTCGCCCTGTTCGAACTGTACAAAGCTTCCGGTTGGCAGGTGCTTTGGAACTTGAAACTGCCTGCGGCACTGCCGCAGATGCTGACGGGCCTGCGTATCGCCGGGGGGCTTTCGCTGATCGGCGCAGTGGTTGCGGAAATTGCCGCGGGTTCGGCGGGCGCCGGTTCCGGTTTGGCGTACCGCATCGTCGAATCCGGCTACAGGCTCAATATTCCCCGTATGTTCGCTGCGCTGTTTGTGCTGTCGCTTGCCGGAGTTGCAATCTTCTTTGTGCTGTCGGCCATTTCATACCTGGCGTTGCGACGCTGGCACGAAAGCGCGATTGACCGGGAACGCTAGAGGCCAACGATGAATTGCACGGCCACGCCCATCGCGGCCATTGCGATGACCACCTCGATCAAGCTGCGGTGAAGGCCGAACGCAAGAACGGCCGCAATCGCCGCGAGCGCAGTTGCGCGCAGATCGAGTGCAGACGGATCGAAGGCATACCATCGCAGCGGACCGGCGTGCATCTCGACCACCTTGCCGAATAGCACGTGCAGTGCAAACCATACGGACAAATTGAGTATGACGCCGACGACCGCGGCAGTGATAGCGGCGAGCGCGCCGGCCAGCCGCCTGTCGGCGCGCAGCACTTCGATAAAAGGCGCGCCGGCGAAAATCCAGAGAATCGCCGGCACGAAAGTGACCCAAGTCGTCATTGCCGCGCCGAGAATTCCAGCGGTGAGGGAGCTAAACGGCGCGGCCTCGCGGAAGGCCGCTAGGAAGCCGACGAACTGCGTCACCAGGATCAGCGGCCCCGGCGTCGTTTCGGCAAGGCCGAGCGCATCTACCATCTCGGGCGCGCTAAGCCAGCCATGCGTCTCCACGGCCTGCTGCGCCATATAGGCGAGCACCGCATAGGCGCCGCCGAAGGTGACGATGGCGAGCTTCGAGAAGAACAAACCTACGGCGACCAGCACGTGGCTGCCGCCAAGCAGGAGGGCTGCAACAGCGACGGGCGTCCACCACAGGGGCAAGCCGACCGCCAGGGAAATGATGAATTGCCGCCAATGGGCACTTCCGTCGCCGGGTGAAATTGCGCCAGCGGGCGGCAATGCGAGCTGGGCTGGCGCGCGCGGCGCGATAAAGAAGCCGGCCAGCGCGGCGATCGCCACAATCAGCGGAAATGGCAGCTCAAAAACGAAAATTCCAATAAAGCCGAGCGTCGCGAGGCCGACAAGCAACGCGCTTTTCAGGGACCGGCGGCCGATTCGCAGCAGCGCTTCAACGACGATAACCAGGACGGCGGCCTTGATCCCGAACAGCGCGCCGTCAATCGGCCCGAGGCCGCGGCCATAGGCGTAGAGCAGGCTCAGAACCAGCATCACCAGGGCGCCCGGCAGAACGAACAATATCCCCGCAGCTAGGCCGCCGCGCGCGCCATGCAGGACCCAGCCGACATAGGTGGCAAGCTGCGTCGCCTCGGGCCCGGGCAACAACATGGAGAAATTGAGGGCGTGCAGGAACCGTGACTCGTCGATCCACTTTTTTTCATCGACAAGGATGCGATGCATCGTCGCGATCTGTCCGGCCGGCCCGCCAAAGTTGATGCAGCCGATCTTGAGCCAAACCATGAAAGCTTCGCGGAAGCTCGGTTGGGCAGTCGAGTCTAAAGTCGCCATTCTCTTCAAGCCGCCTTGGCCGGCCGTGCTGTGCCGCGCTGGCGGAAAGACGCAGCAAGGCAACCGGCGCATCATAGACGAGAAGGCGTCATTAGCGCAGCCCATGACGCTTGTTTGCCCGGGGATATTGCCGTCCGCATTGCACACCCGCAATTTCTCCACTCGCCACGGGCGCGTGCATTCGATAATTTTCATGCGGAGGCGGCCATGACGAACAAAATCGACCTCGCACAGCGCATCGCAGTGATCACCGGCGGTGCTCAGGGCATCGGGCGCGCGATTGTGGAACGTTTTCTCGAATCGGGCGCGACGGCAGTGATTTGGGATCGTGATGTGGATCTCGCAAACAAAGCAGCCGCCGAAATGCAGAATCGCGGCCGGGTCGTGCCTTTTGCGGTCGACGTTACGCGTTACCCCGACGTGGAGCGTGCGCGCGGCGACACCATCAAAATGCTCGGTCGCGTCGATATCCTGATCAATAATGCCGGAATTGCCGGGCCTAATGTGAAAACCTGGGAGTATCCGCTCGACGCCTGGCGCAGTGTTCTTTCGGTCAACCTTGACGGACCGTTTCACTGCTGTCGTGCGCTGGCACCGGCGATGATCGCGCAGAATTACGGGCGCATCGTCAATATCGCATCCATCGCGGGCAAGGAAGGCAACCCGAACGCATCGGCCTATTCGTCATCAAAGGCAGGCCTCATTGCGCTCACGAAATCGCTCGGCAAAGAACTTGCTTCGTACGACATATCGGTCAACTGCATAACGCCCGCGGCCGCCAAGACCGCGATCTTTGATCAGATGACGCAGGAACATATCGATTTCATGCTTTCGAAGATTCCTCGCGGGCGCTTTGTAACCGTCGACGAGATTGCGGGTCTTGCCGCCTTTTGTGCGTCCAGCGAATGCTCGTTCACGACCGGCGCCGTCTTCGACATTTCAGGCGGCCGGGCCACCTATTGAGCGATTCAACGCAGCAGCGCCGCCAACGGCTCATCGGCATCGCGCTGATGTGCGGCGCGGTCGCATTATTTGCCTGCCTCGACGCGACCGCGAAATATCTCAACACCGAAATGGACTCGCTACAGATTGCGTGGGCACGCTACACCAGCGCATTTGTTCTCACGCTGATCGTGTCGAATCCGCTCACGCATGGCGGCCTGCTGCGCACGCGCAGCACAAAACTTCAGATCATCCGGTCGGTGCTCCTGGTGGCTTCGACCATCCTGAACTTTCTGGCGCTTCGCTGGCTGCAGCTCGATGAAGCCCTCTCGATCATCTTTACGTTCCCTTTCATCGTCGCGATCATCTCCGGACCGCTGTTGGACGAATGGATCGGCTGGCGGCGCTGGTCGGCAATCTGCTTCGGCTTTGCAGGCGTGCTGCTGATTACACGGCCTGGATTTGGCGGCATGCACCCGGCAGCACTGATCACGCTTACGGCTACCACCTGCTACGGATTCTACGCGGTGATTACACGCATCGTTTCGCGGGTCGACTCCAACCAGACTTCGCTGTTCTATGCGAACTTCATTGGCGCGCTGGTGATGTTGCCGATTATCCCGTTCGTCTGGCAGCCGCCACGGAGTTGGATCATCGCGTTGATGCTGGCACTGACTGGCGTGCTTGGCAGCACCGGTCATTTTTTCCTCATCGCGGGCCACAAGCTGGCGCCGGCCTCGACTTTGTCGCCATTCATTTATACGCAACTGATCTGGGTGGTCATCCTGGGCTACCTGGTATTCGATCATTTGCCCAATGGCTGGACCTTGGCCGGCGCCGCCATGGTCGTCGGTTCCGGCCTCTACCTGCTCTACCGCGAGCGTAAGGTGGGCAAGAGCACAACCAGTGAAGCGGCAATCGAAGGCCCGCTCGAATAGGAGAGTTGCGGGGCCTTCCATCTAGGCGCTAAGTTGCGGCCGCTTATCATGTATTAGAGCCTTCGAGGATCATTTATGGCCACAGCAAAGGACCGCGCGCAGGCCAAGGCCGGCTCCGGACTTAATGACGATATCGGCGAGCAGAAGCGGCTCGAATTGTACCGGACCCAGGTTGTGATCCGCGAAGCGGAGCAGCGCGCCTATGATTTGTTTCTGCAAAACCTGGTTAAGGGCACCAGCCATCTGTCTCTCGGTCAGGAGGCGGTGGCGGCGGGTTTTGCGGTGGCCATGAAGAAAGGCGACCTCTCATTCTGCACTTATCGCGGGCACGCCCATACCCTGGCGCGCGGCGTGAGCGTGGAAAAGGTCCTCGGCGAGCTGATGCAGCGCGACAACGGCTTGATGCGCGGCAAAGGCGGTTCGATGCATCTCACCTCGGCCGAGCACGGCGTAATGGGTTCGTATGCCATCATCGGGGCCCACCTTCCCATCGCATGCGGGGCGGCGTGGCGTGCGCAATACAAGGGCGAGAAAGACGTGTCGGTCTGCTTCTTCGGCGACGGCACCACGAATATCGGCGCCTTCCATGAAGCGCTTAATTTCGCCGCGGTCTGGAAGCTGCCGGTCATCTTCGTCTGTGAAAACAATCTCTACATGGAATATACCCCGATCAGCGAGGTGACGGCTGTTCCACAACCTGCTGCTGACCGCGCGTCAGCTTATGGTCTTGAGCGGATCGTGATCGACGGTAATGACGCTGACGTTGTCTACCGTACGGCACAGGCCGCATACGACAAGGCACGCGCCGGCGATGGGCCTTCGCTGATTGAATGTCTTACCTACCGTCACAGCGGCCATTCGCGTGCCGATCCGGCGAAGTACAGGCCGGAGGGCGAACTCGATCGCTGGAAATTGCGCGACCCGATCAAGATCTATCGCGAGCGGTTGCTGCAATTCGGTGTGTCGGACAAGGCAATCGCCGACATCGATGCGGACGTGCGCAAAATTGTCGACGAGGCGACTGAAGCCTGCAAGGCCGCGCCGCCCCCACCGCTCGATATTATCGCCACCGATGTCTACGCCGATGGAGGCTGGGCATGGCGGAACTGACCTATCGCGACGCGGTGATCCGCGGCATCGCGCAGGAAATGAGTCGCGATCCGGACGTCGTCTTTCTCGGCGAGGATGTGGCCAAGGCCGGCGGCGTGTTCAAGGCCACTGTGGGTCTTTATGAGCAGTTCGGCCCCTTGCGCGTGCGGGATACTCCGATTTCCGAGCAGGCGATCCTCGGTGCCGCCATGGGCGCCGCGATGACGGGTCTCAAGCCGATCGCCGAGATCATGTTCTCGGATTTTTTTGCGGTGTGCTTCGACTACATCGCCAATGAGTTTCCCAAAAGCCGATATATGTCGAACGGCCAGCTCAAATGCCCGCTTGTCGTGCGCACAGGCAACGGGGCGGGGTCCCGATTTGGCGCTCAGCACAGCCAGAGCGTCGAAAACTGGTGCATGATGATTCCGGGCCTCAAGGTCGTGGCCCCATCGAACCCGCGCGACGTCATCGGCCTGCTCGCGGCTTCGGTTCGCGATCCTGATCCGGTGATTTTCCTCGAGCACAAGTCGCTCTATGCCACAAAAGGCGAGGTGCCGGACGGCGAGATCGTGGACTCTCTGGGCACCGCAAAGATCCTGCGTCCCGGCAAGGACGCGACCATCTGCGCGCTGGCGTTAATGGTGCCACGCGCTTTGGCGGCCGCGGAAAAACTAAAGGCGGAGCACGGCATCGATTGCGAAGTCGTCGACGTGCGTTCGCTGGTCCCGCTCGATACGCAGACCATTCTCGGTTCGATCGCAAAGACCCACAGGCTGTTCACCGTCGAGGAAAATCCGCGGCTCTGCGGTTGGGGTGCCGAGATCGTGTCGATCGTGGCCGACGAAGCCTTCTATGACCTCGATGGCCCGCCGGTCCGCATTACGACGCCGCATATTCCCTTGCCGGCAGCCGACATTCTGGAAGACGTGGTTTTGCCGACGCCGGATCGCATCGCGGAAACGGTGAGGCGGAGTCTAGGAAGCTAATTTTTCCGTTCGTCCCCGCGCAAGCGGAGACCCAGCGCAAAGCTTGATTCCCGCATGCGCGGGAATGAGCCGAAGGTGATGCGAGTCAAAGGAAGAGTCTCATGTATGAAAACCTCCTCGCCAATGTTCCGACCGACCTCTGGATCGGTGGCAAGTGGCGCAAAGCCTCCGATGGCGGCCGTTTTGACGTGATCGACCCGGCGACCGAGCGCAAGATCGCGTCGGTCGCAAGCGCGACGGTGGAGGACGCCAAGGCCGCGCTCGACGCAGCCGAAGGTGCGTTTGCGGGGTGGGCTGGCCGAAAACCGCGCGAGCGCGCCGAGATTTTGCGCAAGGCCTACGAGTTGATCATGCGCGACGCCGAGCGATTCGCAAAGCTGATCACGCTGGAGAACGGAAAGGCTCTGTCGGATTCGCGCGGCGAGATCGCCTATGCTGCCGAATTCTTCCGCTGGTATGCCGAAGAAGCGGTGCGCAACATCGGCCAGATCTCGATGGCCCCCGCGACCGGCGCGCGTATCGTCGCGCAGCATAAGCCAGCCGGCATCGCCGTGCTGGTGACGCCGTGGAATTTCCCGGCCGCGATGGCCACGCGCAAGATTGGCCCGGCGTTGGCCGCCGGCTGCCCGGTCGTGCTCAAGCCCGCCTCTGACACGCCGCTTACCATGCTGGCGCTGATGCCGGCGCTGGAAGAAGCAGGCGTGCCATCCGGGGTCATCAACGTCGTGCCGTCGCGGCGCTCCGGGCCCGTCGTCAGCGCCATGCTGCACGACCCGCGGGTGCGCGTGCTGTCCTTCACCGGGTCGACCGAAGTCGGCCGCAAGCTGCTGCACGAGGCCGCCGATAACATCATCAAACCGTCGATGGAGCTGGGCGGCAACGCGCCGTTCATCGTGTTCGACGATGCCGATATCGATGCGGCGATCGATGGCGCGATGATCGCCAAAATGCGCAACATGGGCGAGGCCTGCACCGCGGCGAACCGGTTCTATGTGCACGAGAAAGTGCACGACGAGTTTGCGAAAAAGCTCACCGCTAAGATGGGCTCGCTCAAGATGGGCAACGGCCTCGACGACGGCGTCAATCTGGGGCCGCTGGTCAACAAGGACGGCCGTGACAAGGTGATCGAACTGGTCGACGACGCGGTGGCCAAAGGCGCCAAGGTGCTGACCGGCGGCAAGACGCCGGACGGCGCGGGCTACTTCTATCCGGCAACCGTCCTCACCAACGTGTCCGACGATGCCAAGATGCTCAACGAGGAAATCTTCGGGCCGGTCGCTTCGATCCAGACCTTCAAGACCGAGGACGAGGCCATCAAGCGCGCAAATGACACCGAATACGGCCTGGTCGCCTATCTCTATACCAAAGATCTTACCCGCGGCATGCGCGTGTCGGAGAAGCTCGACTTCGGCATGATCGGCTTGAACCGCGGCCTGGTCTCCGACCCCGCGGCGCCTTTCGGTGGCACCAAGCAGTCCGGACTCGGGCGTGAAGGCGCGCAAGAGGGCATGAAGGAATTCCAGGAAACGCAATACGTGTCGGTGATCTGGTGAATCCTCTGAGCCGTATCATGGCCAGGGCTTGACCCGGACACCGCCCTTGGGAACAAGCCTGTGTCAGAAAAATCGACAAGGAAGGGATTGAGCGCGTGGACGTTTTGATGCCGCAACTCGGCGAAACGGTCGCCGAGGGCAAGATCACGAAATGGTTCAAGTCCGCCGGCGACGCGGTGAAGCCGGGCGACAACCTTTTCGAGATCGAGACCGACAAGACCTCAATGGAGGTGCCCTCGACGACCGCCGGTACGCTGAGTGAAATCCACTTCAAGGTAGGCGAAGTCGCAAAAGTCGGTGCGGTGGTTGCGGTGATATCTGGACCAAGCGCGCCGGCGAGCGGGAAGACATCTCCTTCGCGGCCGTCCGCGGAAGCGGGAGTTCGGAGCGGGAACCAGGGGGTGACCGCGCATGCCCCCGCCGTCCATTCAACGCCGATGCCGCGTCCGGCGCCGCCGATGGACCCTTTTAACGCGGTGCGCACGCCGGAACGCAATTTCGGGCCTGCGAAACTCGCGAGCGGCACGGCCGTCACGCCATTGGCACGTCGGCTCGCCGGCGAGCGCAGGATTGATCTTTCAAGAATTTCAGGCTCCGGCCCCCATGGCCGCATTGTCGCGCGCGATGTCGAGACGACAATGCCGCAATCCACGGCCACTCTTGCGGCTGGTCCAGGCGCCGCACAGGTGAGGGCCCTGTACGAACGCGTCGATTATGAGGAAGTCCCGCTCGATTCAATGCGGCGGACAATCGCAACCAGGCTTGTCGAAGCGAAGCAAACCATCCCACACTTCTATTTGACCACTGATCTTGATGCGGGCCGTCTCATTGCGATGCGCGAGGAAGCAAACGCCGCCGCGCCGAAAAATAAAGATGGGCAGCCCGAGTTTAAACTGTCGTTGAACGATTTCATCATCAAGGCGTGGGCGGCCGCGCTGCATCGCATTTCTGCCGCCAACGCAGTGTGGGCGGGAGACTGCATTCTCCGATTCCGGCATTCGGATGTCGGCGTCGCGGTGGCAGTTGACGGAGGGTTGATAACGCCGGTGATCCGGAACGCGGAAGCAAGATCCCTGACGGCAATTTCGGCGGAAATGCGCGATCTGGCCGAGCGCGCCCGTCACAAGAAGCTTAAGCCCAGCGAGTATCAGGGCGGCTCAAGCGCCATCTCCAATCTCGGCATGTATGGCGTGCGCGAATTTTCGGCCATCATCAATCCGCCGCATGCCACCATTCTTGCGGTCGGCGCGACGCGGCGTGCGCCGGTCGAAACGGCTGATGGTACTGTGAAGTTCATAAGCCAGATGACGGTTACCCTGTCGTGCGATCATCGGGTCGTCGACGGGGCCCTTGGCGCCGAACTTCTGGAGGCTTTCAAGGACTTCATCGAAAAACCTGTCACCGCGCTGGTGTAATAGGAGTAAGCGAGTATGGCTGGCGAAAAGCCGGATGTCTTGTTGGTCGGCGCCAAGAAGCCCGTGATGATCAAGGGCTTCGAGGGCAAGGTGACTCTTCACCACTGGCTTGACCTCAAGGACCGGGACGCCTTCGTCAAGGATGCCGGCAAAAAGATCAGGGCAATCGCAATTGCCTATACCGCCAACAAGGTCGACGAAAAATTTCTCAAGCAGTTTCCCAACCTCGAACAGGTGTCAAGCTTCGGCGTCGGCTATGATCACATCGACGCCGCCTGGGCTGGCGCCCACGGCATCATCGTCACCAATACGCCCGAGGTCTTGAACGAGGAAGTCGCAGATACGGCGATCGGTCTTTTGCTCTGCACGGTGCGCGAATTCCCTCAGTCGGATCGCTTTGTGCGCGCCGGAAAATGGCCGCAGGGTCAGTACCCACTGACGAAAGCAACGTTGCGCGACCGGACCGTCGGCATTGTGGGCATGGGCCGGATTGGAAAGGCAATCGCGCGCCGGCTTGACGCTTTCGGCGTTCCGGTCGTCTATCACAGTCGAAACCCGCAACCAGGTGTCAACTACAAATACTACCCGAAGCTTCTCGACATGGCCCGCGACGTCGACACCCTGATGGTGATCGTCCCTGGCGGTGCGTCGACCCAGAACATGATCAACGCCGAAGTGCTCAAGGCACTGGGGCCAAGGGGCGTCGTCATCAACATGGCGCGCGGCTCGGTCGTGGACGAGCCGGCATTGATCGAGGCGCTGAAAAACCGCACGATTTATTCGGCCGGCCTCGATGTCTTCGCCAAGGAACCGGACGTGCCGCGGGAATTGATCGAAATGGACCACGTTGTGCTGTTCCCGCATCTCGGCTCTTCAACCGAAGTGACCCGGGCGGCTATGGATCAGCTCGTGGTCGACAACATTCTGGCCTGGGCCGCCGGAAAGCCGCCGCTGACGCCCGTCCCGGAAACGCCTTGGCCCCCAAAGCGGTAGGCGTGTCGCCGGGACAACGAGCATATTATGGTCGTGAAATGACGCGTATTGCCGTGGGCATCGTCGCAATCTGTTTCTCGGGCGCTGCGTTCGGGCAGGCGACCGTGCTACTGGGTGAATCTGCAAAGCGCGTCATTGGCAGTTGGGAATTTTCTGATGCTGAGCGGGACAGGACATGCACCGTAACGCTCAAAAGTGATCCTGCGCCCGCCGGCCTCAAGATCGAATTTGATCCGAACTGTGCAAACCTTTTTCCGCTGGTGCGCGAAATCGCGGGTTGGAAATTCCCTGATAACGATCTGCTCTACCTGCTCGATGCGCGCGGTAAATCGGTCGTGGAATTCAGCGAAGTCGAAGACGGCATCTTCGAGGCGCCGACGCCCGGCGTGGGCGTTTTATTCCTGCAGAATGCCGCCGCTGCCGCCGCGCCGCCAAAGCCGCCCGAACAGGTCGCTGGCGATTGGGCGATCGTGCGCAAGTCGGGTGCGCCGGTTTGCCTGCTTGCGCTGGCGATGACGCCGGCAGGCGATGGCTTCGCGGTGACGATAAAGCCCGGCTGTGAGGCCGCACTTTTTCGGCTGAATTTCGTGCAGTGGCGCATCGACCGCGACGAGCTGATGCTCGTGCCGGCTCGCGGCAACCCCTGGCGTTTCGAGGAAGTCGATAACACGACCTGGCGCCGCGTGCCGGAAAGCGCCGATCAGTTTACCCTGGTACGCCAGTGACGCCGGGAGTTCAAATCAGCTGCAAGCTTTTGAAGCTGGTGTGACCATCCTTGCCGACGACGATGTGGTCGTGGACGGAAATCCCCAGTGGCCGTGCGACGTCGATGATTGTCTGAGTCATCAGAATATCGGCATGCGATGGCGTCGGATCGCCCGACGGGTGATTGTGGACCAGGACGAGCGCCGTCGCGGAGAGTTCGAGTGCGCGCTTGACGACCTCCCGCGGATAGACTGGTGTATGGTCGACTGTGCCGACCTGCTGCAGTTCGTCGACAATGAGTTGATTGCGCTTGTCGAGGAAAAGGATGCGGAACTGTTCCTTATCCGCGAAGGCCATAGTGGTGCGGCAATAGTCAATCACGCTCGACCAGGACGACAGGACGGGACGCTTCTGTACCTGCCCGCGTGCGAGACGGCTTGCCGCGGCGTGGACGATCTTGAGCTCGGTAATGACCGCTTCGCCGACGCCTTTGATCTCTGCGAGTCTGCCCGGCGGTGCCGCAATCACTTCGGGGAACGATCCGAATTTGGCGACCAGCTCCTTGGCGAGCGGTTTCACGTCACGCTGCGGAATTGCGCGAAATAATACGAGCTCCAGCAGTTCGTAGTCGCTGACCGCACCCGGGCCAACTTCACGAAAGCGGGTGCGCAGCCGGTCGCGATGACCGAGGTAGTGCGGTGGCGGCCCGGCGGGGCCGGATTTGCCGGCAAGTTTCCTGCGGTTATCGGTCATCAATGCGTTGCGCAATGTGTCTCGTTCGCGTACTCGTAATAATTGTATTTCAGAAAAGGACAATCTGCGAGCGCTGCCCGAAAATGAACGGAAATTCCGAGTTTTCAGCGGTTATAGGGAGGCTTGTGCAATCCGGCCGGCGAGAATGTAAATACCTCGACGCCGTCTTTGGTGACGCCGACGGTGTGCTCGAATTGCGCGGATAGCGAGCGATCACGCGTCACGGCCGTCCACCCGTCCGAGAGTACTTTCACATGCGGCCGGCCGAGATTGATCATCGGCTCGACAGTGAAAAACATACCCGGTTTTAATACGATGCCCTCACCGGGTCGTCCGACGTGGACGATATTCGGCTCGTCGTGGAACAAACGGCCAAGCCCATGGCCACAGAAATCGCGTACCACGCTCATGTGCTGTGCTTCGACATAGGTTTGGATTGCATGTCCAATATCGCCGCTTGTCGCTCCTGGCCGGATCGCGGCAATGCCGCGCATCATCGCTTCATGCGTGACTTCGATCAGCCGTTCGGCGCGGCGCGGGATTTCGCCAATGGTGAACATGCGGCTGGAGTCGCCGTGCCAACCATCGAGAATCAATGTGACATCGATATTGACGATGTCGCCGTCCTTCAAAGGCTTGTCGCCAGGAATACCGTGGCAAACCACATGATTAAGAGAGGTACATGTAGATTTCTGGTAGCCGCGGTACATCAGGGTAGCGGGCAAGGCGCCATGGTCCATGGCAAAGTCGAAAACCAAATTGTCGATTTTTTCCGTGGGCACGCCCGGGCCGACATGCTCGGTCAGCATGTCCAGGCAGCGTGCTACCAGCTGGCCGGCCTTGCGCATCGCCTCAAAGGCGGCAGGGCCGTGGATCTTGATCTGGCCTGTTTTGCGTAGGGGAGCGACCGCTGCGTCGACGTAAGTCATAGGCCGCAATGTAAGGTTTGCTGCGCGCAGTGCAAGCGTCGTTTGAAATGACGCGACGGCCGAGCGTTGCAACTTTGCATAAGCATTGCCCGCATCAATCGGCGATCCTACCGCCGAGCTCATCCTGAATATGGACGCGAATAATGTCGTCGAACGTCGATTCTGCCTGAAAACCAAGGTCGCGTGCGCGCTTGCCATCGAGGCGTTCCGCCCAGCCAGCGACAATCCGCTGAACAAGCTGATCGGGTTCGCGCCGTATGCGTGCGGCCACTTTGTCTCCCGCGACGCGACGAAGTGCATCGATTTGTTCGCCAACCGTGCAAGATACACCGGGCATTGCAAGATTGATTCGCGGTCCCAGCTGCTCACGTGTCAGACCTGCGGCGTGAATCAGAAATCCGACTGCGGCGCGTGGACTCGCGTGCGTGTGGCGAATGCTTTCGGCGACCGGCAGAAGGGCTTCCTGGCCAGCGAGGGGCTCGCGGATGATGCCCGAGAAAAAACCTGATGCCGCCTTGTTCGGTTTACCCGGCCGCACGCAAATAGTGGGGAGCCTGATGCCGACACCATCGAAAAATCCGCGCCGTGTGTAATCGGCGAGCAGCAATTCGCAGATTGCTTTTTGAGTGCCGTAGGAGGTGAGGGGAGTAAGATGGAAATCATCCGGGATGGAGGGCGGAAACGGTGCGCCATAAACTGCGATCGACGACGTGAACACGATTTTGGGTTTATAGTCAGCAGATCGCGCCGCCTCGAACAGCGCGCGTGTTCCGTCAAGATTGACGCGATAGCCTTTCTCGAAATCAATCTCTGCTTCGCCTGATACGACGCCGGCAAGATGAAAAATAACGTCCGGTTTGGAAGCAACGGCTTTGACCGCGGCGCCCGCCGCGGACAAGTCGCTCGTTGAAGTTTCCACCGCACCGCCGAAATCGCGCGGTGTTTCGGGTGCCACAACGTCGGTCAAGGTGAGACGGGCGATTGTCTGCCCGTTCAGTTTTCCGTCACTGACCAGTCTTGCGACGAGCTTGCGCCCGATCATGCCGGCCGCGCCGGTGACGAGAATATGCATTACGCCCTCTTTTCCTCACGGTCTGCCGGCTCGTAACGGTCAATCCGGCGCAAATCGGGGAATAGCATCATCCACACGCCCGCGACCAGTAGTGAACCCAGACCGCCGATAACCACCGACGGGATAGCGCCAAGCCACGCAGCGACCATCCCGGATTCGAACTCGCCCAGAGTGTTGGACGATCCGACGAACAGGTAGTTGATTGCACTGACGCGGCCACGTTTCTCGTCCGGAGTTTCGATCTGGACCAGCGAAAAGCGGATCACGATGCTGATGGCATCGGATGCCCCAAGCATGGCAAGTGCCAGCAGCGACAGCGGAAAGAAACTGGAGAGTCCGAAAGCGATCGTCGCCAGTCCGTATATTCCAACCACGGCGAACATTTTGCCGCCGATGTGCCTTTGTATCGGGTGCCGTGCGAGTACGATCGAGGTGATCAAGGCGCCGACCGCCGGTGCCGAGCGCAACAACCCGAGACCGACGGGCCCAACGGCCAGAATGTCCCTGGCGTAAATCGGCAAGAGCGCAGTCGCACCGCCGAGGATGACCACGAACAAATCAAGCGTGATAACGCCGAGCAAGCGGTGCCGGCTCCGGATGTAGTGGAATCCGGCAAGGACTGACGCGAAAGTAGGCGGCTCGCGCGGAGCCGCCGGCCGTTGTGCCTGGACCAAGGTGACAAGCGTTATGGAGCTGGCAAAGAAGATCAAGCAGATGACGCCGATCATCACGGGGCTGAATGCATAGATGACACCGCCGAGTGCCGGGCCGCATATTACCGCCGTTTGATTAGCGGATGTCCAAGCCGCGACCGCATGTGAAATCAACGGCGAAGGAACGAGCGTAGGTGCAAGTGCGTGCGCCGTCGGCATTTCGAACGCACGGGCGCAACCGATGATAAACACAACTGCGAAAAGCAAATCGCGGCTCAGCGCGCCTGTGAGCAAGGCGATTGTGATCATCAGGGTGGCCAAAGCGTAGACGCCATGGGTAGCACGCACAATCAGGCGGCGGTCGTAACGATCCGCGGCATGCCCGATCAACAATGTCAGTATCACTGCCGGCACAAATTGAATCAGGCCTACCAGGCCGAGATCGAAGGCGCTGTTGGTTAGTTCATAGACCTGCCATCCGATCGTCAGGGCCAGCATTTGATAGCCCATCGTCGAAGTAAGCCGTGCCAGCCAGAAGAGAACGAAGGGTCGTTGCCGGATCAGGCTCGAAGATGATTCGGTCAATGAGTCCATCCGGCTATGATTTTTGACGCCGTGACAGATCGTCGTGAAAAAATTTGTTCAATTCGGCATTCGACACAACACCCGAAAAGCTGTCGAACTTGCCTTCCTGTGCAATCTGGCGCGCGGACTGCACAAAGGCGTGCATGGCGACGCGGGCCAGCGTGCCGCCCACGCTGATACGGCGCACGCCTAGTGCGGCCAGATCATCCACCGTGTAACCGAACGGAGCACTATTGAGAAAATTTATCGGCTTTGGCGCTACCGCCTTGATTGTTGCGACGATCTGCTCACGAGTCTTGATGCCGGGGGAATAGAGGCAATCGGCGCCGGCATCGGCGAAAGCTTTCAGCCGACGGATCGTTTCGTCCAGATCCGGCCGGTTTCTGATGAAGCCCTCCGTCCGCGCGGTAAACATGACTCCGCCGCCAGCCTTGTCGATCGCGTCGCGTGTCGAACGCACGCGCTTGACGGCGAGGTCGAAGTCATAAAGCGGCTTAGCGTCATCGCCTGTGGAGTCTTCGATCGACAACCCGCCCACGCCGGTGTCGACGCACAGTCGAACATTGGCTGCGACTTCGTCGGGATCGTCGGCATATCCGTTTTCGAAATCGGCATTCACGGGGACATCCGCTGCGTTTGCAAGCTCCCTGCAATGCGCAAGCATCATGTCGCGACTCACGTCGCCGTCCGCATAACCCTGCGAATGGGCGTAGCCGGAACTGGTCGTTGCCAGTGCCTTGAAACCGAGTCCTTGCAGGTAGCGCGCGCTTCCGACATTCCACGGATTTGGAATGACGAAACAGCCGCTTTGGTGCAACGCACGGAATGCGTGGCGTTTTTCGGCGGTACTCATGAGATGATCCTGTCAACGGTGGGGCTGAGACATTCCTCCAATCGTGCCATGATTGCAATGCGGGACCTGCTCGCAGCCATGCAAGCCGCCATCGATCGCTCTCGTTGAAACGGCGCAACACCCGCGACGCCTGCATATTCCGACACTGACTTGTGATCGAGTTGACGCCACATTTACTTTGCGCTGCGTCGCCGCTTCTTTATGCAGATGGCACACCCGTATTGCCAGGGAGTGCACATGTTATCGTCTACGCTCAAAGTTCTTGCGGCCTGCCTGAGCGCCGCGTTCGTCATCGCAACGCCGGCTGACGCTGCGAATTCGCGCAAGCACAAGAAGGTTGCCCCTACAACGAAGCTTGTGCGCAACGACCCGCTGCATCGTGGCACCGATCTCGTTCCTGCCGGCCCGCTCTACTTCGGGGATGTCTACCTCGGTGACGACCCGGATCCGAATATTCGGTTTCAACTCCTGCGGGATATCAGCGGTCGGATGGGCGGCGATCCCTAACCGCCATGCGCGTTGCCGAAGCTTCTGATGGCGTTTGATTTTTTGCGCCTGATCGGCTGAACTGCATGCCTCATTGAGGAGGTGCTTCCCCGGCTATGTCGGGGCCACCTGCGCGGGAGGGCTGCAATATGCTTCGTACCATCGCCTCTTTTGATCGGATCGGCGAGGAAAACGCCTTCGCGGTGCTGGCCCGCGCCAACGCGCTGGCGGCTCAGGGGCGCGACATCATCAGCCTCGGCATCGGTCAGCCCGACTTCCGAACTCCCGATTTCATTGTCGAGGCAGCGATCAAGGCCCTGCGCGACGGCCATCACGGTTACACCGCTGCGAATGGCATCCCGCCGCTGCGTGAGGCGGTCGCCGCCGACCTGCACAAGCGCTTTAAAGTCGAGGTCTCGCCCGACAGCGTCATGATCATGCCCGGCGGCAAGCCGACCATGTTCATGTCGATCCTGATGTTTGGCGAGCCGGGTGCGGAGATCATGTACCCTGATCCTGGCTTCCCGATCTACCGCTCGATGATCGAGTTCACTGGAGCGACACCGGTTCCGGTGCCGATCCGCGAGGAGAATGGTTTTGCGTTTTCGGCGGAGGAGACGCTCAGGCTGATTACGTCGAAGACGCGGCTCCTGATACTCAACTCGCCGGCCAATCCGACCGGCGGCGTCACGCCGAAGTCGGAAGTCGACAAGCTGGTCGCCGGCCTCGAAAAGTGGCCGGACGTCGCCATCATGTCGGACGAGATCTACGATCACATGGTCTACGATGGCGAGAAGCACGTCTGCCTGCTGACGTATCCATCGATCCGCGACCGGCTGATTCTGCTCAACGGCTGGTCGAAGACCTACGCCATGACCGGCTGGCGTCTCGGTTATGCAGTATTCCCCGGCAAGCTCTACGACTATGCGCGCAAGCTCGCCGTCAACCTGTATTCCTGCGTCAATGCTTCGGCGCAATATGCTGGACTCGCCGCGCTCACCGGCCCGCAGGACGAAGTCGATAAGATGGTCGCTGAGTTCGACCGCCGCCGCAAAGTCGTGGTCGCGGGTCTCAATAAGCTGCCCGGCGTTTCCTGCGTGGTGCCAAAGGGTGCGTTCTACGCGTTCCCCAACATCAAGCGCACCGGCTGGAAAGCCAAGGACCTGGCCAATACGCTGCTCAACGAGACCGGTGTCGTCACGATCGGTGGCCCGGATTTCGGTATCCTCGGCGAAGGCTATATGCGGCTGTCCTACGCCAATTCGACCGAGAACATCCTGAAGGCGCTCGGGCGCATGGGCGAGTTCCTGGCGAACAGGAAGGCGGCTTGAGTGCTTTCCCTCTCCCCTCTGTGGGAGAGGGTGCCCGCGCGAAGCGCGGGCGGGTGAGGGGGTCGTGGTCAAATACGAACGCCCGCGACAGTCAACGGCACGCGCACGCAAAATGCGCCACGAGCCGACTGATGCTGAACGGAAGCTGTGGCTATTGTTGAGAGACCGGCGGCTTGCCGGCGCAAAATTTCGTCGCCAGGCGCCGGTCGTGCCTTACATTGCAGATTTTATTTATGCGCGCCGCAAGCTCATTGTCGAAGCCGATGGCGGACAACATGCCGTGAATGAGCGAGATGTTGAACGTGATCGCTGGCTGGTGCGTGAAGGCTATGACGTGGTTCGTTTCAGCAATTTCGATATTCTGAAAAATCCGAACGGCGTGCTCGAACACCTGATCGCTCGCTTGCACGATTGCCCCGAGTTTTTCGGCGGCTCCCCCTCACCCGGTCGCCGCTCGCTTCGCTCACCGCGACCACCCGCTCCCACGGAGGGGAGAGGGTAAAGCCCCGTCTCGACTCATCACGCCTGGCGCGTCAGACTGCGCCGGCTGGAAAACACATAAGAAAACAGAGGTAACGTTCATGCTGGACATGATGCGAAGCGACCGGGGGCTGTCCGAAGAACTGCGCATGATGCGGCAGAGTTGCCGCGAGTTCGTTGACGACATGGTTCTGCCTTACATCAAGAAGAACTGGCAAAAAGAATGGTCGATGGTGCCTGAGGACCGGCTGCCCCTGAGCATTCTGGAAGGCGCCGAGAAGGTCGGCATCCGTACGCTCGGTGTGCCCGAAGAATATGGTGGCGTCGAGCTAGAGAAAGGCACCGAGGTTCGGACCTTCGCTGTCGTCTCGGAGGAAATCGCTCGCGGCGATTCCGGCCTCGCCGACAAGCTGGTGCAGAACTGGAAAGTATCGGTACTGCTGCGACAGTTCGCACCCAAGCATTTGCAGGAAAAATGGTTCAAGCGCCTGGTGGCCGAGCCAAGTTTCCTGATGGCGCACTGCCTGACCGAGCCGCGCGGCGCCTCTGACCGCTGGCTGCCCTACAACGTTCCGGAAGCGGCGATGCAGACCAAGGCGGTGAAGGCCAACGGCGGCTGGGTGATCAACGGCCGCAAGCAGTTCATCTCCAACGGCTACGACGCGTCACTCTATGTGGTCTACGCGAACACCAATCCGAAGGTCGGCATGCTGCAGGGCACCTCATCGTTCCTGGTGCCGCGCGAAACCAAGGGCTTCACAGTTGCGCGCTGCAACGAGACACTCGGTTGCCGCTTCATGAATAACGGCGAGATGGTGTTCGAGGACATGTTCGTTCCGGACGATCACCTGCTCGTGCAGGACTCGGCGATGGGTTCCGCCGGCGTCTATTTCCGCCCCGGCAAGATCATCCAGGCGGCGAAGAACCTCGGCGTGGGCGTGCGCGCTTTCGAGGCGACGGCGGAATACGTGCAGAACTACGTGCAGGGCGGCCGCATCCTGATCAAGCATCAGGCGGTGGCGCTGCGGCTGGCCGACATGGCGACCAAGATCGAGGCGGTGCGCGCGTTGCTCGACCGGGCCGCCGCGGCGGTGGACGACGACGCGCCGGAAGCTGAGACGCTCGTCAATATGGCCAAGATGTTCGCGTCGGAAGAGATCATGAAAGTCGCCCAGCATGCGGTGGAACTGCACGGCGGCAACGGCATCATGCTCGATTTCGGCATCGAGAAAGTGCTTCGCGACGCCGTGATCTTCATGCACATGGATGCGACGGTCGACATCTCGAAGTTCAAGATCATCAAGAACATGTTCCCGCAGACGGCCGGAAAATACGCGGGGCCGGAGTGAGATTCATCTCAATGTGAAGCGGAATCCGACGACCACGATGACGAGACCGGTCAGCTGCGCAATGCTCGGGACAACGCCGAGCGCGAAATAACCGATGACGAGTGCAAACCCTGGTACCAGCGCCGGAAACGTTGCCGCGCGACCGGCCCCGAGCAGGATCACGGAGCGCGCAAAGAGGTAGATCGGCAGCGCACCGGCAAGCAGTCCTTGCACGACAATTTGCAGCAAGTTCTCGGCAAGACCCATTCTCACAATTCCGGCGTAGCCCACGAACAGGGCGTGCAGCGGCGCAAACAACAGGATGGAAAGCGCGCCGACGACAGCGACCGCGCGCATTCCCGGCACGCGCCACAGGCGAAGCAGCGTCCCGAAGCTTGCCCAGAATAATCCGGCGGTGGCGAACAACAGGTCGCCACCGACGCCCTGGCTCCCGATAGTCGCAATCGACTCAGCACCGAAGACCAAGAGGCCGGCGATAATGGTTGCGCCGCCAAAGATCCGCTGGATCGTTGGTCTTTCGTGCAGGATCAGTGTCGCAAGAACCAGTCCGAACAACGCGGCGCAGGCCGGTTGAATCGTCGTGCCGTGACCGAGTGGCACCAGGATGAAGCCGGTATACGCAATCATGGCCTGGGGCGGTCCGGAGAGCACGCTCATGACAAGGCCGCGGCCCCAGCCAATCCCGCCGAGATCGGCAAGGCCCTCGCGCAATACGAGTGGCATCAGCAAAAGGCCGGTCCAGAAGAAGCGATGAAAGGCAAGGTCGGCCGGTGAAAAGCCGACTGCGACACCGTGCTTTGCTGCGACAAAGCCGGCGGCCCAGCCGATGGATGCGGCGATGCCGCACAGCGCACCTATGAGGACGCCCGATGGCTTCGCCGATGAGGTTCTTGCGTCCACGATCTTGCCAGGGGCTCCCTGCAGGTGACTTTGGTAGGGCTGATACTCTAGGATCGCCCGCGAAGTCCATTTGCCAATCGAAAACTCTCACTTCATCGGGATGGAAAGCTCATGGCGAAGTCGCGCAAAGTCATCATTACCTGTGCTGTTACCGGATCGATCCACACGCCATCGATGTCCCCGCACCTGCCGGTGACCGCCCAGGAAATCGCGGACGCCGCCATTGGCGCAGCCGAAGCGGGCGCCGCGATCGTCCATCTCCATGCGCGCAATCCGCAGGACGGCCGTCCCGACCAGACGCCCGAGGCCTTCGCGCCATTTTTGAAGGTCATCAAGCAACGATCGAATGTCGTGGTGAACATCACCACCGGCGGCGCGCCGACTATGACCGCAGAAGAGCGCGTTCGTCCGGCGGCGACCTTCAAGCCGGAGGTTGCCTCGCTCAACATGGGAACGATGAACTTCGGCCTTTATCCGATGATCCCGCGCTACAAGGGAAAGTTCAAACATGAGTGGGAGGAGCCATATCTTGAGCGGTCAAAGGCGGGCATGTTCAAGAACACCTTCGCCGATATCGAATACATTCTGACGACCTGCGCCGGCAATAACACGCGTTTCGAAATCGAGTGCTACGACATCGGTCATCTCTACACGCTGCGACACTTCCTTGATCGCGGTCTGGTGAAGCCGCCGCTGTTTGTGCAGTCCGTGTTCGGTATCCTCGGGGGCATCGGCCCGCACCCCGAAGATGTCATCATGATGAAACGCACCGCCGACCGGCTGCTTGGCGACAATTACCATTGGTCGGTGCTGGGCGCCGGCGCCAACCAGATGCGCGTCGCGGCTATGGCGGCGTCAATGGGCGGCAATGTACGCGTCGGCATGGAGGATTCGCTCTGGATCGGAGCCGGAAAACTCGCCGAGTCAAATGCGCAGCAAGTGACGCAGGTGCGCAAAATCCTCGAAGGACTTGGGCTGGAAATAGCCTCGTCCGACGAGGCGCGCGAAATTCTCTCGCTCAAGGGCGGCGACAAGGTGGGGTTTTAGCAGCGCCGCGCTGGGCCGCTTCCCGAGGCGGTCACTGCAAATCAGGGCCTAGCCGAAAGGGCGATGGCCGGGGTTGTCCCGGCCATCTCTCATTATGTTTTTTTTGCGGCCTTTCCCGTTGCTCTTGGGCGCATATGGCCGTCCTAATAACGGAAGGAGATTCGGATAGTGGCTTCGCTTGACGCCGTCAGCTTTACGATTTTGCTCGGCAGCCTGCTCGTGCTTGCGGGCATTCTTTCAAGCTTGATTGCAATGCGTTTCGGCGCCCCGCTGCTTCTGGTTTTCTTGCTGGTCGGCATGCTGGCGGGCGAGGGCGGACCGGGCGGAATCAAATTCGACGACGTCGGAATCGCCTACACCGTCGGTTCAATTGCGCTTGCGCTCATTCTTTTCGACGGTGGCTTGCGGACACGGTTTGCCAGTTTTCGCAATGTGCTTGCCCCGGCGCTGACATTGGCAACCATCGGCGTGCTGGTTACCGCGCTTGTCACGGCACCAGTGGCGAAGCTGGTCCTGGGCCTGAGCTGGATGCAGGCGTTGCTCATCGGGGCTGTCGTGGCATCAACCGATGCTGCGGCGGTGTTTTTTCTCATAAACGCGGGTGGGCTGAGATTGCGTCCACGCGTGCGCGCGCTACTCGAAGTCGAATCCGGCACCAATGACCCGTTCGCCGTATTCCTCACCTTGCTGCTGATCGAATTTTTGTTGATTGGCAATCAGAGCTGGTCGGTCGTCCTGGTGACATTTCTGCGCGACGCAGTCCTGGGCTGCATTGTAGGGTTTGTGGGCGGACAAATTATCGCCCTCGTGCTCAATCGGCTGACCCTCGCGCAAGGGCTTCATGCGCCGTTTGTGGCGGTGAGCGCAATGGTAGTGTTTGCTCTTGCGAATGCTCTTCACACCTCTGGTTTTCTGGCGGTTTACCTGGCCGGGCTTGTCGTCGGCAACAAGCAGACGCGCGCGCACAATTCGGTCGTCGTTTTCCTCGATGCCGTCACGTGGCTCGCGCAGATCGTGATGTTCGTTTTGCTCGGCCTGCTGGCCTGGCCGCATCGGCTCGCCGACAGCCTCATCGGGTCAGTATCGGTGGCATTGGCGTTGATGCTGGTGGCGCGGCCGGTTGCGGTGTTTCTGTGCCTTGCACCGTTCAGGTTTCAGTGGCGCGAGATGGCTTTCATCTCCTGGGTCGGCCTGCGCGGGGCTGTCGGAATCTTTCTTGCCTCGATTCCGCTGCTGGTCGGACTTCCCGCGGCCAGTCTGTTTTTCGATGTCGCCTTTGTCGTTGTGCTGTCCTCCTTGCTGGTCCAGGGATGGACGGTGGCCCTGGCCGCGCGCAAGCTCGACATATCGTTCGCGCGGGCTGATCCATTGCCGCGGCGCGTCGAGCTCGATTTGCCCGGGCAGCTGGCGCGCGAGATTGTCGGATATCCGGTGCCGGCCAATAGCCCCTTCCTGCGGCGCGGATTGATTCCGAATTGGGCACGCCCAACCCTGGTTGTGCGGAACGAAGAAATTCTCACGCCGGTCGAAGCGCATCCGGTTCGTGAGGGCGATTATGTTTATCTGCTTGCACCGCCGGAAAAAGCACAGGCGCTTGACCGCTTTTTCGTCAAAATGCCGCCGCCGGCCGCGCCGGATCCAAGGCTGCTCGGCGATTTCTTTGTGCCCGGTACGGCGCCCCTCGGTGCGCTGGCCGAAATCTACGGCCTCCTGGTTGCCGCCGATCATGCCGAGGTAACGCTCGCCGACTATTTCAGCGAGCATCTACGACGCCGCGCAAAGACCGGTGATATCGTCGAACTGGGACCGATCGCACTCCTCGCGCACCAAGTCGAGAAAGGACGCGTGATCACGGTAGGACTTCGATTAGCCGAACCTGAAGCGCCGGCCAATCTGACCGGGCGCATCGAGACGTTGTGGAATAGGCTCCGAAGATATTTCGGCTAGACGGCGCGGCGGGACAATGCCGGTACGTGCTGGATCAGCCAGGCTCCTCCGAACAACACGGCCGTCCAGAACAGATCGCCGAGCACGGTTTTGTCCAGGAACGGCAGGGCTGCGACGTAGCACTGGAGCACACCCCGCCAGGTCATCGGGTACATGCCGCTCACGGCCCACACTGCGAAATTCGTGACCAAGAAGAATATCAATGAGCACGACATCATTGCAGCGACCACGGGAAGCGGGCCGCGCCAACGGCGTATCAGCATGCCCGCGAACGCGGGCAGGGTGACGGCGGCGCAGACGACAAGCGTGATACGCCAGTCGTCGCCTGCGAATGCGGCATTGCTGACGAGCACAGCCAAGAGCGGAACGGCGACGGCAAGCGCCGGGATGCGCATGACCCGGCCTGCGAAAAGTGCGCTGGCTGCAAAGGGCCAGATGCCAGGAGCATGCGGCAGCAGGCGCGCGGCCACGTCGAAGGCGATCAGAAATACGGCCAGAAGCAAATCCATCCACAAGTCGGCGCGCGTCTTGTTCGGCTGCATTGCAGTGCGGTCCTCTTTCGTCTCGTCATAGCACGGCGGAATCTCGGTGTCCCGCCGGTATTGAAGGATGCGGTATTCATGGACTCAACCTGGCCGTTTTTCAACCCAATCGGTCACGATCCCTGCCAGCAGATCGAGGCCATCGGTGAGTGCTGCGGGCCCGGGCTGGAGCACGAGGGTGGACTTGATCTCACGCAGCCAGCCGGTGGCCACTGCGGGAACTTCGGCAAAGCCGGGGCGGGCGGCAACCTTAGCCGGCACGAACTTTTTTCCGCACCAGGAACCCACAATAATGTCAGGTCGTGCCGCGATGATGTCGCGGGCCGATACAATGCGGTCCTTGGCATTTTTTCGCGTGGCGAGCTGCGGAAATACATCGATGCCGCCAGCCGCCTCAATGAGCTCCGAGACCCAGGTGATGCCGGAAATCATCGGCTCGTCCCATTCCTCGAAATAAACGCGCGGACGCGGCGACATGCCTAGCGAGCGCGAGCGCGCAACGTCTACACGCTTTGCCAGAGAATTGGCGAGGGCTTGGGCCTTTTCAGAAGCCCCGACCAACGCGCCGAGCGTGCGAATCATGTCGAGGATGCCGCCGATATCGCGCTGGTTGAACGCGTGGACGGCAATGTTGTTGCGGATCAATTCGGCGACGATGTCCGACTGGAGATCGGAGAAGGCCAGGACCAGATCCGGTGCCAGCGAGAGGATCTTCGGGATGTCCGCCGAAATAAAGGCCGCCACGCGTGGCTTCTCGCGCCGCACTTGCGGCGGCCGCACGGCGTAGCCCGACACGCCGACGATTCGACGATCTTCTCCGAGGAGATAAAGCGTCTCGACGGTTTCTTCGGTCAGGCAGACGATTCGTTCCGGGGGAAACATGGCGGCAGCATACACTACCGCGCGCGCGGTTAGGACAGCAGTTCGGGGCCGCCAGTTGCCGTTACGTGCCCGGCTTCCAACCGCACCACGTGGCTGGCGATCCGCTCCACTTCGGACGCGTCATGGCTGACATAGATCATGGGCACAATGCCGTCGTCGCGCAGGCGCTCGAGGTACGGGAGGATCTCGCCTTTGCGCGCGGCATCGAGCGAGGCGAGCGGCTCGTCGAGCAGCAGCAGGCGGGGCCGCATCAACAGTGCGCGGCCGACCGCAACGCGCTGGCGCTCGCCACCCGAGAGCTTGCCGGGCCGTCGGTCGAGTAAATGGCCGATATCGAGCAGATCGGCGACATGAGCAAAGGCCCTGACATCCGCGGCGTGGCCGCTCATCCAGCGTCCGTAGTCGAGATTGTGTCGCACCGACATGTGTGGAAACAGCCGGCCTTCCTGAAACACGGTGCCGACGCGCCGCTTCCAGGCTGGCACATTGATGCGCGCTGCGTCGTCGAATAGTACATCGCCGTCGAGCACGATGCGGCCGCGGTCCGGTGCAACCAGCCCGGCAATCATGTTGATGATGCTGGTCTTGCCGCCGCCGGACGGACCGAACAGCGCGGTCGCGCCGCCTGCGCTCTCGAATGTCGCATGAAGCGGCAATTCACCAAGCTGCTTTTCGACCGCGACCGCGATCATTATCAGGCTCCGTGCAGCCGCGCGGTGGCGCGGCGGGCGAGCCATTCCGACACGACCAGCGCCGCGAGCGAGATCATGATGGAAATGACGACGAGCCTCAGCGCGGCGGCGTCACCGCCCGGGACTTGTGTCAACGTGTAGATCGCGGCGGAGATGATCTGCGTCTCGCCCGGGATGTTTGAGACGAACGTGATCGTCGCGCCGAATTCGCCGAGCGCGCGCGCGAAAGCAAGGGTCGCACCGGCGATGATGCCCGGCAGCGCGAGCGGCAGCGTGATGGTGGCGAAATTCCAGAACGGACTGGCACCAAGCGTTGATGCGGCATCCTCCAATCGCCGATCGATCGCCTCGACGGACAGCCTGATCGCCCGCACCATCAGCGGAAACGCCATGATTCCGCAGGCGAGCGCGGCGCCGGTCCAGCGGAACGCAAACACGATGCCGAAGTGGTCTGCGAGGAAGGCGCCGACCGGCGCGCGCCTCCCGAAGGTGATCAGCAGCAGATAGCCGGTGACGACGGGTGGAAGCACGAGCGGAAGATAGACGATCGCCTCGACGAGAGGTTTGCCCCAGAACGATCCGCGGGCGAGGCCATAGGCTGCGGCGATGCCGATCGGCAACGCGACCACGGTCGCTACCGTCGCCACGCGCAACGAAAGCAGCACCGCTGTCCACTCTTCAGGCGTTAATTGAAACAAGCGTTGCTTTCCGTCACGACACCGGCTTGATCAAATAACTGAAGCCGTATTTCTCGAAAATGGCCTTGGCCACGGGTGTGCGCAGAAAGGACAGATAGCGCACCGTGCCGGCTTTTTTGCTGTCAGCGATTGCGGCGACAGTGTAGGTCACCGGCGGATAGGAGTCGTCGGGAAAAAAGCCGACGATCTTCACCTTCGGCTCAATCTTGGCATCGGTCTCATAGACAATGCCCACCGGCGTCTCCCCGCGTGCGACGAAGGCGAGCGTTGCCCGCACGTTTGCGGCTTGCGCCAGCTTGGGCTCCGCCGTGGCCCAGGCGCCGAGCTTTTCCAGCGCCGCCTTGGCGTAGAGCCCGGCCGGCACCGCTTTGACGTCGGCGACAGCGATGCGGCCGTCGCCGGCGAGCTTGGCGATGTCGAAGCCTTGGCCGATCTGAAGATTCGACAGCTTCGAATCCTGACTCGCGATCAGCACCAGCTTGTTGCCAAGCAGATTGACACGCGTGTCCGGCTTGATCAGGTTCTTGCCCGCGACATAATCCATCCACTTCACGTCCGCCGAGATGAATACGTCAGCCGGCGCGGCTTGCTCGATTTGCTTGGCGAGCGTCGAGCTCGCTTCGTAGATTGCCGTCACCTTGATGCCTGTCGCCTTCGTGAAAGTGGCGTTTGTGTCGTCGAGGGCATTTTTCAAAGACGCTGCCGCAAACACAGTGATCCGCTCCTGGGCGATCGCCGCTTGAGGGGCGATTGCGAGCGTAAAAAAGAGAGAGAATAATGCCGTCAGCCGTGCGGTCATGGCGGTTCTCCTGTAGGCGCCCAACGGGCGCCAACATGCGGGACAAAAGGTCACAATCAGGAACAGTGTCGGAACCGCCGTTCCGGTCTCGGCAATGCACGCACGGGGCACTGCCACTTGAGCAAGCCTAGCAAGTCCCGTCGACCGGGGTAAAGTCCGTTTAGACAAATAGAAAGGGGCTGATTCAGGTCGTGACCTCCATGGAAAGCGAGTTCGACTACATTATTATTGGCGCAGGCTCGGCGGGCTGCGTGCTCGCGAATCGCCTGTCCGCTGATCCGGCAAATCGCGTGCTGCTGCTTGAGGCGGGCGGGCGCGACAACTGGGTCTGGTTTCACATTCCGGTCGGTTATCTGTTTGCGATCGGCAATCCGCGCGCCGACTGGCTGCTCAAGACTGAGCCGGAGCCGGGCCTTAACGGGCGCAGCCTGAACTTTCCGCGCGGCAAAGTGATCGGCGGTTCTTCGGCGATCAACGGCATGATCTACATGCTCGGTCAGTCCGGCGATTACGATCATTGGCGCCAGCTCGGATTGCCGGGATGGTCATGGGACGATGTGCGGCCCTTTTTCCGTAAGCATGTCGACCATTTCCTCAAAAGCGAGCACCACGCTGCCGGCGGCGAATGGCGCGTCGAATATCCGCGCATCAGCTGGGAAATTCTTGACGCGTTTCGAAAGGCCGCCAATCAATACGGCATTCCGACCGTCGAAGATTTCAACACCGGCGATAACGAAGGCATTTGCTACTTCCACGTCAACCAGAAGCATGGCCGGCGCTGGTCTGCAGCGCGCGGATTCCTGAAGCCGGTCCTGCACCGGCAAAATCTGCATCTGGAAACCGGCTGCCTTGTCGAGGGCCTCGAATTGACCGGCCGGCGCGCGACCGGCGTGCGCTGGCGGCAAAACGGCGAAAAGCGCAGCGCCCGGTGCCGTGGCGAAGTGATACTGTCCGCCGGCGCGATCGGCTCGCCGCACCTCATGATGCTGTCAGGCGTCGGCCCGGCGACCCAACTTTCGCAATGCGGCATCCCGGTTGTACTCGACAAGCTGGGTGTGGGCGCCAATCTGCATGACCATCTCCAGCTTCGCATGATCTTCAGGGTCGCGGGCGTAAAGACGCTGAACGAAACCTATGCTTCGCCCTTCAACCGCATCGGGATGGGACTGGACTATATGCTCCGCCGGCGCGGGCCGCTGACGATGGCGCCGTCGCAACTCGGCGCGTTCACGCGGTCCGACCCTTCGCAGAGCACCGCGAATATCCAGTATCACGTACAGCCGCTTTCGCTCGACAAGTTCGGCGAGCCGCTGCACCCATTTCCGGCGTTTACTGCGAGCGTGACAAACGTCCGGCCGACCAGCCGCGGCGCGCTCACGCTGAAATCCGGGGATCCTACGCAGGCGCCCGCCATCAGCCCGAACTATCTGTCGACTCCGGAAGATCGGCGCATCGCCGCCGATTCGATCCGGGTCACGCGCCGGATCGTGGCCCAGCCCGCGCTGCAAAAATATTCTCCCGTGGAGTACCTGCCGGGGGCATCGGCACGCGATGAGGACGAAGCCAGCCTGATAAACGCCGCGGGAAATATCGGCACGACGATCTTTCATCCTGTGGGCACCGCCCGCATGGGCCGGGACGACGATGCCCGGGCCGTGGTTGACTCGCGGTTGCGCGTGATCGGCGTCGAATCACTTCGGGTCGTGGATGCGTCCGTCATGCCGTCGATTACGTCCGGCAATACGAATTCGCCGACCATGATGATTGCCGAAAAAGGGGCGGCGATGATTTTGGATGATAAAAAGCGCGCGTAGTTGACCGAGGATCAATGGAGGGGTGACATGAATCTCGTCGACAGAATCAAGCATATTTTGCTGCAACCCAAATCGGAATGGACCGCTATCGAGCGGGAGCCCGGTGATGCCGGTTATCTTTTTTCGAACTACGTGGCCATTGTGGCTGCAATTCCACCGGTCTGCACTTTCATTGGGACGACCATCATCGGCTTCGGGCCATATCGTATCGGTATCGTCGGAGGTCTTCTCCGCGCCATCGTCGTCTATATCCTGACGTTGGCCGGCGTGTTCGTCGTGGCGTATGTCATCGATTTCCTCGCCGGCACATTTGGCGCGCGCAAGAGCCTCGACAATGCCATGAGAGTGTCGGCTTACGCGCCGACTGCCGCATGGGTCGCCAGCGTCTTCAACATCGTCCCGTTGCTCGGCATCTTGTCGATCCTCGGCTTGTACAGCCTTTACCTGCTGCATACCGGGCTTGTCGCGCTGATGCGGCCGACGCCGGACCGCGCTTTGGTCTACACGATCGCGGTGATCGTGTGTGTCGTCATCGTCTGGGTTGTCATCTTCGCCATCCCAGCGGCGCTGTTCGGCGTCGGAATGATGATGTAGCCGCCCTATGGCAATGCCTTGAGGTGGCGGATCGGGCGGCCGGGCGCGATCGCCTGCGCCGCCGCGACGATTGCATTGGCGTCGATGCCGTAGTGCCGGTAGAGGTCGCCGATCGAGCCAGTCTGGCCGAAATGCTCGACGCCGAGTGGCCGCACGCGGTGGCCGGCAACGGCGCCCAGCCAGGCCAATGTTGCGGGGTGGCCGTCGAGCACGGTTACAATGCCGCAATGCGCGGGAACCTCCACAAGCAGCCGCTCAATATGCGACCGTGCGTGGACGAGACCGCGTTCGTGCGCGCGCTGCGCGGCGGTCCAACCGGCATTGAGGCGATCTGCTGAAGTCACTGCGAGAAGGCCGACATCACGGCGGTCCTCCGCCATCAAGCCGACGGCCTCCATGGCTTCGGGGGCCACCGCACCGGTATAGGCGACGACGACCTGGCAATTGGGGCCGGGCTTTCGATGCCAATAGGCACCATCGACGATTTGCTGTTTCAGTTCGGCGGTCATTTGCCGTCCGGTCTGCTCGATGGGTCGCGTCGACAGGCGCAAATAAACCGAGCCGCCGGTCTCGTCACGCAGCCAGTTGCGCTCGGACGGCGCGGCGTCTCCGTCTTTCTGAATATACGCGAATGCCCAGCGCATGATCGCAGCAAGCTCATCGACGTAAGCGGGCTCGAAACTGGCGAGCCCGTCCTGTGCCAGGCCAATCAACGGCTCGGCAATCGATTGATGCGCGCCGCCTTCGCCCGCAAGCGTTATGCCGGACGGTGTCGCCACCACGATGAAGCGTGCATCCTGGTAGCAAGCGTAGTTGAGTGCATCGAGGCCGCGCGCGATGAATGGGTCGTACAGCGTGCCGATCGGCAACAGACGCTCGCCATTGATCGTGTGCGAAAGTCCGAGTGCCGAAAGCAGAATAAAAAGGTTCATTTCCGCGATACCGAGCTCGATATGCTGGCCGTGCGGCGAGAACTCCCAGTTGAACGTCGACGGGATATGCTCTCGTTTGAACGTATCGGCCATCGCTTTACGGGCGAACAGGCCGCGCCGGTTCACCCAGGGCCCGAGATTGGTCGAGACCGTGACGTCGGGTGATGTCGTCACGATACGGCGTGTGAATTCGTCGTCGCCGCGGCCGATTTCGTTGAGGATTGCGCCGAAACCGGTCTGCGTCGACATGACCGGCTGAATTGTGACCGCAAGATCAGGCGGCACGGCGAGCGCCGGCGCGCTCAGGCGCCGCGACCCATGCGCGGCAATCGGCACGCGGTCGAGGTACGACTGCAGTTGCTCCGCCGGGGGCGAAAGCCCTTCGAACTTGTCCCATTCGTGGCCCGGCCGCACGCCCATCGAATGGCGAAAGGCTTCCATCTGTTGCGGAGTCATGAGCCCCGCGTGATTGTCCTTATGGCCTGCGAATGGCAACCCGAAGCCTTTGACCGTGTAGCAGATGAAGCAGGTCGGCCTTTCAGGGTCGGCATTGTGAAAGGCGTCGAGCACTGACGGCAGATCATGGCCGCCGAGATTATTCATCAGAGCGGCGAGCTCTTCGTCGCTTCGTTTTTCGATTAGCCTGCTGGCGTCGCCCTGATCGCCAATCTCATCGTTGAGGCGCTTGCGCCATGCCGCGCCACCGGCGAAGACCAGGGCCGAATAAAGCTGGTTCGGGCAGTTGTCGATCCACTGGCGTAATGTTTCTCCGCCGGGCTCCTTGAACGCCGCCTGCTGCAGCGAGCCGTACTTCACAATCGTGACGTTCCAGCCGAAATTCTTGAAGAGCTGTTCGTAGCGCTCCCACAAGCCCTCCCGAACGACCGCATCAAGACTCTGGCGGTTGTAGTCGATGATCCACCAGCAATTGCGCAGGCCTTGCTTCCAGCCTTCGAGCATCGCCTCGAAGATGTTGCCCTCGTCAAGCTCGGCGTCGCCGACAAGAGCCACCATGCGTCCGTCGGGGCGGCCCTTGGCCCACCCATGCGCCCGCACGTAATCCTGAGTCAGCGACGAGAATAATGTCTGCGCCACGCCGAGCCCAACCGATCCGGTGGAGAAGTCGACGTCATCGGCGTCTTTCGTGCGAGACGGGTAACTCTGCGCGCCTTTGTATCCACGAAAGGTTTCAAGCCGCTCGCGGGTCTGCTTGCCGAGCAGATATTGGATGGCGTGGAAGATCGGACTGGCGTGAGGTTTCACCGCCACGCGATCTTGCGGCCGCAACACATCGAAGTAGAGCGCGGTCATGATCGTGGCGAGCGAGGCGCTCGATGCCTGATGGCCGCCGACCTTCAGGCCGTCCGTGTTCTCGCGCAGGTGATTGGCATTGTGGATCGTCCAACTTGCCAGCCACAGCACCTTGCGTTCAAGCGCTGAAAGCATCGGCAGGTTGCTGGCGGTCGTGGACATCGGCGTTTAACGAAATTCGTTGCGCGGCGATTAATTGCGATTGTCGATGGCGAGACTTGTCTTCTTGTCCGGCGCTTCGAGGACGGATTTACATGCTGCCGGCAGATCGGCGAGCATTGTTTGCCGGCCGGGCGGCCCCGGCTTCCTCGGCGGCAGGACCTTGTTCGAAAACCAAAAAGCGAGATCTTTTTCGCCGCACTCATCGCCGCCGGGCACCGGCGGTTGTTTGCGGCATTGTGGGGAATCCGCGGGGCATCTTAGCCGCACATGGATATGGTCCTGATGGCCGTACCAGGGCCGCACCTTCGACATCCATGCGTGAGGTTGCTTTTCCTCGACGCGGCACAATTCTTTCTTGATTGCGGCGTTCACCAGCACGCGCTCGACTTCCGGCTGCTCCGCAGCCGTCTTGATGAATGCGATGTGCTGGGGCGTCCAGGTTTGCGGATTGAGGTGCTTCCAGTCTTCGGAAACCAGGTTGATGGCCGGGATGGTGTCGCGCTCTTCCTTTGTCAAGAGTTGGTCCGGCATCGGCTTGAACCAGATGTCGACGTCGAGTCCGGTCTGATGGCTCGCATGGTCCGAAACGGCGGGCCCGCCGCGCGGTTGCGCCATGTCGCCGACGAGGATGCCGCTCCATCCGGTCGCCTTGGCGGCAAGCGGAGCGAATTTCTCAATGAAACGGACGAGGCTGGGATGGCCCCAATTGCGATTGCGCGATGGTCGCATCACCTGCCAGGTGGGGCCGGTGGCCGGCAGTTCGACGGCGCCGGAAAGGCAGCCGCGCGGGTAATATCCAATCGCCGCGGATTTGCCGGCCGAAGGCAAAAGCTTGGCGCCGAAAAGCAATTTCGCCGGTACCGACTTTTCTCTTGACTGCTCCGTCATCGCCGGCTTTGGCGTTGGCAGCGGTGTGGCCTTTGCGGGCGTCTGGGCAATGGCAGCGCTGCCGCCCGTGGTCAGGCCGGCGGCAATGAACAAAATCCCTGAAAGGGCTGTGATCCGGGCGCGCATGGCGCTAACGATTTAGCGATTCCGATGCCGCCTGTCAGGTTAATTCATCTAGAGGAAACGGCGATCATCGCGGATGCGCAGAAATGCGCGTCGGAATTCGATGAAAACAAGAGCCATTAGGGTTCCGGTGAGGGCCGCGACCGCCCCGCGCCGCTTGCGTTCCCCAGTGGCTAGACGTCCACCTTCAGCGCCGCGATGAACGCTTCCTGCGGAATGTCGACCTTGCCGAACTGCCGCATTCGCTTCTTGCCTTCCTTCTGCTTATCCAAAAGCTTGCGCTTGCGCGTCGCATCGCCGCCGTAGCACTTGGCGGTGACGTCCTTGCGGAAAGCGCGCACTGTTTCGCGGGCGATGATCTTGCCGCCGATCGCGGCCTGAATCGGTACCTGAAACATGTGCGGCGGGATCAACTCCTTGAGCTTTTCCGCCATCGCGCGTCCGCGCGATTCGGCACGAGTGTGATGAACGAGCATTGCCAGCGCATCCACCGGCTCACCGTTGACCAGCATCTGGAGCTTCACCAGGTCGGCCGGCCGATAGTCGGTCAGGTGGTAGTCGAATGATGCGTAGCCGCGGGATACCGACTTCAGCCGATCATAGAAATCGAACACCACTTCGTTGAGTGGCAGGTTGTATTTCACCATCGCGCGGTTGCCGACATAGGTCAGCTCCTTCTGTTCGCCGCGCCGGTCCTGGCAGAGTTTGAGCACCGAGCCGAGATATTCATCTGGAGTGAGGATCGTCGCTTCGATCCAGGGCTCCTGCATTTCCTCGATATGGTTCGGGTCCGGCATGTCGACGGGATTATGGATCTCCAGTTCCTTGCCGGTGGTCAGCTTGATCTTGTAGATGACCGATGGCGCCGTCGCGATCAGCTCGAGATTGAATTCGCGCGTCAGTCGCTCCTGGATGATCTCCAGATGCAGCAATCCGAGAAAACCGCAACGGAAGCCGAAACCAAGCGCGGCGCTCGTTTCCATTTCGTAGGAAAAGCTCGCATCGTTGAGACGCAACTTGCCCATCGCCGCGCGCAGATCCTCGAATTGCGCAGCGTCGACTGGGAACAGGCCGCAGAACACGACCGGGACGGCGGGGCGGAAGCCCGGCAGCGGCTTGTCCACCGGCTTGCGATCGTCGGTGATGGTGTCACCGACGCGGGTGTCGGCGACTTCCTTGATCGAAGCTGTGAGCATGCCGATCTCGCCGGGGCCCAATTCGTCGACCGGCTGCAGCTTCGGAGTAAAGACACCGGTGCGGTCGACGTCGTAGGCGGCGTTCGTGCCCATCATGCGGATGCGCTGGCCCTTTTTCAGCACGCCGTCGACAATGCGCACCAAGACGACCACGCCGAGATAGACGTCGTACCAGCTATCGACGAGCAGTGCTTTTAGCGTCGCCTCGCGGTCGCCTTTCGGCGCCGGCAGCCGCGTGACGATCGCTTCGAGAACTTCCGGCACGTTCAGGCCGGTCTTGGCGGAAATCTCGATCGCGTTTGACGCGTCGAGTCCGATCACGTCCTCGATCTGCTGCTTGACCTTGGCGGGTTCAGCGGCGGGCAAATCGACCTTGTTGAGCACCGGCACAATCTCGTGGCCGTTGTCGATGGCCTGATACACGTTGGCGAGGGTCTGTGCCTCAACGCCCTGACTTGCGTCCACGACGAGAAGCGAACCCTCACAGGCTGCGAGCGATCGGTTGACTTCATAGGCAAAGTCGACGTGGCCGGGCGTGTCGATCAGGTTGAGGATGTAGTCCTTTCCGTCGCGCGCCCGGTAGTTGAGCCGCACGGTCTGTGCCTTGATTGTAATCCCGCGCTCACGCTCGATATCCATCGAATCGAGCACTTGTTCCTTCATTTCGCGCGCCTCCAGCCCTCCCGTGAGCTGAATTAGCCGATCGGCCAAGGTAGACTTGCCGTGGTCGATATGCGCGACAATGGAGAAATTGCGGATATTGTTGATTGATGACGCCGTCATGGCGCGGCAGATAACACCCGCACTCGAAAGCAGCAAGGCGCCGGTCGCAGCTCGTTTTGCGCCTCTCCCCGCAAAAGCGGGGACCCAAGGCCTGCTTTCGTGAAAGCAATTTGGCCGTATTTGCTTCCGCCGGATTGAGCGGGCAGTCGCCCTAGGCTTCTTCGCGCTCAGTAGCGGTAGTGGTCCGCCTTGAAGGGGCCTGCTTGCGGCACGCCGATATAGGCCGACTGCTTGTCGGAGAGCTTGGTCAACTTCACCCCGATCTTGTCGAGGTGCAGGCGCGCGACCTTCTCATCGAGATGCTTGGGCAATGTGTAGACCTGGTTCTTGTACTTGCCCGGATTGGTCCAGAGTTCGATCTGCGCCAGCGTCTGGTTGGTGAAGGACGACGACATCACGAAGCTGGGGTGGCCCATGGCATTGCCGAGATTTACCAGCCGTCCTTCCGAAAGAAGAATGATCCGCTTGCCGTCGGGAAATTCGACCTCGTCGACTTGCGGCTTGATGTTATGCCATTTCATGTTGCGCAGCGTTGCGATCTGAATTTCGCTGTCGAAGTGGCCGATGTTGCAGACGATTGCCCGGTGCTTCATCTTGCGCATGTGGTCGAGCGTGATCACGTCCACATTACCGGTCGCGGTCACGAAAATATCGGCGCGCGGCGCGGCATCCTCCATTGTGACGACTTCGTAGCCCTCCATCGCCGCCTGAAGCGCGCAGATGGGATCGATTTCGGATACCAGCACGCGGCATCCGGCCTGGCGCAGTGACGCTGCCGAGCCTTTTCCGACATCACCGAAACCCGCCACCATCGCCACCTTGCCGGCCATCATGACGTCCGTGCCGCGGCGGATTCCGTCCACAAGCGATTCACGGCAGCCATAAAGATTGTCGAATTTCGACTTGGTAACCGAATCATTGACGTTGATTGCCGGGAACATCAGCCGGCCTTCCTTGGCCATCTGGTACAGCCGATGCACACCAGTCGTGGTCTCTTCGGTGACGCCTTTGATGGCCTTGCAGGTCTTGGTGTACCAGCCGGGCTGTTCCTTCAGCCGTTTCTTGATGGCGGCGAACAGTACTTCCTCTTCCTCGTTGCCGGGGTGCTTGAGCACATCGACGTTGCTCTCGGCCTGCATGCCGAGGTGCAGGAGCAGCGTGGCGTCACCGCCGTCGTCGAGAATCATGTTTGGCGTGCCGCCATCGTGCCATTCGAAGATGCGGTGCGTGTAGTCCCAGTAGTCCTTTAGGCCCTCGCCCTTGACGGCGAAGACAGGGACACCCGCATCAGCGACCGCGGCCGCGGCATGATCCTGCGTTGAATAGATGTTGCAAGATGCCCAGCGGACATCTGCGCCGAGATGCGTCAGCGTCTCGATAAGCACCGCCGTCTGGATCGTCATATGCAGCGAGCCAGCAATCCGGGCGCCACGCAGTGGTTGCTGCGGGCCATATTCTTCCCGGGTTGCCATCAGGCCGGGCATTTCGGTCTCGGCGATATTGATTTCGTTGCGGCCCCAGCCCGCGAGTGAAATGTCTTTGACGACGTAGTCGCCGGTCTTGGCCTTCGGCTTGACGGCAGTCATGGCAATCCTTGTACAGATGCGAACGGGATGAATGCGTTGGGCGAGCCTATATCAGGCCTTCGACGACCCCGCAACGTATATATAAAGAATTCTTTATGTAATGAAACCTGTCCGGAAGCGCTTGTTTTAGCACTTCCGGCCGCCAGTTTCAGCGGTAGAGTTCAACCTCCGGCCGCGGGTCGGGCTCAAATCCGTCCCTGTTCGGCATCGCGACTTTCGGCAGCGTCTTGGCGTCCAGTGTGTCGGTCGGCTTGATGATCTTCGCTTCCGACAGGATGTAGGCGACTACGCTATAGACGTCGTCGTTGCTGAGCGAGCCCGGCGCGTTGAAGGGCATAGCGCGCTTGACGTAATCGAACAGCGTCGTGGCATAGGGCCAGTAGCTTTCTACCGTTTTCACCGGCGCTTTGCTTGCAAGCGAGCCGCGGCCGCCAATCAGTTTATCGCCGCCGATCCCTTTGGCCGGATTGCCCTCAAGCTTCTCGCCGTGGCAAGCCGCGCAGGTGCCGGCATAGACCTGGGCGCCTTTTGTGGCGTTGCCGCTTCCCGGCGGAAGTCCGCGGCCATCGGGCGGAATGGAGAAGAACTTCGCCAATTCATCCGTCGTTGCCGACGCGCCGAAACCGTAGCGGGCCACCTGCGCGGTGGCGTCTTGCGCGATTGCGATCGTCGCCGTGATCGCAACGGCCAGGGTCAGATTACGCGTGCACATTGGTAACGCTCCCGTCGGCTGCAACGCCCCAGCTTTGGATGGCATTGAGGTGATAGATGGAGCCGAACGGCCCGTTTGAGCCGCGGATGGCGACCAGCTGCTTGAGGGTCGGTTGGATGTAGCCTGTTTCGTCGGTGCATCGGCTTTGCAGGACCGCGGGCTGACCGTTCCACATCCAGGGCAGGCTGAAGCGCACCGTGCAAATCGGTTCCGGTACCGACTCGATGCGGGCCGGCACCCAGGTAGCGCCGCCGTCGGTCGAGACGTCGACCGATTGCACACGGCCGCGCCCCGACCAGGCGAGGCCGCTGATGTTATAGAAGCCCGGACCCGGAAGTTTCATTTCGCCCGATGGGAATGTGATCACCGATTTTGCTTCCATGTCGAAACTGAATTGGCGGGCTTTGCCGTTCGCGAGAAGGTCGGTGTATTTGGATGTTTCCTCGCGCGTCATGAACGGCTTGTCGCTTACCTCGAGGCGGCGCAGCCACTTTATGTGCGTGTTGCCCTCATAACCCGGCAGCAGCAGCCGCAGCGGATAGCCCTGCTCGGGGCGGATCGCTTCACCGTTCTGCCCGTACGCGAGAATTGCATCCTTGAGCATTTTCTCCATCGGGATGCTGCGCGTCATCACTGCGGCGTCTGAACCTTCGGCGAGCACCCAGGTACCGCCGTCCTTGAGTCCGACCTCGCGGGCAATTGTTGCGAACTGCACACCCGTCCATTCCGATGTGCTGAGCAGACCGTGCGTGCCCTGCACCGTTTTCAGGGTCGGCTTGTTCCATTCTGTCAGCCCGTTCCCGGAACACTCGATGAAATGCTTGCGCGTCACCGACGGAAATCGCTTGAGGTCGGCCATAGTGAACTTGCGCGGCCCTTCGACCATGCCGTGCACATAAAGCATGTGTTTAGCCGGATCGATGGTCGGGATGCCGCCATGATGGCGTTCGAAGTGCAGGCCGGAGGGCGTGAGGTTGCCCAGCGACTTGTCGAGTGGAGTAAAGCTCCACGACGTATTTTCGTTCGCCGTCGGAAAGCGCATTCGCACTTCGGTCTCGAATTGCGAACGTGAACCGTAGCCTCCGTCCGCGGCGACCGCGCGGCCTTGCTCCCTGGTCGGGTCCGGTGGCACGTCGAAATGTTTGGCGCCGGCGGGCGCCTGTTGCGCGCCAGCGGGTCCGGCGAGAAGCGCAGCCGCTGCAGCACCCGCGCCCGATCCGGCCGCAAACAGAAAATCGCGGCGGTTGGCTGGCGTGCGGCCTGGAAACATGCCGTCTTTGCAGTCGCACTTTTCCCGCTCGTCGTTGCGCTGCGAAAGCTGGCGCGACTCTGCGGCGATCATGCCGTCGATCATTTCCTGGGTATGTTCGTCGAAAGCGAGGGTTGGTTTCGTGCGCAAGGACGCCTCCTTGGATCACGGGCAGCGGTCCGTCGCGCCCGTGCCGTAATTGTAGGCACGTGTTCCGTTTCGGGGAAAGTTATTTTCCGGGAGGGTGAAACCGGGAGATTTTGCAATCCCGCCGCGAACAGTCAGGAATATTTCTTTCGAAGTGGGGTCCGGTTGCCGCCCGTGCGCCTAATCTTCCTCGCCAAACCCGCCGGCAACCAGCTCGCAGAGTTTCTCCACGGCTTTTGCGGCATCCTTGCCGGTGGCCTTGATGATGATAGTAATCCCGGGGCCCGCGGCCAACATCATCAAACCCATGATCGATGTGCCGCCGACGGTCTCGTGGCCGCGCGTGACGGTTATGGCTGCGTCGAATTGTTCGGCGGTCTGCACGAATTTAGCCGACGCGCGAGCGTGCAGGCCTTTCTTGTTGACGATCTCCACCTCGCGCACGACCGGGGTGTCGTCCGCTGAAGGGCGCGCGATCATTTACCGTTGAGCACCCGGCTTGCGATCGTGCAGTACTTGCGGCCGGCTTCCTGCGCGGCGGCGACCGCATCCTGCAATGGGCAGATCTCGCGGATTTTGGCGAGTTTGATCAGCATAGGTAGGTTGATACCGGCCAACACCTCGACCTTGGGCTGGCTCATGACCGAGATGGCGAGGTTCGAGGGCGTGCCGCCGAACATGTCCGTGAGGATGGCGACACCCTCACCACTGTCCACCCGTTTTACCGCCTCAAGAATATTTTTGCGGCACTGCTCAACATCGTCATCGGGACCGATCGTAATTGCCTCGATTTGACGTTGAGGCCCAACCACATGCTCCAGCGCTGAGCGGAACTCGATGGCGAGCCGCCCGTGGGTCACAAGTACGAGGCCGATCATCCCTAACTCCTCGCGGGCGCTTCGCTGCACCGCACGATAGGGCGCGCATTCACGCCCATCTGAAGCCCCATTGCAAGGGCTCGTTTCGCTATATAGGCGTTCTGCTGCACTGCGGAAAGACGGGGCCAAAGCTGGGCTCGGAAATGCGTTTTCGGCGGCGAGATCCTAGGCCCGTTATAGTTAATATTCTCAGTGGTTCGAGGCTGCCGGGGGTAACCCAACTATTAGCGGCAGGTCAATCACCTGGCTGGGGTTGTGCTTAAGGCCGCCAACACCAGCGGCAGGGGTGCCATTCCTGCTGCGACAGCAAGCCGCGTCAGCGTAATTCCGCCGAGAACGGCCTGCGAGGCCGATGCGGCTGGATGTCTGGCGGCGTCCACCGCGGCCAGGTCGATGATCAATCCAACGGTGGCCACCGCCTCATAGGCGACGCGCCGGATGCCGAGCCCGTGGATCTCGATCAATCCCGCAAGGGAGGGCTCCGGCCGCACCAGCAGCCGATCCGCGCGCCATTCCAGGTGGGCGCGGTCATCGGCAACGAGCCGGGCAAAGGGCAGGAGCCGTTGTGACGCGGCTTCAAGCAGGCCCCACGTCAGCTGCGATTTACCGGAGCCGGCTGGCCCCCGGATCAGCGCGGCTTTTGGGCCGACAAGGATTGCGCAAGCGTGGATTGTGGGATCGGGCGCCATCACTTTGCCGGCAGGCGCACCACGAAGCGCGCGCCCAGGACCGGTGGCGGTTCTCCGCCCGCAGCGGCGCCGTGGCGATTTTCCACGCGGATCGTGCCTCCGTGGGCTTCGACGATCTGCTTCGAAATAGACAAGCCGAGCCCCGAGTTTTGACCGAAGCCCTGTTCAGGCCGATCGGTGTAGAATCGCTCGAAAATCTTATCGAGCGCTTCCGGCCTGATGCCCGGACCATCGTCATCCACCAAAATCTCGATTTCGTCCCTGAGGCGCCGGCACGTAATGCGCACGCTGCCTCCGGGTGGCGAGAACGAGCGCGCATTGTCGACCAGATTGCTGACGACCTGCCCGAGCCGGGAGTCGTGTCCGGGCACCTTGAAATCCGACAACGGATTCCCTTCAAAGCCTAGCGTCACTTTAATGTCGTCGGTGCGCACCTCATTGGCCGCCTTGACCAGCGCATCGAGCAGTTTGGCAAGTTCGACGGGCGCCGCCTCCTGCCGCTGCAGTTCGGCGTCGAGGCGGCTCGCATCGGAAATATCCGATATCAGCCGGTCGAGACGTTTTACGTCGTGTTCGATCACCGCGAGCAGCCGTTGCCGGCTTTGCTCGGTCTTCGCAACCGGCAACGTTTCCACTGCTGAACGCAAAGAGGTGAGGGGATTGCGCAGCTCGTGGGCTACATCGGCAGCAAAGCTCTCGATCGCCTCGATGCGCGTGTACAGCGCATCGGTCATATCTCGCAGGGCGCCGGACAGTTCGCCAATTTCGTCGCGCCGGCGCGTGAAATCGGGAATTTCTACACGCGTGCGGATGCGCCTGCGCACGCGCTCGGCGCCGTCGGCCAGCCGCCGCACCGGGCCCGCTATGGTGCCGGCAAGCAGCATCGACAGGACCACCATCACGCCGGCGGCAACTAAGAACACCTTGACGATGGCGAGACGCTCAGCCTCGACCATGTCGTCGATGTCGGCCCCTTGCGTCGACAGCATCAACACGCCGCGCACCGCGCGGAAGCGCTGTACCGGCACGGCGACCGAGACGATGACTTCGCCGCGGTCGTTGACCCGCACCATGCTGGCGTGCGCGCCGTTGAGCGCCTGCGCCACTTCCTGGTAGCCCTTTCCGTTTTCGGGACCGAGCTCATTGTAGAGCGGAAGATCGCCGCGGCCGAACCAGCGGCGCAGCGCGATGAACGCTCGCTCCATCAGGCCGGGTTTTTCCGCATTGGGCGGGGGCAGATCGAACCGCAATACGTCGCCGCGCCCATAAAGATTCCGGCTGTCAAGAATAAGGACTCCGTCACGATCATAGATGCGCGCCCGCGTCTTGGTCGGCGACACCAGTCGGCGCAGGACGGGCGCCACACGCTCCGGATTGATGGGAAATTCGATGCCGGACAGGGAATCGTCAGCCGGCCCGTAACTCTCGCCGGCCTGCAGCTCAAGAAGCCGTTCGGGATCGATGGTAATGGAATCAGTTTCGACTGTGGCCGATGCTGCAATTGCTCCGGCAATAATTTCGCTCTGGGTGAGCAGGCTCTGCACGCGCGCGTCGATCAACCCCGCGCGAAATTGCGAGAGATAGAGGACCCCCGTAACCAGCGCGACGAGTCCCGCGAGATTGAGGAATACGATGCGACGCGTGAGACTTGAAAAGCTCTGTGAAACGAAGAACTGCCACGCCGAACGTATCAGCCGGCGCGCAGCGCTTTCGTTCCTCGCCTCGGAATGCGAGGTCACGGCGCTCCGGCGTTCCGCTTCGGCTTTCTGCGTCACAGCTTCCGCTGTTCGATCAAGCACGTCGTTCAATCCCGCCAGGTTTGACCTAGGGCCCTCTCACTGACGCACGATTTGTTCCGAAAACGCGCTTTGGGGATCATGTGCGAACAGGCCCGGAGACTTTACCGCATGCGGGGACGATCCGTCAGGCCATCCAAATCGGCTGAAACATTAAGGATTTGTCATTCCTTAAAGCGGTAGCCGACGCCGTAGAGCGTCTCGATCATCTCAAAATCGTCGTCAACGACCTTGAACTTCTTGCGCAATCGCTTGATGTGGCTGTCGATCGTGCGATCGTCCACGTACACTTGGTCGTCATACGCTGCGTCCATCAGCGCGTTGCGGCTTTTCACCACGCCGGGCCGCGTCGCGAGCGCCTGCAGGATCAAAAATTCAGTCACAGTCAAAGTGACTGGTTCGCCTTTCCACGTGCAGGTATGACGCTCAGGGTCCATGCGAAGCAGCCCGCGTTCCAGCACCTTGGCTGAATCGACCTCTTTAGCCGGCGAGCCGTCTTTTGGGCTCGATCGGCGCAGCACGGCTTTGACGCGTTCGACCAGCAGACGTTGTGAGAACGGTTTGCGGATGAAATCGTCGGCTCCCATCTTGAGTCCGAACAGCTCATCTATCTCTTCATCCTTGGACGTGAGGAAGATCACCGGTATGTCGGTCTTCTGGCGCAGGCGGCGAAGAGTCTCCATGCCGTCCATGCGCGGCATCTTGATATCGAGGATGGCGAGATCCGGTGGCGACGTCTTAAAACCGTCGAGCGCAGATGCGCCATCGGTGTAAGTCATGATGCGGTAACCCTCCGCTTCGAGCGCCATCGAAACGGAAGTCAGGATATTGCGGTCGTCGTCGACGAGAGCGATTGTCGGCATGAGCCCCTCTTGCGTGACGTCCCGCGCTTTTTGAACCCTATAAACGGGGTCTGAAATGTGGCCTCTTTGCAACAACTATGTGATTCGGTAGCGATTTCAAGCCCGAGGACGGAAAAGCCCGTATCATTGGGCCCGTAAAGTCAATTCGAGCACTCTGGAAATGGAATCCCGCAGCAAATTCAATCCCCGGCAGTCCGCGACGAAGCTGCTGCGCGAGGCGCGTTCAGGTGCCTTGGCGACATTGATGCCTCGCTCAGGTGACCCCTATTGCTCGCTGGTGAACGTGGCGACGGCAATCGATGGCGCGCCGCTCATGTTGCTCTCGAATTTGGCGCTGCACACGAAAAACATCCTCGCAGATCAACGCGTGTCGTTGATGATCGATGAGCGCAAGGAAAATGACCCGTTGGAAGGCGCGCGCGTGATGCTGATGGGGACATGCGCGAAAATCTCCGGCGCTGCCGCCTCGGACTCATACTTACGACGTCATCCAGATGCCGTCGTGTTTGCGAACTTTGCTGACTTTTCCTTCTACCGGATGGAAGTCGTGCGCGCCCACCTTGTCGCGGGATTTGGCCGTATCGTGGATCTCCGGCCGGAGCATATTCTTACCGAAGTCTCGGATGCAGAAGCTCTCGTCGAATCCGAGGCCTCGGCGATCGAGCATATGAACAGTGGCCACGCGGATGCCTGTCGCCTTTACGCGACCAAGCTTCTTGGCGCGGAAGATGGTGAATGGCGGTGCGTGGGGGTCGATCCCGATGGCCTAGAATTGCAGAAAGGTCGAACGGCGTTGCGGTTGCCGTTTCCCCAGCGCGTTACCGCACCAGGTCTGTTGCGCGCCATGCTTAAAGACCTGGCTGAAAAGGCCCGCAAAAATTGAATGATTGCGCGGCGACTGGTGGACGGCTGACGTATTAAACATCAGATGCTGATCGACAGCCCGCGCGTCGTTAACGCATTTGATGCAGCGCAATGCCGATTGCCCCTTTTGCATGGCATTTGTTCTTGGCATTAGCATTGCTCGTGACTATGGTCGCGCGCCTCTGACCGAGGGGCTATACTAACGTCGTAATATGCCGCTGCGGGACCGAAGGACCCGCGAGTGCTTCACCATAAAGCGGCTGAGTTGGGAGGAATTCACGTGCAAGAGCAGGGTGTGCGGAACGGTGCGTATGGCGCCGATAAATTTGGCTTCAAAAATCTCGCCGCAGTCCACTGGAACCTGACAGAGCCGACGCTCTACGAATACGCCATCGCCGCCGGCGAAGCTTTGCTGGTCGTAGGCGGAGCGCTCTGCGCCGAGACCGGTCATCACACCGGCCGTAGCCCGAAAGACAAGCACACGGTAGTCGATGATCTCACCCGGGATTCCGTGTGGTGGGACGGCAATCGCAAGATGACGCGCGAGAATTTCGACAATTTGCTCGCCGACTTCCAGGCACACTGCAAGGGCAAGAAGCTGTTCGCGCAAGATCTCTATGGCGGCGCCGACCATACCTACCGCATCAAAGTCCGAGTCTTTACCGAACTCGCCTGGCACTCCCTGTTCATTCGCCAATTACTGATTCGTCCCGAACTTAAGGAACTCGCTGGTTTCGTTCCGCAGCTCACGATTGTCGACTTGCCCTCGTTCAAGCCGGACGCCAAGCGTCATGGCGGCCGCGACGGCTCCGACACCATGGTGGCGATCGATTTCACGCGCAAGATTGTGCTGATCTGCGGCTCGTCCTACGCCGGTGAGATGAAGAAGTCGGTATTCACGACGCTCAACTTCTATCTGCCGGCGCAGAACGTGGTGCCAATGCATTGTTCGGCGAACGTCAGCCACGACGGCGAGAGCGCGCTCTTCTTCGGCCTCTCGGGCACCGGCAAGACGACGCTGTCGGCCGACCCGAGCCGCATTCTGATCGGCGACGATGAGCACGGGTGGGGTCCCGACGGTATCTTCAATTTCGAGGGCGGCTGCTATGCCAAGACCATCAAGCTCTCGCAAGAAGCGGAGCCGATGATCTGGAATGCTACAAACCGCTTCGGTGCCGTACTTGAAAACGTGGCGTTCGATCCGGTCACGCGCGTGCCGGATTATGACGATGGATCGAAAACCGAGAACACACGCTCGGCCTATCCGCTCGATTTCATTCCGAATGCTTCGCGCTCCGGTCGCGCCGGCCACCCTAAGAACATCATCTTTCTTACGGCTGATGCCTATGGCGTCATGCCGCCGATTGCCAAGCTCACGCCGACGCAGGCGATGTATCATTTCCTTTCCGGCTATACCGCGAAGGTTGCGGGTACCGAGAAGGGTCTTGTCGGCGTGCAGCCCGAGTTCTCAACGTGCTTTGGTGCGCCTTTCCTTCCACGGCACCCGTCGGTTTATGCCGACCTGCTTCGCGATTACATCAACAGGAACAATGTCGACGTCTGGCTCGTCAATTCTGGATGGACCGGCGGCAAATACGGTGTTGGCCGGCGCATGCCGATCAAGGCGACGCGCACGCTGCTGACGGCCGCACTCGACGGATCGCTCAAGAATGCCGACTTCCGCACCGATCCCTATTTCGGCTTCTCGGTGCCGACGTCGGTGCCAGGCGTCGAACCGCACTTGCTCAATCCGTTCAAGACCTGGAAGGACAAGGCCGAGTTCGACAAGACGGCGCGCGATCTCGTTGACATGTTCCAGAAGAACTTTGCCAAATTCGAGAAGCACGTCACTCCGGACATCAAGGCGGCGGCACCGGAAGTGCGCATCGCGGCCGAGTGAAGGCCGGCGACTGCTTCTGCGGTTGCTGTCACAATAAAAACGGCCGCCCTGAGCGCGGTAAATAGATAGCAAATAGATAAAAGGCGGCCACCGCGGCCGCCCTTTCTTTTTGTCCGCTCCAATCAGCCATCCACTCGCGACAGTTGCTGCCCGATCCGGTTGAAGCGTGCCTTCTGCTCATTGGTGAGCGACGCGTAGAAGCTCTCCAGCGCCGGCTTCACGGCCTTGGCCGCATCGATCATGGCCTGCAGGCGTTTTTCCATAACGTCGAGACGGCCCGGAGGCGTGACCGGCGTCTCGTCGGGGCAGGCGCCTTGCATGATGGATACCGCCTTGGAGGTCGCATCCTGAAGCTTGTTTAGCTCGGCTTCCTGCGCATCCGTCGGATTGATCACATCCTCGATCTTTTCGATCGGCAGATTCGAAAGTCCTTGCTTGGGTTGCTTGCACGCTTCGGCCGCTTGCGATGCCTCTCGCGCCTCGGCATTCACGGCCGTGTTCTTGGGCCCGAGTTCGTTGAAGCGTTCTTTCTGCTCGTCGCTGAGCGAATCGTAGAATTTCTCCAATGCCGGCCGCACCGTTTGTACGGCCTGCAGCGTTGCGTCGAGTCGCGCGGTCATTGCCGAGAGGCGGCCCGGAGGCGTCAGCGGGAATGCATCCTCCGACGGACACGACACTTTGAAGGCCGAAGCGGCGTCCTGGCTTGCCTTACGGACATCGCCGAGGAGTTGACGCTGATCGGCATTGAGGCCGACCTTTCGTTCGATGTCTGCGAACGGCCACGCAGTGATTCCGCCACCGGGCTGCTTGCACAGTGCTTGCACGGCGGAGTAGGTCGGCTGTGGTGCTGATGCGCTGCTCGACGGCGACGCGTATGCATAGTCCTGCGGCGGGCCGTATTCGCCCCAGAATACGCCGTCGAAGAAGTCGTCATAGGCATAAGCCCAGAAACCGTCGTCATAGCCGTACGGCCAGAACGTGTAGTCGAAGATGTCGGCATATGCATAAGGCCAGAACACGGGCCCATACCAGGCAACAAAGGCCGCCCGGTGGCCGCGCCGCCACGCGTGGCGCGCAACGGAACGATCGAAGCGGTTACGCGCGTTCAATCCCGCGGCTTGAGAGGCAAATCGTGAGGCGAAGCGGCCCTGACGCGCGGCGTCACGTGTCACGCGCCCCGTGCCGTTGCGCCGATTTGCGCGCAACGCACGAAGATTAGCGTCTGGCTTTGCCTGCAACGCATTGGGCTGCGCGAGCTGCTGCCGATTCAGGGCACGCTGCTCGCGCGCATTGCGGATCTGCTCGCGACGGGCCGCGCGCTGAGCCACCGGAAGATGACGCAATTCGCGGTCCTCACGGCGCCGTAGTGTGCGCTCGACGCGCAGTTGTTTCTGCGTATTGATTTGCACCTTCCGCTGCGCCTGGATGTTGACGTGGGCCTGCGCGGCGGGAACGTGCCGTTGCCGCATGGCGCGCAATTGCTGCTGCTGCGCGGTGTGATTGACGATCGCTTGCGATCGAAATTGACGGCTTGCCGCGCGCTGCTGGACGATATGGGGCGTCGTGGTGCGCGGCGCAGCAATGTGCGGCGCAAAATGTGGCGTTGACATTCGTGGCGTTGCCATGCGCGGCGCGGCAATGTGAGGCGCGGCAATGTGAGGTGCAGCGTGAACCGCCGGCGCTGCCCGCGCCGGGGCGCCTCCTGGTTTACCTTTTTGATCCTGCGCGCCAGCAGCAACCGGTGCGGTCGCCGCCAGCACAACCGCAAGTGCTACTGTGCGTTTCCATTTTGTCATTGTGTCCTCCACCGGCGCGGAACTCGGTTCCGTCCTTCAACCGATTAAACGAGTTGAGGTTCATGAATCCGGCGCTTGATCGTGCGGAAGTGATCGCAGATGAAGGTTCGGTAATTCACCCGTCCGTCCAGCGGCTTACGGACGCGCCAATATCGCGCCTGACAAAGGCAAGCATGGCCGGCGAATTAAAATCAGGAAAGCCTAGCGGTTCGATCTGCTTTCGCCGGCTCGCAGGCGCTCTATCAACTCGGCTGTCGGATAGGAATCCGCCGGCAAGCCAAGCTTTATCTGCGCCTTTTTCGTGGCCGCCCGGGTTCCGTTGCCGATCTTGCCGTCCGCTTCGCCAGCTCCCTCATAGCCGCGTTTGGTGAGAAGGCGCTGCAATTCCATGACCTGCGCCGTTGAGAGCGGCACGACATTTGCTGCACCGGAATGGTCCACGGCGGGCGCGCCCGCGAGGCGCGTGGCGAAATAGGCAACCGTTGTCGAATAGACGATTGCCGAGTTCCATCCGAGGAACGCCTGGAAATTAGGATAGGCAAGAAAAGCCGGGCCATGCCGACCCATAGGGAGAATGAGCGACGCCGGCAAATTGTCAGGCGGCAGCGATCCGTGCGCGGCTTTCACGCCCCATGCGACCCACTGTGAGCGCGGATGTTGGATACTGAGGTCGGCCTCCTGCCAATTCAGATTGGGCGGGACGCGAACTTCCTGCAGCCATGGCTGGCCTCGCTGCCAGCCAAGTGTGACCAGGAAATTTGCCGCAGAAGCGAGTGTGTCCGGAATGCTGTGGATCAAGTCGCGGCGGCCATCGCCGTCAAAATCGACCGCGTTCTTGAGATAGTCGGAAGCTGTGAACTGCATTCCGCCGAATTCGCCCGCCCAATCGCCGATCATGTCTTCAACGCGTTGATCGCCGCGCTCGATGATACGCAACGCGTCGAACAACTGCTGGCGGAAGAAATCAGGCCGACGGCAGTCGTAGGCCAGTGTGGCGATCGCGCTCAAGATATTGTAGTTCCCGAAATTGCCCCCGAAGTCGCTCTCGAGCCCCCAAAACGCGGTAAGCACTGGTGCCGGCACTCCATACTTTTCCTCGATGCGTGCGAACAAAGCGGCGTGTTGCTTGATCTTGGCGAGCCCGTTTGGAATCCGCGGACCGCCCACCATGCGATCCGAAAACTGCAAAAAGGTTTGATTGAATACGCTTTGACCGTGGTCACGGCGGATGATCGCGGCATCGAATGTCATGCTCGGGGCCGCGGCCGCGATCACGCGCGGCGAGATGCCTTGCGCGGCGGCTTCCTTCTTGAAGTCCTCGAGCCAGCGTTCGTAGCTGCCCGCGTTCTGGCAGGTGGCGGCGGAAGCCAGCCCGATATAGTCCGTGCCGAGCAAAAGTAACGCCAGGGCAAACGCCGTTTTTCGCATAATGCGGTCCATAGTGCGGAGTGAATTTGCCCAAGGCGGCTCTCGGGTCAAGCCCCGATCCAGGTCGATGATTACATCGCAAAATAGGCTATTTTCCGCGGCCGCGTTACCGCCAGTACCTTGTCATTTTGCGGGGTGTCGGGCAGCATCGTGCGGTTAAAAAAACAAAAAACGTCTATGTGACGTGACCTGTATCGAGGTCCAGGGGGGGGTTGAGTGGAAGCGTCACCTGCAATCGAGATAGCCAAACACACTTTGCTTGCCGCAGGTCTCATTCTCGCCGTGGGCACCTTCACCGGCTTCGTGGCTCAGAAAATCAAGATTCCGGATATCGCCCTATTTCTGGTGGTCGGAATGGCAATCGGGCCCGAAGCGCTCGGGCTGATCAATATCAGATCCGACTCGGCGCTCTATCAGATCATTCTGCTATTTGGCGCGAGCTACATCCTCTTTGATGGGGGTGCATCGCTGCGGTTCGAGGTCTTGCGGAAGGTCTGGATTACAATTGTCGTGCTGGCGACAATCGGCGTTTTGATCACGGCGGCTGTAACCGCTCTTGCCGCGCACGCTGTACTTGGCGTTCCCTGGATTGTTGCCCTTCTCCTGGGCTCGGCCATCGCTTCAACTGATCCGGCGACGCTGGTTCCAATTTTTCGTCAGGTCAAAATCCGCGACCGCGTTGCTCAGACTGTAATGAGCGAGTCGGCATTTAATGATGCGACCGGCGCGATTGTCACCGTTGGCGTACTGACCATCGCCATGGGCACAGGTGAATTCTCGATTGCCGCGTCGTTATTCGACCTAATCAAGCAGGCAGTAATCGGAATCATCGCAGGCGCCGTGCTTGGCTATCTCGCTGCATTGCTGATTGCGCACGAGCGGTGGGCATTCCTCGCGGAATATGCACCGGTCGTAACGCTGGTTGCAGTCATTGGTGCCTATTTTGCGGCCGACGACTTGCAAGCCAGCGGCTTCATGGCCGTTTTCGTATTCGGCATCGTAATGGGGAACAAAGACGCGTTCGGATTCAAGATGCGCGCGGCCGAGGCGCAAAAGCTCGACGAATTTGTGATCACGACCGCCTTCATCATGCGGCTGTTCATATTCCTGTTGCTTGGATCGCAGGTCGACTTTCAGCTCATGGGCCAGTATTGGCTTGGAGGCATCATCGTTGTGGCAATTTTCATGCTGGTCGCGCGGCCGCTGGCCGTTTTCCTGTGCGCGTTGCCGGACCGGCGCGCCAGGTGGAGCTTCAACGAGATGCTCTTCATGTGCTGGACGCGCGAGACCGGCGTCATACCTGCCGCACTTGCCGGTCTTTTGCTTGGAATGAAGGCACCTGGTTCTCAGATCATCGCCTCGGTCACTTTTATTGCCATTTTGATGACGATCCTTATCCAGGCTCCAACAACGAAGTGGCTCGGCGAAAGCCTGGGCCTCTTGCAGGACACCTCGCGGCCAGGAACGGGCCGGACAAAAAAGCGCTGAGTTCAGTCGACTAAAACGCAGGGAGGATATCGATGGCCGCCAATATCCGATTTTCGAATCCCAATACGCTCGCCAAGCCACCTGGCTACACCTACGTGGTTGAGGCAACCGGACCCAATCGACTCATCTTCATTGCCGGGCAGCTTGGGCTCGACCTGGAAAACAAGCTGGTGGGCGAGCCCGGCGACTTTCGTGCACAGGCGAACAAGGCCGTTGAAAATCTCAAGCTCGCGCTTGCCGACGCCGGCGCCACCATCAAGGACGTAGTCAAGATCAATAACTATCTCGTCGACATGTCGCACATCTCGATTTTCCGCGAAGTGCGCGATCATCATTTCAACATGGCATCCCCGCCGGCAAGCACCACGGTCGCAATTTCGCAGCTGGCCCGGCCCGGTGCACTGTTCGAGATCGAGGCGATTGCCGTGCTGCCGGCCAAGGCCGTATCCAAACCCGCCAAGGCAAAATCAGCCGCTCGCCGCGGCGCAGCGAAGGCGCGACGAAAAAAACGGCGGTGATCGGGATAAATTCGGTCCTTCGAGCAGGCTTGCAGGCGCCCGCGCCCTTGAGCGCGGGGCGCCAGGACGCTCAGTGTGCCTCGTCCCAATTGTCGGCAGCGCGGGCTTCGACCTGTAATGGCACGTGCAATGACACGGTCGGATGCGGAGCGTCCTCCATCACGCTTTTGACGATTGTCATGGTATCTTGCGCCTCGGCCTCCGGGACTTCGAATATCAGTTCGTCATGTACCTGGAGCAGCATTTGCGCGCCGAGCTTGGCATGATCGAGCTCCGGTTCAATACGGATCATGGCGCGGCGTATGATGTCGGCAGCGGTGCCCTGCAGGCGAGCGTTGATGGCCGCGCGCTCATTGAATGCGCGGATCGAGGGGTTGCTGTTCTTGATGTCCGGATAATGGCATTTGCGGCCAAACAGCGTGAGCACGTATCCATGCTCGCGGCAAAACTCGCGCGTCTCGTCCATGTAGTCGCGGATGCCTGGGAAGCGCTCAAAATATTTCTTGATGTACTCGCCCGCTTCGCCGCGCTCGATGCCGAGCTG